>NZ_JBIBUW010000007.1:0-479360 GCF_043079785.1 Streptomyces sp. NPDC015139 | reverse complement strand
ACGCCCGGTTACATTCCGAACCCGGAAGCTAAGCCTCACAGCGCCGATGGTACTGCAGGGGGGACCCTGTGGGAGAGTAGGACGCCGCCGAACAATCTTTGGGAAAACCCCCGCATCCACGGATGCGGGGGTTTTCTGCGTTCAGAACCCTTTGAGGAAATGCCGGCCCTCGAAAGGGCCGTGCCGGGAACGACTCAGAGCCGGCCCGCCGCCTTGAGGGCCAGGTAGGCGTCCGCCAGTGCCGGCGCCAAAGTCTCCGGAGTCGCGTCCACCACCGTGACGCCGTGCCGACGGAGTTGTTCCGCCGTGCGCTGACGCTCGCTCTGTGCCTGGGCCGCCGCCGCGGCCTCGTACACCGATTCCGCGTCGCCCCTTGCCTTCGCCATGGTCGCGATGTGCGGGTCGGCCACCGCGGCGACCAGAACGGTGTGCCGCTGCGTGAGTTGCGGGAGGACAGGGAGCAGACCCTGCTCGACCGGTGCCGCGTCGAGCGTCGTGAGCAGCACGATCAGCGAGCGGCGCGGTGCCGTGCGCAGGGCCATGGCGGTCAGGCCGCGGGCATCGGTCTCGACGAGTTCCGGTTCGACCGTGGCCATCGCGTTGACCAGGGAAGGAAGCATGTCACCCGCCGAGCGGCCCTGTACCAGGGCACGTACCCGGCGGTCGTAGGCCAGCAGATCCACGCGGTCGCCGGCGCGCGAGGCGAGCGCGGCGAGGAGCAGGGCCGCGTCCATGGAGGCGTCCAGGCGCGGGGCGTCGCCCACGCGGCCGGCCGAGGTGCGGCCGGTGTCCAGGACCAGCAGGATGTGGCGGTCCCGTTCCGGACGCCAGGTGCGGACGGCCACGGAGGACTGCCGTGCCGTGGCCCGCCAGTCGATCGAGCGGGTGTCGTCCCCGGGGACGTACTCGCGGAGGCTGTCGAACTCCGTTCCCTCACCGCGCGTCAGCACGCTGGTGCGGCCGTCGAGTTCACGCAGCCGCGCGAGCTTCGACGGGAGATGCTTACGGCTGGTGAACGGCGGCAGGACACGCACCGTCCAGGGCACCTGGTGGGAGCCCTGGCGGGAGAACAGCCCGAGCGGGCCGTAGGAGCGGACGGTCACGCGGTCGGCCTGGCGGTCGCCGCGACGCGTGGGACGCAGTCGGGTCGTCACACGGCGGCGTTCCCCCGGGGGCACCGTCAGGCGGTGGCGGGAGGACTCGACCTCCGTGCCGGGCTGCCAGCTGCTGGGCGGCCAGGCGTCCCGCAGATGGGCCCGCAGGGGGCGGCGGGACGGGTTGGTGATCGTGAGGGTGACGTCGGCCGTCTCACCGAGACGCGCGGAAGTGTCGCCGGAGCGGCTCAGGCGCAGCCGGCGCACGGGCGCGGCGAGCGCGTAGTCGCAAGCGCAGGCCAGGGCCAGGGACCCGTTGACGGCGAGGATCCCCGTCCAGCCGGGCTCCAGGACGCCGACCGGGATCGAGCCGAGGGCCGCGAGGAGCGCGGCGCGGCCGGTGAGGGCCATCAGCGCGGGACCGGGACGTGGGCCAGGATGGCGTTGATGACCGAGTCGGCCGTCACACCTTCCATCTCGGCCTCGGGGCGGAGCTGCACACGGTGGCGCAGGGTGGGCAGGGCGAGGGCCTTCACGTCGTCGGGGATGACGTAGTCACGGCCCGTCAGCCAGGCCCAGGCGCGCGAGGTGGCGAGGAGAGCGGTGGCACCGCGCGGGGAGACGCCCAGGGTGAGGGACGGCGACTCGCGGGTGGCGCGGCAGATGTCCACGACGTAGGCGGTGATCTCGGGGGAGACGGTCGTCTTGGCGACAGCCGCGCGGGCCGCTTCCAGGTCGGCGGCGCCGGCGACCGGGCGTACGCCGGCGGCGCGCAGGTCGCGCGGGTTGAAACCGGAGGCGTGGCGGGTGAGGACGTCGATCTCGTCCTGCCGGGACGGCAGAGGGACGGTCAGCTTTACCAGGAAACGGTCCAGTTGTGCCTCGGGCAGCGGGTAGGTGCCCTCGTACTCGACCGGGTTCTGGGTCGCGGCGACCAGGAACGGCTCCGGCAGCGGACGTGGCGTGCCGTCGACCGTGACCTGGCGTTCCTCCATGGCCTCCAGCAGGGAGGACTGGGTCTTGGGCGGGGTCCGGTTGATCTCGTCCGCGAGGAGGAGGTTGGTGAAGACGGGGCCGGGCTGGAAGGAGAACTCGGCGGTCCGGGTGTCGTAGACGAGGGAGCCCGTGACGTCGCTCGGCATCAGGTCGGGAGTGAACTGGACCCGCTTGGTGTCGAGTTCGAGTGCGGCCGCGAGTGTGCGGACGAGCAACGTTTTGGCGACCCCGGGGACTCCTTCCAGTAGAACGTGTCCACGGCAGAGGAGGGCGACGACGAGACCGGTCACGGCGGGGTCCTGGCCGACCACGGCTTTCGCGATCTCGGCGCGCAGGGCCTCCAGGGAGGCACGGGCATCGCCCGCGTTCCCGGTGCGCCCGGCGTTGTCAGTGGTCGGGTCCGTCATGAACGGCGTACCTCTCTTTCGAGGGCGTCGAGTTGGTCGGTCAGTGCGACGAGGGCCGCGTCGTCACCGGGCGGCGGCCCGAAGAGGAGCGGGTGCATGGTCTGTCCGTCGCCGGAGAGGCGGGCGGACAGAGCGGGGAGCAGGGCCTCGGGCGCGTGCGCCTGGGTGACGGGGACGCCGACCAGGGGGGCGAGGCGGGTGCGGGTGGTGGAGCGAAGAGCGGCGGACGCGCGGTCGCGGGCGTTGGCCTTGCGGTAGAGGCGGGCGCGGCCTTCGGCGGTCTCGGAGGCACGGATCGCCACGGGGAGCCGTTCGGGCACGAGTCGGCCGAAGCGGCGGCCGCGCCAGAACGCGGCGAGGACCGCTGCGACGAAGAGCTGCAGGGTGCCCCAGAGCCAGCCGGACGGGAGCAGGTCGAGGAAGCTCTTCTGTTCGTCCCCGCCGGTGGCGGCGGAGTCGGAGAGCGAGGGGAGGTACCAGACGAGATGGGGCCGGGAGCCGAGGAGTTGCAGGGCGAGGGAGGCGTTGCCCTGTTCGTCGAGGCGGTCGTTGTAGAGGATGTCGGGTGCGCCGAGGACGACGGTGTCGCCGTGCCCGGAGGCCGCCGGGACCCGCAGCAGGGTGGCGAGTCGCTCGCTGGGGTAGCAGGAGTCGGCGTCGAGGTGGGTGGTGGTGTACCGGATGCCGCCGGTGTCGGCGCTGCCCGCGCGCCGGGCCTCGGGCAGGGTGCAGTCGGGGGCGAGGGTGGTGCGGGAGCTGTTGAGGGGGTCCGCGGTGACGCCGGGGGCGAGTCGTTCCACGGACGGGCTGCCCGCCGCGACGAGGACCGTGCGTCCGCCGGAGCTCGCGGTCGCCTCGTGCAGCCGGGTCTGCTGACGGCTGGTCAGCAGGTCCGGGACGGCGACGAGGACGGTGGTGTCGGGGCCGGCGGCCGCGCGTGCCTCGCCGAGTGTGGTGATCACGCGCGTGGACACGCCGCGGTCGGCGAGGAGTTGGGCGACGGCGCGGCTGCCGTAGGGATCGGCGGAGCGCGGGTCCAGGGAGCCGTGCCGGTCGGTGGAGCGTACGGCGGCCATGGCCACGGCCGCGACGAGCAGCAGGACGGCGGCGAGGGTGATGCCCCGCGCGCGGGTCCACACCTGGCGGGTGGTGGGCGCGGTGGAGGTGGTCGGCAGGGTGGCCTCGGTGGTCACTCGGCGGCCCCCGGGCGGTTGCCGGCGGTGGTGCTGTCGGCGAGGGCGGGCCTGGTGCGTTCCAGGTCGCGGTCGAGTTCGGCGAGGCGGTGGTACGCCTGCTCGCCGGCCCTGCGTCCGCCGTATGTGACGTCGTCGAACTGCCGGGCGGCGGCACGCAGGCGGTCCGTGTGTGCGGGGAGGGAACGGCCGGCCTCGGCGGCCGCCTCGTCGGCGGTGCGTCCGGGCCGGACGTCGAGCAGGGCCCGTTCCTCCAGGGAGCGGACGATGGCCCGCATGCGTTCCTGGACGGCCTGGTTCCAGTGGCCCTGGGCGGCGTGTGCCTCGCTGGCGGCGCGGTGCTCGGCGGCGCTGCGGGGGCTGTCGTCGAACAGGACGGCGGCGGAGGCGGTTCGGCGGCGGGGGGTGCCCAGGCGCCACCACAGGGCGCCCAGCACGGCGACGACGAACAGGACGACGAAGAACAGGCCGACACCGCCGCCGGGAGTCGCCGAGGCGGCCGTGCCGAACAACTTGCCGAGCCAGTCCCAGAAGGCGTCCAGGGCGCGCTGGATCAGGCCGGGGTCGTTCTCGTGGTACATCCGCTTGGACAGCTCGCGCCGGGCCGCCTCCCGCGCGGGGTCGCGCGAGATGGTCACGGGCGGCTCGTCCCCCGAGCCGCCGGCGGCCAGGACCACCGTGTCGGCCGTGCGCAGCAGGCCGCGCACGGCCGTCCCGGCGGCGCCGGGCGGGGCCGCCATGAGTGCTCCCCCCGTGAGGCTCACCGCATCAGCTCCCCGGGACGCGGCGGGCGGCGTCGCCGGGGACACCGGCGGCGCGGGCCAGTTCGATGTCGAGGGCCTCGCGGCGGATGCGCTGGTCGATGTAGAGGAGCACGGTGACGCCCGCGCTGATCGGGAGGGTGAGCGTGGTGCCGATCAGCGAGCCGATCCCGCGGATGATCAGGAACGTCCAGCCGACGTGTCCGCCGCCGGTGCCGAACAGGTCGCCCAGGCTGTCACCGCTCACGGCGGCCCCGAGGATCGCGAAGGGGATCGCGACGAGCGAGGCGACGATGTTGGTGATGAGACCGGTGAGCAGCACGATGCCGAAGACACGCCACCAGGAGCCGCGCACCAGCTTCGTCGAGCGGCTCAGGGCCTTGGTGACGCCCTGCCGTTCCAGCATCAGGGCGGGGGTCGCCAGGTAGAAGCGGATCATCAGCCAGCCGGCGACGACGAAGGCCGCGAGGACGCCGATGGCCAGCAGTGCCGCACCGGCGCCGCTGCCGCCGTCGGCGAGCAGGACGAGGAACCCGGGCAGCATGCCGGCGGCGAAGACGCCGATGAAGATCAGGCCGAGCAGCAGGAGCAGGCCGAACAGCCGGGGGATCTGCGGGCGGGCCTCGCGCCAGGCTTCGCCGGTGCTGACCGGCCGGCCGAGGACGGCACGGCTGGTGATGGTCGTCAGCAGGGCGGTCGCGACGATGATGGCGATCGTGGAGATCACGGCGACGATGCCGGTGCCGATCATCGTCTCGCGCAGGGCGCGCAGGACGTCGTCCGGCGTGGCGGTCCCGTTGTCGAGCGAGGTCTGCGCGGTGCTGCCGTTCATGACGAAGCCCTGGACGGCGACGAGCGTGGTGTCGACGAGCAGAGCGACCGCCAGCGAGATGCCGAGCACCGTGCGCCAGTAGGTGCGCATGGTGGAGACGGCGCCGTCGAGGATCTCGCCGATGCCGAGCGGGCGCAGCGGGATGACACCGGGCTTGGCCGCGGGCGGGGGGCCGCCCCAGCCGCCGCCCCACGCCGGGTAGCCGCCGGGGCCCGGGGGAGGGCCGCCGTAGCCGCCTTGGCCCGGGCCGCCGGGCTGGTGGCCGCCCCAGCCCTGGCCGGGCGGCGGGGGCGGCGGAGGCGGGGCCTGGTTCGGGTCGGGGGCACCGGTGGGCGCGGACCACTGGCCGGCCGGCGGCTGCTCCTTGGACCACTTCGCGCCGGGGCCCTGCGGGTTCGCGCCGGGCTGCGGTGCGGTGCCCTCGGGGCCGGGGCGGTCGGAGGGTTCGGCGGGGCCGGACGCACCGGGTTCCCGCCCCTCGGACGACGGGGCGGTTCCGGGCGAGGCCCAGCCCGGAGTGTCTGTCATCGAAGCTCCTTCTCGGTGCCCTTCCGCGGTCGCGGCGGCGAGTTGGCAGCCATCGTGCCATGTCATGGTCAACAGGGGACCGGTCGCGGTAGGGGCCGGCCACCTTCAATTGTCCGCCGGTTCCGGGGCAGACTGACCGCATGGCTGATCAGCAGGCGCAAACCGGCGGGGAGAAGCGGCCGAGCGACATACCGGCGATCCGATGGGAGGAACCACCCGAGGGTCCCGTACTGGTCCTTCTCGATCAGACGAGAGTTCCGGCAGAAGAAGTCGAGTTGGTGTGCACGGACGCGCCGGCGCTGGTGGAGGCGATCCGTTCGCTCGCCGTGCGTGGGGCGCCGTTGCTCGGGATCGCGGGGGCGTACGGGGTGGCGCTGGCCGCCGCGCGCGGCTTCGACGTGGTCGAGGCGGCGCGGGCGCTGGAGGGTGCCCGGCCGACCGCGGTGAACCTGTCCGTGGGGGTGCGCCGGGCCGAGGCGGCGCACGGGGCCGCGCTGGCCAGGACCGGCGACCCGACGGCGGCGGCCGCGGCCGCACTGGCCGCGGCGCGGGCACTGCACCAGGAGGACGCGGAGGCCAGTGCGCGGATGGCGGTGCACGGGCTGGCGCTGCTGGACGAGTTGCTGCCGGGTGGCGGGCACCGGATCCTCACCCACTGCAACACCGGGGCGCTGGTGTCGGGCGGCGAGGGCACGGCGTTCGCGGTGGCGCTCGCCGCGCACCGCGAAGGACGGCTGCGGCGGCTGTGGGTGGACGAGACCCGCCCGCTGCTGCAGGGTGCCCGTCTGACGGCGTACGAAGCGGCCCGCAGCGGTATGGCGTACACCTTGCTCACCGACAACGCGGCGGGGTCCCTGTTCGCGGCGGGCGAGGTCGACGCCGTGCTGATCGGGGCGGACCGGATCGCGGCCGACGGGTCGGTGGCGAACAAGGTGGGGAGCTATCCGCTCGCCGTGCTCGCGCGCTACCACCATGTGCCGTTCATCGTGGTGGCGCCGCTGACCACCGTCGATCCGGACACTCCCGACGGCGCGTCCATCGAGGTCGAGCAGCGCCCGGGTTTCGAGGTGACGGAGATCAGCGCCCCGCAGGTGGCGGTGGCGGGACCCGGGGGCGGGGTGCAGGTGGCGCCGCTGGGCACCCAGGCGTACAACCCGGCGTTCGACGTGACCCCGCCCGAGCTGGTGACGGCCCTCGTCACCGAGGAGGGTGCCGTGTCCCCGGTGACGGCCGAGGCGCTCGCCGAGCTGTGCGCCAGGGCCCGCCGGGTGCCGGTGGACGGCTGACCGGTCGACGCGAACGGCCCCTTCGCCCCGCGACGGGCGGGCGGAGGGGCCGTGGCGTGCGCGGTGGCACCGAGATCGTCTTGCAGGGGCAGACAGTGACGGCTCGGTACGACTATCGTCACGGGCCAGTGACCTCCCTCACCTGCACCTCTGCCGTCGTTACGAGAATGGGATGATGTCGTTTATGAAGGGACGAGTCCTTGTCGTCGACGACGACACCGCACTGGCCGAGATGCTCGGCATTGTGCTGCGTGGTGAAGGTTTTGAGCCGTCTTTCGTAGCAGACGGCGACAAGGCGCTTGCCGCTTTCCGTGAGGCCAAACCCGATCTTGTGCTGCTCGACCTGATGCTTCCCGGCCGGGACGGCATCGAGGTGTGCCGCCTGATCCGGGCGGAGTCCGGTGTGCCGATCGTGATGCTCACGGCGAAGAGCGACACCGTCGATGTCGTCGTGGGCCTGGAGTCCGGCGCCGACGACTACATCGTGAAGCCGTTCAAGCCCAAGGAGCTGGTGGCCCGCATCCGTGCGCGGCTGCGCAGGTCCGAGGAGCCGGCGCCGGAGCAGCTGACCATCGGTGACCTGGTCATCGACGTGGCCGGACACTCGGTGAAGCGGGAGGGGCAGTCCATTGCGCTGACCCCCCTGGAGTTCGACCTGCTGGTCGCGCTCGCCCGCAAACCGTGGCAGGTGTTCACGCGCGAGGTGCTCCTCGAGCAGGTGTGGGGCTATCGCCACGCCGCCGACACCCGCCTCGTCAACGTGCACGTCCAGCGGCTGCGCTCCAAGGTCGAGAAGGACCCGGAGCGGCCGGAGATCGTGGTGACCGTCCGTGGTGTCGGTTACAAGGCAGGACCGAGCTGACATGCCCGGGGACAGCGCCGCTTCGGCTCCCGGCGGGTCCGGGGCACGCCCGGGGCGGCCTGTCGGCCGGGCGGGAGTGAACACGCGTTTCAGGCGTCTCTTCGAGGGCGGGCTGCTGCGGGGCGGTGTCCAGGGCAGCCCGGTCCTCAGGCTGTTCCTGCGCTGGGTGCGCCGGCCTCTGCTGCCGGTCATGCGGTTGTGGCGGCGCAACATTCAGCTCAGGGTCGTCGCCACGACCCTGCTGATGTCGCTGGGCGTCGTCCTGCTGCTCGGCTTCGTCGTGATCGGTCAGGTGCGCAACGGTCTGCTCGACGCCAAGGTGAGGGCGTCGCAGAGCCAGGCCACGGGCGGTTTCGCGGTCGCCAAGCAGAAGGCGGACGACACGATGGCGAGCGGGACCGGTGCGGGCACCGGTGCCGGCACGGCCGACGGCGGCGCGAGCCCGGACGGGCGGCAGTCGCAGAACGTCATCCAGTGGATGAGCGAGCTCGTGACGTCGCTGGCCAGCGGCGGCGCGGGAGCCTTCGACGTGGTGACGCTGCCCGTGGGCGACGACAGCGGCGGCGGGCGCAGCCCGCGCGGCTCCGGGAACGTCAACCCGACCTCCAGCGTGCCCGCCGACCTGCGTGAGCGCGTCAACGGCGGTACGACGGCCGCGCAGAGCTATACGAGGATCGTCTACTCCGTCGACAAGGAGTCGCAGCCGGCGCTGGTCATCGGCAAGCAGGTCAACGACCCGAACGGGCGCCCGTACGAGCTGTACTACCTCTTCCCGCTCACGCAGGAGGAGAAGTCGCTGAGCCTGGTCAAGGGCACTCTGGCGACCGCCGGGCTGTTCGTCGTCGTCCTGCTCGGCGCCATCGCCTGGCTGGTGGTGCGGCAGGTCGTCACCCCGGTCCGGATGGCGGCCGGGATCGCGGAGCGGCTGTCCGCCGGGCGGCTGCAGGAGCGGATGAAGGTCACCGGCGAGGACGACATCGCGCGCCTCGGCGAGGCGTTCAACAAGATGGCGCAGAATCTCCAGCTGAAGATCCAGCAGCTGGAGGACCTGTCGCGGATGCAGCGCCGGTTCGTCTCCGACGTATCGCACGAGCTGCGCACCCCGCTGACGACCGTCCGCATGGCGGCGGACGTCATCCACGAGGCGCGCGAGGACTTCGACCCGGTGACCGCGCGGTCGGCCGAGCTGCTCGCCGACCAGCTGGACCGGTTCGAGTCGCTGCTGGCGGACCTGCTGGAGATCAGCCGCTTCGACGCGGGCGCGGCGGCCCTGGAGGCCGAGCCGATAGACCTCAGGGAGGTCGTCCGGCGCGTGGTCAGCGGCGCCGAGCCGCTCGCCGAGCGCAAGGGCACGCACATACGTGTGGTCGGTGACCAGCAGCCCGTCGTCGCCGAGGCCGACGCCCGCCGTCTGGAGCGCGTGCTGCGCAATCTGGTCGTCAACGCGGTGGAGCACGGTGAGGGCAAGGACGTCGTCGTCAAGCTCGCCGCGGCCGGCGGTGCGGTCGCCGTCGCGGTGCGCGACTACGGCGTCGGACTCAAGCCGGGTGAGGCGACCAGGGTCTTCAGCCGCTTCTGGCGGGCGGACCCGGCACGCGCGCGTACCACCGGCGGTACGGGCCTCGGGCTGTCGATCGCCCTGGAGGACGCACGGCTGCACGGCGGCTGGCTGCAGGCCTGGGGCGAGCCGGGCGGCGGCTCGCAGTTCCGGCTGACGCTGCCCAGGACCGCCGACGAGCCGCTGCGGGGCTCGCCGATACCGCTGGAGCCGAAGGACTCGCGCCGCAATCGCGGTCTCGACGACGCCGGTCTGCCGCGCGGGGGCGAGGAGAAGCGGGCGACCGTACCGGTGCAGCAGGGTGGCGGGCAGGCGCCCGCGCTCCCGCCGCGCGGCTCGATCACGCCCCGCCTGGCCACGGTCACGCCCGCGGCCGACCCGACCGCGATGCCCGGCAACGGCAACGGCGCGCGCGTGGTGCCCAGGCCCTCGGGCGGCGCACGGCGTGCGGACGACGGCGGCGCCGAGCATCCGGCACCCGGCGCGAGCCCGGCCCGCCCGGACGCGGCCGAACAGGGGGACACCACCGAGCACACCGAGCCAGGGGAGGCATTTCGTGGGCGCTGACCGCAGGGGGGGCGCCCACGGGCGGCCGGGTCGCGCGGTGGCTTACGCCGCAGTGGGGGTCGTTCTGCTGACCGGGTGCGCCTCGATGCCCGACAGCGGGGATCTGCGGAACGTGGAGTCCACGCCACGGCAGGACACGGGGGTACGGGTGTTCGCCATGCCGCCGGCCGACGGCGCCGGCCCGGGCGAGATCATGCAGGGCTTCCTGGAGGCGCTCACCAGCGACGACACGGAGTACGACACCGCTCGCAAGTATCTGACGGCCGACGCGGCGCGCGCCTGGCGTCCCGAGCACTCGACCACGGTGCTCACCAACGGGCCGAGCATCGAGACCGACTGCCAGGCGAGCGGGCGGGAGGAGGCGGGCAGCGTCACCTGCGTCCTGGCCGGCAGCCAGGTCGCCACGGTCGACGCGCAGCAGGCGTACAAGCCCGCCGACGGGCCGTACCGCAAGAAACTGCACCTCAGCAAGGACGGCAAGAGCGGGCAGTGGCGCATCGACGGGCTGCCCGACGGTGTCGTCATGGGCAAGTCGGACTTCCAGCGGAACTACACCTCCGTCGACAAGTACTACTTCGCCTCCAACACGGCGGTCGGGACGACCGGAGAACCGGTGTCGGTGGCCGACCCGGTGTTCGTGCGCAGCAAGGTGGACCCGATGACGCAGATGGTCCGCTCGCTGCTGCGGGGGCCCACCAGATGGCTGGGGCCGGTGGTCAGGTCCAGCTTCCCCACGGGCACGGCGCTGCGGAAGGACGTGTCCGGGCTGACACCGGACGACCAGAACAAGCTGACCGTGCCGCTGAACCTCAAGGCGTCGCAGGTCGCGGCGAGCAAGTGCTCCGAGATGGCGACCCAGGTGCTGTTCACCCTGCGGAACCTCGCCCCGACGCTGGAGTCCGTCGAGCTGACGGGGCTCGGTGGCGGTCCGCTGTGCGAGCTGGACGAGGAGCACGCCGAGTCCAGCGCCTGGCACGGGTCGGACCGGCGCCCGGAGTTCCTGTACTACCTCGACGGCAAGCACCGGCTGGTGCGGATGTCGACCGGCAGCCCGGGCGCGGGGGGCGTCCCGGTGCCTGGTCCGCTGGGTGAGGGCAACAAGGGACTGCAGTCGGTGGCGGTCTCACGGGACGAGCACAACGCGGCCGGGGTGGGTGACAACGGCAGGTCGCTGTACGTGGCGTCGCTGTCGGCGTCCGGCTCGCTCGGGGATCCGCTGGTGACCAGCAACGGCCCGAGCCCCGAGGACCGGCTCACCACGCCCAGTTGGGACGCGCGCGGGGATCTGTGGGTCGCCGACCGCGACCCGGACCACACGCGGCTGAAGGTCCTGCAGCAGGGCGTCGCGGAACCGGAGGACGTCGCCGTCCCCGGCCTGCCCGGCAAGATCAAGGACGTGCGGGTGGCCGCCGACGGCACCCGGATCGCGCTGGTCGTGGAGCAGAAGGGCGGCAGGCAGTCGCTGCTCATCGGCCGGATCCAGCGTGACAACGGCACCGGGCAGGGCATCCTGGTGGACGACCTCAGGTCCGCGGCCCCCGATCTGGAGCAGGTCAGCGCCATCTCCTGGGCCGGGGACAGCAGGCTGCTCGCGGTCGGCCGGGAGCAGGGCGGTGTGCAGCAGATGCGGTACGTCGAGGTCGACGGCTCCACGCTGAACAGCCCGGCGCCCGGCGCGCTGCCGGGTGTGAAGGCCGTCGCGGCGTCCGAGGACGAGCGGGTACCCCTGGTGGCCTATTCGGACGACGGGATCGTCCGGCTGCCGTCCGGTGCGCAGTGGCAGAAGGTGGACAAGGACGGAACGGCGCCGGTCTACCCGGGCTGAGCGGGGTCGTTCGGGGCCCGTGCGTGGTGCGGGCCCGGCCGTGGCGTGGTGTCCGGCTGTGGCGTGGTGCGGCGCCCGTCCGTGGTGCGGCCCTCGTCTGTGATGAGGCCCCCGTCCGTGATGAGGCGCCACGGGCCGCGAGGCGTGGGCTGTCCGGGCATCGGGGTCCGCCCGTGGGCCCCTGCCGCCGGTACGCCGTCTCGCCTTCGCGGTTGTCCACAGGTTGTTGTCCACAGGGGTGGCCGGTCCGCTCCGGCGTTGGCACAGTGGTGGCCATGCGCGGGTGGTGGCAGGACCTCACCGACCTGGTGCTTCCGGCCGAGTGCGCGGGCTGCGGGGCGCCTCGTACCGCGCTCTGCCCGGGGTGCCGGGCCGCGCTGGGCGCAGGCCGTCCTCGGCGGGTCCGGCCGGTGCCGGAGCCGGCCGGGCTGCCGGTGGTGCATGCCGCGGCTCCCTACGCGGACCGGGTGCGGGCACTGCTCCTGGCCCACAAGGAGCGGGGCGCGCTGACCCTCGCCGGGGCACTGGGCGCCGCCCTGGCGGGAGTCGTGCGAGAGGGGCTCGCGGGGAGCGACGCGGGGGCCGGTTCCGGTGGTGGGCCGGTGGTGCTGGTGCCCGTGCCGTCCGCCCGGTGGGCCGTGCGGGCACGCGGACACGATCCGGTACGGCGGATGGCGCTCGCGGCGGCCGGTGAGCTGCGGCGCACCGGGACACCGGCCCGGGTGGCGGCCGTACTGCGGCAGCGGCGGGCCGTGGCGGACCAGGCCGGGCTGGACGCGCGCCGGCGCCGGGTGAACCTCGCGGGCGCACTGGAGGTGACGCCGGGCGCCGGCCGGCTGCTCGGCGCTGGGCGGGTCGTGCTCGTCGACGACCTCGTCACCACGGGCGCCAGCCTCACGGAGGCCGCGCGTGCCCTGCGGGACTCGGCCGGATGGCAGGGCGGGATTCCGAACGGAGGGGGAAGCGGAGTGAGCAGAGTCGTGTACTCGGCCGTAAGTCGGGAAGGTAGGGAGGAACGACGAAGAGCAGCGTGGCAGGAGAGGGGGAAGTGGGTGCATGGTGCACCGGAAAAGGCGATGGTGAACGTCCTCGGACCGACTCTCCGGGCAGCGGTGATCGCTGCTCCTCGGGATTCTTTGGAAATAAACAGGAACTGAGACCCGACTTGCATCGTTGCAGGTAGTGGGAGGGGTAATTCACCTGAACGGAGGTACGCCGCAGTAGAGGGTGACGACATCCGTCCGGGCGAGATATGTTCAGTTGTGAGGAAAGGCGCGGGCCGTCCCTCGCCATATCCGAATGCCTTGCCGTGGGTTTTGCGCAATCACCCGCGGCGGTGGGGTGGAGATCTCGCCCACGGGGGAGGAGGAGGTGGAAGTCACCGAGTCCGAGGCCCTGGTGACCACCGGGCCTGGTGCAAAAGGGAGATGCTCCGCCCATGCAGCGGAGCGATCCGGGAACGGAGTTCTGCGTGGACATCGTCGTCAAAGGCCGCAAGACCGAGGTGCCCGAGCGGTTCCGCAAGCACGTGGCCGAGAAGCTGAAGCTGGAGAAGATCCAGCGGCTCGATGCCAAGGTGATCAGCCTCGACGTCGAGGTGTCCAAGGAGCCGAACCCCCGACAGGCCGACCGCTGTGACCGAGTGGAGATCACCCTCCGCTCCCGCGGTCCGGTGATCCGGGCGGAGGCAGCGGCCAGCGACCCGTACGCGGCACTCGACCTGGCGGCGGAGAAACTGGATGCCCGACTGCGCAAGCAGCACGACAAGCGGTTCTCGCGCCGGGGGGCGCGCCGGATCTCTGCGGCAGAGGTCCCCGACCACGTCCCGGGCGCAGCCACGCTCAACGGCAACGGCCTCCCCGTCCACGAGGAGGAGACGGACGGAGTGCCGACCAAGAAGATCGGTTCGCTGGAGGTCAAGGGTGAAGGCCCCCTCATCGTCCGCGAGAAGACCCACGTCGCCTCCCCGATGACGCTCGACCAGGCCCTCTACGAGATGGAACTGGTCGGCCACGACTTCTACTTGTTCGTCGACTCCGAGACGAAGGAGCCGAGTGTCGTCTACCGGCGACACGCCTACGACTACGGCGTGATCCACCTCAGCACGGACCCGATGGTCGCAGAGGGGCAGCCTCCCGCGGCCGGTGGCACGCTGGGCGGCTGACGTACCCGGCAGAAGCTGAGCAGGTGCCCCTGGAGCGCGTGTGCGCCCCCAGGGGCACCTGTGTGCGACCACTTCGCGCCCCGCAGGTCACCTCCGTGACGCCCGGACATGGAATCATGGCCGCACAGGCCCAACCGGTGGGCCGCTGCCTTGGGTTGGCGATGGCACAGGACCGCAGGCCGCAGCCTTCAGGGGGAGGAACGATGGCGGACACTTTCGGACCGATGCGGAACGAGGGTGCCGACGACGATGTCATCGGCATGAACCCGGACACGGGCTCTTCACGCGCGGAACCGATCAGAGTCCTGGTCGTCGACGACCACGCCCTGTTCCGGCGCGGCCTGGAGATCGTGCTCGCGGCCGAGGAGGACATCCAGGTCGTCGGTGAGGCGGGCGACGGCGCCGAGGCGGTCGACAAGGCCGCCGACCTGCTGCCCGACATCGTGCTGATGGACGTCCGCATGCCCAAGCGCGGCGGGATCGAGGCCTGTACCTCCATCAAGGAGGTGGCCCCCAGCGCGAAGATCATCATGCTGACGATCAGCGACGAGGAGGCCGACCTCTACGAGGCGATCAAGGCCGGTGCGACCGGATACCTCCTCAAGGAGATCTCCACGGACGAGGTGGCCACCGCCATCCGCGCCGTGGCGGACGGGCAGTCGCAGATCAGCCCGTCCATGGCCTCGAAGCTCCTGACCGAGTTCAAGTCGATGATCCAGCGCACCGACGAGCGCCGGCTGGTGCCGGCGCCGCGGCTCACCGACCGCGAACTGGAAGTCCTCAAGCTCGTCGCCACGGGCATGAACAACAGGGACATCGCCAAGGAGTTGTTCATCTCCGAGAACACCGTGAAGAACCACGTCCGCAACATCCTGGAGAAGCTGCAGCTGCACTCCAGGATGGAGGCCGTGGTCTACGCGATGCGGGAGAAGATCCTGGAGATCCGCTAGCGGATCCGGCGGCGTCAGGCGAGGACGCGCGCGAGCTCCCTCACCAGGGGCTCGCGCAGGCCGGGCGCCTCCACCCGCTCCACGCGGACGTCCGTGCAGTTCACCCAGGTCGCCGCCTCGAGCAGGGCCTGGGCGACCGCCGGGACATCCTTCGCGTCGTCCAGGGCGACCTGCTTGGCCACCAGCGTGGCGCCCTCGCGGGCCGGATCGACACGCCCGACCAGCCGGCCACCCGCGAGCACCGGCATCGCGAAGTAGCCGTACACCCGCTTGGGCTTGGGGACGTAGGCCTCCAGGCGGTGGGTGAAGCCGAAGATCCGCTCCGTGCGCGCCCGCTCCCAGATCAGCGAGTCGAACGGCGACAGCAGCGTGGTGCGGTGCCGGCCGCGGGGCGGTGTCGCCAGGGCCACGGGATCGGCCCAGGCGGGCTTGCCCCAGCCCTCGACCTCGACCGGGACCAGGCCCGAGTCGGCGATCACCGCGTCGACCTGCTCGCCCTTGAGCCGGTGGTAGTCGGCGATGTCCGCGCGCGTGCCGACACCGAGGGACTCGCCGGCCAGCCGGACCAGCCGGCGCAGGCACTCGGCGTCGTCCAGCTCGTCGTGCAGCAGCGCCTGCGGGACCGCGCGCTCGGCCAGGTCGTACAACCGCTTCCAGCCGCGCCGCTCGACGCAGACCACCTCGCCGTACATCAGCGCCCGCTCCACGGCGACCTTGGTGCCCGACCAGTCCCACCAGTCGCTGGTCTTCTTCGCGCCGCCCAGCTCCGTGGCGGTCAGCGGGCCCTCCGCGCGCAGCTGCTTGACGACCTGGTCGTAGGCGCCGTCGGGCAGTTCGTGGTTCCAGTGCGGGCGGTTGCGGTAGGCGCGGCGGCGGAAGGCGAAGTGCGGCCACTCCTCGATGGGCAGGATGCACGCCGCGTGGGACCAGTACTCGAAGGCGTGCGCGTCCTTCCAGTACGCGGACTCGACCGTCTTGCGGGCGACCGCGCCGAGCCGGGCGTACGGCACCAGTTCGTGGGACCGGGCGAGCACCGAGATCGTGTCGAGCTGGACCGCGCCGAGGTGGCGCAGCACCCCGCGGACACCCGCCCGCCGGTCGGGGGCGCCGAGGAAACCCTGGGCGCGCAGGACGATACGCCGGGCGTCGTCCGCGGTGAGGCTGGTGGTGGGGCGCGGCAGGGTCGTCATGCCTCGGACGATAGAGGCTGCCTCTGACAGTCCGCGGTGAGCTGGGCTTTCACCCGGCGCCGGCCTGCGGTCGGGGATGGGCGGGCAGGTACGGAGCCGTCGACGGCAGGCCGAGGTCCGAGGGGAGCAGGGAGCCGACCCAGCAGTCGCGGCGTACCCCTTTGTTGTTGATGCCGGAGCGCAGGGTGCCCTCGACGGTGAAGCCCGCGCGTTCGGCCACCGCGCGCGATGCGTGGTTGCCGACCTCGGCGCGCCACTCGACGCGGTCGACGCCGACCGCGGTGAAGATCCAGCGGCAGGCGGCGAGGGTCGCCTCGGTGACATAGCCGCGGCCGCGGTGTTCGCGGGCCGCCCAGAAACCGAGCTCGGCCGTGCCCAGCGAGTGCATCGTGAGGCCGAGCATGCCGGCCAGTTCCCCGCCGGGCAGGAAGACGCCGAAGGTGAGGGCCGAGCCCTGTACCCAGCCGTCGGGGACCAACCGCTCGGTGAAACTCCGGGCGTGCTCCCGCAGATAGGGCGAGGGGATCGTCGTCCAGCGCTGGATGTCGGGGTCCTGCGCGGCCCGGTGCACCGCCTCGGTGTCGTCCGGTCCGACGGTGCGCAGCAGGAGGCGGTCGGTGGTGAGGATGACGGGTTCCATCGGCCGATTCTGCGCGGGGTGCCCACGCGGGACCATCGGTTTTCGCGATGCGTGAGGGGGTGATCACATTTCGTGCAATTCCTCGGACGGATGCGGCACTATCCGCCGCGCCCGCCCGTTGTCCTGGGTGAAGCAGCCGTCGGGCCGCCAGGCCTCCCGACGCAGCCGGGTCCTCGCATACGATGGCGGTTGCTCAGTACGTCAAGGAAAACCGACCGTCCCAGGCCCGACCGGCAAGGAGACCAGCCCCCGTGTCCGTCCTCTCGAAGATCATGCGTGCAGGCGAAGGCAAGATCCTGCGCAAGCTGCACCGCATCGCGGACCAGGTCAACTCCATCGAAGAGGACTTCGTAGGCCTCTCCGACGCCGAGCTGCGAGCCCTCACCGAGGAGTACAAGCAGCGCTACGCCGACGGCGAGACCCTGGACGACCTGCTCCCCGAGGCGTTCGCCACCGTCCGCGAGGCCGCCAAGCGCGTCCTCGGCCAGCGTCACTACGACGTGCAGCTGATGGGCGGCGCCGCGCTCCACCTCGGATACGTCGCGGAGATGAAGACCGGTGAGGGCAAGACCCTCGTCGGCACGCTGCCCGCGTACCTGAACGCCCTGTCCGGAGACGGCGTCCACCTCATCACGGTCAACGACTACCTGGCCGAGCGCGACTCCGAGATGATGGGCCGGGTCCACAAGTTCCTGGGCCTCGACGTCGGCTGCATCCTCGCGAACATGACGCCGGCTCAGCGCCGCGAGCAGTACGCGTGCGACATCACGTACGGCACGAACAACGAGTTCGGCTTCGACTACCTGCGCGACAACATGGCGTGGTCGCAGGACGAGCTGGTGCAGCGCGGCCACAACTTCGCCATCGTCGACGAGGTCGACTCCATCCTCATCGACGAGGCCCGTACGCCGCTCATCATCTCCGGCCCTGCCGACCAGGCCACCAAGTGGTACGGCGACTTCGCCAAGCTGGTCGTCCGCCTCAAGCGCGGCGAGGCGGGCAACCCGCTCAAGGGCCTCGAGGAGACCGGCGACTACGACGTCGACGAGAAGAAGCGCACGGTCGCCATCCACGAGTCCGGTGTAGGCAAGGTCGAGGACTGGCTGGGCATCGACAACCTCTACGAGTCGGTGAACACCCCGCTCGTGGGTTACCTGAACAACGCCATCAAGGCCAAGGAACTCTTCAAGAAGGACAAGGACTACGTCGTCATCGACGGCGAGGTCATGATCGTCGACGAGCACACCGGCCGTATCCTCGCCGGCCGCCGTTACAACGAGGGCATGCACCAGGCGATCGAGGCGAAGGAAGGGGTGGACATCAAGGACGAGAACCAGACGCTCGCCACGATCACCCTGCAGAACTTCTTCCGCCTCTACTCGAAGCTCTCCGGCATGACCGGTACGGCGATGACCGAGGCCGCCGAGTTCCACCAGATCTACAAGCTCGGCGTGGTCCCGATCCCGACGAACAAGCCGATGGTCCGCAAGGACCAGTCGGACCTGATCTACCGCACCGAGGTGGCCAAGTTCGAGGCGGTCGTCGACGACATCGCCGAGAAGCACGAGAAGGGCCAGCCGATCCTGGTCGGCACGACCTCCGTCGAGAAGTCGGAGTACCTCTCGCAGCAGCTCAGCAAGCGCGGCATCCAGCACGAGGTGCTCAACGCCAAGCAGCACGAGCGCGAGGCCTCGATCGTCGCCCAGGCCGGCCGCAAGGGCGCCGTGACCGTCGCCACCAACATGGCCGGCCGCGGTACGGACATCAAGCTCGGCGGCAACCCCGAGGACCTCGCCGAGGCGGAGCTGCGCCAGCACGGCCTCGACCCCGAGGAGCACATCGAGGAGTGGGCCGCCGCGCTGCCCGCCGCGATGGACAAGGCCGAGCAGGCGGTCAAGGCCGAGAAGGACGAGGTCGAGGACCTCGGCGGGCTCTACGTGCTGGGCACCGAGCGGCACGAGTCGCGGCGCATCGACAACCAGCTGCGCGGTCGTTCCGGCCGTCAGGGCGACCCGGGCGAGTCCCGCTTCTACCTCTCCCTCGGCGACGACCTGATGCGCCTGTTCAAGGCGCAGATGGTCGAGCGCGTGATGTCGATGGCCAACGTGCCGGACGACGTGCCGATCGAGAACAAGATGGTCACCCGCGCGATCGCGTCCGCGCAGTCGCAGGTCGAGACGCAGAACTTCGAGACCCGCAAGAACGTCCTGAAGTACGACGAGGTCCTCAACCGCCAGCGTGAGGTCATCTACGGCGAGCGCCGCCGCGTCCTGGAGGGCGAGGACCTGCAGGAGCAGATCCACCACTTCATGGACGACACGATCGACGCGTACATCGACGCGGAGACCGCCGAGGGCTTCTCCGAGGACTGGGACCTGGACCGGCTGTGGGGCGCCTTCAAGCAGCTGTACCCGGTGAAGGTCACCATCGAGGAGCTGGAGGAGGCGGCCGGTGACCGTGCGGGTCTGACCGCCGAGTTCATCTCCGAGTCCATCAAGGAGGACGTCCACGAGCAGTACGAGGCCCGTGAGGGTCAGCTCGGCTCCGAGATCATGCGTGAGCTGGAGCGCCGGGTCGTGCTGTCGGTCCTGGACCGCAAGTGGCGTGAGCACCTCTACGAGATGGACTACCTCCAGGAGGGCATCGGCCTGCGCGCGATGGCGCAGAAGGACCCGCTGGTCGAGTACCAGCGCGAGGGCTTCGACATGTTCACCGCCATGATGGACGGCATCAAGGAGGAGTCCGTCGGCTACCTGTTCAACCTGGAGGTCCAGGTCGAGCAGCAGGTCGAGGAGGTCCCGGTCGAGGAGGCCGAGGCGGTCGGCGAGGGCCTTCAGGACGCGGTGCCGGCGCAGGCGGGCGCGCGTCCCGAGATCCGGGCGAAGGGGCTGGACGTGCCGCAGCGGCGCGACCTGCACTTCTCGGCGCCGACGGTGGACGGCGAGGGCGGCATCGTCGAGCGTGACCTGGAGGACGACGAGCCGGTGCGGTCCGAGTCGGACGGGCTCACGCGCGCGGAGCGCCGGCGTCAGGCCAAGGGCGGCCGCCGCCGCAAGAAGTAGGGGCCGCGCAAGCAGCGGCAGCCCGCGGCGTTTCAGCCGTTGAGCAGGGCCGGGTCTCCTTCGGGGGCCCGGCCCTGCTGTTCGTCCGCTCCGCCGCCGGGGTCGACTGCCTGCGGCTAGGCGGGCCTCGGGCCCGTCTCCACCGCCGTGCAGCGCCAGCGGAGGTCCTTGCCCTGTTCCAGGCGGAAGGCCAGGGCGCGCAGACGCCCGCCGGCGGCGATGCGGGCGAAGGCCTCGATGGCGCCGGTGCGCGGGACGAAGTAGCCGATGTCGTGGACCACGGGACACCCGCCGCGGGTGCGCAGCGGGCCGAGCGCGGCGAGGCGGGCCAGGTCGTCGTAGGCGCGGCCCGCGGTGTGCCGGAGCATCCAGTGGACGGGGCGCTGACCGCTCAGGACGGCCAGCAGGCGCTCCGCGAACAGGTCCGTGGGACGTGGCTGCCGTACGGCGGTTCCGGGCGGCGTGGGAGCCGTATCCGGACGCGCGGCCGTACGCGTCGTGC
This sequence comes from Streptomyces sp. NPDC015139, assembly GCF_043079785.1. Taxonomy (NCBI): domain Bacteria; kingdom Bacillati; phylum Actinomycetota; class Actinomycetes; order Kitasatosporales; family Streptomycetaceae; genus Streptomyces; species Streptomyces sp. NPDC015139. The sequence goes on along the minus strand of NZ_JBIBUW010000007.1, from coordinate 458,943 downwards.
TCCTGGCGGGCGAGTGGGGCGGGGAGCCGGCGGGACGGCGGGTGTCGTGCCGGGTCGGCGGGCGGTGACGCGGGCGGGGCCGGGCGGCGGTGCGGCTCATGACCTTGTTCATGGGGGTCCCCGTTCGGCGGGCCCGGTCCATACCGGGCGGTAACAAGCTGTCGGGGGATCTTGTACGGGGGTGGGGGAGCGGTCGGCAAGGAAGTCGGTGCGGGGCGCGGGAGCCTGGAAGGTTCACCTATCCGAGTGGCCGGGCGGCCCGGCGGGCCCGTGTCCTGGCGGTGGCACCGGGTGAACGGGGAGGCATGGGGTGGACGCCGTCCGGGGGGTGGGGAGGGGCTCGAAAGGGGACGGGCGCACGTATCCTGAAGGCCCTCCGGGAGGCGTGCCAGCCGGGTCCCCGGGGCCTCAGCGAAGCCTTCAGGAAAGAGCTGCCAGCCATGCGCGTCTACGTCCCCCTGACTCTTCCCGGTCTCGCCGAGGCGCACAGGACGGGTGAGCTGGGGAGCGGCCCCTTCGCCGCGTACGCCGTCACCCCCGCGCTGCGCGAGTGGTACTCCTCCGAGGACACCGAGGAACTGGAGTACGCGGCGCTCGGCAGGGCGGCGCTGGCCTCGCTGCGGCTGCTCGCGGCCGAGCCGGACGCGGTGCGACGCCGGGTCGTGGTCGCGGTGGACGTGCCCGACGGCGCCGTCACCGCCGGCCCGGACCGCAGTGCCGATCCGGCCGCGCTCGGCGAGGTCACCGTGACGCCGACGGTGCCGCTCGCCAAGGCGGCCGCGGTGCACGTGGACGCGGACGACGCGGAGACGGACGTCGCCGCGGCGGCGGAGGCGCTGGAGGCGGCCGAGGGCGGCGACGGCGACGCGCAGCCCGCGGTGGACGGCGCGGACGACCACGAGCTGCTCTGGTACGCCACGCAGGAGATCCCCAGCCTGGTCCGACCTGCCTGACCTGGGAGGCCGCGCCGCCTGTCGGTGCGGGCGGGTACGGTCTTGGGCATGGGGATGCAGCCAAGCGCGCACATCGTCTGGGACTGGAACGGCACCCTGTTCCACGACAACGACGCGATCATCGGCGCGACCAACGCGGCCTTCGCGGAGCTGGGGCTCGCGCCGATCACGCTGGAGCAGTACCGCTCGCTGTACTGCGTGCCGGTGCCGAAGTTCTACGAGCGGTTGCTCGGCCGGCTGCCGACCGACGCCGAGTGGGAGCTGATGGACGGCGTGTTCCACCGGTACTACGCCGAGCACCGGGTGCGCTGCGGGCTCACGGCGGGGGCGGCCGAGCTGCTCGCGGGGTGGCGGTCGTCGGGGCGCAGCCAGTCGCTGCTGAGCATGTACGGTCACGCCGAGTTGGTGCCGCTGGTGCGGGGCTTCGGGATCGAGGCGCATTTCCTGCGGGTCGACGGGCGTACGGGGCCGTCGGGCGGGAGCAAGGCCGAGCACATGGTGCGGCATCTCGAGGCGCTGACCGGTGTGGCGGACCCCGCGCGGACGGTGGTGATCGGGGACGCGGCGGACGACGCGGTCGCGGCGAGGCACGTGGGGGCGCGGGCGGTGCTGTACACCGGGGGGTCGCACAGCCGGGCGAGCCTGGAGTCGGTCGGCGTGCCGGTCGTGGACACGCTGGAGGAAGCGGTGGCGGAGGCTCAGCGGATCGCGTAGGCCCGCCGGCGGGTGCGGGAGGTCCGTACGCGGCCTGTGCTGCTGGGCGGGGTTGGTTGCTGCGCTTGAGCCTGTCGTGGCGCGGGACTGCTCGGTGCCCGGTGCCTGTCCCCGGGCGGGTGATGGTTCGCCTGCGCTGTGGCTGGGCGGGGAACGGTTCGCTTGCCCGCGCTCGCGGGGTGCCGCTGCGCCCACCCGTGCCGCCCCGAGCGGCCCGACTGCCCGCGGCGGCGGCGCGCCGGCCGCCGGGTGGGCGCCGGCCCAGCGGCACGCGCCAGGGCAGGCGGAGGCTTTCGGGTGGGCGCCGAGCCCAGGGGTGCGACGGCCCGCTCCGCCGGTCGCCGCCCGCTCAGTTCGCCGGGGCCTTGGTGCGGAGTACTGTCAGGAACTCCCGCATCCAGGCCGGGTGGTCCGGCCAGGCGCGGGCGGAGACGAGAGTGCCGTCGACGACCGCCTCGGCGTCCTGGAAGCCCGCGCCGGCCGCCTGCATGTCGAGTTCCAGGGCCGGGTAGGCCGTGACCCGGCGCCCGCGCAGACTGTCGATCGCGGCGGTGAGCAGCGGCCCGTGGCAGATCTGGGCGACCGGCTTGTCGGAGTCGAAGAACGCCTTGAGGATCTTGCGCAGTTCGGGGTCGTTGCGGAGGTACTCGGGAGCCCGGCCGCCCGGGATGACGAGGGCCGCGTACTCGCCGGGGTCGACCTCGGAGAAGGCGAGGTCGGCGGGCCAGGTGTAGCCGGGTTTCTCGGTGTAGGTGTCGAAACCGGGCTCGAAGTCGTGCACGACGAAGCGGAGGGTCTTGCGGGTGGGGGCCGCGATGTGGACCTCGTAGCCCTCCTCGCGCAGGCGCTGGTAGGGGTAGAGGACTTCCAGGGACTCCGCTGCGTCTCCGGTGACGATGAGGATCTTCGCGGGCATGTCGGCTCCTCCGAGGCAGACTCCGGGACGGCCGCACCGTCCGCGCCGCCCTGGGCAACGTGCCTCCGCCGGGCTTGCTTGCCAAGGGGGCCCGTCGTTTTCAGGGTGCGGCCGTGGATCGCGGAACGCGACCGGTCGGGCACCTCGGGCCGACCGGATACGCCAAGCCTCCCCGTCCCGGCGCTGTGCAGAACGTCAAAGTTCCCCCCTCGGTTTTGTACACATACGGCTCATGACGGGTCCGGGGTGAGGAGCGATAGCCTTATGGCGTGATCAGCGCGATATCTCGCGGGGACCTCCGTGTCCCTGCCCTGCGCCCGGGTTGCACGGAACACCTCCGTGACCGGGCGGCGGTCGCTGGTCTTCGCGGGCGGGACGGAGGCATGGACGCCTCCCGGAAGCCGAGGACACCCCTGCACACGGCGGCGCCACGACGGGCGCCTCAGCCGTCGGACGTGTCGAGAATGGCCGAATACCCCCCGCTCATCTCACCTCGCGGCATAGCGTCGGAACCGACCGGACACCCCGGGACGTGGCGTCGTGTCGGAGGGAAAGAGACCGTACTTCCTTCTACGTCACGCAACGGCGCGCGACAGGAGTCAGAGGACAATGCAGACCAAGCTGGACGAAGCCAAGGCCGAGCTGCTCGAGAGGGCCGCCCGGGTAGCTGAGAACAGCCCGGTCGGGGGGCACCTACCGACCGGGACGACGAACGAGGGCGCTCCCGGCACCCCGGACAGCGAATCCGTGCTCACGTTCCTCCAGCGCTACTACCTGCACACCGCGCCGGAAGACCTCGCCGACCGCGACCCGGTCGACGCCTTCGGCGCAGCGCTCTCGCACTACCGGCTCGCCGAGAACCGCCCGCAGGGCACCGCGAACGTCCGGGTGCACACCCCGACCGTCGAGGAGAACGGGTGGACCTGCAGCCACACCGTGGTGGAGGTCGTCACCGACGACATGCCCTTCCTCGTCGACTCGGTCACCAATGAGCTGACCCGGCAGGGGCGCGGCATCCACGCCGTTATCCACCCGCAGTTCGTCGTCCGGCGCGACGTCACCGGCAAGCTGATCGAGGTCCTGCCGACCCCGGCCACCGGTGACCTCCCGCACGACGCGCACGTCGAGTCCTGGATCCACGTCGAGATCGACCGGGAGACCGACCGCGCCGACCTGAAGCAGATCTCCCTCGACCTGCTGCGCGTCCTGTCCGACGTCCGTGAGGCCGTCGAGGACTGGGAGAAGATGCGGGACACGGCGATCCGGATCGCCGACGGCCTGGAGGGCGAGCCCGCCCCCGGCGACCTGGCGAAGCCCGAGATCGAGGAAGCCCGCGAGCTGCTGCGCTGGCTGTCCGACGACCACTTCACGTTCCTCGGCTACCGCGAGTACCAGCTGCGCGAGGACGACACGCTCGCCGCCGTGGCCGGCACCGGTCTCGGCATACTGCGTTCGGACCCGCACCACGCCGAGGACGAGCAGCACCCGGTCAGCCCCTCCTTCGAGCGGCTGCCCGCCGACGCCCGGGCCAAGGCCCGCGAGCACAAACTGCTGGTGCTGACCAAGGCCAACAGCCGCGCCACCGTGCACCGGCCGTCGTACCTGGACTACATCGGCGTCAAGAAGTTCGACGCGGACGGCAACGTCGTCGGCGAGCGCCGCTTCCTCGGCCTGTTCTCCTCCGCCGCGTACACCGAGTCCGTGCGCCGGGTCCCGGTGATCCGCCGCAAGGTCGACGAGGTGCTGGCGCGCGCCGGGTTCTCGCCCCACAGCCACGACGGCCGCGACCTGCTCCAGATTCTGGAGACCTACCCGCGCGACGAGCTGTTCCAGACTCCGGCCGCCGAGCTCCAGGCCATCGCGACGAGCGTCCTCTACCTCCAGGAGCGCCGCCGGCTGCGGCTGTACCTGCGCCAGGACGAGTACGGCCGCTACTACTCGGCCCTCGTCTACCTGCCGCGCGACCGCTACACCACGGGTGTCCGCCTGCGGATCATCGACATCCTGAAGGAGGAGCTCGGCGGCATCAGCGTCGACTTCACGGCCTGGAACACCGAGTCGATCCTGTCCCGGCTGCACTTCGTCGTCCGCGTCCCGCAGGGCACCGAGCTGCCCCAGCTGTCCGACGCCGACAAGGAGCGCATCGAGGCCCGCCTGGTGGAGGCGGCCCGCTCCTGGACCGACGCGTTCGCCGAGGCGCTGACCGCCGAGTGCGGCGAGGAGCACGCGGCCGAGGTGCTGCGCCGCTACAACCACTCCTTCCCCGAGGGGTACAAGGCCGACCACTCCCCGCGCGCCGCGGTGGCCGACCTCGTCCACCTGGAGCAGCTGAGCGAGGACAAGACCTTCTCGCTGAGCCTGTACGAGCCGGTGGGTGCCGCGCCCGACGAGCGCCGTTTCAAGATCTACCAGAAGGGCGGCACGGTCTCCCTCTCCAAGGTCCTGCCGGTGCTCAGCATGCTGGGTGTCGAGGTGACCGACGAGCGGCCGTACGAGCTGCGCTGCGCGGACCGCACCACCGCCTGGATCTACGACTTCGGTCTGCGCATGCCGAAGTCGCTCGGCGGCGGCAACGGCGACTACCTCGGCGACGACGGCCGTGAGCGGTTCCAGGAGGCGTTCGCCGCGACCTGGACCGGCAAGGCGGAGAACGACGGCTTCAACGCCCTGGTGCTGAGCGCCGGTCTGACCTGGCGGCAGGCGATGGTGCTGCGCGCCTACGCCAAGTACCTGCGGCAGGCCGGTTCGACGTTCTCGCAGGACTACATGGAGGACACCCTCCGCGACAACGTCCACACCACACGGCTCCTCGTCTCCCTGTTCGAGGCGCGGATGTCCCCGGAGCGGCAGAAGGCCGGCCTGGAGCTGATCGACGCCCTCCTCGAAGAGGTCGACGCGGCCCTGGACCAGGTGGCGAGCCTGGACGAGGACCGCATCCTGCGGTCCTTCCTGACCGTCATCAAGGCGACCCTGCGCACGAACTTCTTCCAGGAGACGCTCGGCGCCAAGCCGCACGACTACGTCTCCATGAAGTTCGACCCGCAGGCCATCCCGGACCTGCCGGCCCCGCGCCCGGCGTACGAGATCTGGGTGTACTCGCCGCGCGTCGAAGGCGTGCACCTGCGCTTCGGCAAGGTCGCCCGAGGCGGTCTGCGCTGGTCCGACCGGCGCGAGGACTTCCGCACGGAGATCCTCGGCCTGGTCAAGGCGCAGATGGTGAAGAACACGGTCATCGTGCCGGTCGGCGCCAAGGGCGGCTTCGTCGCCAAGCAGCTGCCGGACCCGGCCGTGGACCGCGACGCCTGGCTGGCCGAGGGCATCGCCAGCTACAAGACGTTCATCTCGGCGCTGCTCGACATCACCGACAACATGGTGGCCGGCGAGGTCGTGCCGCCGCAGGACGTGGTCCGGCACGACGGTGACGACACCTACCTGGTGGTCGCCGCCGACAAGGGCACCGCGACCTTCTCGGACATCGCCAACGGCGTCGCCGAGAAGTACAACTTCTGGCTCGGTGACGCCTTCGCCTCCGGCGGCTCGGCCGGTTACGACCACAAGGGCATGGGCATCACCGCGCGCGGCGCCTGGGAGTCCGTGAAGCGGCACTTCCGCGAGCTGGGCGTGGACACGCAGAGCGAGGACTTCACGGTCGTCGGCATCGGCGACATGTCCGGTGACGTGTTCGGCAACGGCATGCTGCTCTCGGAGCACATCCGCCTGGTCGCCGCCTTCGACCACCGGCACATCTTCATCGACCCGAACCCGGACGCGGCCACCTCCTACGCCGAGCGTCGCCGCCTGTTCGAGCTGCCCCGCTCCAGCTGGGCCGACTACGACACGGCGCTGCTGTCGGCGGGCGGCGGGATCTTCCCGCGCAGCGCCAAGGCGATCACGCTGAACGCGCACATCCGGGAGGCCCTGGGCATCGAGGAGAAGATCTCCAAGATGACCCCGGCCGACCTGATGAAGGCGATCCTCGAGGCGCCGGTCGACCTGCTGTGGAACGGCGGCATCGGCACGTACGTGAAGTCCTCGGCGGAGTCGAACGCGGACGTCGGCGACAAGGCCAACGACGCCATCCGCGTCGACGGCGCCGACCTGCGCGTCAAGGTCGTCGGCGAGGGCGGCAACCTGGGCCTGACCCAGCTCGGCCGCATCGAGTTCGCGACGCACGGCGGGAAGATCAACACCGACGCCATCGACAACAGCGCCGGCGTGGACACCTCCGACCACGAGGTGAACATCAAGATCCTGCTGAACGGCCTGGTCGCCGAGGGCGACATGACCGTGAAGCAGCGCAACAAGCTGCTCGCCGAGATGACCGACGAGGTCGGCGCGCTGGTCCTGCGCAACAACTACGCGCAGAACACCGCCCTCGCCAACGCGCTCCTGCAGGCCAAGGACATGCTCCACGCCCAGCAGCGGTTCATCCGCCACCTGGTGCGCGAGGGCCATCTGGACCGGGCGCTGGAGTTCCTGCCGAGCGACCGGCAGATCCGCGAGCGCCTCGGCCAGGGCCACGGCCTGACCGGCCCCGAGACGGCCGTCGTGCTGGCGTACACGAAGATCACGGTCGCCGAGGAGCTGCTGCACACCTCCCTGCCGGACGACCCGTACCTGCGCACCCTGCTGCACGCGTACTTCCCGACCGCGCTGCGCGAGCGGTTCGCCGAGGCCATCGACAACCACCCGCTGCGCCGTGAGATCACCACGACCGTGCTGGTCAACGACACGGTCAACACGGGCGGTACGACGTACCTGCACCGTCTGCGCGAGGAGACCGGCGCCTCGCTGGAGGAGATCGTCCGCGCCCAGACCGTGGCCCGCACGATCTTCTGCTCCGCACCGGTGTGGGACGCGGTGGAGGCTCTGGACAACACGGTCGACGCGGCCGTCCAGACCCGCATCCGGCTGCACTCGCGTCGGCTGGTCGAGCGCGGCACCCGCTGGCTGCTCAACAACCGGCCGCAGCCGCTGCAGCTCGCCGAGACGGTCGAGTTCTTCGCGGAGCGGGTCGAGCAGGTCTGGCAGCAGCTGCCGAAGCTGCTGAAGGGCGCGGACCTGGAGTGGTACCAGCACGTGTACGACGAGCTGTCCGCGGCCGGCGTGCCGGACGAGGTGGCCACCCGGGTGGCCGGGTTCTCCTCCGCCTTCCCGGCGCTCGACATCGTCTCGGTGGCCGACCGCATGGGCAAGGAGCCGCTCGACGTCGCGGAGATCTACTACGACCTCGCCGACCGGCTGCACATCACCCAGCTGATGGACCGCATCATCGAGCTGCCCCGTGCCGACCGCTGGCAGTCCATGGCCCGCGCCTCCATCCGTGAGGACCTGTACGCGGCCCACGCGGCGCTCACCGCGGACGTCTTCGCCGTCGGCAACGGCGCCTCGTCGCCCGAGCAGCGGTTCACGGCGTGGGAGCAGAGGAACACGGCCATCCTGAGCCGGGCGCGCACGACCCTGGACGAGATCCGCGGTTCGGACTCGTTCGACCTCGCCAACCTGTCGGTGGCGATGCGCACGATGCGGACGCTGCTGCGCACGCACTCGTAGCCGTACGGCACGAAGGCGCCCCGGGCACATCGCGGCCCGGGGCGCCTTCCTTCTTGCCCGCTCCTCGCCGGCCCCTTGCCGGGAACGGGCGGTGAATTTACCGTTTCCTGCTGGTGGGTCCGATTCGGATAGGGTCTGCGGTGTGACACCGAACCCCGACGAGACATGCCCGCAGGATGCGTCCCGCGCCGTCTGACCTGGAGCCGGTGAGCCGGACAGCGCCCGCGAACGGCACCGCGCGGGCCGGCCGGTCACTGCCTCGGGTCGCCGCCGCGCTCGTCCTGGTGCTGCTGCTCCTGGTGATCGTCCGCCTGCCGTGGGCGGGCGACCTCGGCATGCACGCGGCCACGGTCCAGCGGCTGCGGCACAGCCTCCTGGACCCCGGTAACCCGCTGGTCGACGCCGACACGCCGAGTCCGTACTACTCGCCGTGGATGCTGGTGCTCGGCGCTCTGGCCAGGCTGACGGGTCTGTCGGTGTTCGTCGTGCTGCGCGTCGGCGCGCTCGTCGGACTCGGGCTGCTGGTCACGGGTGTCCTGCGGTACGTCCGCACCCTGAGCTCCCACCGGGCCGCGCCCCCGCTGGCGTTGCTGAGCCTGCTCCTCCTGTGGGGCCCGCTGCTGTTCGAATGGAGCGGCTTCCTCGGCCTGAACTCCCTGGCGCTGACGGTGTCGTACCCGAGTGTCCTCGCGCTGGGGCTCGGGTTCCACTTCTGGGCGTGGCTGACGCGCGCCGTGCGCGGGACGGCGGCGTGGGGGACCTGGGTGGCGCTCGGCGTGCTGTGGGCGCTGATCCTGCTGTGCCACCAGTTCACCGGCGTCGTGGCGTCGCTGGGCGCGGCGGCCGTGGTGCTCGCGGCGCGGCCCGCGCGGGCGGTGCTGCCGCGCCTGGGGGCCGCGCTCGCCTCGGGGCTGGTCGTGCTGTGGCTGTGGCCCTATTACGACTTCTTCGCCCTGTTCTTTGCCGGGGCGGACCTGGAGGCGATCCACCGGCCGCTGTACCAGCACCTGGCCGCGCGGTTCGGGCTGGTGCTGCTCGGCGTGGTGGCCCTGGCGTGCCGCGCGCGCCGGGACCGCCGGGATCCCCTGGTGCTGTTCTTCGCGCTCGGTGTGCTGGTGTTCGCCGCGGGCGGGCTGACCGGTCACTACTCGTGGGGCCGTGCCCTGCCCGCGGCACTGATCCCGGCCCAGCTGGCGGCCGCGCTGGAGACGGTGTCGGCCGGGCGGCGGGCGGTGCGGGCCGGGTGGGCGTGCGTGCTGGGCGCGGCGCTGGCGGTCGGGGCGTGGACGCAGGCCGGGACGCTCGGGTACGTCGTCCCGCGGGACCGGCTGCCCGCCGCGGTCGCCGCGAAGTACCGGACGCCGTGGGCCGGTTACCAGTGGATCATGCGGGCGGGCGTGCGGTACGGGGACGTGGTGATGGCGCGCACGTTCCCGGCGCGGCAGATCCCCGCGTACGGGCCGTACACGGTGGCGCCCGGCTATCCGGACGTGTTCCTCGCGGACGCGGACCGGAGGGCGGCGGCGGTCTCCCGGTACTTCGGGGGGTCCCCCGCGGAACGGCGCGGGATCGCACGGGAGTACGGGGTGCGGTGGGTGGTGGGACCGGAGAGCCTCGCCGGGGCCGGCCTGCGGAAGGTCACCGCGGGCCCGGGCGGCCAGGTCCTGTACCGCGTGGTGCCCTGAGCGGTCCGCGAACGCGGGGGTGTCCGCTCACCGGCACCGGGCTCGCCGCCGCGGACCCGGGCCCCTCACCGCAGCAGGCTGGACAGCAGCTTCGCCGCCTTGCGTACCTTCGGGCGGGCCAGGCGGCGGACCACCGGGCGGACCACGTGGGCCGTCACCCCCACCGGCCGCCAGCGCAGTTGCAGCCGGCCGGGGTTGCGGCCCTCCGGTTCGGCCGTGACCTCGTGCGGGATCGTGCCGGAGCGGTAGTCGACGCGGACGGTGCGCGCGGGGAAGTCGAGGGGGGCCAGCAGCAGACCCGTGTGGGACAGCCCCTGCTGTTGCAGGCGGACCATCGGGTGGCGCACGCCCTCGAAGCCCTGCAGGGGGATCGGGGCGGCGGCGAGGTCCAGGCGGACGGTGCCCTCGAAGACGCCGGGACGCACCGGGTCCAGCCGGAAGGGGACCGTCATCCGGCGCCCACCGGGAGCCAGCAGCAGACCGGCACGCTGCGGGCCGACGGGCAGACGGAGCCCGGGGTCGTACGTACGGACGGCGAGGGTGAGGGACGCGCCCGTGCCCGGGGTCAGCTCGGTGATCTCGTGCCGGAACTGCGCGCTGGGGAACGGGCGGGTGTCCAGCTCCAGGTCGGACAGGTCCAGTTCACGCCGGGCCTCGGCCGAGTCGGGCACCCGGTCGCCCCAGTACGGGACGCCGGAGTCGTCGGAGGCGGTGTGGCGGGGCGCCACCCCGTGCCCGAGGCCCCGGGCCGCGAGCCGGGCGTCGTCGCTGCGGCCGTCCCGCAGCAGTCGCAGCACCACCCGTTCCGGGCGGGGCAGCCGGGCGTACGCGCCGGGGGCCAGGGTGTCCAGGTAGGGGTTCATGATCCCGGTGAAGGACTCCAGCCACTCCTCGTCCCGGAAGGGCAGGTCGCCCGCGTACATCCGGAAGTCGTGCTTGAGGAACTTGTAGTCCTTGTCCTCCCGCAGCCCCGCGTGCCCGCTGCCGACGAGGAAGTCGTCGATCAGGCGCTGGACGTGGACGCGGTCGCGGACGTTGGAGATCTTGTGCCGCTGGTTGGAGATGGACGCGGAGTCCGCTGCCGCGAACGGCTCGATGTACCAGGTGTACACCGGGTCCGGGATGATCGTGAACGCTTCGGCCAGGCAGTACGCCTGCGCCGAGAACAGCTGGTCCTCGTAGTGGATGCCCTCGGGGAAGCGCAGCTCGTGGCGGTCCAGGAAGGCCCGGGCGTACATCTTGCTCGTGGACAGGTGCTCGAAGAAGAGCCGCGGGTCGGCGTCGATGCCCTCCACGGTGCGGCGCTCGGCGACCACGTGCGGCATCCACGTGGAGCGGCGCCCGTTGTCCACCCGGACCCGCCGCACCGCGCCCATGGTGAAGTCCACCTCGCGCTCGCGGTGTGCGGCCAGCAGCGACTCGACCGCGCGGGGCGGGAGTTCGTCGTCGCTGTCGAGGAACATCAAGTACGGGGCCCGGGCGATCTCGATGGCCCGGTTGCGCGGGGCGCTGCAGCCGCCGCTGTTCTCCGGCAGGCGCAGGTAGCGGATGCGGTGGTCCTGCGCCGCCAGCTCCCGTGCCACGGCGGGCGTGTCGTCGGTGGAGTGGTCGTCGCTGATGACGATCTCGATGTCGGTGTGCGTCTGCGCCCGCAGGGAGGCGACCGCGCGGGGGAGGCGGGCCGCGTCGTTGTAGACGATGACCGTGACGGTGACGTCGGGGCTCGTCATGCCGTGGCCTCCTCGGGGGTCGGGGCGGGCGTGCGTTCCTCCAGTGGGAGCACCGGGGGCAGCGCCTCCTCGGGTTCGCCGAGGAACACCCGCCGTACGACCCGCTCGGCGGCGCGGCCGTCGTCGTACTCGCAGAACCGGCGCCGGAACGTGGCCCGTGCCTTCGCCGCGCTCTCGTCGCGCCAGGCGCCGGAGGCGAAGATCTCCGTCAGTTCCTCCTGGCTGCGGGCCACCTGGCCGGGGTGTTCGGCCATCAGGTCGAAGTAGACGCCGCGGGTGGTGCGGTAGGTCTCCCAGTCGTCGGCGTGGATGACGATCGGGCGGTCCAGGTTGGCGTAGTCGAACATGATCGACGAGTAGTCCGTGACCAGCGCGTCGGCGGCCAGGCACAGTTCCTCGACCGGGTCGTAGGAGGAGACGTCGATGATCCGGCCGGACCGGCGCAGTCCGGTCAGCGGGGAGGCCGCGCCGCCGTAGAAGTAGTGGGCGCGGACGAGGAGGACGGTGTTCTCGCCGAGGCGGTCCGCGAGGGCGGCGAGGTCGAGGCGCGGGGTGAACCCGGCCTCGTAGTCGCGGTGGGTGGGCGCGTAGAGGACGGCCGTCCTGCCCGGGGCGATGCCGAGGCGGGCGCGGGCGGCGCGGACGTCGGGGGCCGTGGCCGTGTAGAAGACGTCGTTGCGCGGGTAGCCGTGGTCGAGGGAGGTGTACCGGGCCGGGTAGGCGCGCTCCCACATCCGGGTCGAGTGGCTGTTGGCGCTGACGCTGTAGTCCCACTTGTCGATGCGGCCCAGCAGGGCCGCGAAGTCCAGGCCCTTGGCGGCGGCCGGGTGGTCCATCTGGTCCAGGCCCATGCGCTTGAGCGGGGTGCCGTGGTGGGTCTGGAGGTGGATCGCGTCGGGGCGTTTGACCACCGCACCCGGGAAGTTGACGTTGTTCGTCAGGTACTTGGCGCTCGCCATGGTCTCCCAGTAGCGCCGGGTGCCCGGGACGACGTGGTCCGTGCCGGGCGGCAGCAGGGCCGCGTTGTCCTTGCTGACCACCCACACCCGGCGGATGTGCGGGGCCAGTTCGGCGAGCTCGGCGGCGATCGCGGCCGGGTTGCAGGCCACCCCGCGGTCCCAGTAGGCGGCGAACACGGCCAGTTCGGGGTCGACGGGCCGGCTCAGGGCGCGGTGGTACTGGTGGTCGCGGACCTTGGCGCCCACCCGGCGCTTGCGGGAGCGGACGGCCGTGCGGGCGGCGCGGCGGGCGCGGTTGCCGGCCTGGAACGCGCGGTACCTGGTGTAGGCGCCCTCCTCCAGCAGGGCGTGCCGTACGCCTTCGAGGCCCGGTGGGCGCTGGTGGCCCTCGGGGCGCCAGCGGACCGCGGCCAGGGAGGCGCGGCGGAAGAACTCCCGGGCCACCGGCTCGGGCAGGTCCTCGCGGGCGAAGGTGCGCACCAGGTCCCGCACCATCAGGTCGTACAGCACCGCGTGGACGGTACGGCGGTTTCCGGCGAGCGGCAGCAGGGACTCGTAGCGGTCGATGAGCGCGAGCCGGTGCACGGGGGCGCGCGGCGGCAGACTCTCGGGGCGCAGCACGCGGTTCTCGTACGCCACCTGGTTCAGGCAGGCGATCCGGTCGGCGAGCAGCAGGACCGTGTGGGCGGCGAGCGGTTCGTCGTCGGTGGTGAACCGCGCTTCGTTCGCCCGCCAGAAGTCGGCGCGCAGGGCCCGGTTGCCGAGCAGCGGTGCGAGGCGCAGCAGGTCGGCGCGTCCGTCCAGGGTGCGGCTCTCGCGGCCGACGGCGGCGAGGTGGCGGCCGTCGCGGGAGGGCGTGGCGGCGGTCTGCCAGGTGGTGGTGACGTGGTCGAAGAGGAGCAAGTCGACCGGGGTGGCGGGGGCGTCAGTGGTCCCGGACGTCTCGGGGCCCGCCGCGGCGTCGAGTTCGGCGGCCCGCTCGGCGATCAGACGGGGCGCGCCGGCGGGCAGGCCGTCCTTGGCGTGCACGAAGTGCAGCCAGCGGCCGGACGCGCGGGCCGCGCCGGCCGCCCGGGCCGCCGCGTCGCCGGTGCCCTCCGGCAGCGGCACGACGAGCGTCTCGGGGGCGTGGCGTCCGGCCGTCTCCTGCGCCCAGTCGCCGACCGCGGCGACGATGACCTCGGCGTCGGGGAGCGGGTGGGCCTCCAGTGAGTCGAGCAGTTCGGTCAGATGCCCCTGTGCGTTCGGTCCGTAGACGATCACGCTGAGACGGGGCATCACTGGGGCTCCTTCGGCTCGTCGGCTCCGGACTCCCTTCACAACATACCGGCATTAAGCGTATGAAAGGGAAAACAAGGCCCCAAGTGTGGGCCGTGCGTGTGAACCGGACTCAGGAAGGAAGAGAGTCTTTCGGCGCGTCCGGTTGCGGTACCCCCGTCTCGGCGGTGTGCGCCTTCGGCGCGGGCTTCTTGGCGGCCGGCTTCTTCGGGGCGGGCTTCTTGTCGCCGGTGAAGGCCTCGTACTCCTTCATGACGTCCTCCGTCGGCCCGTCCATGCGCAGCTCGCCGCGCTCCAGCCACAGGACCCGCTCGCAGGTGTCACGGATCGACTTGTTGTTGTGGCTGACCAGGAAGACCGTGCCCGCGTGCCGGCGCAGTTCGCGGATCCGCGCCTCGGAGCGCTTCTGGAAGGACCGGTCGCCGGTGGCGAGGGCCTCGTCGATCAGCAGGACGTCGTGGTCCTTGGCGGCGGCGATGGAGAACCGCAGCCGGGCCGCCATGCCGGAGGAGTAGGTGCGCATCGGCAGGGTGATGAAGTCGCCCTTCTCGTTGATCCCGGAGAAGTCGACGATGTCCTGGTAGCGCTCCTTGATCTGCTCCCGGGACATGCCCATCGCGAGACCGCCGAGGTGGACGTTGCGCTCGCCCGTCAGGTCGTTCATCAGGGCGGCGTTGACGCCGAGCAGGGAGGGCTGGCCGTCGGTGTAGATGTGGCCGTTCTCCACCGGGAGCAGTCCGGCGACCGCCTTGAGCAGGGTGGACTTGCCGGAACCGTTGGTGCCGATGAGCCCGACGGCCTCGCCCTTGTAGGCGGCGAACGACACCTTCTTCACCGCGTGCACCCGGCGGACGCCGGACGCCTTCTCGGTCTGCTTGCGGCGCAGCATGCGGTTGAGGGCGGCGGTGGCGGTGCCGCGGCCCGCGCCGGTGCCGTTGACCCGGTAGACGATGTCGACGTCGTGGGCGACGACGGTGGGGATCTTCTCGGTGTGCTCAGCCACGGCCGTACGTCTCCTCAGCCTTCCAGAAGTAGATGAAGCCGCCGACGCCCGCGAGCAGGGACCAGCCCGTGGCCGCCGCCCACACGTGCGGGGGCAGCTGATGGGCGTGGAAGCTGTCGATCAGGGCGAACCGCATCAGGTCGATGTAGACGGCGGCCGGGTTGAGCTGGAGCAGGATGGTGACCACGTGGGGCAGCTTGTCGCCCTTGGTGATCTTGTCGATGCTCCACATCACGCCGGACACGTACATCCAGGTGCGCAGCACGAACGGCATCAGCTGGGCGATGTCCGGGGTCCTGGCGCCCATGCGCGCCATGATCATGGAGACGCCCGCGTTGAACGTGAACTGCAGGACGAGCACGGGGAGCGCCAGCACCCAGGAGGCGGCGACCGGCACGCCGAAGCAGAGCAGGATGACGACCAGCGCCGCCATCGAGAACAGCAGCTGCTGGAGCTGCTGGAGCGCGAAGGAGATCGGCAGGGCTGCGCGCGGGAAGTGCAGGGCGCGGACCAGGCCGAGGTTGCCGGCGATCGCGCGGGTGCCCGCCATGATCGAGCTCTGCGTGAACGTCCAGATGAACACGCCGGTGACCAGGAACGGCACGTAGTCCGGCACGTTGTGCTTGGTGTTGAGCAGCACGCCGAAGATGAAGTAGTAGACCGCCGCGTTCAGCAGCGGGGTCATGACCTGCCAGACCTGGCCGAGCTTGGCCTGGCTGTACTGCGCGGTGAGCTTGGCGGTGGAGAACGCGGCGATGAAGTGGCGCCGGGCCCACAGCTGGCGGACGTACTCCGGCAGGGTCGGGCGGGCGCCGCTGACCGACAGTCCGTGCCGGAGCGCGAGCGCCGTGAGGTCGTCGTCGGCGGGGGCCCGGGTGGGGGGCGGTGTGTGGAGTACCTGGCTCACATCCGCTGCTTTCGCTCGGGGGAGGGGGTGCTGCGCCCGGCCGTCTCCGGGGCTGCCGTGTCCGTGCCCGTCGTCCGGCGTTTCCTTACGGTTCTCTTCATGTTCTCTTACGTCGGGACGGGACCGTATCGTCGTGACGCGAGCGTAGGCCCAATGAACGTCGGAACGCAACCGTTTCGTCGTCACGCCCTATGCTGTTCGGTATGACGACGAACGCCGACGAGCCGCCGACGCGTCCACGCCGCCGGGCGCCCGCCGGGGCCGCCGTGCTCCGGGAGGACGTGACCGAGGCCATCCGGGCCGCGGTCTTCGAGGAACTCGCGGCCGTCGGCTACGCGCGCATGTCCATCGAGGGCATCGCCCGCCGGGCGGGCGTGGGCAAGACGGCGGTGTACCGGCGCTGGCGTTCGAAGCTGCATCTGGTGCTGGACGTCGTCTCGGCGATGGCGGTCCTGGGCTTCCCGGTCCCCGACACGGGCTCCCTGGAAGGCGATCTGCGCCTGCTCTACGAGGTCACGTCCCGCGCCCTGCGCCATCCCGTGGCCTCGCAGATCATCCCCGACCTCCAGGCCGAGGCGGCCCGCAACCCCGAGATCGCCGAGGCCTTCCAGAAGGCCCTGCGGGACGGCCAGGAGGGCGTGGCCAGCAAGATCGTGGCGGCGGCGGTGGAGCGGGGCGAGGTC
The DNA here is from genome assembly GCF_043079785.1 of Streptomyces sp. NPDC015139. Classification (NCBI taxonomy): domain Bacteria; kingdom Bacillati; phylum Actinomycetota; class Actinomycetes; order Kitasatosporales; family Streptomycetaceae; genus Streptomyces; species Streptomyces sp. NPDC015139. Next base: position 442,562 of record NZ_JBIBUW010000007.1, on the reverse strand, counting down.
CGCGAGGGCGTCGACGCCGACCTGACGCTGGACCTGATCTCCGGCCCCCTGTACTGGCGCTCGGTGGTGACCCGCGCCCCGAAACTCCCCAAGGGGTACCTGGAGCGGCTGGCCCGCGCCACGGCGGGCGCGCTCAAGGCGCTGTGACGGCCGCGGCGCCGGGCCGGCGCCGCCGAGCAGCGCGGCCCCCCGACGCCCGGCCCGTCGCCCCGGAGCGGTCCTACGAGCGCGCCGCCTCCGGGTGGTGCCGCACCCAGCCCTCCCAGGCCGACGCGATCATGTCCTGGACGTCGTACTTGGCCTGCCAGCCCAGTTCCGTCGCGATCCGGTCGGCGGAGGCGACGACGCGGGCGGGGTCGCCGGGGCGGCGCGGGGTGACGGTCGGGGGACGGTCGTAGCCCGTGGCCGCGTTGATGCGGTCGATCATCTCCCGCACGGAGACGCCCTCCCCGCGGCCGATGTTCAGGGTCAGGCCGGTGCCGGGGGCGGACCCCAGCGCACGGGCGACGGCGACATGGGCCTCCGCCAGGTCCACCACATGGATGTAGTCGCGCACGCAGGTGCCGTCCGGCGTCGGGTAGTCGTCGCCGAAGATCCGCGGCGGCGCGCCCTCGGTGAGCTTCTCGAAGACCATCGGGATCAGGTTGAACACGCCGGTGTCGGCGAGTTCGGGGGTCGCCGCGCCCGCCACGTTGAAGTAGCGCAGCGACGCGGTGGCCAGCCCCGTCGCCCGGCCCGTGGCGCGGACCAGCCATTCGCCGGCCAGCTTCGTCTCGCCGTAGGGGGACATCGGGTGGCAGGGGGTCTCCTCCGTCACCAGGTCCACGTCCGGCATGCCGTAGACGGCCGCCGAGGAGGAGAAGAGGAAGGACGGCACCTCCGCCGCCCTCACCGCCTCCAGCAGCACCCGCAGGCCCTCGACGTTCTCGCGGTAGTAGTGCAGCGGGAGGTCCACCGACTCGCCGACCTGCTTCTTCGCCGCCAGGTGGACCACCCCGGTGATCCGGTGCTCGGCGAGCGTGCGGGCCACGAGCCCCGCGTCCAGGGTCGAACCCTCGACCAGGGGCACCTCGGCCGGTACGCGCGCGGCCACGCCCGTGGACAGGTCGTCGTACACGACCGTGCGCTCACCCGCCTCGGCCATCGCCCGAACGACGTGCGCCCCGATGTAGCCGGCGCCGCCGGTGATCAGCCAGGTCATTGCGGCCGTCCCCTCGTCCTGGTCCCGGTCGTCCCGGTCCCGGTCGTCTCGGTCCCCGGTGTCGGACAGGCAGCCGGGGTCTCTCAGTGAAGCAGGCGGCGCAGCCGGCCGCGGGCCACCTCGGCGACTCCGCGCGGTCCCGCGGCCACGCGCAGGGCCAGCGCGCCGGAGTGGGTCGCGTACGGCTGCACCAGGAGCACCCCGTGCCGGGCGTTCGGGACGGCGCGCCGGCGCAGCCGGCCGGCGCCCGCGGACGCGTGCGCCGTGACCTCCCGCCGCCCGCCGTCCGCGAACCGGAGGGTCAGCCGCAGGTCCCAGACGCCCGCGCCGAGCCCGGCCAGGTCGACCGGCACCACCGCCGACCAGGTGCCGGAGCCGGCCGGCGCGAGCGCCGCCGTCGTCCCCCCGGCCGTCCGGTCGTCCTCCCGGGACTGCCAGCGCACGTCCACCTCGCGCGGGCCCGCCCCGGCCACCCTCCCGTACAGCTCGTGCAGCCGCAGACGCAGGAGCGAGGCACGCGCGCGAGGGCGCAGTTCCGCGTCCACCGCCAGCGGCAGCAGGCGAACGGGACGGGTGAGCAGGGGAGTGAGGGTGACCTCGGGGAGGTCCGCGGACCAGACGGGGGCGCCGTCGGCGTCGCGGGCGCAGGGCGGGAGCAGCCGCGCCGGACGGGCGGCGAGTTCGCGCAGCCGGGGCAGGTCGCGCGGCTCGGGCGACGCCAGGACGACCCGGGCCAGCAGCGGGCCGGGAGCGGCGGGGTTCCGCTCCCAGTCGTCGGCGTCGTAGCGCGCGAGGTACTCACGGGTGTGCGTCCACCACGCGCGCCGGTAGTCCGCGTCGCGCAACCCCAGTTCGCGCACGTACATGCGCACGTCGTGGTCGAGGAACTTGGCCCGCGCCGCCCGCGCCAGCTCCTTCTGCCCGGCGCCCAGCAGGATGTCGTACGCCAGCGCGCAGGCCTCGACGCGCGCCTTCCAGTTGTCGATGTGCTCCCGGTCCAGGGAGAGCGACAGCCGCTCGGCCGACCGGCGCACGTGCCACACGTACACCGGGTCCGGTACGAGCGCGACGCGTGGGCCGGCGGCCAGGACGCGCGCGGTGAAGACGAAGTCCTCGTACAGGAAACGGCCTTCGGGGAAGCGGATGCCGTGCCCGCGCAGGAAGTCGGTGCGGTACAGCTTGTTGACGCACAGCGTGTCGTGGACCAGGCGCGGGCGCTGGGAGGGGCGCGCGAGGACGGCGGGCGCCGTGTAGAGCGACGGCTGCCACGGCTGTTCGCGGCCCGACGGCAGCTCCTGGCGCACGCACAGGCCGCTCGCCACCTCGGCCTTCGCCGCGGTCACCGCGGCCAGCAGCGCGCCCACCGCGCCCGGCGGCAGGACGTCGTCGCTGTCCAGGAACATGACGTACGGCGCCGTCACCGCGTCGATCCCGGTGTTGCGGGGGCTGCCGCAGCCGCCGCTGTTCACCTCCCGGCGCACCACCCGCAGCCGGGGCTCGCCGGCGGCCAGCCGGCCGAGCAGGTCGGCGCTGCCGTCGGTGGAGCGGTCGTCCACGGCGATCACCTCGGCGACCGCGCTGCCCTGGTCGAGGGCCGAACGCACCGCATCGCCCACGTGGGCGCGGTCGTTGTAGCCGATGACGACGACGGCGACTTGAGGCGCCGCGTGCTGGTCTGACGAGTCTGAAGGCATGAGGTCCACGGGCCGGGAGCGTAGAAATGTTCAGTAATACCCGGTTAGGAGACAGTTAGTGCTCGGTCCGGAAGACGGTCGGAACCGGGCCGGGGTTCCATCAGCGGCAGCTTCTTCACGGCCGGCGGTCTCGCGGCACGCCACAGCCGCACGAAGGACAGCACCGCCGCGGCCGCCAGCAGCGCGTTGCGGGCCAGCATCAGCAGACAACCGGTCCAGGTGCCGTCGACCACGTCCTGGTAGCACATCGGGAACGCCACCGTGCTCAGCGCCGACGCCGCGAGGATCAGCACCGCCGCCGGGCGCTGGCTGGTGTGCCGCGAGGTCAGGCACACGGCCGCGAGCCCGAGCAGCCAGATCATGTACTGCGGGCTGATGACCCGGCTGGTGACGGTGAACAGCAGCACCGCGCTCAGCGCCGCGTCGAACGGTGTCGCCTCGGTCCAGCGGCGCGCCCGCACCCGCCACAGCACCAGCAGCCCGAAGGCGGCCGCCGTGAGCGCGAGGGAGGCGGCCGCGACGGCGTCCACGTGCGGGCCGATCAGCTCGACCGCGCCGTACTGGTAGCGGTGCCGGCCGGGCCAGCCGGCGTGCCGCGCGAGGTTGAGGGCGGTCCCGCCGAGCGACTCGATCTGCACCCCGCGGCCGCCCTGCTCCCGCACGAAGGAGAACGGGTCGTTGAACGACAGGGCCAGCAGTCCGAGGGCGGCGGTCCCGGCCGTCGCCGCCCACGTCCACGCCGTGCGGGTCACCCGTCCGGGGGGCGTGCCGAGCAGCGCGAGCGCCGGCCACACCTTCACCAGCCCGCCCAGCGCGCCGAACACGCCGCCCGCGCGCGGGGAGCGCGCGACCGTCAGCAGGCAGAGCACGGCGAGGGCGGTGACCTCGATGTCGTACCGGGCGAGCGGGACGTGCAGCAGCAGCGGCAGACCGCCCGCCCACAGGGCGGCGCCGCGCAGGCTGCGCCCGGGCCGGGTGCCCGCGCGGAGCAGGGCCGCCGCGATCAGCGCGTCCGCGGCCAGGGTCAGCGTCACGAAGGCCTGGAAGTACGTCAGCCCCGGGAGCAGGCCCGGCGCCAGCAGGACCGGTCCGGCGCCCGGCGGGTACTGCCACAGCGTGTCGTGCGCCGGGAAGGAACCGTGCGCGAGGACGCCGTACCAGTGGAAGTACAGCCGCCGCACCTCACGGGCCACCGAACCGCCGCCGAGCAGCGGGGAGCTGTCGTGGACGAGCAGCCACAGCATCAGCGCGCGGCCGGCGAGCCAGAGGGAGGTGAGGGCGAGGACCGGGCCGGGGGTGACACGGAGGCGGTTCATCACATGGGAGCCTAAGCGGTACGGATGGTGTATCCATGCCGATACGCCGTCAATGCGCGGCAAAGGTTGGCTAATCGCAAAAGATCGGGCCGTGGTGAACCTCGGGCTTCCTGTGAAACAGCAGTCACGCCGGGCGGCTGGAGCGACGGCTGCCGCCCCTACGGGTGCAACGACGCAGCCGCCGATCGGTGCTCCGGACCCGGCCTCGGCGTACGTGTCGTGCCGGATGCCCGGCGCGCGGGCCCGCCGTGCGCTGTCCGTGGGTGTGCCCGCGCTGGTGATACTGGCGATCGGGCTGTGGGGGCTCGACCGGGGCGGCATGTGGCGCGACGAGGCGGTCACCTTCCAGGTCGGGCGCCGGACGGTGCCGCAGATCTGGCGGCTGCTGCACGACGTCGACGCGGTGCACGGCCTGTACTACCTCGTGATGCACGCCGTCCTCGCCGTCCATCCCGGCGAGGTCGTGCTGCGGCTCCCGTCGGTGTGCGCGGCGGCGGTGACGGCGGCTCTGGTGGCCGCGCTCGGCACCCGGCTGGTCCGGCCGCGCGTCGGACTGTGGGCCGGACTGCTCTACGCCGTCGCCCCGATGGCCGGTCACTACGCGCAGGAGGGCCGCTCGTACGCCCTGGTCGCGGCCGGTGCCACCGGGGCGACCCTGCTCTTCGTCCGGGCCGCCCGCGAGGGCTCGTGGTGGGCGTACGGCACCGTCCTCGGCGTCACCTGCTGGCTGCACGAGTTCGCGGTGCTGCTGCTGCTCGCCCACGCGGTGTCGCTGGCGCTCGCCCGGGCCGGGAGGGACGTGTGGCGGGGCTGGGGGCGGGCGGCGGTCGCGGTCGTCCTGTCGCTGCTGCCGATGGTCCTCGTGTCCCGCGGGCAGGCGGCACAGGTCGCCTGGCTGCGCAGGCCGACGGCGGACACGGCGGAGGGGCTGCTGCGGTTGTTCCTGGGGCCGGCGGACGGGGTGTACCGGGTGTGCCTGGGGCTGGCCCTGCTCGGGCTCGCGGGGCTGGTGCGACGGCGGGGCGAGCTCACCTGTGCGGGGGTGGCGCTGCCGTTGGCGGTGGTGCCGCCGGGCGTGCTGATGCTGCTGTCCCAGATCTCCCCGCTCTACGTCGACCGCTACGTGCTGTACGCCCTCGGCGGCGCCCCCCTGCTGGTGGCGTGCGGAGCGGAGCGGGTGGCCGCGGCCGCGGGACGGCTGTGGGCCGAGCGGCGCCCGACGCCGCCGTTCGACCCGGGGCGTCGGTCCGGCCTGGTGTCGCTTCCCGGGTCGGTGCCGTCGACCGGCTCGGCGGCGCGGTTCGACCTGGTGCCCCCGCCGGACCCGGCGCCGCACGGCGACCTGGTGCCGGTGCCGGCCGCCTCGCGGGGGCGGGTCCCGATGGTGGCCGTCGCCGGGGTGGTGGCCGTCGCCGTCGTGCTGCTCCAGCAGCTCCCGCTGCTGGAGGCCGACCGCAGTCCCGGTCGGCGCCCAGACGATCTCGCCGCCGTCTCCCGGATTGCCGCCCGCGCGTTGGCGCCCGGGGATCCGGTGCTGTTCCTGCCGGTGCAGACGCGCAACGTGGCCCTCACCTACCCGGGGGCGTTCCGCGGCACGCGGGACGTGGCCCTGGTGGAGGGCGCCGCCGCGTCCGGGACCCTGTACGGCCGTGAGGCCGGAGGCGATGAGCTGCGGCGCAGGCTGTCCCGGCTGGACCGGGTCCGGGTCGTCGCCGACCAGGCGCTGCTCGCCGGCGGCTGGACCCCGCGCAACCCCGCCGAACGCGTCAAACTCACCGTTCTGCGGACGGAGTTCGTGCCCGGCGAGGAGACCGTCCGGGACGGGGTGACGGTACGGCTCTACGTCCGCCGCGCTAGCGGGCCTCCGCCGCTTCCGCCGACGCCGCCGCGTCCAGCGCGAGGGTGAGCCGGTCGAGGCGTTCGCGCAGCTCGCCGATCTCCGCCAGGTCGAAGCCGGTCGCCGCCGCGATCCGCCGCGGCACCTCCAGGGCCCGCTCGCGCAGCGCCCCGCCCTCCTCGGTGAGCCGCACCTGGACGGACCGCTCGTCCCGCGCGCTGCGCTCGCGGCGTACGAGACCGGCCCCCTCCAGCCGCTTGACCAGCGGGGACAGCGTGCCGGAGTCGAGCCGCAGATGTTCACCGAGCTTCTTCACGGGCAGGTCGCCGTGTTCCCAGAGGACCAGCATCACGAGGTATTGGGGGTAGGTGAGGCCGAGGTCCTTGAGGATCACGCGGTAGACGCCGTTGAAGGCGCGGGAGGCGGCATGCAGGGAGAAGCAGATCTGGCGGTCCAGGCGGAGCCAGTCGCTGCCGGCGGCGGGGGTCTGCGGGGTGGGCGAGGCGGTCATGCCTCCAGGATAGCTCTTGCGGCCCATTTAGTTGTGCGCAACTAAATTGTGTGCTCTACTCGTACTCGCGACGGACCGCCAACGGATCGCCGCGACGCACTTCACCGAGAGGGATGGTCTTCCATGGACGCGCTCTACACCGCTGTCGCCACCGCCACCCACGGCCGCGATGGCCGTGCCGTCTCCTCCGACGGCAAGATCGACCTCAAGCTGGCCCCGCCGGCGGAGCTGGGCGGCAACGGCGAGGGCACCAACCCGGAGCAGCTCTTCGCCGCCGGCTACGCCGCCTGCTTCGGCAGCGCCCTCGGTCTCGTCGGCCGCCAGGCGAAGGTGGACGTCAGCGACGCCGCGGTGACCGCCGAGGTCGGCATCGGCAAGCAGGGCGAGGGCTTCGGGCTGAAGGTGACCCTGCGCATCGAGCTGCCCGAGTCCGTGGACGAGGCGACCGGCCGCAAGCTGGTCGAGACCGCCCACCAGGTCTGCCCCTACTCCAACGCCACCCGCGGCAACATCGAGGTCGACCTCGTCATCGAGTAGGACCGCACGCTCGACCTCGCACGGCCACGGCCGGCCGGCGCTCCCGCCGGCCGGCCGTGGCCGCTCCGGCCGGCCCGTCGGGGCTCACCCCCCGCTCACGCCGAGGTCAGGGCGTCCCGGCCGGTGGCCTGACCCGGCAGCCGGAGCGAGGTCTCCGGCACGCTCTCGCCCAGCAGCAGGGTCCGTACCACCCGCTCGGCGGCCCGGCCGTCGTCGTACTCGCAGAACCGGGTCCGGAACTCCGTCCGCAGCCGCGTCGACTCCTCGTCCCGCCAGGCGCCGGAGGCGAACAGCCAGACCAGCTCCCTGAAGGAGCCCGACACATGGCCGGGCGCCTCGGCGGTGATGTCGAAGTACGCGCCCCGGCTCGCACGGTAGGCGGGCCAGTCGTCGGCGTGCACCACGATCGGCCGGTCCAGGTGCGCGTAGTCGAACATCACGGCCGAGTAGTCGGTGACCAGCACGTCCGCCGCCGACATGACGTCCTCGACCCGGGGCTCGTCGGTCGCGTCGATCAGGATCCCGCGCCGGGCCGGCTCCGACAGCCCCATGCCCCGCGCCGGACCGCCCGCCAGCGACGGGTGCAGCCGGACCACGAGGGTGTACCCCGCGCCGAGTTCGGCCGCGAACCCGGCCGGGTCGAACCGGTCCACGTGCCCCCCGCGCTGGTAGTCCCGGCGGGTCGGCGCGTACAGCACGACCGTGTGGTCCGCCGGAATGCCGTGCCGCTGCCGGAAGTCACCGCTCCCCCCGTTCACCAGCACGTCGTTGCGCGGGCTGCCGGTGCGCACGGAGGTGAAGTGGCAGGGGTAGGCGCGCTCCCAGACCAGCTCGGAGTGGCGGTTGGCGACCAGGCTGTAGTCCCAGCGGTCGGCCCGCCGCAGCATCTGCGGCACGTCGAAGCCCAGCCGCGCGCCCGGCTTGTCCAGCAGGTCGGCGCCCATGTACTTGAGCGGGGTGCCCTGGTGGGTGTGGATGTGCACGCTGCCGGGCCGCTTGCCCAGGGTGCCGGGCCAGTTGACGTCGTTGACGAAGAACTTCGCCCGGGCGGTGACCTCCAGATAGCGCCGGGAGCCCACGATCACGTGCTCCACACCGGGCGGCAGCTGTGCGGCGGCGTCCGCGTCCCGCACCACCCACACCCCGCGCAGCTGCGGGGCGATCTCCCGGGCCTTGTCGTGGACGGCCGCGGGGTCGCCGAGCACGCCCCGGTGCGAGGACGCCGAGTAGACCACCAGGTTCTCGTCCAGCGGGCGGCGCGCGTGCAGCGACGCCCAGCCCGTGCGGGCCCGCGCGGCGGCCGCCCGGCGGACCGGAGCCGCCCGCCGTGCCGTCTCCCGCCCGGCCCGCGACGCCTGCCGCCGGAGCCGGTACGCCGTCCAGGAGCCCTCCAGCACGGCCACCTCGCCGTCCACCCGGGCGCCCTCGGGCCGGTGCGCGTGGAACATCCGCGCCGTGCGCCGGAAGAACTCGGCCTTGTCGGCGGGCGGCAGCCGGTCCGGCTTGGCCAGGATGTCCAGGCAGTGCTCGCCCATCTTGCGGTGCAGGTACGGCAGCCAGCGCGCCAGCTCCGGGCGGTCGGCGACGAAGGCGAAGACCCGCTCGTACTGGTCGTGGATGTCGAAGTGCTTGCGGCTGGTGGTGGACAGGATGTTGCCCTGCCGGCGCTGCCGGTAGTTCACACAGATCCGGTCCAGCGCGGCGATCCGCCCGGCGCTGAGCATCACCGGGAAGGTCCAGGGGGTGTCCTCGTAGTAGCCCGGCGGGAACGCGAAGCCGTTCCGTTCGACGAACTCCCGCCGGTAGACCTTGTTCCACACCACCATCAGCAGGTCGAGGATCTGCGGGTACCGCGCCACGTCGAACGTGTCCGCGCCCGCCTCGGTGAGGACGTGCGCGAGCACGTTGCGCCGGGTGCCGCCCCACCAGTAGGTGCGCGCGTAGTCGAAGACGAGCACGTCCGGATCGGCGGCCTCCGCCAGCCGGTCGGCGGCGGCCCGCAGCGCGCCCGGGGTGAGGGTGTCGTCGCTGTCGAGGAAGAACAGGTAGTCACCGGTGGCGTGCGGCATCCCGGCGTTGCGGGCCCGGCCGAGGCCCACGTTCTCCGGCAGGTGCAGCACCTTCACGCGCGGGTCCCGCCCGGCGTACTCGTCGAGGATCGCGCCGCAGCCGTCGGGGGAGCAGTCGTCCACGGCGATCAGCTCGAAGTCGCCGAAGGACTGCGTCAGCACCGAGTCCAGGCACTCGCGCAGGAAGCCCTGCACCTTGAAACAGGGCACGATCACACTGAAGCGGGGCACGGGGGTCAGCTCCTCACGAGGGTCGCGGCGGCGGGCGCGGGGACGCGTTCCGCGAGCGGGATCACGGCGGGGAGCGCCTCGGGCGGCTCGCCGAGCAGCACCCGTCTGACGACCCGCTCCGCGGCGCGCCCGTCGTCGAACTCGCAGAACCGCTCCCGGAACGCGGCCCGCAGAGCCGTGGACTCCGGGCCCGCGTACGCACCGTCGCGGAAGACGGCGGCCAGTTCCCCGGGCGTGCGAGCGACCGGTCCCGGCGGCTCGGCCATCAGGTCGAAGTAGACGCCCCGGGTCTCCCGGTAGACGTCCCAGTCGTCGGCGTACACGACGATCGGCCGGTCCAGGTTGGCGTAGTCGAACATGATCGACGAGTAGTCGGTGACCAGCGCGTCGGCGGCCAGGCACACGTCCTCCGAGGAGCGGTGCGCGGTGACGTCGATGATCCGGTCCGAGTTCCGGGTGCGGCCGCCGTCGTAGAAGTAGTGGGCGCGCAGCAGCACCACCACGTCCTCGCCGGCCGCCTCGCAGAACGCCTCCAGGTCCAGCCCGGTCTCGAAACCGGTGTGGTGGTCGCGGTGGGTCGGCGCGTACAGCACCGCCGTCCTGCCCTCCGGGATCCCCAGTTCCTTCCGGATCCGGATCACGTCCTCGGCGGTCGCCGTGCAGTACACGTCGTTGCGCGGGTAGCCGTACTCCAGCTGCTCGTAGCCGCCGGGGTAGGCGCGCTCCCACATCCGGGTGGAGTGCCGGTTGGACGACAGGTTGAAGTCCCAGCGGTCGACCCGGCCGAGCAGCTTGGTGAAACTGCCGGACTGCGCGGCCACCACCGGGTACGTCGACTGGTCCACGCCCATCTTCTTCAGCGGGGTGCCGTGCTGCGTCTGCAGATGCACGCTGCCGGGCCGCTTGACGACCCCCTCGGCGAAGTTGGCGTTGTTGACCAGGTACTTCGCCCGGGCCAGCACCTCCCAGGAGCGGTGGGAGCCGATCACCGCGTACTCGACGTCCTTCGGTACGGCGTGCTCCTGACCCGCCTCGACCAGGAACACCGAGCGGATGTGCGGGGCGAGTTCGCGGGCCTTGGCGTGGATGGCGGCCGGATTGCAGGCGTAGCCGCGGCCCCAGTAGGCGCAGTACACGGCGAGGCCGGGGTCCAGCGGGCGGCGCAGCTCACGGGCGTAGCGCAGCCGGGTGCGCAGCATGCGCGGGCGGGGCAGGCGTTCGGCAGAGCGGGCGGCCGTCCGGTTGGCGCCGCGCAGGGCGCGGAAGGCGGTGTAGGCGCCCGTCGCCAGCAGCCGGTGCTGGACGCCCAGGCTGCCGCCCGGCGCGCGGTAACCGGCCGGCCGGTGCCGCCGGTAGAGGCGGCCCGCCCGGCGGAAGAACGCCCGGTGCCCGGAGGTCAGCCGCTCCGGACGGGACGCCGTCTTCAGCACCACCGCGAACAGCTGCTCGAACAGCGGCCCGGTCCGCTCGGCGGGCAGGGCGCGTTCTGCCGCCCGCGTCAGCACCAGGTCCACCTGGTCGAGCAGGGCGTGCTGGTGCGGTCCGGGCAGATTGAGCCGGCTGCCCTGCCGGCGCAGCCGGTGCCGTACGACGACCCGGCGCAGCACCGCGATCCGCCCGGCGGCGACCGTGGTCAGGCCGCCCCAGCCGAGATCGGTGAAGTGGCTCTCGGGGAAGACGAGTTCGTGCGCGGTGAGGAAGCCGCGACGGTGGACGGCGCTCCACGCCGGCAGCTGGACGCCGGTCAGATCGGGCAGCTCGGCGGGGGCGAAGGCGCCCTTCGGGGCCTTGGCGAGCAGCGGGGCGGCCGGGTTCGTCGGCTCGCCCTCCCACCACGGGGTCCGCTCGTGCTCGACGTACAGCACGTCCACCCCGCCGGCCTCGGTCAGACGCGCGTCGACGGCCTCCAGCGCGCCCGGCAGCAGCAGGTCGTCACCGTCGAGGAACAGCACGTAGGCGCCGGTGGCCGCACGCATCCCCGCGTTGCGCGCCCCGCTCAGGCCGGCGGACGGCGGCGAGTGCACCGGGGTCACCCGGGAGTCCCGGCCGGCGTACTCGGCGGCCACCTCCGCGGCGGGGGCGTCGGGCGCGTCGCAGACCGGGATCAGCTGGAGGTCGCCGAAGGACTGGCCGAGAACCGAGTCCAGCGCCTCGGACAGCCGGCCGGCGACCCCGTGGGACGGGACGATGATGCTGAAGCGGGGCATTCTGTTCTTTCTGTCGTCTTGCGGACGCGGCCGGGCCGTCCCGCCGGACGCCAGGTGGACGGCCGGCTCGGTCGGGGCCGTGTCGAGCCGAGGGGCATGGGAACTCCCGGAAGGACCAACGGTGTTCAGTGGCTCTCGGTGACGGGAGCGGGAGCGGAAGGTTGCGGCACGGTGGCCAGGGGGCTGCGTGCGCAGGCCGACGGCACCGGCTTCCGCTCCGCGAGCGGAATCACCGGTGGCAGCTCCGTCTCGCCCAGCACCACCCGCCGGACGACCCGCTCGGCGGCGCGTCCGTCGTCGTACGGGCAGAACCGCTCCCGGAACGCCGCCCGCAGCTGGGCCGAGCGCGAACCGCGCCAGTGGCCGGTCGCGAAGATGTCGATCAGCTCGTCCTCGGTGCGCGCCACCGCGCCCGGCGGGCATCCGTGCAGGTCGAAGTAGGTGCCGCGGACGGCCTCGTACGTTTCCAGGTCCGCGGTGTGCACCACGATCGGCCGGTCCAGGTTGGCGTAGTCGAACATGATCGACGAGTAGTCGGTCAGCAGCGCGTCCGAGGCGAGGCACAGGGACGCCACGTCCGGGTGGCCGCCGACGTCGATGATCCGGCTGCCCGTGCCGAGGGAACCGCCGTGCGCCGGATGGGGGCGGGCGAGGACCACGAAGCGCGGGCCCAGCCGGCGCAGGATCCGCTCCAGGTCCAGGGGCGGGCGCTGGGTGCGGTGGTGGTCGCGGAACGTCGGCGCGTACAGGATGGCGACCGCGCCCTCGGGGACGCCGAGCGACTCGCGCAGCCGGGTCACGTCCGCCGTCGTGGCCCGCTGAAGGACGTCGTTGCGCGGGGCGCCGTGCTCCAGAGTGGTGTAGCGGCCCGGGAAGACCCGCTCCCAGGTCAGGGTGGAGTGCCGGTTGCCGGACAGGACGTGGTCCCACCGGTCGACCTCCCGCAGCAGGTCCCGGAAGTCGGTGTCGCGGGCCGCCGCCGGGCGCTCCCGCAGGTCCAGGCCCATGTGCTTGAGGGGGGTGCCTCGCCGGGTCTGGACGACGACCTGGCCGCGGCGCTTGCGCAGCCCGCGGTCGAGACCGGTGTCGTGCACCAGGTACTTGGAGCGGGCCAGCGCCGTCCAGCAGGCCGCCGAGCCCGGGCGCAGCCGGCGCGGCCCGGGCGGCACCGCCTGCTGCTGCTCCGGGTGGCCGATCCACGCCGTGCGGACGTGCGGCGCGTACGTCCGGAACGCCTCCTCCAGCGCACCGGGGTCACCGAGCCCGAAGGCCGCGGTGAACACCGCCCGGTCGGCGCGCAGCGGCAGCCGCAGCTGGACGCGGTAGTGCAGCCGCAGCGCGCGGCCCCGCAGGGCGCGGGCCTGTTTCACGGCCGCCTTCCCCGCACGGCGGCGGACCGCCGCGGCCAGCCGGAGCACACGGAACGTGCGGTGCAGGCCGTGGCGGACGAGGGTGTGGCGCAGCCCGCCCCGCGGGCCCGGCACCCGGTAGCGGAGGTAGTGGGCGCGGGCCCGGCGCAGGAAGTCGCCGTGGCTGCCGCGCGGCAGCCTGCCCCGCTTGGTGAACACCACGGCGTAGTGGTCGACCATCCGGCGGAACAGCTCGGGCCGCCAGCGGGCGAGCTCGGGACGCTCGGCGACGAACGCGAACACCCGGTCGTACTGCTCGAAGAGGTCGAAGTGCTTGCGGCTGGTGGTGCCCAGGATGTTGCCCTGTCTGCGCTGCCGGTAGTGCACGCACACCCGGTCCAGGGTGGCGATCGACTCCGCCGTCATCAGCACCGGGAAGGTCCAGGGGGTGTCCTCGTAGTAGCCCGGCGGGAACGCGAAGCCGTGCGCCTCGACGAACTCCCGCCGGTAGGCCTTGTTCCAGGCCACCATCAGCACCCGGAGCAGCCCCGGCCGGTCCTCCAGGGGAAACGGCGCCGGGCCCTCCTCGGTGAGCTGCGCGGACAGCTGGTTGCGGACCGTCCGGCCGTCCCAGTACGTGCGCGCGTAGTCGTAGACCAGGAGGTCCGGCTCCCCGGCCTCCTTGATCCGGTCGGCCACCGCCCGCAGCGCGTCCGGGGTGAGCGTGTCGTCGCTGTCCAGGAAGACCAGGTAGTCGCCGCTCGCCTCGGCCATGCCCGCGTTCCGGGCGCGGCCGAGGCCCTGGTTCTCGGCGAGGTGTACCGGCTTCAGCCGCGTGTCCCGGGCCGCGTACTCGTCGATGATCGCGCCGCAGGCGTCGGGCGAGCAGTCGTCCACGGCGATCACTTCGAGATCCGGATACGACTGCGAGAGCACCGAGTCCAGGCACTCGGACAGGTACGCCTGGACCTTGTACGCGGGGACGATGACACTGAACCTGGGCACTGGACATCCATGGGTCGGTCTGCGCGGGCGTTCTGCCCGGGAACGGCCGATGGAGTGAATTGGTTACGGCCCGTACGGCATGTGGGCTACATCAGGTGAACGCGAAGGGGCGGGCGCCCGAAGGCCCGCCCCTCGCCGGACGGCCGTTGCGTGACCGCTCGGGCGGCCCCGGCGCGGCTACTTGACCGCGCCCGCCATCACGCCTGACACGAACTGCCGCTGGAACGCGAAGAACACGGCCAGCGGGATGACCATCGAGATGAAGGCTCCGGGCGCCAGCACGTCGATGTTGTTGCCGAACTGCCGTACCTGCGTCTGCAGGGCGACCGTGATCGGCTGCGTGCCCGACTTGGTGAACACCAGCGCGACCAGCATGTCGTTCCACACCCACAGGAACTGGAAGATGCCGAGACTCGCGATCGCCGGCCCGCCCAGCGGCATCACCACCCTGGCGAACAGCCGCAGTTCACCGGCGCCGTCCAGCCGGGCCGCCTCCAGCAGCTCCCGCGGGATCTCCGCGAAGAAGTTCCGCAGCAGGAACACCGCGAACGGCAGACCGAAGCCGACGTGGAACAGGATCACCCCGAGGATCGTCCCGAACAGGCCGATCTTCCCGAACAGTTCGGCGATCGGGATCAGCGCCACCTGCACGGGCACCACCAGCAGGCTGACCACGCCGAGGAACCACCAGTCCCGGCCCGGGAACTCCATCCACGCGAACGCGTAGCCCGCGAGGGAGCCGATCACGACGACCAGGACGGTCGCCGGCACGGTGATCAGCACGGTGTTCACCAGGGAGCCGGTGATGTCGCCGTTCTCCAGCAGCTTCTGGTAGCTGTCGACGGTGAGCCGGGACGGCTCGGAGAACACCTTCCACCAGCCGCTCGCGCTCATGTCCTCCGGTGAGCGCAGCGAGGAGACCAGCAGACCGATGGTCGGCACCAGCCAGAACAGGCCCACGAGGATCAGGAACACCCGGACGACCCCGCCGCTCAGCCTCCCGGCGATCCGCGCCCCGAGCGACTGCCTGCCCTTCACCGCCGTGTCCGCCCGCGACACCTTTCCCACGCTCCCCGCGGTAGCCGTCATCGCCTGACCTCCCGCCGCAGCCGACGAATGTTGAACAGCATCACCGGGATCACCAGCAGCAGCAGGAACACCGCGATCGCGCTCGCGATGCCCGGCTGGCCCTCCGCGAAGCCCTTGCGGTACAGCTCCAGGGCCAGCACGTTCGCGTCGTCCTGGGAGGAGCCCGGCGCGATGATGTAGACGAGGTCGAACACCTTGAGCACGTTGATCATCAGCGTGACGACCACCACCGCCAGGACCGGTGCGAGCAGCGGCACGGTGACCTTGCGGAACACCTGCCACTCGTTGGCGCCGTCCACGCGCGCGGCCTCCAGCAGCTCCCGGGGCACACCCGCGAGCCCGGCCGCGATCAGCACCATCGCGAAGCCCGCCCACATCCACACGTACGACCCGATGACGGCCGGAGTGACCAGGGCCGGGCCGAGCCAGTCGACACCGTTGTACGGCTCCCTGAAGTTGCTCGCCGGGAGCCTCAGCAGCGCCCCGTCGGCCTTCGCGGGCAGCGTGAACGTGCCGTCGTCGGCCGCCTCGGCGGTGGCCACGACCTCGCCGTCCTTCACGGCCTCGATCCGCATGCCGGCGTAGCCCAGCTCGGACGGGTCGGGGGCGCCCGGCTTCCCCACGCCCTTGCCGCGCGTGAAGTCCTGCCAGGTGGTCCCGGTGATCCTCGCCGGATCGGGCCGGGCGGCCACCGCCTTCTTCGCGCCGTCGGGCATCTGGTCGGGGGCGACGCCGACCAGCGGAAGCGTGACCGGCCGGCCCGTGTGCACGGGGGCCGTGGTGACGAAGCCGCCCTGGTCGGGCTTCAGCGGCGACTCGCGGCCCGGGTGCGCCTTGGGGAACGCCGACGACGGGGCGAAGGTGTCGTGGACCCCCACCCACACCGCGTTCGCGACCCCCTTGTCCGGGTCCTGGTCGTACACCAGCCGGAAGATGATCCCGGCCGCCAGCATGGAGATCGCCATCGGCATGAAGACGACCAGCTTGAACGCCGTTCCCCAGCGCACCCGTTCGGTCAGCACCGCGAAGACCAGACCAAGCGCGGTGGAGACGGCCGGCGCGAACACCACCCAGATGATGTTGTTCTTCAGCGCCGTGCGGATGCCGTCGTCCGTGAACAGCGCCTTGTAGTTGTCGACCCCGGCGAAGCCGTCGCCCGAGGCGTTGTAGAAGCTGCGGACGACCGAGTACCCGATCGGGTAGACCACGAGCGCGCCGAGCAGCACCAGGGCCGGCAGCAGGAAGAGGGCTGCCACCGTTCTGCGGGTGCCGGTCACGCTCTTGCGGCTCTTGGGTGCGGCGGGGCCCGGTGGGGCCCCGGCCGCCGCTGCCGACGTCATCGCCGGGTCAGCTCCCGTTCCCGTAGGCCGCCGCCGCGTCCTTCTCCAGCTTCGCCTGCGTGCCCGCCACGTCCTTCGGGTTCTTCAGGAAGTCCTGCAGGTCCTTCCACTCGCCCTTGCCCGGGGTGCCGCCGAACGCCTGCGGGGCCTGGTCGGACATGTCGAAGCGGAAGTCGTCGCCGGACGCGATCAGCGCCTTGGCGATCGTCTGCTGCACCGGGTTCGGGTACGCCGAGTCCGGCACGTTCTTGTTCGGCGAGAGGTAGCCGCCCAGCTTGGCCTGGATGGTCGCCGCGTCCGGGGAGGCCAGGAAGGTGGCCAGTGCCTGCGCCGCCTTGGAGTCCTTCAGGATCACCGCCGCGTCACCGCCGGAGACCACCGGCGCGGACGAGCCCACCGCCGGGAACGGGAACACCTTCGCGTCCGTGCCCACCTTCGCCTTGGTGTCACCGATGTTGACCTGCGCGAAGTCGCCCTCGTAGACCATCGCGGCCTTCGGCTGGTCGCCGCCGGTGAAGGTCTGCGTCACGGACGCCGGGAACTCGGTCTGCAGCGCGCCGTCGGCACCGCCCGCCACGAAGTCCTTCTTGCCCCAGATCTGGGCGAGCGTGGTCAGGGCCTGCTTCACCGAGGGATCGGTCCACTTGATCTTGTGCTGGGCGAGCTGGTCGTACTTCTCCGGTCCGGCCTGGGAGAGGTAGACGTTCTCGAACCAGTCCGTCAGCGTCCAGCCGTCGGCACCGCCCACCGAGAACGGGGTGACACCGGAGTCGTACACCGCCTGCGCGGCCGTCAGCAGGTCCTGCCAGGTCTTCGGCTCCTTGGCGCCCGCGTTGTCGAAGGCCTTGGCGTTGTACCAGATCAGCGACTTGTTCGCGGCCTTGTAGTAGACGCCGTACTGCTTGCCGTCGACCTTGCCGATGTCCTGCCAGCCCGGTGAGTAGTTCTTCCGCAACTCCTTGAGCGCGTCCTCCCCGAGGGGCTTGGCCCATTTCTTCTCCACGGCCTGCTTGATCGCGCCGGGCTGCGGGAGCATCGCCACGTCCGGCGGCTGACCGCCCGCGATCTTCGAACCGAGGAAGTTGATGATCGGGTCCTGCGCGGGCACGAACGTGACCTTCGCGCCGGTGCGCTTCTCGAACTCCGCGAGGACCTTCTTGAAGTTCGCCTGTTCGGTACCGGTCCAGACGGCGGCGACCTCCAGGTTCGCGCCGTCCAGCTTCGGCAGGGTGACGGTGGAGCCGGTGGCCCCGCCGCTCTCGCCGCCGTCGTCCTTCTTCTTGTCGTCACCGCCGGAGCAGGCGGTGAGCGCCAGCGCTCCCGCGAGCAGAGCGGCGAGCGCGGTGGCGGCCCGGTGTGTCCGGATGGTGCTGTTCTTGCTGTGCATCACTTCCCCGTTCGTCGTTCTCCGTTGAACGTCGTTCGAAGTCGCTGAACATCAGAACTCTGTCCCGTGCGCTCCGGTGTACGCCGCGCCGCTGAAGGCGGGCAAGAGCGCCTGCGGTGTCGGGCACGGCATCGTGACCGGCTCGTGACCGGGGGTGTATGCGTGCCCCCTTACCGGCCGTCCATGCGTGCCGGTTTCCGGCCGGAACCGGCCGCCGCGGGGGGAGGGGGCTACAGCAGCGAGGGCATCTCCACCGCCGAGACCTCCCGGGCCGCGCGCTCCACCGCGCTCGCCAGCAGGGCCAGGTCGGTGGGGCCGTTGCCCAGCTCCCGCACGGGCCGGCGGGTCGGCGGGTCCCCCATGCGCTGCCAGTCCAGCGGGACGACCGTGGGCCGCTGGGTCGCCGTACGCGGGATACGGCCCGTCACCCGGCCGCCCTGGAAGTCGGTGGACCGCCCGTCCGGGTACGCCAGCCGCCCACGTCCCGGCGCCGGCTCGTCCGGCCCCGGTTTCACCGCGGCCAGCGTGACCCGCAGCGTGGCCCGGCGGGCCGGTTCCGTCTCGGCCGTGCGGCCGCCGGTCGCGGTCGCCGCGACCAGGTGCACCCCGAGCCGCTCGCCCTCGCGGGCCACCGCCTCCAGCGCCCGCATCACCGAACCGGCGGCGGGCCGGCCCGGCGAGCCGAGCGGCGGGGTGACCAGCGCGTCCAGATCGTCGACGACGACCACGAGCCGGGGCAACGGCGGTGCGGCCTCCGCGCGTTGCCGTGCCGCCGCGCCCGGGCGCAGCCGCAGGGTGGAACTGGGCGGGCTTTCTATGTCGCCGCCGGCGGACGTGCGCTGGGCGACGATCCGGCCCGACACCTCGCGCCCGGCGTGCCACTCCGCGAAGCCGGTCCGGCCGAGCAGTTCGGACCGCCGCTTCAGCTCGGCGCTCAGCGACTGCGCGAACTCCCGCATCCGTACCGGGTCGTTGGCGGCGAGGTGGGTGGTGACGTGCGGTACGTCGGTGCAGATCCGCAGTCCTTCGTCGCGCCCGGTGCCCGAGCCGACGCCGTCCCGGCCGTCGATCAGCACCACGCCCAGCCGGTCGGGCCGTTCGGCGGCGGCCAGCGAGGCGACCACGGTCCGCAGCAGCTCGGTACGGCCGCTGCCGGCCGGCCCCTCGATCAGCAGATGCGGTCCGTCGGCCACCAGGTCCGCGATGAGCGGGCCGCGCGGACCGGCGCCGAGCACCGCCCGGGCCCGTCCGCCCAGCGCCTCGGTGTCGTCCGCCGCGTCCGCCCAGCGGGCCATCAGCGAGGCCGGGGTGGCCCGGGCCAGCCCGAGTTCGTCCAGCAGCCGCGCGGACCGCGGCAGCGGCGTGGCCACGCGCGCGTGGTGCTCACCGGCCGGGCCGTCGGGGCGCAGCGGTGCGAGCGCCCGGGCGAACCGCTCCGCCCAGGCGGCGGAGACGGCGTCCACGGCGCCTGCCGTGCCGGTGCCCACGGGGCCGCTCGGCGCCACCCGCATCAGATGCAGCGCGGACGCGACGTCCCCGCTGAGCAGTGCCACGGCACCGCAGTGCCGGAACGTCGGTGTCACCGCGCACGCGGCCTCGTACGTGCTCGTCACGGGGGAGGCGGGTGAGGCCGGGGCGGTCTCGGCGAGGCACACCACGTGGATCCCGGCCCGCGGTCCGGCCACGGCCAGCCGCGCGAGATCGTCCCGCAGCGCGGAGCCGCCGGGATCGCCGTCCACGACGACGACCGTGTACGGCCCCGGGAAACCGGCACCGCCGACGCCGGCCTCGGCGTCGTCCCTGGCCCAGGAGGGCCGCCGCCCGGCCCCGGCGGCGGGCCGCGCCGCCCGGTGCGCGAAGTCCTGTGCCCCACCGGCGGGGAGGGATGTGGACGGGCCGTCCGTCGCGGCGCCGGGTGCCGAGGGGACGGTGCCGGGCGCCGGGCTCGCGGACGCCGCGCCGGTGCCCGCAGACAGCGTGCCGGTCCCGTCGGCACCGGCGGGGGACCCGGACGCACGGTCACCGGGGCCGCCCGCGTGCGTGCCGTGCGGGAGGGAACCGGGCCCGCCGAGCGCCGGGTGGGCGGGCGTGGTCCCGGCCGGGGCCTCGCCCCCGTCCGGCCGGGCCGGGCCGGGACGCGCGGCGCTTCGGCCCGTCGCCGCGTGGTCGTCGACGCGGCGCAGCAGTTCCTCCGTGCGGGCCGCCGCCTGCTCGCGGTCGTAGGCCAGCAGCAGGCGGCAGTCCTGGCCGTGGTTCGGCCGGACGTGCGGGAGCCAGCCCAGCCAGGACCACTCGGCCGTGCGCTCCTCCACAGGACGTGAGCGGTCCGCGCTGATCAGCACGATCTCCAGCAGGTCCGGGGAGTGCAGCGTGGCGATCTGGGCCAGCGCCGCGCGGGCCAGCCCGGACAGCCGGGGGCGCGGACCGGCCAGGCCCAGTGCGCCCGCCTCGCGCAGCGCCGCCGTCACCGGCACGGCGGGCAGCAGGCCCGAACCGTCCGGGGCCTTCCGGTCGGCGGTGCCGAGCCGTACGGTCAGCGTCTCCGGATGACCCGCTCCCCGTTCCCACAGCCGGGGCCCCGGGCCCAGCGCGGTCAGCAGCAGGGCGGCCGGGTCGGGCCAGGTCTCCGGCTGCGGCGGCCCACCGGCCGCCGGTTCGTCCCCGGCCGGGACCGCCGGACGGCCGTCCGCCTCCGGGGCCGCCTGCTGCTCCGCCCGCCCGCCGGCGAGCCGCCGCGCCCACGCGCCGAGCCCGCGCCGCCGCGCCCCGTCGCCGTTTCCGGGAGGTGTGCCGACGCGTCCCGCCGGGGGCACGGCCGGCCCGGCGACGCCGAAACGCCCCGCGTGCGTGTCCCCACCGGAACCCGTGACGGGGGTGCGCCGCTCGATGCTCGGCGCGCCGGCCTGCCCCGGCACCACCGGGGGCTCCCCGCGCCGATGCTCCCGGGCTTCCGCACCGGAGGCGTCGCGGCCCACGGAACCGCGGGCGTGCCCGCCGGCGACGCCACCCGCGCCCGCCGCGGGGTCCCGCGAGGGCGGCGGGCCGGCGGACCCGGCCGGAAGCCGGCCCCCCGCGGACGCCCCCGCGCCGGTGGACGCACCCGGACCCGCATCGGTGCCGCCCGCCGGGGTGACCCGTACGCACCCGTCGCCGTCGGCCACCGTGCCGACCCGTGCCCCCGGCCCCCCGGACGGAGTGACCCGCAGCGCGGACTCACCGATCTTCAGCAGCGCTCCGGCGGGGAAACGAACCGGCCGGCCGGTCACGCGGGTGCCGTCCAGGACCGTGCCGTTCGTGGAGTCCAGGTCGGCCACCGACACACGGCCGTCGGCGCCGACGGTGACCGCGCAGTGCAGCCGGGAGACGTCGGGATCGTCGAGCGGGACGTCGGCCTCGGCGGAGCGGCCGACGGTGATCCGGCCGCCGTGCAGCAGATGGACCCCGCCCGCGTCCGGGCCGGCGACCACGTGCAGCTGGGTCGGCGCGTCGTCCAGCTCGGGGTGCGGCTCGGCCGCCGCGGGTCCGCCGAGGGCCAGCACGGCGCCGTCGACCAGCGGGGGCTCGCCGAGGGTGCAGCGGCGCGGGTCGAGGCGCTCGGTGCCGGCGTAGAGGACGACGGGGGAGCCGGAGGTGTCACGGCCGGTGCCGCCCTCGCCGGTGACCGCCGCGGCCAGTGCCGACGCGACCGCGGCCAGGTCCGTGCCCGTGGGCGCCGTGACCAGCACGTCGCGGCTCGCGGCGCGGCCCCGCTGCGGGGCGGGGCCCAGCGGGTCTACGACGGTCAGCCGGATCTGCATCGGCGTCAGCGGTCCCTTCTGCGCGGGTCTGCGCGGGCGCGGACTTCCCCCCACCCCACACGAGCACGTCGGCCAGTACTGGGAGGCATCCTCGCACCTGCCACCGACAGCGCGCCCGGCACCCGGTGACAAGTGATCTTGATTGGTCGGCTCTGCCCCCAAAAGTGCCTGACCAGTGACGCACGCGCGATCAGTTGAGATCGGTCACGTTCACCACCCGGCAACCAGGAGACCAGGAGGAGCGTCTTTCCTTCGAACATGCTCGGGAACGCATACGTAGTGCCCTGAGGTGCGGCACTACAGTGGGTCGGAACACCGGTATGCAGGAAAGCAAGCATCAGCAAGCAGCAGGGAGCGCGTGACGTGCGGCCAGTCGGCAGCAAGTACCTGCTTGAGGAGCCGCTCGGACGCGGCGCCACAGGCACCGTCTGGCGTGCCCGCCAGCGCGAGACCGCGGGCGCCGAGGCGGCCGTGGCGGGCCAGCCCGGGGAAACGGTCGCGATCAAGGTCCTCAAGGAGGAGCTGGCGAGCGACCCGGACATCGTGATGCGCTTCCTGCGCGAGCGTTCCGTCCTGCTCCGCCTCACCCACCCGAACATCGTCCGGGTCCGTGACCTGGTCGTCGAGGGTGATCTGCTGGCGCTGGTCATGGACCTCGTCGACGGCCCCGACCTGCACCGCTACCTGCGCGAGAACGGCCCCTTCACGCCGGTCGCCGCCGCGCTGATGACCGCCCAGATCGCCGACGCGCTCGCCGCGAGCCACGCCGACGGCGTGGTCCACCGCGACCTGAAGCCGGCCAACGTGCTGCTCCAGCAGGTGCAGGGCCAGATGCACCCGATGCTGACCGACTTCGGCATCGCCCGCCTCGCCGACTCCCCGGGCCTGACCCGCACCCACGAGTTCGTCGGCACGCCCGCGTACGTCGCCCCGGAGTCCGCCGAGGGCCGCCCGCAGACCTCCGCCGTCGACGTCTACGGCGCCGGCATCCTGCTGTACGAGCTGGTCACCGGCCGTCCGCCGTTCTCCGGCGGCAGCGCGCTCGAAGTCCTGCACCAGCACCTGAGCGCCGAGCCGCGCCGCCCGTCCACCGTCCCGGACCCGCTGTGGACGGTCATAGAGCGCTGCCTGCGCAAGAGCCCCGAGGAGCGGCCGAGCGCCGAGAACCTCGCGCGCGGTCTGCGGGTCGTCGCCGAGGGCATCGGCGTGCACGCCAACGCCGCCCAGATCGCCGCCGCCGAGGGCGTCGGCGCCCTGCTCGCCCCCGACCCGTCCCCGGCCGCCGTCCCCGGGGTGCCCGGTGCCGCCGACCCCACCCAGGTGCTGCCCACCAACGCACCGCAGGGGGCGTACGACCCCAACGGCGCGACCAGCGTCCTGCCGCACACCGGCGGCCCGGCCGGCGCCGCCGACCCCACCGCCGTCCTGCCGCACACCGGCGCGGCGGACCCGACGGCCGTCCTGCCGCCCATGCCGCAGGGCGCGCCCGGCGGGCAGCCGGACCAGCCGCACCCGTGGCAGACCCAGCTGCGTGCCGCCCGCGACCGCAACGAGCAGACCCAGATCCAGTACCTCGACCCGAACGAGGACCCGCTGCGCCGCCGCCCCCAGCGGCAGGTCGCCCGGCCCCAGCAGCAGCCCCGGCAGGCCCCGCAGGGCCGCCCGCAGCAGCCCCAGCCGCGCGGCCGGCAGCAGCCG
The DNA here is from genome assembly GCF_043079785.1 of Streptomyces sp. NPDC015139. Taxonomy (NCBI): domain Bacteria; kingdom Bacillati; phylum Actinomycetota; class Actinomycetes; order Kitasatosporales; family Streptomycetaceae; genus Streptomyces; species Streptomyces sp. NPDC015139. The sequence goes on along the minus strand of NZ_JBIBUW010000007.1, from coordinate 419,294 downwards.
CACGCCGGGTACGGCTACCCCCAGCAGCCCCAGCAGTACGCCCCGCCGCAGCAGCCGCAGCGGTACGCGCCGCCCGCCCCGGAGCCGCAGCGGCCCGCGCGCGAGCCGCGGGCACCCCGGCAGCGCAGCGCCAACCCGACGAAGATCCCCGGGCTCGGCTGTCTCAAGGGCTGCCTGTTCACGATCGTCATCCTGATCGTGGCGAGCTGGCTGGTCTGGGAGCTGACCCCGCTTCAGGACTGGATCGGCACCGGCAAGGGCTACTGGGACCAGCTGAGCGACTGGGCCGGCAAGGTGGGCCACTGGGCCAAGGAGCTGGGCAAATCCGGCGGCGGAAACTGACCGGGCGAAGCACCGGAAAACGATCGCTGGTTTAGGGATTTGTCGACATCTGGCGGGTGATTTCCGTCTCCGCGGTGAAGGTTGGCTCGTCCGACGCGTAGTTTTATCGGCAACACGCGTCGGTAGGAGCAGTCTTGGCACGGAAGATCGGCAGCCGGTACACCGCGAACCAGATCCTGGGGCGGGGCAGCGCCGGCACGGTGTGGCTGGGCGAGGGGCCGGAGGGTCCCGTCGCGGTCAAGCTGCTGCGTGAGGACCTCGCCTCCGACCAGGAGCTCGTCGGACGCTTCGTGCAGGAACGCACCGCGCTGCTCGGTCTCGAGCACCCGCACATCGTCACCGTGCGGGACCTGGTGGTCGACGGCAACGATCTGGCGCTCGTCATGGACCTGGTCCGGGGCACCGACCTGCGCACCCGCCTCGAACGCGAGCGGCGCCTCGCCCCCGAGGCGGCCGTGGCGATCGCCGCCGACGTCGCCGACGCGCTGGCGGCCGCCCACGCGGCCGGCGTCGTCCACCGGGACGTCAAGCCGGAGAACGTGCTGCTGGACATGCAGGGCCCGCTCGGCCCCGGCGGCGCCCACCCGGCCCTGCTCACCGACTTCGGAGTCGCCAAGCTGATCGACTCGCCCAAGCGGACGCGGGCCACGAAGATCATCGGCACCCCGGACTACCTGGCCCCGGAGATCGTCGAGGGCCTGCCACCGCGGGCCGCCGTGGACATCTACGCGCTGGCCACCGTCCTGTACGAGCTGCTGGCCGGCTTCACGCCCTTCGGCGGCGGCCACCCCGGCGCGGTCCTGCGCCGGCACGTCACCGAGACCGTCGTACCGCTGCCCGGCATCCCCGAGGAGCTGTGGCAGCTGCTCGTGCAGTGCCTGGCCAAGGCGCCCGCCTCCCGGCTGCGCGCCTCGGAGCTGGCGGCGCGGCTGCGGGAGCAGCTGCCGATACTGGCCGGGATGCCGCCGCTGGACGTCGACGAGCCCGACCTGTCCGAGGACCCGGAGGAGGAGCCCGCGCCGGCGTCGCCCGCCGGGGAGGCACCGGTACGGCGGCGGGGCGCGGTGTCGCTCGTGCCCGGGGCCAGGCCGGACTCCAACCGGGACACGCACACGTCGATGCGGGTGCCCGCCCCGGACGAGCTGGCGGGGGGAGCCCACGGCACCGCCCGCGCTCCGCGGGCCACCGGTGCGCCCCGGCCGGGCTCGGCCCGGCACAAGGCCGCGGTACGGCGGCGCCGGATCACCCTGGGCGTGGCCGGAGCGGTCCTGGCGGCCGCCGTGGGCGTGGGCGCGTGGTGGGCCTCCGCCGACGGGGACGACGGGGCACCGCGGCCCGCCCACAGCACCTCGGCGCCCTGAGCCGCCAAGGGCTCCGGGCCCGCGGACCGCGCCCGCGGGCGGCCGTCCGCCCCGGTTGTGCCGAGCGGCGGGCCGGGACGCTTGCCGCAGCCGTTACGCTGGAGGCGTGGCAGTCGTCGATGTATCCGAAGAGCTGAAGTCCCTCTCCTCGACCATGGAGTCGATCGAGGCCGTCCTGGACCTCGACCGGCTGAGGGCAGACATCGCCGTGCTCGAGGAGCAGGCGGCCGCGCCGTCCCTGTGGGACAACCCGGAGGAGGCGCAGAAGGTCACCAGCAAGCTCTCCCACCTCCAGGCCGAGGTCAGGAAGGCGGAGACGCTGCGCGGCCGGATCGACGACCTCTCGGTCCTCTTCGAGATGGCCGAGGAGGAGGACGACCCGGACACCCGCGCCGAGGCCGAGTCCGAGCTGGTGTCGGTGCGCAGGGCGCTGGACGAGATGGAGGTCCGGACGCTGCTGAGCGGTGAGTACGACTCCCGCGAGGCGCTCGTCAACATCCGCGCCGAGGCCGGTGGCGTCGACGCCGCCGACTTCGCCGAGAAGCTCCAGCGCATGTACCTGCGCTGGGCCGAGCAGCGCGGCTACAAGACCGAGCTCATCGAGACGTCGTACGCGGAGGAGGCCGGCATCAAGTCGACCACCTTCTCCGTGCAGGCGCCGTACGCCTACGGCACCCTCTCCGTCGAGCAGGGCACGCACCGCCTCGTGCGCATCTCGCCCTTCGACAACCAGGGCCGCCGCCAGACCTCGTTCGCGGGTGTGGAGGTGCTTCCCGTCGTCGAGCAGTCCGACCACGTCGAGATCGACGAGTCCGACCTGCGCATCGACGTCTACCGGTCCTCCGGTCCGGGCGGCCAGGGCGTCAACACGACCGACTCCGCGGTCCGCATCACGCACCTCCCGACCGGCATCGTGGTCTCCTGCCAGAACGAGCGGTCGCAGATCCAGAACAAGGCCACCGCGATGAACGTCCTCCAGGCCAAGCTGCTGGAGCGGCGCCGGCAGGAGGAGCAGGCCAAGATGGACGCCCTCAAGGGCGACGGCGGCAACTCCTGGGGCAACCAGATGCGTTCGTACGTGCTGCACCCCTACCAGATGGTCAAGGACCTGCGCACCGAGCACGAGGTGGGCAACCCGGAGGCCGTCTTCAACGGCGAGATCGACGGGTTCCTGGAGGCCGGCATTCGCTGGCGCAAGCAGCAGGAGAAGTAACTTTATCGACATGACAACTGCCGCCCCAGGGGCGGCAGTTGTCTTATGTCTGGGTTTTACATCACACTCACAGGCTTCAACTCCCGGCAAACGCCCTCCCACTGGACATTGCGCGCGCAACGGCCTTGACGTTGCTTTGAAAAATCGGAAGGGTGAAGCGCGGCATGCGTACTTGAGGGGCGCATGTGAACCGGGGGATCGAGTTGACGCGCACGTCGTCACCCAGCTGCCTCCGTCGATCACGGCAAGCCCCACACGCGCCTCATTGACGATCAGCTACTGGGGGTAGCAACCACATGACGAAGAAGACGCGGATCCGGGTCGCGCGGATAGCCGCCGGCGCCGTGATCGCGGCCGGTGCGTCGCTCACCGCGGCGGGCGCGGCTTCCGCCCTGGACCTCGATGTCCAGGCGGGCCCCATCCAGATCGGTGTCAGCACCGAGGGCGACGCCGACGGTGGCACGAGCGACGGCGGCACCACCGACGGTGGCACGACGGACGGTGGCGACATCGTCGGCGTGACCGTAGGCGGCATCGACGGCGGCACCACCACCGACGGTGGCACCACGACGGACGGCGGCACGACCACCGACGGTGGCACCACGACCGACGGCGGTACCACGACCGACGGTGGCACCACGACCGACGGCGGGACCACCACGGACGGTGGCACCACGACCGACGGAGGCACCACGACCGACGGCGGGACCACCACGGACGGCGGCACGACCACCGACGGCGGCACCACGACCGGTGGCGACGACGGCGGCAACGGCAACTCGGGTGGCAACGGCAACTCGGGCGGCAACGGCAACTCCGGTGGCAACGGCAACTCGGGCGGCAACGGCAACTCGGGTGGCAACGGCAACTCCGGCGGCAACGGCAACTCCGGCGGGACCACCGGCTCCACCGGCGGTGGCGACACCACCGGCGGCGAGGAGCCCCAGGGCGGCGGCAACGACAGCGTGCCGCAGGAGGAGGGTTCCTCGACCCTCACCGACACCGGTTCCGACACCACGGCCCAGGGCGGCGACAAGCAGCTCGCCGAGACCGGTGCCGGTCAGACCGCGTTCCTGCTCATCGGCGCCGCGACGATGATCGCCGGCGGCATCGGCTTCCGCTTCCTGCCGCGACTGGCCGGCGGCCGGGGCGGCGCTGCGGCCTGACCGTAGCCGTACGGTCACGCACCGCACGCACACAGCAGAAGGAAGGGCCCGGAGCGTCGCGCTCCGGGCCCTTCCTTCTGCTGTGGCTCTCGCGCTACACGGTCTGGTGCGCCAGCAGCGCCACCGCGGCGATCAGCACCGCCAGCAGCGCGATCAGCGCCATCGGGTTCAGACCCGAGGAGAAGCCCTCGTGCTGCAGTCGCTCGCGGTTGGCACGGCACACCGGGCACCGGCCCTCGCTCACGGGCGCCGCGCAGTTCGCGCACACCAACCGGTCGTACGTCATGCGCTCGCCCTCCTTGCACCGGCCATCACACACAGAACGTCCACGGGAACGAGAACGTTCCCCCTCCACTGTGCCAGGTTCCCGCGGAGCTCGCGCGGGTCGCCCGCAGAGGAAGCGGTCACAGTCGCGGCGCCCGGTACAAAAAGTACAAGTCTTGCCCAACCTCGGCCCGCGACTGCACTTGCACACCTGGTTCGCGTATGGTCACGCTCATCTACCCCCGGCGACCCGTGGTGCATCCGTGATCCGATTCGACAACGTCTCCAAGGTCTACCCCAAGCAGACCCGCCCAGCCCTCCGGGATGTCTCCCTCGAGGTGGAGAAGGGCGAGTTCGTCTTTCTCGTGGGCTCCTCCGGCTCCGGAAAGTCCACCTTCCTGCGGCTCGTCCTCCGCGAGGAGCGGTGCAGCCACGGCCAGGTGCACGTGCTGGGCAAGGACCTCGCGCGGCTGTCCAACTGGAAGGTGCCGCAGATGCGCCGCCAGCTGGGCACGGTCTTCCAGGACTTCCGCCTCCTGCCGAACAAGACGGTCGCCGAGAACGTGGCCTTCGCCCAGGAGGTGATCGGCAAGTCCCGCGGTGAGATCCGCAAGTCCGTGCCGCAGGTGCTCGACCTCGTCGGGCTCGGCGGCAAGGAGGACCGGATGCCGGGCGAGCTGTCCGGTGGTGAGCAGCAGCGCGTGGCGATCGCGCGTGCCTTCGTCAACCGGCCCAAGCTGCTCATCGCCGACGAGCCCACCGGCAACCTCGACCCCCAGACCTCCGTCGGCATCATGAAGCTGCTCGACCGGATCAACCGGACGGGCACCACCGTCATCATGGCGACGCACGACCAGAACATCGTGGACCAGATGCGCAAACGCGTCATCGAGCTGGAGAAGGGCCGCCTCGTCCGTGACCAGGCCCGCGGCGTCTACGGCTACCAGCACTAAGCAAGTTCACGACGGAAAGGCTTGACCAGACGCCATGCGCGCCCAGTTCGTCCTGTCGGAGATCGGTGTGGGTCTCCGCCGCAACCTGACGATGACCTTCGCCGTCATCGTCTCCGTAGCCCTCTCCCTGGCGCTCTTCGGCGGTTCGCTGCTGATGAGCGATCAGGTCAGCACCATGAAGGGCTACTGGTACGACAAGGTCAACGTCTCGATCTTCCTGTGCAACAAGCACGACGCGGAGTCGGACGTCAACTGTGCCAAGGGTGCGGTCACCGCGGACCAGAAGAAGCAGATCCTCGCCGACCTGGACAAGATGCCGGTCGTCGACAAGGTCAACTACGAGTCCCAGGACCAGGCTTACAAGCACTACAAGGAGCAGTTCGGGAACTCCCCGCTGGCCGGCACGCTCACGCCGGACCAGATGCAGGAGTCGTACCGGATCAAGCTCAAGGACCCGCAGAAGTACCAGGTCATCGCGTCCGCGTTCAACGGTCGTGACGGCGTGCAGTCGGTGCAGGACCAGAAGGGCATCCTGGACAACCTCTTCCAGCTGCTGAACCTGATGAACCGGGCGGCGCTCGGCGTGATGGCGCTGATGCTGCTCGTCGCGCTGCTGCTGATCGTCAACACCGTGCGCGTCTCGGCGTTCAGCCGCCGGCGTGAGACCGGGATCATGCGCCTGGTCGGCGCCTCGGGCTTCTACATCCAGGCGCCGTTCATCGCCGAGGCGGCCGTCGCCGGTCTCATCGGCGGCAGCCTCGCCTGCGTCTTCCTGGTGGCCGGCCGGTACTTCACGATCGACCACGGCATGGCCCTGTCCACCAAGCTCACCCTCATCAACTTCGTGGGCTGGGACTCGGTGTTGACCAAGCTGCCGCTGATCCTCGCCACGAGTGTGCTGATGCCGTCGCTGGCGGCGTTCTTCGCGCTGCGCAAGTACCTGAAGGTGTGACGCATCCCAAGGGGGCCGTACGCGCATCGGCGCGTACGGCCCTTCGCGTTGTCCTAGACTCACCGCCATGTCAGGTCGTGACCTGTTCTGTCAGCCCCGTCGCACCCGCCGCGGGGCCGCCCTGACATTGGTCTTCGCCGGCCTGCTGGTCGCCGGCGCCGCCACCGGCTCCTTCCCGGAGTCCGGGCACCCCGCGCCCAAGGCCGCCCCGGGCCCGGTGGGTAGCGCCACCCGGCACGAGACCGTGCGGCGGGCCGCCGCCGAGGCGATGGCCGACGGCAAGTCCCCGACGGAGGCCGCCGAGCGGGCCGTCAGCCGCAGCGGGGACCGGTGGGGCGCGGTCTACTCCGAGGGCGAGTACCAGGAGTTCCAGGAGGCCCTCGACGGCCGTTACACCGGCGTCGGCCTGTGGGCCCGGCGCGAGCGGGACGGCCGGATCGAGGTGACGAGGGTGCAGCCCGGCTCGCCCGCGGCCGTCGCCGGCGTCCGCGGGGGCGACCGGCTGCGCAGCGTCGACGGCCGCCGGGTCGACGGCCGGCCGGTCACCGAGGTGCTCTCCTTACTCCGCGGCGACGCGAAGGACGCCGCGGCCGGCACGGCGGTCACCCTCGGTCTGGCGCGCGGCACGCGCGCGTGGACCGAGACGCTGCACCGGGCACGGCTGTCCACCGACTCCGTGACCGAGCGCAGACTGCCCGGCGGGGTCACCGTGGTCCGGATCGCCGCCTTCACCAAGGGAGCCGCCGGGGCAGTCCGCGCGGCCCTGCGCGACGCCCCGGCCGACGCGGGCGTCGTCCTCGACCTGCGCGGCAACTCCGGCGGCCTGGTCACCGAGGCCGTGCACACCGCCTCCGCCTTCCTCGACGGCGGCCTGGTGGCCACCTACGACGTCGACGGCGCCCAGCGCGCCCTGCACGCCGACGCCGGCGGCGACACCGACCGGCCCCTGGTCGCCCTCGTGGACGGCGGCACCATGAGCGCGGCCGAACTGCTCACCGGCGCCCTCCAGGACCGGGGCCGCGCGGTGGTGATCGGCTCCCGCACCTTCGGCAAGGGCTCGGTACAGATGCCGACGACCCTCCCCGACGGCTCGGTGGCCGAGCTGACCGTCGGCCACTACCGCACCCCGTCCGGGCGCTCGGTCGACGGCCGGGGCATCACCCCCGACCTGGAGGCGGGCCCCGAGGCGCTGCGGCGGGCCGAGACGGTCCTCACCGGCCTGGGCGATCCCTCGTAGCCGCCGTTAATGCACTTCCCCCGCACCCCCTCCGTGGTGCGAAAATGGGCCGCACTATGAGCAAGGGAATGTACGTACCCAAGGAGTCCCAGCCCAAGCAGGGCGGAGGGGCCGCGAAGGCGGCCAAGGACGGCAAGCGCAAGATCGTCGCGCAGAACAAGAAGGCCCGGCACGACTACGCGATCATCGACACGTACGAGGCCGGGATCGTGCTGACCGGTACCGAGGTGAAGTCGCTGCGCCAGGGACGCGCCTCGCTGACCGACGGCTTCGTGCAGATCGACGGGAACGAGGCGTGGCTGCACAACGCCCACATCCCGGAGTACAGCCAGGGCACCTGGACCAACCACTCCGTGCGCCGCAAGCGCAAGCTGCTCCTGCACCGCGAGGAGATCGACAAGCTGGAGACCAAGTCCCAGGAGACGGGTCACACGATCGTGCCCCTCGCCCTGTACTTCAAGGACGGCCGGGCCAAGGCCGAGATCGCCCTCGCCCGCGGCAAGAAGGAGTACGACAAGCGCCAGACCCTGCGGGAGAAGCAGGACCGGCGGGAGTCGGACCGCGCGATCGCGGCGGCCAAGCGCAAGCAGCGGAGCGCCTGACCCGCCCGTCGGGAATGGGCTGGCACCCGCGTGCGTTGGTCACGTACGATGGGAGTGCACTCCACAGAGGGTGCGCACCCCCTCCCCGGAGGGGATTGAAAAAACAACATGGGGATGATCGGTTTCGACAGCGGCTGTCGAAGCAGGGGAAGCGTGTCGAGGAAGCGGCCATGATCTCGTAAACCACAGGCCGAAACAAATAATCGCCAACACCAAGCGCGATTCCTTCGCCCTCGCTGCCTAAGTAGCGACTTGCGAAGTGTCAGCCCGGGGCTGTTCCCGACCCGGATCCTGGCATCAGCTAGGGGACTAAACCTTGATCCCGGTCACGGGGTGAAGAGGGAAATCAAACAGTGACTGAGCCCGTCGGCGACTTGTTCGCGTGATCGCCGGGGCTGAGAAAAGCACAGCGAACTGCGCACGGAGAAGCCCTGTTTCCGCACCGGTGGACGCGGGTTCGATTCCCGCCATCTCCACGATCGGGGAGGCTCGCGAGCCTCCTCAACCCATGTGGGCAAAGGCCCCGTCGCCTCCGGGCGGCGGGGCCTTCGTCATGGGCGCCGGACGCCGGAAAAGGCTGCCCCACCTCTTCATGTTCATGGCATGATCCGCGTGCACGTCTCCCTCCTTCCACCCTTCCTTCCGCACGTAGAGGCCCTGTCATGTTCCTGCTCCGCCTCCTGCCGCCGCTGCCGCGCGAGATCAGCCTCGCCGCCGTCGGGCTGGTCTTCGGGCTGTTCCTCGCCGTCATGGGCTCCATACACGGGTTCCGCGAGGTCACCGGCACGGCCGGCACCGTCCGCGTCACGAGCTGCGAGCGGGCCACCGGCGACTGGGACGACCTCTGGGAGGACGGCTGGGCGTGCGCCGGCCGCTTCGAGTCCGACGACCACAGCGTGCGCATCGAGGGCGTCGCCCTCGACGGCATCCTCGACAAGCTCCCCGACACCACCGTGGCCGCCCTCGTCGACGGCCCGGACGCCCGCACCGCTCTCCCGGACTCCTCCGGCCGCTGGAAGTGGCCCGCCCTCACCGGCGTCGTCATCCTCGCCTTCACCGCGTGGCGCATCCGCACCGTCCGCACCATGCTGAAGCTCCGCCGGATCACCGCCCGCATCGCCGCGGCCCCGGCGGCCTGACGCGCGGCACCAGGGGCCCCGCTCCGCGGCCGGGACCGGCCTCAGCGGGTCCGGCGCAGTGAACGTGCGCCGCGGGCCGCCGAGTCGATGAGCAGGGCGAGGCAGGCCGCGGCGGCCGGGACCAGGAACGCGGCCGCGGGGGAGAGGTGTTCGGCCGCCCAGCCGCCCAGCGCCGAACCACCGGCCACCCCGGCGAGCAGCCCGGTCACCACCAGGCTCATGCCCTCGTTGAGCCGGTCCGGCGGAGTACGTCCCTGCACCAGCGTCATCGCCGTCACCATGGTCGGCGCGGTCGCCATCCCCGCCACCAGCAGCGACCCCGCCAGCACCGGCAGGGAACCGGCCAGCGTCGCGGACAGCCACGGCAGGGTCATCAGCACGGCCATCGCCGCCAGACACCGGGTCAGGCCGAGCCCGGCCGGCTTCACCGCCCCGTACACCAGGCCCGCCGCGCACGAGCCTGCCGCCTGGAGGGCGAGCACCGCGCCCGCCGCGGCCCGGTGCCCCTGCGCGTCGGCGTAGGCGATCGTGACGACCTCCATCGAGCCGAACACCGCGCCCGTGGCCGTGAAGCAGGCCAGCAGCGGCGGGATGCCGGGGCTGCGCAGTGGTGACGGCGCCTTCGAACGGGCCAGGGGCGGCGGCTCGGTCGCCCGCTGCGCCGTGAAGAGCAGCATGCCGGTCAGCAGCAGCACCGCACCGGCGAGCGTGCCCGCCTCCGGGAAGAACGTGCCGGTCAGGAAGGACGCGAGGACCGGCCCCAGCATGAAGCACAGTTCGTCGGCGGCCTGCTCGAAGGAGTTCGCGGTGTGCAGCGCGGCCGGGTCGTCCCGGAGCAGGTGCGCCCACCGGGCGCGGGACAGACCACCGGTGTTGGGGGTCGCCGCCGTGGCCGCGTAGGCGGCGAACAGCGTCCAGTCGGGAGCGCCGTAGCGCACGCACAGCAGCAGCGCCAGGCTGCCGAGCACGGCGACGAGCGTGGCCGGCACGGCCACCCGCGCCTGCCCGTGCCGGTCGACGAGCCGGGCCGTCCAGGGGCCGGCCAGCGCGGTCGCGGCGAGCCCGGTGGCGGTGACGGCACCGGCGAGGGCGTACGAGCCCCGGGACCCGGCGATCATCACGACGGCGCTCACGGAGAACATGCCCATCGGAAGCCGGGCGAGGAGGTTGCCGGTGGTGAAGGCGCGGGCGCCCGGAAGGGAGAACAGACGGCGGTAGCCGACTCTCGGGGGTGCTGCGGCCGGTGTCCGCCCGGCCTCGGTGGTCTGTTGCGGCATGGCTCCACGGTCACCCGCGGTGGATCACCCGGTCCAACACCTTCTCGGCGCCGATTGACGCACCTGTGTTGTAAGTTCGCCGCCATGTCCGCGCCCGCCCACATAGACCCCCGCCTGCTGCGCGCCTTCGTCGCCGTCGCCGAGGAACTCCACTTCACCCGGGCCGCCGCCCGCCTCTACATCGCCCAACAGGCGCTCAGCCGGGACGTACGGCGGCTGGAGCGGGAGCTGGGCGTGGAGCTGTTCGTGCGGACCACCCGGCAGGTGACCCCGACCGCCGACGGCGAGCGACTGCTGCCGCACGCGCGGCGGGTTCTCGCCGCCCAGGACGACCTGCTCGCCGCGTTCGGACAGGCCCGCCCGCTGCTCGTGGACCTCAACTCGCCGGGTCTGGCCACCGGCCGCCGAGTGCTGCACCGGGCGCGGGAACTCGCCCCGGACTGCGAGCTGATGGCCCGTTACGAGAGCGGCCTCACCGGAGCGGCCGCCGAACTGCTGGCGGGCCGGCTGGACGCCTCCTTCGGTCGTTGGGCCGGCCTGGAACCGGCCCTGCGGTCCGGTCTGGAGCAGCAGCCGGTGCGCTACGAGCCGATGGCCGTCGTCCTGCCCGAGGAGCATCCGCTCGCGGGCCTGCCCCGGGTGCCGGTCGCCGCGCTCGCCGGGGAGGAGGTGTACGCCGGTGCCGGGAACCCGCGCACCCGCGAGTGGACCGATCTGGCCCGTCACCTCTTCGAGGGACACGGCATCCGGCTCGCCTCACCCCTTCCGCTGGCCGTCGGGGACGAGGAGTTCGTGCGGATCATGGCCAAGACCCGTAACCCGGTCCTGGCCGTGGTGGACTTTCCGGCCATGCCGGGAACGGTTCGCCGGCCCCTCGTCGATCCGGTGCCGCTCTCGCCCGTCTCCCTGGTCTGGCGGAAGGGGCTGGTCCACCCGGGACTGGACGCGCTGCGCAGGGCGGCGGCCGAGCTCGCGGAGGCGGAACAGTGGCTGCGACGGCCCGAGGATGGATGGATTCCGGCCATTGATGATGGTGTGATGAGCGTCCAAAGGTGACACGTGGCGAACACGACTCCCCCGCGTGCGCTACATTCATGGCCCGGGCACATTGTGGTAAAGGGGGCGCTCGGGCCGGGTGGGGGCCTGGTTCGGTCGACGGGTGCGCGGGTCGTGAGCGCTTCCGGAACAGTCCCGTGGGGGGATGTGCGCGCGTGAAAGAGTGGCGAGAAGACGCCCAACCGGAACAGCCCGAAGTCGCATCAGTGACGCGGGACCTGCCGGTGACGGGGGGTGACACCCATGCCTCGTCGGAGAGCGGAACGTTCCCGGCGAACGGGACCTTCCCGGAGTCCGGGGCCTTTCCCGGTGGGGGGCGTTTTCAGGACAGAGAACCGTTCGACGGCATACGCCGGGGCGGTCGCACCGCCCTGACCGATGCCGGCGAGACGGTCGCGATCCCGCGGCCGCCCGCGCAGCGGACCGCTCCCCGCGGTGTCCCGAGACCGGCCGACTTCCGCCGGGCGCCGGCACGCGACGAGGAACGGACCACCGTCCTGCCCCCGGCCGCCGAAGCCGAGCGGACCGCCGTGCTGCCCGCGGCCACCGGCCACGGGTACTCCCCGGCACCGCACCCGGCGGCCGCCGGGCGGACCGCCGCCCCCGCGGGCGCCCGCGGCCCACGGACGTCCACCGGCACCCTCCGCGATCCCTGGGACGAGTCCGCGACGACCGCGGCCGACTCGATGTCCGCGCCGGCGGCCGGCGCCACCGCCGCGCGGACCGGCGACGCCACGCACGACCCGCACGAGGTGACGGTCCAGCTCGACGCCGTCCAGCTCGGCGACGTACGGCTGAGCCCGGCCGCCGGGGCCGCGCGCGGTGCCGACGCCGACGGGCCGGTCTTCGTCGACGAGTCGGGCCGCCGCAGCCGCCGCTTCCGCCGTATCGGCATGCTGGTGGCCGTCGCCTGCGCGGTCTACGCCGTCGTCATCGTCGCCACCCTGATGTCCGGCAGCTCCGACGCGCCGTGGCTGCCGGTGCCCGGCCAGAACGAGCAGGCTCCGGCCGGCCGGGTCGGCACCTCACCGGCGCCCGCCGACTCGGCCCGGCCCTCCGCCACCGGCACCGGCAGTGCCGCACCCGACGACACGGTGGCGCCGAGCGACGGCTCCACCGCCGTGCCCGGCGCCACCGCCCAGGTGCCCGACAGCGGCGAGGACGTCGACGTGGTCGACCGGGGCGGCTCGCCCGACGCGCGCCCGTCGGCCGAACAGACCACCAAGGGCACGGGCGGCAAGGACAGTTCGTCCCCCCGCGCCACCCCCTCCACCCCGGCGAACAGCACCGAGACCGCCCCGAGCGGCCCGGCCACCGAAACCGCCGACCCCTCCGAGCCCGCGGCCTCCGGCGGCGGCGACCTCGGCGGCGCACTCACCCACCGGCCGGTCGCCGAGGGCCCGCAGGCCCCGGCACCCGTCGCGGCGGAGCCGGTGTCCGCCGGCTCCTCGAACCTCCCGTCCCCGGAGCACAACCTCTGATGGCATCCCGTATCCGCCGTCACGGTCCCGCATCGGGAGCCCGTGACGGCTCCCGGCGCCGACGCCTGCCCATGCGCCTGCTGCTGCCGCTGCTCCTCCTCGTCGCGCTCGTGGCGATGCTGATGCTGCGCGGCTACGTCCACAGCGAGATCCTGGCCGACCACCGCATCCAGCCCGAGGCCGCCACCGACAAGGTGCCGGAGAAGATCCTCGAGGGCGGGCCGATCATCGACACCCGCAGCGGCCGTACCACCAGCCTGGGCGTCCCCGACCACCGTCTCGTCCTCACCTTCGACGACGGTCCCGACCCCGAGTGGACCCCGAAGGTCCTCGACGTGCTGAAGAAGCACCACGCGCACGCCGTCTTCTTCGTGACCGGCACCATGACCTCCCGCTACCCGGAGCTGGTCAAGCGGATGGTGGACGAGGGCCACGAGGTCGGCCTGCACACCTTCAACCACCCCGACCTGTCCTTCCAGAGCAAGAAGCGCATCGACTGGGAGCTGTCCACCAACCAGCTCGCCATCACCGGCGCCGCCGGCGTGCGCACCTCGCTGTTCCGGCCGCCGTACTCCTCCTTCGCCGACGCCATGGACGACAAGTCCTGGCCGGTCACCGAGTACATCGGCACCCGCGGCTACATCACCGTCGTCAACAACACCGACAGCGAGGACTGGAAGAAGCCCGGCGTCGACGAGATCATCCGCCGGGCCACCCCGCACGGCGGCAAGGGCGCGATCGTCCTGATGCACGACTCCGGCGGCGACCGGCACCAGACCGTGCAGGCGCTGGACACGTTCCTGCCCACGCTCCAGCAGCAGGGCTACCGGTTCGACAACCTCACCGAGGCACTGGGCGCCGACAGCGCCCTCACCCAGGTGTCCGGGCTCGACCTGTGGAAGGGCAAGGCCTGGATCTTCCTGGTCTCCGCCGCGGACGGCATCACGTCCGTGATGGTCGTCGGTCTCGCCGTGATCGGCTTCCTGGTCATCTCCCGGTTCGTGCTGATGCTGCTGCTGTCCGCCGCCCACGCCCGCCGGGTGCGCCGCAAGGGCTTCCGCTGGGGGCCGGCGGTGACCGAACCGGTGTCGGTGCTGGTGCCCGCGTACAACGAGGCCAAGTGCATCGAGAACACGGTGCGTTCCCTCATGGCGAGCGAGCATCCGATCGAGGTCGTCGTCGTCGACGACGGGTCCACGGACGGCACCGCGCGGATCGTCGAGGCGATGGGCCTGCCCAACGTGCGGGTCGTGCGCCAGCTGAACGCGGGCAAGCCCGCCGCCCTCAACCGGGGCCTGGCGAACGCCCGGCACGACCTGATCGTGATGATGGACGGCGACACCGTCTTCGAGCCGTCCACGGTCCGCGAACTCGTCCAGCCCTTCGGCGACCCGCGCGTCGGCGCCGTCGCCGGCAACGCCAAGGTGGGCAACCGCGACTCGCTCATCGGCGCCTGGCAGCACATCGAGTACGTGATGGGCTTCAACCTGGACCGCCGGATGTACGACGTCCTGCGCTGCATGCCGACGATCCCGGGCGCGGTCGGGGCGTTCCGCAGGTCCGCCCTCCAGCGCGTGGGCGGCATGAGCGACGACACGCTCGCCGAGGACACCGACATCACGATGGCCCTCCACCGCGACGGCTGGCGGGTCGTCTACGCCGAGGACGCGCGCGCGTGGACCGAGGCCCCCGAGTCCGTGCAGCAGCTGTGGTCCCAGCGCTACCGCTGGTCGTACGGCACCATGCAGGCGATCTGGAAGCACCGCCGGGCCCTGGTGGACCGGGGTCCGGCGGGCCGCTTCGGCCGGGTGGGCCTGCCGCTGGTCTCCCTGTTCATGGTGCTGGCCCCGCTCCTGGCGCCGCTGATCGACGTGTTCCTGCTCTACGGCGTGGTCTTCGGCCCGACCCAGAAGACGATCGTCGCCTGGCTGGGCGTCCTCGCCATCCAGGCGTTCTGCGCGGCCTACGCGTTCCGCCTGGACAAGGAGCGCATGACCCACCTGATCTCGCTGCCCCTGCAGCAGATCCTCTACCGCCAACTCATGTACGTCGTGCTGCTCCAGTCCTGGATCACGGCGCTCACCGGCGGCCGGCTGCGCTGGCAGAAGCTCCGGCGCACGGGCGTCGTCGAGGCCCCCGGCGGGCCGGTGCCGACCCAGCGCAGACGCCAGAGCAGCAGTGATCGGAGGCCCGTGGCATGACCCACGGATACACGACCGGAACGCCCGAGTCGACGCCGTCGTACGGCTTCCCGCAGCAGCGGACCGCGGAGCCCGCCCCGGCTCCCCAGGGCACCCCGGCCGCGCAGGGCACCCCGGCCGCGCAGGGCGCTCCGGCCGCGCAGGGCGCTCCGGCGCCCGCTCCGGCGCCCGCGCCGAAGAAGCCGGGCCGTGACCGCTACCTGGACCTGCTGCGCTCGATCGCGCTGGTCCGCGTGGTCGTCTACCACCTGTTCGGCTGGGCCTGGCTGACGGTCCTGTTCCCCTCCATGGGCGTGATGTTCGCGCTCGCGGGCTCGCTGATGGCGCGTTCCCTGAACCGCCCCGCGGCCGGTGTGATCAAGAGCAGGGTGCGCCGGCTGCTGCCGCCCCTGTGGGCGTTCAGCGTCGTCGCGCTGACGCTGATGTTCGCGGGTGGCTGGAACCCGGTGAAGGACCCGGACAACGGCGGCACCTGGGGCCTGATCAAGCTCGTCGACTACGTCATCCCGTTCGGCGCACCGCCGTTCCCCTGGCACATCGGCTCCAAGTCGGGCCTGCTGGAGGACACCTGGGCGGTGCAGGCGGCCGGCCCGCTCTGGTACCTGCGCGCCTACCTCGTGTTCGTGGTGGCCTCGCCCCTGCTGCTCCGGGCGTTCCGCCGCTTCCCCTGGCCGACCGTGTTCGCCCCGCTGGTGCTGACGGCGATCGTCGGCACGGGCATCGTCACGATCCCCGGCGAGACCGGCAACGCGGTCACGGACTTCGCCGTCTACGGCGGCTGCTGGGTGCTGGGCTTCGCCCACCACGACGGTCTGCTGGCGAAGATCCCCCGCTATGTCGCGGTCTCCGTCTCGGCGCTGCTGATGGCCTTCGGACTGTGGTGGGCCTCCGGCCACCTGGGCCCCGACGGCTGGGACCTCAACGACATCCCGCTCGCCCAGGCCCTGTGGTCGTTCGGGTTCGTGGTGATCCTCCTGCAGTACTCCCCGTCCTGGCAGGAACTGCCCGGCCGGCTGGCCCGCTGGGACAAGCTGGTGACGCTCTCCAACAACCGTGCCGTCACGATCTACCTGTGGCACAACATGCTGATCATGGCCACGGTGCCGATCATCGACCAGGCCTACAACCTGCCGTTCATGCAGAGCGACCGGGCGGTGGCGGCCCTCGACACCACCTACATGATCTGGATGTTCTTCCTGGTCTGGCCGCTGATCGGCCTGACCGTCCTGGCCTTCGGCTGGATCGAGGACATCGCGGCCAAGCGCGGCCCGCGCCTGTGGCCGAACGGGGCGAAGCGGGGCGGGGGCCGGCGCAAGGCGGCCTGACCGGCGACCCCACGGCGCGAGCGCGGCCCTCACCGGCCGCGCTCCGCCCGCGTGAGAGCAACGTTCCCTTCCCTTCACCCGTCGCCACAGGCAGGAAACGCGCCTTCCCTACCTTCGGGACCAGCCAGTCACCGGCATCCGGCCCCGAACCACCGTGGAGGCGTCATGACAGCCCCGAGCACAGCCCCCGCCGCGAGCAGGAGGGGCCGCTGGATCGAGCACTGGGATCCGGAGGACGAGGCCTTCTGGAAGGAGCGCGGCGAGAGGACCGCCCGGCGGAACCTGTTCTTCTCCGTCCTCTGCGAGCACATCGGGTTCTCGGTCTGGACGATGTGGTCCGTGCTGGTGCTGTTCATGGGCCCGGAGTACGGGCTGAGCCCGGCCGACAAGTTCCTGCTGACCTCGGTGGTCACCCTGGTCGGTGCCGTCGTCCGGGTGCCGTACACCTTCGCCGTGGCGCTCTTCGGCGGCCGGAACTGGACCGTCGTCTCGGCGGCCCTGCTGATCGTGCCCACCGTCGCCGCGTTCGCGGTGATGGAACCGGGGACCTCCTTCACCACGTTCCTGATCGTGGGGCTGCTGGCCGGCATCGGCGGCGGCAACTTCGCCTCCTCCATGACCAACATCAACGCCTTCTTCCCGCTGCGGAAGAAAGGGTGGGCGCTCGGTCTCAACGCGGGCGGCGGCAACATCGGCGTGCCCGTCGTCCAGCTCGTCGCGCTCGCCGTCATCGGCGCGAGCGGAGGCCCGCGCGTCCTGCTCGGGATCTACATCCCGCTGATCGTCGTCGCGGCCGTCCTCGCCGCGCTGTTCATGGACAACCTGGCGTCCGTGCGCAACGACACCGGCGCGGCCCGGGACGCCGCACGGGACGCCCACACGTGGATCATGGCCTTCCTCTACGTCGGGACGTTCGGGTCCTTCATCGGGTACAGCTTCGCCTTCGGGCAGGTGCTGACGAACCAGTTCGGGCGCACCCCGCTGCAGGCCGCCTACCTCACCTTCATCGGCCCGCTGCTCGGCTCCCTCGTCCGGCCCGTGGGCGGCCGGCTCGCCGACCGGTTCGGCGGTGCCCGGATCACCCTGTGGAACTATGTCGGCATGGCCGCCGCCACCGCCGTCCTCCTCGTCGCCGGCATGCAGAAGTCGCTGGCGGTGTTCGTGCCCGTCTTCGTCGTCCTGTTCGTGCTCAGCGGGCTCGGCAACGGGTCGACGTACAAGATGATCCCCGGCATCTTCCAGGCCAAGGCCCTCGCCCGGGGGCTGACGGGCGAGGAGGCCGCCGGTCAGGCACGACGGCTGTCGGGTGCCGCGATGGGGCTCATCGGGGCGGTGGGCGCGCTGGGCGGCGTCGGCATCAACCTCGCCTTCCGGCAGTCCTTCCTGTCCTACGGCTCCGGCACCGGCGCGTTCGCCGCGTTCCTCGCCTTCTACGGCGTCTGCTTCGCGGTCACCTGGGCCGTATACCTTCGCCGCCCGGCCGGGCGGGTTCCGGCCACGCCGGCCGCATCGGAGACGAAGGACCAGCTCAGCTATGCCGAGGTGTGACGTAACACCGGTGACATCGAGCCGAACCGAGCCTGTCACGAGCTGTTGACAGGCTCGGTTCGGCGTGCCGGTCAGCTAGGAGAGCCATGGACGACGAAGAGCAGCAGCACGGTCCCCTCGCGGGATTCAGCGTGGGGGTCACCGCGGCACGCCGGGCCGACGAACTGGGCGCCCTGCTCCAGCGGCGCGGCGCCGTCGTGCTGCACGCGCCCGCCCTGCGGATCGTGCCGCTCGCGGACGACGGCGAACTCCTCGCCGCCACCAAGGACATCCTCGACCAGGTGCCGGACGTGGTCGTGGCCACCACCGCGATCGGCTTCCGCGGCTGGGTCGAGGCCGCCGACGGCTGGGGGCTCGGCGAGGAGCTGCTCGGCCGGCTGCGGGGGGCCGAGCTGCTGGCCCGCGGCCCCAAGGTCAAGGGGGCGATCCGGGCGGCCGGGCTGACGGAGGAGTGGTCGCCGTCGTCGGAGTCCATGGCCGAGGTGCTCGACCGGCTCCTGGACGAGGGCGTCGACGGGCGCCGCGTCGCCGTGCAGCTGCACGGCGAGCCGCTGCCCGGGTTCGTGGAGGCGCTCCGGGCCGGGGGAGCGGAGGTCGTGCCGGTGCCGGTGTACCGCTGGCTGCCGCCGGAGGACGTCGGCCCGCTCGACCGGCTGCTGGACGCGGCCGTCTCCCGCGGACTCGACGCCCTCACCTTCACCAGCGCGCCGGCCGCGGTCTCCCTGCTCACGCGGGCGGAGGAACGGGGCCTGACGGGTGAGCTGCTCGCGGCCCTCGGCCACGACGTGCTGGCGGCCTGCGTCGGCCCGGTCACGGCCGTGCCCCTCCAGGCGCGCGGGGTGGACACCGTACAGCCGGAGCGGTTCCGGCTCGGGCCGCTCGTGCAGCTGCTGTGCCAGGAACTGCCGGCCCGGGCGCGGGCGTTGCCGGTCGCCGGGCACCGGATGGAGATCCGGGGGCACGCGGTGCTGGTGGACGGGGAGCTGAAGCCGGTGCCGCCGGCCGGGATGTCACTGCTGCGGACGCTGGCCCGGCGGCCTGGCTGGGTGGTGCCACGGGCGGAGCTGCTGCGGGCGCTGCCCGGCGCCGGGCGCGACGAGCACGCGGTGGAGACCGCCATGGCCCGGCTCCGTGGCGCCCTGGGGACGCCGAAGCTGATCCAGACCGTGGTCAAGCGCGGGTACCGGCTGGCGCTGGACCCGGCCGCGGACGCGAAGTACGCGGACGACTAGCAGGGAGCACCCGGACGACCAGGGGGGATTCGCTCGGATCCGGCCGGCACGGGCCACAGTGTCCGGTGCGGGGCGCCGGCCCGGGCGGCCGCGCCCGTCCGCAGCAGCGCCCGGGCCAGGCAGCCCAGCGCCACCGTCGACAGCACCGCCCGGACGACGTTCCACGCCACCCACGGGCCCTCGAAGTGCTCCCTGAGCGAGGCCGGGGTGCCCCCGCCCGCCAGCGCGTCGTTCAGCGGGATGCTGAACGCCACGGTGACGAGGAACGCCAGCGTGTACGCCACCAGGGCCGCCCCCGCCCAGCGGCCGCCCGCCGAGCCGCGCAGCTGCCACGCCGAGACCGCCGTCAGCACCAGCGCCCCCATGAAGCTCAGGAAGAACACCGGGTTCTGGATCACGTCGTTGATGTCGCGCATGACCGCGACGTACGTCCGGTCGTCCGCGCGGGCCAGCGCGGGCATCACCGCGCAGGCGAAGGCGTAGAAGACCCCGGCGATCAGCCCCATGGCGACGGTGGCGGCGCCCAGCACGGTCCGGCCGGCCCGTGCCGGCCGCGGTGTTTCCCTCGGATGCGTCATGTCCTCCAGCCAACCCGCACGGCCCCGCCGGGGACATGGCCGAGGCGCGCACCCGCATACGCGGGCGTCCAGCCACGCCGGCGCCCGTCCGCCGTACCGGCGGCGGTACGAGGGGTTCCTCAGACGTGCCCGGGCGGGCACTGTGAGAGGTGCGACGGAACGGTTCCCCCTGTCCTAGGCGGTGACAGGCACATGGCACTGGGTACGGCCACGCCCCCGAACGAGCCGCGGTTCGACGCCGGGCGGATCTGTCTGGATCTCCTCGCGACCGCGCATCCGGCCGAACGGCTGGACGCCGTCGGTCCGTTGCGCGCCTGGATCACCGGCGCCGCACTGGTGCCGCCGGGCACACCGCTGGTCCACGCCGACGCCTCCTGGCTGGTGGGCTTCAGGGAACTGCGCGGACAGATCGGGCAGTTGGTGCGCACCCCGCAGACGGCCGACCCGCGGACGTACGAGCGCGCGCTCGCCCGGGTCAACGAGACCGCCCGCGCGGCCCCGCCCGCCCCGCGCGCGGTGCGCGGCGCCGACGGCACGCTGGTCCGGGAGCTGGCCGGTCCGCCGGAGTGCGCGGCCCTGATCGCGGTGGTCGCCCGGGACGCGGTCGAGCTGCTCACCGACCCCGTCGCGCGGGCCGCCGTGCGCGAGTGCGAGGGCGACAACTGCCCGCTCGTGTACCTGGACACCTCCCGCGGGCGGCGCCGGCGCTGGTGCTCCAGCGAGGTCTGCGGCAACCGCGAGCGGGTCGCCCGGCACCGGCGCCGGGCGGCGCTCGCCCGCGCCTGAGGGGCCCCGAGGGGGCCATATCGCAAGTGATTTCGGTTACACCACGTTTTTGTTGGTGTCTACACGGGTAGTTCGCAGGGTCTCCGGCGATGTGTCGGAAATGTAAAGATCACGCGGTGGGAATGTGCACCCATGTCCCCCTCGTCACGTCACCACGGAGAAATCTGTCACTCCGGTTTGAACGCCCGGCCCCTTCCTTCCGTACGGGTGGGCGAGCGACCGACTGGGGGAACCCCCGGACACCGGAGGTGGGCGTGCGCAAGGATGCGGCCGTGGCCAATGAACGTGGATCGAGGGCCCGACATCGCATGTCCTCAATGCCCTCGGAACCTGACGAGGAGCTGATGCGTGCCCTGTACCGGGAGCACGCCGGACCTCTGCTCGCGTATGTCCTCCGGCTGGTCGCCGGTGATCGGCAGCGCGCCGAGGACGTCGTACAGGAAACGCTCATCCGTGCCTGGAAGAACGCCGGTCAGCTCAATCGGGCGACCGGATCGGTACGCCCCTGGCTGGTGACGGTCGCGCGCCGCATCGTCATCGACGGCCACCGCAGCCGGCAGGCCCGGCCGCAGGAGGTCGATCCGTCGCCGCTGGAGGTCATCCCCGCGGAGGACGAGATCGACAAGGCGCTGTGGCTGATGACGCTGTCGGACGCGCTCGACGACCTGACCCCGGCCCACCGGGAGGTCCTCGTCGAGACGTACTTCAAGGGGCGTACCGTCAACGAGGCGGCCGAGACGCTGGGCATTCCGAGTGGCACCGTCCGCTCCCGGGTGTTCTACGCCCTGCGGTCGATGAAGCTGGCACTGGAGGAGCGGGGGGTGACGGCGTGATGAGCAGCGGATACGGGGGAATGCAAGGATTCGGACCGGGTGGTCCGGGTATTTCTGGACCCATGAACCCCAGCCAGGGATCTTCGGTGCCGAGCGAGCACGAGACCGTCGGTGCCTACGCCCTCGGGATTCTCGACGACGCCGAGGCAACCGCTTTCGAGACCCATCTGGCCGGCTGCGAGTGGTGCGCCCAGCAGCTGGACGAACTGGCCGGGATGGAGCCGATGCTGGCCGCGCTCGCGGACCTGCCGGGCTCCGGCAGTACCCCGGCGATCGGCGAGTCGCTGTCGGCGAAGCCCAGTCCCCGGCTGGTGGAGAAGCTGGTCGACGAGGTCTCCGAGCACCGCGCCCAGAAGCGCCGGCGCAGCTTCTACATGATCGCGGCGGCGGCCGCGCTGATCATCGCCGGCCCGCTCGCCGCGGCGGCGGTGAACAGTGGCTCGGACAGCGGTGGGCAGGTCACCGCCTCCCCGGCCCAGGACCAGTTCCGGACCATGGCCGACAAGGCGTCGGGCACCGACCCGTCGACCCACGTCAGCGCCACCGTCGGCATGGCGCAGAAGGCCTGGGGCACCCAGGCGGTCCTGGAGCTGAAGAACGTCAAGGGCCCGCTCAAGTGCTCCCTGGTCCTGGTCGCCAAGAACGGCCAGCGCGTCACCATGTCGTCGTGGTCCGTGCCGAACTGGGGCTACGGCATCCAGGACGGCAAGACACCGGAGTCCAAGAAGCCCCTCTACATCGGCGGAGCCGCGGCCTTCCAGCCGAACGAGATCGACCACTTCGAGGTCGTCACCTTCGAGGGCAAGAAGCTCGTCCAGGTGGACGCGTAGACGGCGTAGCTTTGTCGGGTCCCCTTCGCGTACGGTTGACGGCTGCCCAGCACGTCAGAAGGGGGCCCGGTGGCCGCTCAGGTTCAGCAGTCCGCGGTCGACCCGGTACACGGCGAAGACTCCGTCCGTGACCGGGAGATCAGCGTCGAACAGGAACACCTGGACCGGGTGTACCAGCGGCTCGAGGAGAAGATCCACGAAGCCGAGTTCCTGATGCACGACGCGGCCAAGCGCGGCCAGGTGGGCACCCCGGGCGCGCTGGCCGAGCGGGACGCGCAGGTCTTCCGGGCCGGCATCCACCTGAACCGGCTCAACAACGAGTTCGAGGACTTCCTCTTCGGCCGCATCGACCTGCTGCTCGGCAAGGACGGCAAGAAGGGCCCCGACGGCGCCTACACGGCGGTGGAGCCGGCGGAGGGCGCCGTGCGGCCGGACAACACCGCCGACATCGCCGAGACCCTGCACATCGGCCGCATCGGCGTCCTCGACCAGGACTACTC
Organism: Streptomyces sp. NPDC015139; assembly: GCF_043079785.1. Classification (NCBI taxonomy): domain Bacteria; kingdom Bacillati; phylum Actinomycetota; class Actinomycetes; order Kitasatosporales; family Streptomycetaceae; genus Streptomyces; species Streptomyces sp. NPDC015139. The sequence goes on along the minus strand of NZ_JBIBUW010000007.1, from coordinate 396,418 downwards.
CCCGCTGGTCATCGACTGGCGGGCGCCCGCGGCCGCACCCTTCTACCGGGCCACGCCCGTCGACCCCGGCCGGGTCGTCAGGCGCCGGGTCATCCGCTCCAAGGGCCGCCGGGTCCTCGGGGTCGAGGACGACCTGATGCGCCCCGAGCTGACCGCCCGCCTCGACGGCCGCACCCTGCCCGCGATCGGCGACGGCGCCCTCATGGCCGCCCTCGGCCAGGCCCGCAGCCACACCATGCGGGACATCGTCTCGTCCATCCAGGCGGAGCAGGACCTGGTCATCCGCGCCCCCGCCGCCTCCGTCACCTACGTGGAGGGCGGCCCCGGCACCGGCAAGACCGCGGTCGCCCTGCACCGCGCGGCCTACCTGCTCTACCAGGACCGCAGACGCTACGCGGGGGGCATCCTGATCGTCTCCCCGACCCCGCTGCTCGTCGCCTACACCGAGGGCGTGCTGCCCTCGCTCGGCGAGGAGGGCCAGGTCGCGATCCGCGCGATCGGCTCCCTGGTCGACGGCGCGGAGGCCACCCTCTACGACTCCCCGTCCGTGGCCCGCGCCAAGGGCTCGTACCGGATGCTGAAGGTGCTGCGGAAGGCGGCCCGCGGCGCCCTGGAGCTGGGCCCCGGCGGTGGCGCGCCCGCCGGGCAGCTCGCCCTCGACGACGACATCGAGGCCGGGGCCGTGCCCGCGAGCGGCCCGCCGGCCCGGCTGCGGGTGGTCGCCTTCAACCGCCGCCTCGAACTGGAGGCCGGTGAGCTGGAACGCATCCGCCGCAACGCCCTCGGCGGCACCGCCCCGGTCAACCTGCTCCGCCCGCGCGCCCGCAAGCTGCTGCTGGACGCCCTGTGGGCGAGATCCGGTGCCGCGGGCCGGCACACCGACCCGGAGCTCGCCGCCGAACTGCGCTCCTCCTTCGACGAGGACGTCGCGAGCGAGGACCCCTTCATCGCGTTCCTCGACGCCTGGTGGCCCGAGCTGACCCCCAAGGCGGTGCTCGCCGCCATGGCGGACGAGAAGCGCCTCGGCCGCTGGGCCCGCCGCATCCTCAACCCCGGTGAGGTCCGCAAGGTCGCCCGCGCCCTGAAGCGGGACGGTCACTCGGTGCACGACATCGCCATGCTGGACGAGCTGCAGGCGATCCTCGGCGCCCCGGCCCGCCCCCGCAAGAAGCGCGAATTCGACCCGTTGGACCAGCTCACCGGCCTGGAGGAGCTGATGCCGGTGCGCGAGGAGTCGCAGCGGGAGCGCGCCGAGCGCCTCGCGCAGGAGCGCACCGAGTACGCGCACGTCATCGTGGACGAGGCGCAGGACCTCACCCCGATGCAGTGGCGCATGGTCGGCCGCCGCGGACGGCACGCCACCTGGACGGTCGTCGGCGACCCGGCCCAGTCCTCCTGGTCCGACCCGGACGAGGCGGCCGAGGCCCGCGACGAGGCCCTCGGCACCCGCCCCCGGCGCCGCTTCCAGCTCACCGTGAACTACCGCAACCCCGCCGAGATCGCCGAGCTGGCCGCGAGGGTCCTCGCGCTCGCCATGCCCGGCTCCGAGGCGCCGTCGGCCGTACGGTCCACCGGGGTCGAGCCGCGCTTCACCGTCGTGCGGGACTCCCTTCCGCGGACCGTGCGGGCCGAGGCCGAGCGGCTGCTCGCGGCCGTGGACGGCACGATCGGCGTGGTCGTCGCGATGAACCGGCGCGAGGAGGCCCGCCGCTGGCTGGCCGGGCTCGGCGACCGGGTCGTGGCGCTCGGCAGCCTGGAGGCCAAGGGCCTGGAGTACGACGCCACCGTCGTCGTCTCGCCCGCGGAGATCGCCGACGAGTCCCCGGCCGGGCTGCGCGTGCTGTACGTGGCGCTGACCCGGGCCACCCAGCAGCTGACGGTGGTGTCGGCGGAGCGGGACGAGCCGGACGAGGCCGGGGTGCCCGACCTGCTCAGGGACTGATTCCTGTGAACTCGGCGCAGAAGGAATGGCCCCGGGCATCCGTTTGTTAGCCTTGACGTGGCACCGGCCCGATCCAAGCCCCCGGGCCCAACCTTCGTCCCTCAGAGGGACCACTTGCCGCGAGGCGAGCATGGCGGGTCGGTGTCATTGAGCGTTCGAGAGGCCCACGTCCGATGTGACGTGGGCCTCTCCCTTTGTGTCCCGACCCCCTGGCACGGACTGATCGATTCTCGTATGGTGGAAGTCGTTTTCCGAAACCGGCCACCCCGTCGGAAGCCCTGTGTGAACAAAACGTCCGCAACCCAGGGCGACTACCGCGTACTGAGCGGTAGGTGCGACGATCGGACGGCACAATTCGCGACACGGTGAAAGCAGAGGAAGTCGGCCATGGCAACGGCGCCCAGCGTCTCCTACTCGATGACCATCCGGCTGGAGGTGCCCGCGAGCGGAACCGCCGTCTCGCAGCTCACCACCGCCGTGGAGTCCTCCGGAGGCTCGGTGACCGGCCTCGACGTCACCGCGTCCGGCCACGAGAAGCTCCGCATCGACGTCACCATCGCGGCCTCCTCGACCGCGCACGCCGACGAGATCGTCGAGAAGCTCCGCGGCATCGAGGGCGTCACCCTGGGCAAGGTCTCCGACCGTACGTTCCTCATGCACCTCGGCGGCAAGATCGAGATGGCGTCGAAGCACCCCATCCGCAACCGTGACGACCTGTCCATGGTCTACACACCGGGTGTGGCGCGCGTCTGCATGGCCATCGCCCAGAACCCCGAGGACGCCCGCCGCCTCACCATCAAGCGCAACTCCGTTGCGGTCGTGACGGACGGCTCCGCCGTGCTCGGCCTCGGCAACATCGGTCCCAAGGCCGCGCTGCCCGTCATGGAGGGCAAGGCGGCCCTCTTCAAGCGGTTCGCCGGCATCGACGCCTGGCCGATCTGCCTGGACACCCAGGACACCGACGCGATCGTGGAGATCGTCAAGGCGATCGCCCCCGGGTTCGCCGGCATCAACCTCGAGGACATCTCCGCCCCGCGCTGCTTCGAGATCGAGGCCCGGCTGCGCGAGGCCCTCGACATCCCCGTCTTCCACGACGACCAGCACGGCACGGCCATCGTCGTCCTCGCCGCCCTGACCAACGCCCTGCGGGTGACGGAGAAGGCCATCGAGAACATCCGCGTCGTGATGTCCGGTGCCGGCGCCGCCGGTACCGCCATCCTGAAGCTGCTCCTCGCGGCGGGCGTGAAGAACGCCGTCGTCGCCGACATCCACGGTGTCGTCCACGCCGGCCGTGCCGACCTGGTGGACGCCCCGGCCGACTCGCCGCTGCGCTGGATCGCCGACAACACCAACCCCGAGGGTCTCACCGGCACCCTGAAGGAGGCCGTGCGCGGCGCCGACGTCTTCATCGGCGTCTCCGCCCCGAACGTCCTCGACGGCGACGACGTGGCCGCCATGGCCGACGGCGCCATCGTGTTCGCGCTCGCGAACCCCGACCCGGAGGTGGAACCCGCGATCGCCCGCCAGACGGCGGCCGTCGTGGCCACCGGCCGCTCCGACTTCCCGAACCAGATCAACAACGTGCTGGTCTTCCCGGGTGTCTTCCGCGGCCTGCTGGACGCCCAGTCCCGCACCGTCAACACGGAGATGATGCTCGCCGCCGCCAAGGCCCTCGCCGACGTGGTCACCGAGGACGAGCTGAACCCCAACTACATCGTCCCGAGCGTCTTCAACGACAAGGTCGCGGGCGCCGTGGCCGGTGCGGTCCGCGAGGCCGCGAAGGCGGCCGGAGCGACGGTCTGACCATGTCGTGCCGTACTGTGCAGGGGCTGTGAGGATCACCACGGCGGCCCTCGCACCGGCGCGTCGTGGAACCTCTCGATGCCGGGCGCACTCTAGGGTGACGGCCGAGCAGGCGCTTTTCGTGTGACTCCCCAGGGTGTTCTCACGACTCCTACGGGTGCCGGATTGGCTTTCGCGCCGCTGGTAGGGGCAGGATGCGTCCCTGGGCGCGAGCGCATCGGCATCGCAGTGCCTCGGGCGGCTCCGCCGCGTGGCACACCCCAACGGCAAGAAAACACGGGAGTAACAACATGAACCGCAGTGAGCTGGTGGCCGCGCTGGCCGACCGTGCCGAGGTGACCCGCAAGGACGCCGACGCCGTGCTGGCCGCGTTCGCCGAGACCGTCGGCGAGATCGTCGCCAAGGGCGACGAGAAGGTCACCATCCCCGGCTTCCTGACCTTCGAGCGCACCCACCGTGCCGCTCGTACCGCGCGCAACCCGCAGACCGGCGAGCCCATCAACATCCCCGCCGGCTACAGCGTCAAGGTCACCGCGGGCTCCAAGCTCAAGGAAGCCGCCAAGGGCAAGTAGGCGCAGGCGTTCCGCTGTGGCCGCGGTCCCGGCCGAGCGCCGCGGGGCGGCTGCGGACCGGCTGAGGCCGGTCGCGCAGTTCCCCGCGCCCCCACGGGCGCACCACAGCCGAAGACGCCGAAAAGGGCGGCCCCTCCCGTCGAGGAGGGGCCGCCCTTTGCCGTTGCGCGGTGCGAACGCCTAGCCGAGCGCCTTGCCCGGCAGCTCCACCTTCGCGCCGAGCTCCATGAGCTTCTCCATGAAGTTCTCGTAGCCCCGGTTGATCAGGTCGATGCCGTGGACGCGCGAGGTGCCCTCGGCCGCGAGGGCCGCGATGAGGTACGAGAAGCCGCCGCGCAGGTCGGGGATGACCAGGTCGGAGCCCTGGAGCCGGGTCGGTCCGGAGACGACCGCGGAGTGCAGGAAGTTGCGCTGGCCGAAGCGGCAGTCGGAGCCGCCGAGGCACTCGCGGTACAGCTGGATGTGGGCGCCCATCTGGTTCAGGGCGGAGGTGAAGCCCAGCCGGGACTCGTACACCGTCTCGTGGATGATGGACAGGCCCGTGGCCTGGGTCAGGGCCACCACCAGCGGCTGCTGCCAGTCGGTCTGGAAGCCGGGGTGCACGTCCGTCTCCAGCGCGATGGACTTCAGCTGGCCGCCCGGGTGCCAGAAGCGGATGCCCTCGTCGTCGATCTCGAAGGCACCGCCCACCTTCCGGTAGGTGTTCAGGAACGTCATCATCGAGCGCTGCTGGGCGCCGCGGACGTAGATGTTGCCGTTGGTCGCGAGAGCCGCCGACGCCCAGGACGCGGCCTCCAGCCGGTCCGACAGGGCGCGGTGGGTGTAGCCGCCGAGCTTGTCCACACCGGTGATGCGGATCGTGCGGTCGGTGTCCATCGCGATGATCGCGCCCATCTTCTGCAGTACGCAGATGAGGTCCTCGATCTCCGGCTCGACGGCCGCGTTGGACAGCTCGGTCACGCCCTCGGCCAGGACGGCCGTCAGCAGCACCTGCTCCGTCGCGCCGACGGACGGGTAGGGCAGCCGGATCTTCGTGCCGCGCAGCCGCTGCGGGGCCTCCAGGTACTGGCCGTCCGCGCGCTTCTCGATCGTCGCGCCGAACTGGCGCAGCACGTCGAAGTGGAAGTCGATGGGCCGGCCGCCGATGTCGCAGCCGCCGAGGCCGGGGATGAAGGCGTGGCCGAGGCGGTGCAGCAGCGGGCCGCAGAACAGGATCGGGATCCGGCTGGAACCCGCGTGGGCATCGATGTCAGCCACGTTGGCGCTCTCGACGTGCGTCGGGTCGAGCACCAGCTCGCCGGGTTCCTCGCCCGGACGGACCGTCACCCCGTGCAGCTGGAGCAGGCCGCGCACGACCCGCACGTCACGGATGTCGGGAACGTTGCGCAGGCGGCTCGGCTCGCTGCCCAGCAGGGCGGCGACCATGGCCTTCGGTACGAGGTTCTTCGCACCGCGGACACGGATCTCGCCCTCCAGCGGGGTTCCGCCGTGGACAAGCAGGACATCGTCGTTGACGGTCATGAATCTCGCGTTCCGATGAGTTGGGCAGGGGCCGGCCGATCACTGTGCGCAGAGGCCGGGAAGACAGGGTAATCGCCGATTACCCCCCGTCCGTAAGCCCAAGGGCGGCCCAGTCGCGTCATAGCTGTGTCACAACACGAACCGTTCCCAATCGGACACATGGGGTCACCGGCGCGTCGGCGTACGCCGGGACCGCGTCCGCACGCCCTGAGCTGCCTTCACTCCCGCGACCCCGATTGGCTCCCCACGCCGGGGGAAGATGCGGGATCATGTCTGGCATGACCGAGGTGTCCTCGCTCACAGGGCGGCTGCTCGTGGCCACGCCGGCCCTGGCGGACCCGAACTTCGACCGCGCGGTCGTGCTGCTTCTCGACCACGACGAGGAGGGCTCCCTCGGTGTCGTCCTGAACCGTCCCACCCCGGTGGACGTCGGCGACATCCTGGAGGGCTGGGCGGACCTGGCCGGCGAGCCGGGAGTGGTCTTCCAGGGCGGCCCGGTCTCGCTGGACTCGGCGCTCGGTGTCGCGGTCATCCCGGGCGGCGCGGGCGGCGACCGCACGCCCCTCGGCTGGCGCCGGGTGTACGGCGCCATCGGCCTGGTCGACCTGGAGGCCCCCCCGGAGCTGCTCGCCTCGGCCCTGGGCTCCCTGCGGATCTTCGCCGGATACGCCGGCTGGGGGCCCGGTCAGCTGGAGGACGAGCTGGTCGAGGGCGCCTGGTACGTGGTCGAGTCCGAGCCGGGTGACGTCTCCTCGCCGGCCCCCGAGAGACTGTGGCGCGAGGTGCTGCGCCGCCAGCGCAACGAGCTGGCGATGGTGGCCACGTATCCGGACGACCCTTCGCTCAACTGATGCGTGTGAGCTTTCAGTACCCTGGGCGGTATGAGCACTCTTGAGCCCGAGCGCGGGACTGGTACGGGGACCCTCGTAGAACCGACGCCGCAGGTGTCCCACGGCGACGGCGACCACGAGCGCTTCGCCCACTACGTCCAGAAGGACAAGATCATGGCGAGCGCCCTCGACGGGACCCCCGTCGTGGCGCTCTGCGGCAAGGTCTGGGTGCCGGGCCGCGACCCGAAGAAGTACCCCGTGTGCCCCATGTGCAAGGAGATCTACGAGTCCATGGGCAGTGGCGGCGACGACAAGGGCAAGGGCAAGGGCGGCGACAAGTAGTCCCGCCGCCCGCCCGAGGTCTCCGCGGGCCCCCGGGGCGCGTTCGCACGCGCCCCGGGGGCCTTCGCGTTTTCCGGTCCCAAGTGGTGGAGACCTCTTGTCGGTGGGTTCCCGTAGTCCCTAGCCTCCCAGGTGTTGTGCATGGCGAAACAGCCATTGCGCATACTGCAACGGCACGTGGTCATGTGCCGGCCCGCGACGCCTGGTGCCGGGGCCGGACGGAGCGGTGAAGGACGGACATGGTGGATGCGATTCCTTACGAGCTGTTCCACGGCTTCGACGTGGGGCTCGTCCCGGCGCCCGGCCGCCTCTCCGCCGCGCTGCCCGGCGGCGGCCAGGGGTGTGTCATCGACGCGGGGACGGGGATCGAGGCGAGTGCCGGCACCGAGCGGGTCGCGCGGTGGCTGCGTACGACCGTCGGCGCGGCGACCGGATGTCCGCTGGCTCCGCACGCCGGCGAGGGCACGCGCGTCCGGCTGCGGATCGTCCCGGCCCTGGCCGCGGAACTCGGCAGCCCCGAGGCGTACCGGATGACGGTCGACGGCCAGGGCGTCGCCATCGACGGAGCCGGTGAGGCGGGGGTGTTCTGGGGTGCCCAGACCTTCCGTCAGCTGCTCGGCCCCGACGCCTTCCGCCGGGCGCCGGTCTCGGCGCGGGACGCCTGGGAGCTGCCCGCCGTCACCGTCGCGGACGCCCCCCGTTTCCGGTGGCGCGGGCTCCTCCTCGACGTGGCCCGGCACTTCATGCCCAAGGAAGGCGTGCTGCGCTACCTGGACCTGATGGCCGCCCACAAACTCAACGTCCTCCACTTCCACCTGACGGACGACCAGGGCTGGCGCATCGAGATCAAGCGCCGTCCGAAGCTCACCGAGACCGCCTCCTGGCGCGCGCGGACGAGATTCGGTCACCGCGCCTCACCCCTGTGGGAGGAGAAGCCGCACGGGGGTTACTACACCCAGGACGACATCCGGGAGATCGTCGCCTACGCCGCCGAGCGGCACATCACCGTCGTCCCGGAGATCGACGTACCGGGCCATTCGCAGGCCGCCATCGCCGCGTACCCGGAACTCGGCAACACCGACGTCGTCGACACCGCCGCCCTCACCGTCTGGGACGACTGGGGCATCTCCTCGAACGTCCTGGCCCCCACCGACACCACACTGCGTTTCTACGAGGGGGTGTTCGAGGAGATCCTGGAAATGTTCCCGTCGGAGTTCGTCCATGTCGGCGGCGACGAGTGCCGCAAGGAGCAGTGGAGCGCGTCACCGGCCGCCAAGACCCGCATGGCGGAACTCGGCCTGGCCGACGAGGAGGAGCTCCAGTCCTGGTTCATCGGGCACTTCGACGCGTGGCTGTCCGCGCGCGGACGCCGCCTCATCGGCTGGGACGAGATCCTGGAAGGCGGCCTCGCCAAGAACGCGGCCGTGTCCTCCTGGCGGGGCTACGCGGGCGGTGTCGCCGCCGCCCGCGCCGGTCACGACGTCGTCATGTGCCCCGAGCAGTACGTGTACCTGGACTACCGTCAGGCCCCGGGCGAGGACGAGCCGGTGCCCATCGCCTACGTGCGCACCCTGGAGGACGTCTACCGGTTCGAACCCGTTCCCGCCGGGCTGACCGAGGAGGAGGCCGGACACGTCCTCGGCACCCAGGCGAACGTCTGGACGGAGGTGATGGAGGACAGTGCGCGCGTGGACTACCAGACCTTCCCGCGCCTCGCGGCCTTCGCCGAGGTGGCCTGGCGGTCGCTGCCCGCCCCGGCGGAACGGGACTTCGCGGACTTCGAACGCCGGATGACCTCCCACTACCGGCGACTTGACGCCCTCGGGGTCGCCTACCGACCGCCGACCGGGCCGCTGCCGTGGCAGCGGCGCCCCGGTGTGCTCGGCCGTCCCCTCGAGGGGCGGCCCCCGAACACGTAAGGGGAAAAGGGCTCAAGCGTCACCGAAGAGAGGCAATCCTCCCGCACCGGTGATGCCGTGCGAAAACGGACCATCTCCTCGATGAGGTGGGCGAATGCCTCCTAGCGGACCCCCGCGTTCGGGCCTCGCGAAGATGTGCCAGAGTTGCCACGTCCGCCCTGTGAGCACGTACCGTACGGCCACACAGGTGGGACCAGGTGGGGCATCGGGAAGGGGCAGCCGGTTTGACCACGCACGCACCGCAGGCGGCGCAGGCCGTCACGCTGCCCACGACGCTGGACGAGGCCGTGGCGGCCCTCACCGCCATGCCCGCCGCGGTCCCCGTCGCGGGCGGCACGGATCTGATGGCCGCCGTCAACTCCGGACAGCTCAGGCCCGCCGCCCTGGTGGGCCTCGGCCGGATCAGCGAGATCCGCGGCTGGCAGTACCAGGACGGCCACGCGCTGCTCGGCGCGGGACTCACGCACGCGCGCATGGGCCGCCCCGACTTCGCGGCCCTGATCCCGGCGCTCGCCGCCGCCGCGCGCGCCGCCGGCCCGCCGCACATCCGCAACGCGGGCACCCTGGGCGGCAACATCGCCTCGGCCGCCCCCACCGGGGACGCGCTGCCCGTGCTGGCCGCCCTGGAGGCGACGCTGATCATCGCGGGCCCGGGCGGAGCCCGCCGGGAGATCCCGGTGTCGCACCTGCTGGCCGGCGTGGAGATGCTGCAGGGCGGCGAACTCATCGGCTACGTGCGCGTGCCGCTGCTGCACGCCCCGCAGGTCTTCCTGAAGGCGACCGGCCGCACCGGACCGGGCCGCGCGGTCGCCTCCGTGGCCGTCGTCCTCGACCCCGCCCGGCGCGGTGTGCGCTGCGCGGTCGGGGCCATAGCGCCGATGCCGCTCAGGCCGCTGGAGGCCGAGGAGTGGGTCGCGCGCCTCATCGACTGGGACAACGACCGTGCGCTCGTCCCCGAGGCGCTGAACGCCTTCGGGGAGTACGTCGCCGCGGCCTGCATCCCTGACCCGGCCCCCGAGCCCGACGGCTCGGTGGCACCGCTTCCGCCCGCCGTACTGCACCTGCGGCGCACCGTCGCCGCGCTGGCCCGACGAGCACTGGGGAGGGCACTGTCGTGACCGACGACCAGCACGGAGAGGGCACGTCCCAGGGCGGCGGACGCTGGAACCCGCTGCCCCAGGGCGACTACGACGACGGCGCCACCGCCTTCGTCAAGCTCCCCGAGGGCGGCATCGAGGCCCTGCTGTCCGGCGACAGCCCGCTGGCGGCACCCGGTCACGGCTATGTGCCGCCGCAGATAACGGTCGCCCCCGGGACTGGCGACCCCGCCGCCACCGGCACCTGGGCGACGCCCGACGGCGGCGACCGGTGGCCCGACCCGAACGCCGCGGACCCGGCACAGGCCCCGGACCCGGACGACCGGTTCACCTACCGGCCGGGCGCCACGCAGCACTGGACCTTCGAGGAGCCCGCCCCGGCCGGCCCCGGGCACGACGTCACCGGACAGTGGTCCATCCCCGTCGCCGGCGGCGACCTCCCGGACGAGTCCGGCGAGTTCACCACGTCCTCCCTGGTCGAGCAGTGGGGCGGCGGCGCGCCGGCCACCCTGCCCGGCGGCGCGCCCGCGCCCTGGGCGACGGACGGCGCGGGCACGGCCTGGGCGCAGCCCGGCCCGCAGGCCCCGGCTGAGCCCGACCACACCGGCGCCCACCCGGCGGGCCCCGCGCCCGCGACCGACGGATACGTCCCCGAGGTCCCGGCGGAGCGGTACGGCCTCGACGCGGCCGCGCGGCACCCCGGCCACCCCGGCACGGGCCGGGACGACCTGCCCGCCCAGGCCGCGCCTTCCGCCGGCCCGGCAGCGGACGCCCACGACCCCGCGGAGGGCCCTGAACGCCCCGCTGACGGCCCGACAGGTCACGAGGACCCCGGAGCCCCGGCCGACGCGCCGCAGGCCGCCACGGCGGCGGATGCGGCCGACGCCGTGGACGCCGACGCCGCGGACGTCACCGACGCCCCCGAGGGGCCGGCCGACACGCCCGCCCCGGCCGAGGACTCTCCCGCGTCCCCCGGGGACGCCGCCGAGGACGCGGCCGCCGAGTCGCTCCCGCCGCACGACGACCACCCCCTCGCCTCCTACGTCCTGCGCGTCAACGGCGCCGACCGGCCCGTCACCGACGCGTGGGTCGGCGAGTCCCTGCTGTACGTCCTGCGGGAACGGCTCGGCCTCGCGGGCGCCAAGGACGGCTGCTCGCAGGGCGAGTGCGGCGCCTGCAACGTGCAGGTCGACGGGCGCCTGGTGGCCTCCTGCCTGGTCCCGGCGGTCACCGCGGCCGGCAGCGAGGTGCGCACGGTCGAGGGCCTGGCCGCCGACGGACGGCCCTCCGACGTGCAGCGCGCGCTCGCCCGGTGCGGTGCCGTGCAGTGCGGCTTCTGCGTGCCCGGCATGGCGATGACCGTGCACGACCTGCTGGAGGGCAACCCGGCGCCCACCGAGCTGGAGACCCGGCAGGCCCTGTGCGGCAACCTGTGCCGCTGCTCCGGCTACCGGGGCGTCCTGGACGCCGTCAAGGAGGTCGTCGCCGAACGCGAGGCCACGCACGCCGGCGCCGGGGCGGACCCCGACGAGGCGCGCATCCCGCACCAGGCGGGCCCCGGCTCCGGAGGCGTCCACCCGTCGGCGTTCGAGGCACCGGGCGCGTTCGGCACCCCGCACACGGCTCCCGGCGGCTACGGCGACACCCAGGGCGGCTACGGCGACGGCCCGGACGGCTACGGCGACAGGCCGGACCCGTACGACGCGCCGGACCCGTACGGCACGCAGGGCCCGCACGACCAGCACTACGGCCAGGACGGAGGCCAGGCGTGAGCAACGAAGCCGGCATCGCGACCACCGCCGCGGAACCCGCCCCCGCGCCCGATCCGTTGCCGCACGGCATCGGCGCCTCCCTGCCGCACGCCGACGCCCGCGCCAAGACCGAGGGCACCTTCCCCTACGCGGCCGACCTGTGGGCCGAGGGCCTGCTGTGGGCGGCCGTGCTGCGCTCCCCGCACGCGCACGCGCGCATCGTGTCCATCGACACCTCCCACGCGCGCGAGATGCCCGGCGTGCGCGCCGTCGTCACCCACGAGGACGTGCCCGGCACCCCCCGCCACGGCCGGGGCGTCCCCGACCGGCCGGTGTTCGCCTCCGAGGTCGTACGGCACCACGGCGAGCCCATCGCGGCCGTCGCCGCCGACCACCCGGACACCGCGCGCATGGCCGCCGCGGCCGTCATCGTCGAGTACGAGGTGCTCGATCCGGTCACCGACCCCGAGCAGGCCTTCGAGGCCGAGCCGCTGCACCCCGACGGCAACCTGATCCGGCACATCCCGCTGCACCACGGCGACCCGGAGGCGATCGGCGAGGTCGTCGTCGAGGGCCTGTACCGCATCGGCCGCCAGGACCCCGCCCCCATCGGCGCCGAGGCCGGCCTCGCCGTGCCCCGCCCCGACGGCGGTGTCGAGCTGTATCTGGCCTCCACCGACCCGCACGCCGACCGCAACACGGCGGCCGCCTGCTACGGCCTGTCCCCCGATCAGGTGAAGATCGTCGTCACCGGCGTTCCCGGCGCCACCGCGGACCGCGAGGACCAGGGCTTCCAGCTCCCCCTCGGGCTGCTCGCGCTCAGGACCGGCTGCCCGGTGAAGCTCACGGCGACCCGCGAGGAGTCCTTCCTCGGCCACGCCCACCGCCACCCCACCCTGCTCCGCTACCGCCACCACGCCGACGCCGAGGGCAGACTGGTCAAGGTCGAGGCGCAGATCCTGCTCGACGCGGGCGCGTACGCCGACACCTCCGCCGAGTCCCTGGCCGCCGCCGTCTCCTTCGCGTGCGGCCCGTACGTCGTCCCCAACGCCTTCATCGAGGGCTGGGCGGTCCGCACCAACAACCCGCCCTCCGGCCACGTCCGCGGCGAGGGCGCCATGCAGGTGTGCGCCGCCTACGAGGCCCAGATGGACAAGCTGGCGAAGAAGCTGGGCCTGGACCCGGCCGAACTGCGCCTGCAGAACGTCCTCGCCACCGGTGACGTGCTGCCGATCGGGCAGACCGTGAGCTGCCCGGCGCCGGTCGCCGAACTCCTCCAGGCGGTACGCGACTTCCCGCTGCCGGCCCTGCCGAAGGACACGCCCGAGGACGAGTGGCTGCTGCCCGGCGGGCCCGAGGGCGCGGGCGAGCCGGGCGCGGTGCGCCGGGGTGTCGGCTACGGCCTCGGCATGGTGCACATGCTCGGCGCGGAGGGCGCCGACGAGGTGTCCACGGCGACGGTCAAGGTGCACGACGGGATCGCGACCGTGCTCTGCGCGGCCGTGGAGACGGGCCAGGGCTTCACCACCCTCGCCCGGCAGATCGTCCAGGAGACCCTCGGCATCGAGGAAGTCCACGTGGCCCCGGTCGACACCGACCAGCCGCCGGCCGGCGCGGGCTGCCGGGGCCGTCACACCTGGGTGTCGGGCGGTGCGGTGGAGCGCGCGGCGAAGATGGTCCGCACCCAGCTCCTGCAGCCGCTGGCACACAAGTTCGGCATGTCGACGGAGCTGCTGCAGATCACGGACGGCAAGATCACGTCGTACGACGGGGTGCTGTCGACCACCGTCACGGAGGCGATGGAGGGCAAGGAGCTGTGGGCCACCGCCCAGTGCCGCCCGCACCCCACCGAGCCGCTGAACGCAGCCGGGCAGGGTGACGCCTTCGTGGGCCTCGCGTTCTGCGCGATCCGCGCGGTGGTGGACGTCGACATCGAACTGGGTTCGGTACGGGTGGTGGAGCTGGCGGTCGCCCAGGACGTGGGCCGGGTCCTCAACCCGGCGCAGCTGACGGCCCGGATCGAGGCGGGCGTGACACAGGGCGTGGGCATCGCCCTCACCGAGAACCTGCGCACCCCGCGCGGGCTGGTCCGCCACCCCGACCTCACCGGGTACGCCCTGCCGACCGCCCTCGACGCACCGGACATCCGGATCGTGAAACTGGTCGAGGAGCGGGACGTGGTCGCCCCCTTCGGCGCCAAGTCGGTCAGCGCGGTCCCGGTGGTCACGGCGCCGGCGGCGATCGCCTCCGCCGTCCGCGCGGCCACCGGCCGGCCGGTCAACCGCCTTCCCATCCGCCCCCAGGCCGCGGTCGTGACGGCGCAGTGAGTGCCGAGGACGGCGAGCCGCGCTACGAGCCCCCGCCCGGCGTGGGCAAGTTGGTGCTGCTGATCCTGCTGTTCACCCTGGCGGCGCTGGCCGTCGTGCTCGGCGGCATCTACTTCACCTGAGCCCGGCGCGGCCGTGGACACCGTGCGAGGGGAACGTCGCCGGGCCGTCCCGCGTCTCCCACTTCGTGAGGGCCGTTGTCAGTGGGGCGGCGTAGTGTGCCGAGCAGTGGGGACACCCGCCGGGCACGGCCGTCGACGGCGCCGTGACCGACGCCGTCTCCCCGCGGGCACGGACGCACAGGCACCGAGGGCGCAGATCGCGGGGGAGCGATGGGCACGACCGACGCCGGGACGACGGCGATCACGCTGACCGAGGCGGAGCTGGACCGTTACGTCACGCATGCGCCGACGCGCGGCCTGCTCGCGGGTCCCGGCCTGCCCGCCCGCACGGACGTACTGACCTTCTCGCCGCTGCGCACGCACGGCCTGCGCACGCTCGCCGACGCCGCCGGCGGTCCCTTCCACCTGGCGGAGGAGCTGCGCGGCCGCCTGGTGATCGGCGAACTCCTCGACCCGGCCGGCACGGCGCGCGAGTCGATCCTGCTCGACGGCGTCACGGGCGAGGTCACGACGGCCCGCCTTCCCGACCCGTCCGGCTCCCGGCCGTTCGCCCCCTCACTGGACACGCTCCTGCGGTTCGCCGCCGTCACCGAGGAACTGGCGGGCCTGCGCGGCCGGTTCGCCTCCCTGGCGGGCCGGTACGGCCCCCGGGCGGTGGCCGAGGCATCCCGCCGGCTCCTCGCGCTCTTCGAGGAGGGCACGGACGGCAGGGTCCCGCCGTACTGGAAGGCGGCGGCGCTGATCCGCCCCCTCGCGCTGGTCGCGGGCCCCGGCACGGTGTCCGGCCTCACCCTGGAGATGCCGGGCCGCGTCCTGGAGCAGGAGTTCGGCCACGGCCGGGTGGTCCGGTTCGAGGAGGTCGACCTCCCGGTGACGCTCACGCACGAGCCGACCCGCCGCTTCCTGCGCGAGACGGGCCTGCCGGAGCAGGCGGTCCTCTTCCACGCCGACACGGACGGCCCGCTGCCGACCCTGCGCGAGTACGTCACCGGGGAGCACGGCGATCGTCCGGGCGAGTTGTGCGAACTCCCGGCCCACAGCGACCACTTGATCCGCCTGGGCCGTCTGGCCGAGGAGAACAGCCTGGTACTGGACGGCAGGACCGGCGCGGTCCTGACCTTCAGCGAGCCGGAGGCGTCGCTCAACCCCCTCAACACCGACGTCTCGACCCTCGCCTTCACCCTGTGGCTGCTGCACCACGAGCGCACCATCGACGGGCACCTGGGCCACGAGCTGACGACGGCCGCCTACGACCAGCTGGCCGCGGCCATGATCCACACCCTGGCGTCCGTGGACCCCACGGGCACCCTCCAGGACTCGACCTGGCACTACTGGACCGACCTCTTCCGCGACGAACCCGGCGGAGTGCTCTGAAGCACCCACGCACCGCACATCGCCTGAGTCACGCACGCCTACCAGTAGGGCAAATGGGTACACAAGTGGCATAAGTGGAGAGCAGTCACTCCCTGTGACGTCGAAGGGATGCGGGTCATGAACGACCAGAGGACGAGCCGCCCCTCGGAGCAGCCACACGCGCGGACGCCGCACCCCGCGGTCGCGGGCGATCCCGCCCCGCTGGGCCTGGCGGGCTTCGCCCTGACCACGCTGCTGCTGTCCGTGATCAACACGAACCTGCTCAAGGAATCCGCCGCGGTCATCCCGGTGCTGGCACTCGCCCTGTTCTACGGTGGCCTGGCCCAGTTCGCCGCCGGCCTGTTCGAGTTCCGCCGCGGGAACACCTTCGGTGCCACGGCGTTCGTCTCGTACGGCGCCTTCTGGCTGTCCTACTGGTGGCTCGCGCCACGCCTGGAGATCGCCGGCGGTGCCCACAACGCGCTGGGGCTGTTCCTGCTCGGCTGGGGCATCTTCACCGCCTTCATGGCCGTCGCCGCGCTGCGCGTCAACCTCGCCGTGCTGGCGGTGCTCGTGCTGCTGACGATCACCTACGTCCTCCTGGCCGTCGGTGCCTTCCAGACCGGGGCGCCGCCGCACACGGTGACACAGGTGGGCGGCTGGTTCGGCATCGCCACGGGACTCGTCGCCTGGTACGCGTCGGCGGCCACGGTCATCAACGACACCCATGGCCGCCCGGTACTGCCCGTCGGCCCACGAGGGCCGAACCGCACGTCAGAGGCCGTGGCGGGAATCGAACCCACGTAACTCGCTTGGCGGGGTTGTCCGGGCTGGTCAGCGCATGATCCGGACTCGTTCGTCCGGGGCCAGACCCGTCCGGACCCTGCGTCCGTCGGGGTCGGGTGAACTGGCCGGTACCGTCATGGACGACGATGAATAAGACGGGAACTGAGACGGCCGTTGCTGCCCAGTCGCCTGCCTACCCTCGACGTTGTAGCGTCGAAAGTGGATGTCATCCAATACACATCACTGCAACACCGTTGACAGTGAGGGGATGCATGCCATGCTCAAACGAGCAGAATACCTTCTTGCGGTCGCCATCATGGCGGCAACAGCAATCACGAATGGACCTTCGGCCTCTGCGGCCGCTGCCGATTACGTGAGCCAATGCAGCACGGAGCGCGACATCCTCCGCACAACCGATGGACAACCGATCATTTCCGTGACGTCCTGCATAGTGGTCTGGTCGAATGGATCGTGGGAGGCGTCAGTAATCGGGAGGAACCGCCTCAGCGTTCCGGTGATTGGATTCGCGAAAGTCGCCGCAGTGTCGACAACGTTCCGTAACGGCTACAGCTTCCAATCCTTCAGACTGCCAGCCGCCCCATCCACTGCCTTCAAGCTGGTCACGCAGACCGGGAGCGCAAACGCGACTCGCATGCAAATCCGAGCCTTCGGCACCGCCTTTCCTCTCAGCGTAAGCGGGCCTCACGTCAACCCGATCTCTCCCTACGTAGCTTGGCCATTCGCACAGGGCCAGGGATGAGCCCGGCCCGCCTTGCAGGGAGGGCAGATCCGTACGGCGTCCACCATGTGCTGATACCGGGCGGCCAGGGCCGTGGTCGACCAAGGCAGTCCCATGACAGCCCGCTCGGGAACGCCCAGAATGAGGAATGGCCTGATCCGGAAGCCGGCCGGCGATAGGTGAGTTCGCGTGGAGGGCCGCCCCGGAGTCTTGGGCTCCGGGGGCCGCGGCTACTTACCTTGCTTGCGTCGCAGGCTGAGCGGGTGCCGATCCAAGAAGTCGGCGGCATCAGCCCGTCGCTGCGCGTCTGAGTGCAGCAGGTTGACGAAGACGGCCAGCAAGTAGGCGATGAGATACACGAGCACCACGCTGACAGCGATCAGCACGGGCGCCCGGGCCATCATCTCGGACAGAACGGCGCTGGTCACAAGGACTCCTCCTGACCAGACCCGGTACATGGGGTAGTCCGGTGTCTGACCGAAGCCGCATGGGGTCCCGGGCAGGAGTGGTTCTCGATCTCGACGACGGACACCGCTCCGCTTCTGGCCCGCTTGGCAGCGGTTCGCATGCCCTTTCACAGAGTGTGCCGGTCGACACCAAGTCCTGACTGTCACGCTAAGTGTCAACTCGAAAACTCCACAAGGGATCCGGGTAGTTCGCCGAGGGCGCGTGAGGAGCGTCATGGGGCGCACTCGTTCAGTCCCGCACGCCGGATCGGTAAACCGAGAGCAAGAGGACTGCGATCGCCACGGGTTCGCCGGGTGCTCGTATGGTCAAACTGAGACGGACGCACTTACGGGCGGCACCCGTTCGGGATGCCGCCCGTATGTAGTGCCTGGTCAGCAAGTAGAGGCCGTGGCGGGATTCGAACCCACGTAACTCGCTTTGCAGGCGAGCCCCTGAACCACTCGGGCACACGGCCGTGTCGGGCATCTCTCGTGCCGGACTCGGTGGAATGACCGTACGGGCCCGGCGGATGGGGGCTCAAGGGGAAACCGCAGGCTGCAACAGGGCCGCCATGCCGCGTTCATGAAGCGGGGGTGTACGACCAAGGTCGCAGGCGCGGTCGGACCACCGACAGGGGTCAAACCCTGCTGCGGGCCTTACGCTGACGGCCATGAGTGCCCTTGAATCCCGTGACGCCGCCGTCGTGGACCAGGCCGTCGAGCAGCGTGCCGGCGTGCTGAGCCGGTCCTACCGGGCGCTCAGTGTCGGCATCGTCTCCGTCGTGCTGCTGATCGCCTTCGAGGCGACCGCCGTCGGCACCGCGATGCCCGTCGCCGCGCGCGAGCTGGACGGCGTGGCGCTGTACGGCTTCGCCTTCTCGGGATACTTCACGACCAGCCTGTTCGGGATGGTCGCCGCCGGTCAGTGGTCCGACCGCAAGGGCCCGCTCGGGGCGCTCACCACGGGCATCGGCGCCTTCGCCGCGGGACTCGTCGTCGCCGGGACCGCACACGTCATGTGGGTGTTCATCCTCGGACGGGCGGTCCAGGGCCTGGGCGGCGGGCTGGTCATCGTCGCCCTGTACGTCGTCGTCGGCCGGGCCTACCCGGAACACCTGCGCCCGGCGATCATGGCCGCGTTCGCCGCCGGCTGGGTCGTACCGTCCATCGTCGGCCCCCTCGCCTCCGGCGCCGTCACCGAGCACCTGGGCTGGCGCTGGGTCTTCCTCGGCATCCCGGCCCTCGTCGTGTTCCCGCTCGCCCTCGCGCTGCCGCAGATACGGCGGCGGGCGTCCGGACCGGTCGACGCGTCGGCCGGCGCCGTCCCCCTCGACCGCCGGCGCATCCGGCTCGCCCTCGCCATCTCCCTCGGCGCCGGACTCCTCCAGTACGCCGCCCAGGACCTGCGCCCCCTCTCCCTCCTCCCCGGCCTGGCGGGCACGGCCCTCCTCGTGCCCGCTGTCCTCGGGCTCCTCCCGCGCGGCACCTGCCGTGCCGCCCGCGGCCTGCCCTCCGTCGTGCTGCTGCGCGGGCTGTCCGCAGGGTCCTTCATCGCCGCGGAGTCCTTCGTCCCGCTGATGCTGGTCACCCAGCGCGGGCTGTCCCCGACGCTCGCCGGGTTCTCGCTGGCGGCGGGCGGCGTCACCTGGGCGCTCGGCTCCTGGGTGCAGTCCCGGCCACGCGTGACGCCGTACCGGGAGCGGCTGACGACCGGCGGGATGGTGCTGGTCGCGGCGGCGATCGTGGCCGCGCCGAGTGTGCTGCTGCCCGCCGTGCCGGTCTGGACCGTCGCCGTCGCCTGGGCCTTCGGCTGCTTCGGGATGGGCCTGGTCATCTCCTCCACCAGCGTGCTCCTGCTGCGGCTGTCCGCCCCCGAGGAGGCCGGTGCCAACTCGGCCGCGCTCCAGATCTCCGACGCCCTCTCCAACGTCGTGCTCCTGGCGGCGACCGGCGCGGCCTTCGCGGCCCTGGGCGGCGGCACGGCGGCCGCGGCGGCCCACGCCACCCGCCCCGCCGCCTTCGCGGCCGTCTTCCTGCCGACGGCGGCCGTGGCGCTCGTGGGCGCGTGGGTGACCCGGCGGCTGCGGGAGCGGTGAGCGCCGGACGGGCCTTCCTCTTTCCTCTGCCGTCGGGGCGGCCCCCCTCCTTCCGCCGTCCGAGCGGGTCGTCCTCCGCCGCCGACGGGCCGGCGCCGGTGCGGCCGACCGGGCCGGCGCGTACTGCCTGGTCATCGACGGGGGCTTCGGCGACCCGGTGACGTACCGCGGATCACGGAGCGTCCGCGGCGGTTGTGACGTGGGTCCCACCCGCGGGCGACCCGGCCTCGTCCGGGCGTTGACGGGGGTGGGCCGCCGGTAGGGTGGCCCGGTTGTCATACGTAGCCGAGCCGCCCTACCCCCTCCACGGAGACCGTGACTACCACCGCCGCCACCTCCTCCCACCACCTTTCCCCCGCCTTCCCGGGCCGGGCCCCCTGGGGTACCGCCAGCAAGCTGCGCGCCTGGCAGCAGGGTGCGATGGAGAAGTACCTCCAGGAGCAGCCGCGTGACTTCCTCGCCGTCGCCACGCCCGGCGCCGGCAAGACGACCTTCGCGCTGACGCTCGCCTCCTGGCTGCTGCACCACCACGTGGTGCAGCAGGTGACCGTGGTCGCGCCGACCGAGCACCTGAAGAAGCAGTGGGCGGAGGCGGCCGCGCGGATAGGGATCAAGCTCGACCCCGAGTACAGCGCCGGGCCGCTCAGCAGGGAGTACGACGGGGTCGCCGTCACGTACGCCGGCGTCGGCGTGCGCCCGATGCTGCACCGCAACCGGGCGGAGCAGCGCAAGACCCTCGTCATCCTCGACGAGATCCACCACGCCGGTGACTCGAAGTCGTGGGGCGAGGCCTGCCTGGAGGCGTTCGAACCGGCGACCCGTCGGCTCGCGCTCACCGGTACGCCGTTCCGGTCCGACACCAACCCCATCCCCTTCGTCACGTACGAGGAGGGGAACGACGGGATCCGGCGGTCCGCCGCCGACTACACGTACGGCTACGGCAACGCCCTCGCCGACCACGTCGTCCGGCCGGTCATCTTCCTCTCCTACAGCGGCAACATGCGGTGGCGCACGAAGGCCGGCGACGAGATCGCCGCGCGGCTCGGCGAGCCGATGACCAAGGACGCCGTCAGCCAGGCCTGGCGGACCGCGCTCGACGCACGCGGCGAGTGGATGCCCAGCGTGCTGCGCGCCGCCGACCAGCGGCTGACCGAGGTCAGGAAGGCCATCCCGGACGCCGGTGCCCTCGTCATCGCCTCCGACCAGGAATCCGCGCGCGCCTACGCCAAGCTGATCCGCGAGATCACCGGCACCAAGGCCACCCTCGTGCTGTCCGACGACACCGGTGCCTCGAAGCGGATCGACGACTTCAGCGCGGGCAACGACCGGTGGATGGTCGCCGTGCGCATGGTGTCCGAGGGCGTCGACGTACCGCGGCTCGCGGTCGGTGTGTACGCGACGACGATCTCCACACCGCTGTTCTTCGCGCAGGCCGTCGGGCGTTTCGTGCGGTCCCGGCGGCGCGGCGAGACCGCGTCGGTGTTCCTGCCGACCGTGCCCGACCTGCTGACCTTCGCCAACGAGATGGAGAAGGAACGGGACCACGCCCTCGACAAGCCGAAGAAGGAGGGCGAGGAGGACCCGTACGCCGAATCCGAGAAGGAGATGGAGGAGGCGAACAAGGAGCAGGACGAGGACACCGGCGAGCAGGACATGCTGCCCTTCGAGGCGCTGGAGTCCGACGCCGTCTTCGACCGGGTCCTCTACGACGGCGCCGAGTTCGGCATGCAGGCCCACCCGGGCAGCGAGGAGGAGCAGGACTACCTCGGGATTCCGGGACTGCTGGAGCCGGATCAGGTGCAGATGCTGCTCCAGAAGCGGCAGGCACGGCAGATCGCGCACAGCCGGAAGAAGCCGGACACCGAGGCGGACCTGCTGGAGCTGCCCGCCGAGCGGCGGCCGGTGGTCTCGCACAAGGAGCTGATGGAGCTGCGCAAGCAGCTGAACACGCTGGTCGGCGCCTATGTGCACCAGAGCGGCAAGCCGCACGGTGTCATCCACACCGAGCTGCGGCGGGTGTGCGGGGGACCGCCGAGCGCGGAGGCCACGGCGGGACAGCTGCGGCAGCGGATCGACAAGGTGCGGGAGTGGGCCACCCGGATGCGGTGAACCGCCCGGCACCGGCGTCCCGGTTCCGACGGTCCGCCCGCATACCGGTCACCCTGGTTCCGGTGGCCCGACGGTCCTGGTGAGGCGACCGCCCGACGGCCCCCGATGACCCACCCGCGATCCTGTGGATCCCGGTGAGCGGCGTGTGCGTATCCGGACGAATGGAGGCAGGCCGGATCTCGCCTTGCCCGGATTCTGGACGAAGCCTTCCGCTCAGCGAACCGGCTTCGCTACTGTCCCGCTACGCATACGCCCCGTGGCAGCGCCGCCGCGGAGCGCAGCCGTGAAGCGACAAGGTCCGGAGCCGCCGGGCCGTCCTGCCGATCGGCGGCCTCTGAAGCGCGTCGCCGACGGGACTCGACGACGCATCCGC
The DNA here is from genome assembly GCF_043079785.1 of Streptomyces sp. NPDC015139. NCBI lineage: Bacteria > Bacillati > Actinomycetota > Actinomycetes > Kitasatosporales > Streptomycetaceae > Streptomyces > Streptomyces sp. NPDC015139. Next base: position 374,290 of record NZ_JBIBUW010000007.1, on the reverse strand, counting down.
CGTTTCAGTGGTCCGCCGACCTCACCGCCGAAGGAGTGGGCGTCGTGACCGCGGAGACCTCTCAGACGCTCGACCGGGGACTGCGTGTCCTCAAGCTGCTGGCCGACACGGACCACGGGCTGACCGTCACCGAGTTGTCCACGAAACTGGGCGTCAACCGCACCGTGGTGTACCGGTTGCTCGCCACACTGGAACAGCACGCGCTCGTACGGCGTGACCTGGGCGGGCGAGCCCGGGTCGGGCTCGGCGTGCTGCGCCTCGGCCGCCAGGTGCATCCGCTGGTACGCGAGGCCGCGCTGCCCGCGCTGCGGGCACTGGCCGAGGACATAGGCGCGACGGCGCATCTGACCCTGGTCGACGGCACCGAGGCGCTGGCCGTCGCCGTGGTCGAGCCGACCTGGACGGATTACCACGTGGCGTACCGGGCCGGTTTCCGGCACCCGCTGGACCGGGGCGCGGCCGGGCGGGCGATCCTCGCCGCACGGCAGGCGCCGTCCGTCGATCCCGGCTACACCCTCACGCACGGCGAGCTGGAGGCCGGCGCGAGTGGCGCGGCGGCCGCACTGGTCGGTGTCACCGGGGTCGAGGGCAGCGTGGGCGTCGTCATGCTGGCGGACGCCGTTCCGGAGCGGGTGGGCCAGCGCGTGATGGAGGCCGCGCGGGAGGTCGCGGACGCCCTGCGCTGACCGCCCCGCCCGCGGCCACCTCTCCGTCCCGGCACCTGTACGGGGGTGAGGGGCAGGGGGCCGGGCGGAGCCGCCGGGTTAGATTGACTCCGTGCTCTCACGTCTCACACGTTCCCAGGCCGTGGCCCTCTGCGCCCTGCCCGTCGTGGCCCTGATCGCCACGGCGGCGTTTGCTCCGCTGCCGTTCTCGGTGGCGCAGCCCGGCATGACGGCGAACGTGCTCGGGGAGAACAAGGGCACCCCGGTCATCACCGTGTCCGGCGCGGCGACCCGCGCCACCGGCGGACAGCTGCGGATGACCACGATCGAGGCGACCGGGCCCGACGCCCGGGTGTCCTTCGGCGACGTGCTCGACAACTGGTTCCGCACCGACCGCGCCGTCATGCCGCGGGGGTCGGTCTACCCGAGCGGCGACACCGTCAAGGAGATCGAGAAGCACAACGAGGCCCAGATGCGGCAGTCCCAGGACGCGGCGACCCAGGCGGCGCTGAAGTACCTCGGTCTCAAGCCGGACAAGGTCAGGGTCACGCTGAAACTCGCCGACGTGGGCGGTCCCAGTGCCGGTCTGCTGTTCACGCTGGGGATCATCGACAAGCTCGACGGGGACGGCAGCGGCGGCGACCTCACGGGCGGCCGCACCATCGCCGGTACCGGCACGATCGACGCCGCCGGCAAGGTGGGCGCGGTCGGCGGGGTGGCCCTGAAGACGCAGGCCGCCCGGCGGGACGGGGCCACCGTCTTCCTGGTGCCGAAGGCGGAGTGCGCCGATGCCGCCTCGGAGCTGCCGAAGGGGCTGCGGCTGGTCCCGGTGACCACCCTGAAGAGCGCGGTCGACTCCCTCGTCGCGCTGGAGAAGGGCAAGGGCGCGGTCCCGAGCTGCTGAGCGACGGCCGGCGCGGGGCGCTGAGCCCCTACTTCACGAACCCCTCCGCCTTCATCCAGTCCAGCGCCACCTGGTGCGGGTCCTCCCCGTCGACGTCCACCTTCGCGTTCAGCGTCTGCGCCACCGTGTTGTCCAGCTTCCGGGTGACCGGATCGATGACGCTCGCGATGGCCGGCCACTTCTTCAGCACCGCGGTGTTGACCACCGGCGTCGCGTTGTAGTTGGGGAAGAACTGCTTGTCGTCCTCCATCACCACCAGGTTCATCGACTTGATGCGGCCGTCGGTGGTGAACACCTCCCCGTAGGTGCACGCCCCCTTCGCCACCTGGGTGTAGATGATCCCGGTGTCCATCTGTGTGACGTTCGCGGCCGGCACGCTCATGCCGTACGCCTTCTCCATGCCGGGCAGTCCGTCGGCCCGGTTGGCGAACTCGCCCTCCACGCACAGGGTGACGGCGCCCGGGTCCTTCTTGGACAGCGCGGCCACCTCGGACAGCGTCGTCGTGCGGTACTTCCTGAAGTTCGCCTGGTTCATGGCCAGCGCGTAGGTGTTGTCCAGCCGGGAGGGCGGCAGCCAGGTCAGCCCGTTCTTCAGGTCGGCCGCCCGGACCGCCTCCCACTGCTTCTGCGGATCGGGGATCGGCTTCGAGTTGCCCAGGTAGGTGATCCAGCCGGTGCCCGTGTACTCGAACTGGGCGTCGGCGTCCCCGTTCTTGACCGCCTCCCGCGACCCGATGGAGCCCTGGATGCCCGTCCGGTCGAGGACGTCGGCGCCCGCCGCCTGGAAGGCGATCCCCATGATCGCGCCGAGGATGAGCTGCTCGGTGAACTCCTTGGAGGTGACGGTGAGACGGGCGCCCTTGAGCGGCTCCCCGCGCCCGATGCTGCCCGGCTTCACGTCGTCGGTCATGGGGGAGCCGCTGGTCAGTCCGCAGCCGGCCGCGAGCACCAGGAGTGCGGCGGGCGGCACGACCGTACGGCGCCACGCGCGGGCCGGCCGGGGCCCGCGGGTCCACGGCCGCGTCATGTCCCGGCCTCCAGTCCGCGTGGCCGGAGCAGGACCTCCGCCAGCGAGGCCAGCCAGTCCACCAGCAGGGCGAGCGCCACGGTGAGGACGGAGCCCAGCACCAGGACCGGCATGCGCTGGGTGGTGATGCCGGTGGTGATCAGGCTGCCCAGGCCGCCGCCTCCGCCGAAGGTCGCGAGGGTCGCCGTACCCACGTTGAGGACCAGCGCCGTACGGACGCCCGCGAGGATCAGCGGGACGGCGAGGGGGAGTTCCACCCGGGCGAGCACGCCCATCGGCGACATGCCGATACCGCGCGCGGCCTCGAGCAGGTTCGGGTCGTTGGCCCGCAGACCCGCGATGGTGTTGGCCAGGACCGGCAGGACGGCGTAGACGACGATGCCGATCAGGGCCGCCTTCGTGCCGGTGCCGAGCCAGATCACCAGCAGGGCCAGCAGACCGATCGCCGGGGTGGCCTGGCCCATGTTGGCGATCGTCATGGCCAGCGGGGTGGCCCGGCCGAACGCCGGGCGGGTCAGCAGGATGCCCAGCGGGATCGCGATGACCAGCACCAGCACGGTCGAGATCGCCGTCAGCTTCACGTGCTGCCACAGCGCCTTGGAGACCTGCCCGCCCGACAGCGCGTTCTCGGAGATCGTGTCCAGGTCCGCCTGGTCGAACCACAGCCACGTGGCCAGCAGCAGCAGGACCAGGAAGGCCGGCAGGACGGTCAGCCGGGGCCAGGTCAGGCGGCGCGTGCGCGGCTGCCGCGGGGGCGGCGGCGCCTCCTGTTCGGCCTCCCCCTCGTCGCGGAAGGCGAGCCCCTTCACCTCGTGCTCGCCCTCGGGCCGCCGGCCGGTGCTCATGCCTTCCGCTCCCCGCCGTGGCCCTCCTGCTCGAAGTGGGTCTGCTGGGCGCGGGCCACCTCCAGGTCGGCCTGCGCCTCCATGGCCTCCAGCCGGTCGGCCTCCAGCAGTTCGTGCACCGAGTTCATGAGCGTCTCCATGTCGACGACGCCGATGTACTCCCCGCGCCGCCCGGTGACGGCCACCCGGCCGGCGTTGTCGGTGAGCACCGCCTCCAGCGCGTCCCGCAGGGTGGCGTCCCGGGTGACCGTGTCGTGGACGAGCGTGCCCGCCCGCGCCAGTGAGCCGCGGGCCCGCATCAGGTCCCCGCGGCGCAGCCACTTGTAGGGCCGGCGGCGCCGGTCGAGCAGCAGGATCTCGTTGGTGCCGCTGCCCCGCAGCAGGCCGAAGATCTCCTGCAGCGGGGTGTCCACGGTCACCGTCGGGTAGCCCCGCATCTCCACGTCCCGCACCCGGGTCAGGTTCAGCCGCTTCAGCGCCGCGCCCGCGCCGACGAAGCCGGACACGAAGTCGTCGGCGGGATTGGTGAGGATCGCCTCCGGGGTGTCGAACTGGGCGATGTGCGAACGCTCGCGGAGGACCGCGATCCGGTCACCGATCTTGATCGCCTCGTCGAAGTCGTGGGTGACGAACACGATCGTCTTGTGCAGCTCGCGCTGGAGCCGGATCAGCTCGTCCTGGAGGTGGTCGCGGGTGATCGGGTCGACCGCGCCGAACGGCTCGTCCATCAGCAGCACCGGCGGGTCGGCGGCGAGCGCCCGCGCCACCCCCACCCGCTGCTGCTGGCCCCCGGACAGCTGGCGCGGATAGCGGCCGTGGAAGTCGCCCGGGTCGAGACCGACGAGGTCCAGCAGCTCCTCCACGCGGGCCCGGGTCCGCGCCTTGGACCAGCCGATCATCCGCGGCACCAGGGCGATGTTCTGGGCGACGGTCATGTGCGGGAACAGACCGGCGGACTGGATGGCGTACCCGACCTTGCGGCGCAGCTTCACCGGGTCCATGTCGGTGACGTCCTCGTCGTCGATGCGGATGCGCCCGCCGGTCGGCTCGATCAGCCGGTTGATCATCTTCAGGGTGGTGGACTTCCCGCAGCCCGACGGTCCGACGAAGACCACCGTCTCGCCGGCCCTGATGTCCATGCTGACGTTGTCCACGGCCGGCTGCGGATTGCCCGGGTACCGCTTGGTCAGGTTCTCCAGCTCGATGGCCGCCCCCGCCACGGATGTCTCAGGCACGGATCCCCCTGGGAATGGTCAGCCGTCCCAGCAGGACGTAGGCGACGTCGAAGAGGAGGGCGAGGACGACGATGCCGAGCGTGCCCGCGAGCACCTGGTTCAGGGCGTTCTTGCTGCCCAGCGAGGCGAGTCCGCGGAAGATCTCGTTGCCGAGGCCCGGCCCCGACGCGTAGGCGGCGATGGCGCCGATGCCCATCAGCATCTGCGTGGCGACCCGGATGCCGGTCAGGATCGGCGGCCAGGCCAGCGGCAGTTCGACCCGCAGCAGCCGTATCGGACGGGACATGCCGATGCCGCGGGCCGCCTCCACCAGGTCGGCGTCGACGCCGCGCAGCCCCACGATGGCGTTGCGCACGATCGGCAGCAGCCCGTACAGGGTCAGCGCGATCACCGTCGGCGCGACACCGAGCCCCACGACGGGGATCAGCAGGCCGATCAGCGCCAGGGACGGGATGGTGAGCACGGTGGACGTCGTGAGCGTGGCGAGGTGGCCGGCCCACTCGCTGCGGTAGGTGACGATCGCCAGGAGCACGCCGAGGACGGTCGCCAGGACCATGCACTGGAACACCGCGCTGGCGTGCTGGTAGGCGTCCGTGAGCAGTTGCTGGTGGCGGCTGCCCAGGTAGTCCCAGAAGTTCACCGGCGCTCACCCCCGGGTCGGCTGTGTCCCTTCGCTGTCCGCGGACGCCTGTTCCACCAGCGGGATGACCCGCAGCGGAACGGGGTTCTCCATGACGATCGCCGTGGAGGCCCGGACGATGCCATCAAAACCGACAACCCGGTCGATCACCCGCTGGAGATCGGCGTTGGAGCGGGCCACCAGGCGGCACAGCATGTCTCCGCTGCCGGTCGTGGTCAGCAGTTCCAGCACCTCCGGAACGGTCGTCAAGTACGCCCGCACATCGGCGCCTTGGCCCTGCCGGATCTGCAGGGTGGCGAACGCGGTCACCGGGTAGCCGAGGGCCGCCGGGTCCACCTGCGGGCCGAATCCGCGGATGACTCCGTTCGACTGAAGCCGGTCGAGCCGCGCCTGCACCGTGCCCCGGGCGACCCCGAGCCGCCGGGACATCTCCAGCACACCGATGCGCGGCTCCTCGGCCAGCAGCACGATGATCCGCCCGTCCAGCCGGTCGATCGCCATCCGGACCCTCTCGCGGTGGTCATCCTGTACAGAAAGGCCGCCGGGGCGGCCATACGACTGAGCAGATTGCGCAGTGGTAGCGGAAACTATTGCGCACCTTGCAGGGCGGGGCCACCCTTCCGCTTATGACGCAGACCACTCATCACACTCCCGACACCGCACGGCAGGCCGACCCCTTCCCGGTCAAGGGAATGGACGCGGTCGTCTTCGCCGTGGGCAACGCCAAGCAGGCCGCGCACTACTACTCCAGCGCGTTCGGCATGCGGCTGGTCGCGTACTCCGGACCGGAGAACGGCAGCCGCGAGACCGCCTCCTACGTGCTGGAGAACGGCTCCGCCCGCTTCGTGTTCACCTCGGTGATCAAGCCGAGCAGCACCTGGGGCCACTTCCTCGCCCAGCACGTGGCCGAGCACGGCGACGGCGTCGTCGACCTGGCCATCGAGGTCCCCGACGCCCGTGCCGCCCACGCGTACGCCGTCGAGCACGGCGCCCGCTCGGTCACCGAGCCGTACGAGGTGAAGGACGAGCACGGCACCGTCGTCCTCGCCGCGATCGCCACCTACGGCGAGACCCGCCACACCCTCGTCGAGCGCACCGGCTACGACGGCCCCTACCTCCCCGGCTACGCCGTCGCGAAGCCGATGGTCGAGCCGCCCGCCCAGCGCACCTTCCAGGCCGTCGACCACTGCGTGGGCAACGTCGAACTCGGCCGGATGAACGAGTGGGTCGGGTTCTACAACAAGGTCATGGGCTTCACGAACATGAAGGAGTTCGTGGGCGACGACATCGCCACCGAGTACAGCGCGCTGATGTCCAAGGTCGTGGCGGACGGCACCCTCAAGGTGAAGTTCCCGATCAACGAGCCCGCGATCGCCAAGAAGAAGTCCCAGATCGACGAGTACCTGGAGTTCTACGGCGGCGCCGGTGTCCAGCACATCGCGCTGAACACCAACGACATCGTGCAGACCGTCCGCACCATGCGCGCGGCGGGCGTCGAGTTCCTCGACACCCCCGACTCGTACTACGACACCCTCGGCGAGTGGGTCGGCGACACCCGTGTCCCGATCGACACCCTGCGCGAGCTGAAGATCCTCGCGGACCGGGACGAGGACGGCTACCTGCTGCAGATCTTCACCAAGCCCGTGCAGGACCGGCCGACGGTGTTCTTCGAGCTCATCGAGCGGCACGGCTCCATGGGCTTCGGCAAGGGCAACTTCAAGGCCCTGTTCGAGGCGATCGAGCGCGAGCAGGAGAAGCGCGGCAACCTGTAGCCGCGGCGTCCCCCGCCGGGCCCCGCTACGGGGCCTCGGCGGGGAGCGGCTCCTCCGGCACGTCACCGAGCGCGGCCAGCGCCCTGCGGGCCTCGGGCGCGCCCAGCGGCGAGAAGTGCGGGTTGATCCGCAGGGCCTCCTGCAGGTGCCGCCGCGCCGGGCCGTACCGCTCCAGCTCGCCCTCGATCATGCCCAGGTGGAAGGCGTACGGCGCACTGCGCACCCCGCCCCCCTTGGCCTTGTCCGTCGCGATGGTGGCGTACTTCAACGCCTCCTGGTCCTCGCCGGCGCGGTGCAGCGCCCAGCCGAGGGCGTCGGCCACCTCGATCCCCGGCTGCCGCCGCCACTCCTCCTGCAACCGCTCCACGGCGTCCCACGGGTCCCCGTGGTCCGCCTCGAACCGCCCGATCAGCAGGTCCTCGTCGACCCCGCCCGCCACCGCCCGCCGCACCCGCGTCCGCAGCTGCGCGTACTGGGCGTCCGCGTCGGCCTCCTGCCCCTGCGACTCGTACAACTCGCCCAGTTCCAGGACGTCCTGCGGGTTCGCCTCCCCGGTCAGGGCCGCCCGGTACGCGGCCACCGCCTCGCGCGGGCGGCCCAGCGCGGCCAGCGTCCGCCCCCGTCCGGCCTGCGCCGCCCGCTGGTCGCCCTCCAGCCGCAGCGCCGCCTCGAAGTGCCGCAGCGCGTCCTCGAGGTCACCCCGCTCCCAGGCGAGCCGGCCGAGCCCGGCCAGATAGGCGGCCCGCTCGGCGGGGGCCTGGGCCGCGGCCGCCGCGTCGGTCAGCTGGGCCACCGCGTCCTCGCGCCAGCCCCGGTCCCGGTAGACCGCCGACGCCCGCGCCATCACGGCGGGCCGCGCGGCCGTACCGGTGCGCAGCCCCAGCAGCTTGTCCAGGCTCTTGCGGGCCGCCTCGTAGTCGCCGAGCCCGTTGTAGGCGTCGATCAGCGGGGGATACGCCGACCACCGCTTCGGCGCCGCCTTCAGCGCCTGCTCGGCGTACCGTTTCGCCGCCGGGAAGTCGCGCCGCGCGAGCGCCAGCGCGGCCATCCCGTCCAGCGCCTCGGTGTTCCGCTCCCCGCGCACCTGGAGCGAGGTCCGCAACGCCTGCTCCGCCCGCGGATAGTCGGCCGCGTCGGCCGTCCGGCTCCCCCGCTGCACGTACGCGGACCCCAGCACCGCCCACGCCTTCGCGTCACGGGGACGCGCCCGCACCCGCTCCTCCTGCTGCCCGATGAGCGACGTCAGCTGGGGCAGCGCGGCCGGCACCCCGGAGGTCACCGCCGTCAGAGCCTGTGCCCGCGCCCGCGCCTCGGTCCGTGCCTGCGCCTGCGGTCCGGCGGCGGGCCGCCCGGCCGCCCGCCCGCTCTCCGGCTGCCGCTCCCCGGGCAGCAGCGTCAGCACCGCCCCCGCGACGACACCGCCCGCCAGCGCGGTGACGAGCACCCGCCGCAGCCACCGCGAGGAGCGGCGCCGCCCCGGCGGCGGCTCCGCGCTCAGGGACGTACCCGGCACGCTCAGTCGGTTGTCCATGGCGCTCACTGTGCGTCAATACGACGAGCGCACCCGGGCGGCCCAAGGACGGCACGGGTGGGGTTCACACCGATGGCCGCGAGTGCGAACCTTTGATCATGAGCCGCATCGAAGCGCCTCGTGACGAGGCAACCAGCAACCTCACCGACCGGCTCCTGGCCGGCCTGCCGCCCGAGGCCGTGCTCACCGATCCCGATGTCACCGCCTCCTACTCCCACGACATGGCGAGCTTCTGCCCGGCCGGCGCCCCGGCCGTCGTCGTACTGCCGCGCACCGTCGAGCAGGTGCAGCACGTCATGCGCACCGCGAGCGAACTGCGCGTCCCCGTCGTCCCGCAGGGCGCCCGCACCGGCCTGTCCGGCGCCGCCAACGCCACCGAGGGCTGCATCGCGCTGTCCCTCACCAAGATGGACCGCATCCTGGAGATCAGCCCCGTCGACCGGATCGCCGTGGTCGAACCGGGCGTGATCAACGCGACCCTGTCCCGCGCCGTCGAGGAACACGGCCTGTACTACCCGCCGGACCCGTCCAGCTGGGAGATGTGCACCATCGGCGGCAACATCGGCACCGCCTCCGGCGGTCTGTGCTGCGTGAAGTACGGCGTGACCGCCGAGTACGTGCTCGGCCTGGACGTCGTCCTCGCCGACGGCCGGCTGATGTCCACCGGTCGCCGCACCGCCAAGGGCGTCGCCGGCTACGACCTCACCCGGCTGTTCGTCGGCTCCGAGGGCTCCCTCGGCATCGTCGTCCGGGCGGTCCTGGCGCTGAAGCCCAAGCCGCCCCAGCAGCTGGTGGTGGCCGCCGAGTTCCCGTCCGCGGCGGCGGCCTGCGAGGCCGTCTGCCGGATCATGGAGGGCGGTCACGTCCCGTCCCTCCTCGAACTGATGGACCGCACGACCGTCAAGGCCGTCAACGCGCTCGCCCACATGGGACTGCCCGAGACCACCGAGGCTCTGCTGCTGGCCGCCTTCGACACCCCCGCCCCGGCCGCCGACCTCGCCGCCGTCGGCGCCCTGTGCGAGGCGGCCGGCGCCACCCAGGTCGTCCCGGCCGACGACGCCGCCGAGTCCGAGCTGCTCCTGCAGGCCCGGCGGCTCTCGCTGACCGCGCTGGAGGCGGTCAAGGGCACGACGATGATCGACGACGTGTGCGTGCCCCGCTCGAAGCTCGGCGCCATGCTGGAGGGCGTCGAGCGGATCGCCGAGAAGTACGACCTGACCATCGGCGTCTGCGCGCACGCCGGCGACGGCAACACGCACCCCACCGTCTGCTTCGACGCCCAGGACCCCGACGAGTCCCGGCGGGCCCGCGAGTCCTTCGACGAGATCATGGCCCTCGGCCTGGAGCTGGGCGGCACCATCACCGGCGAGCACGGCGTCGGCGTGCTGAAGAAGGAGTGGCTGGCGCGGGAGATCGGCCCGGTCGGTGTGGAGATGCAGCGGGCGGTGAAACAGGTCTTCGACCCGCTGGACATCCTCAACCCCGGCAAGATCTTCTGAGCCCCCGCGCCCGGGCACCCCTCACCGGGCGAGCAGCTGGTCGAGCGCGTCGTCGAGGCCCAGCTGCCCGCCCTCCGTGCCCGGGGGCACCACCCGCAGCGTCCGCTCCAGCCAGGCCGAGACCTGCGGGACCGGCGCCTCCAGCAGGGCGTCCCCGTCCGGCGAACTCAGCGCCATGAGGACGACCCCGCGCCCGTCGACCTTCGTCGGCCACACCCGTACGTCCCCGCCGCCGCACGGCCGGAACACCCCCTCCACGAGGAGCTCGCGGGCGAACGTCCAGTTCACGGGGTGCTCGGAGTGGATGTGGAAGGCGATGTGGACGGCGTACGGGTCGTCGGAGCGGTAGCTGAGCCGGGCCGGGACCGGGATGCCGCGCTCCGGCGACAGGACGAGCCTCAACTCCAGCTCGCGCTCCACCACGGTGTGCTGCATGACCTGCGTCTCCTCTGTCGTCTGCGTTCCCCACGGCCGCCCGGTGGGCGCCCGCACCGGGGGAGAGGGGGCAGGGGCCCGGCCATTACGCGGGTTCGGGGAGATTCTTTTCGCGGCCCGGCGGAAGTCCGGCGCGGCGTCGCCCGGAAAGGGGTGGGTACGGCCGGACTGGCCATGGGGCATGCCCGCGTCTGATAGATGTGGAGGCTCCCATCCCACCCCCGAGCAGATACGGGACGACGGACATGAGCGCCCCAACCCCGGCCCCAGGTGACGACAGGCCCCGCGAGGGCTACTACCCGGACCCGTCCATCCCCGGCTACGTCCGGTACTGGAACGGCGCCTCCTGGGTGCCCGGCACCAGCCGGCCGGCGCCGAAGGACGGCGAGCCGCTCACCCCGCCGCCCGGCGTCCGCCCGGCGGCCCCTGCCGTGGAGGAGACGGGCCCCCACTTCTTCGACGAGGACCCCCAGCCGCGCTCCGCCGCGGGCGGCGCCGGCGGCCGGCACACCGATCCGCGGGTCCCGGCGGGCGGTCCCACCCAGCCGGCCGGCCACGCCGCGCGCACCGACGGCACGGCCTCGATCCCGCCCGCGGACGACGACGCCCCCGACCCCGGCGGCACCTTCATCTTCCGCCGCCCGGTCCCGGGTCCCGCGGCCGTCCGCGACGACGGCGCGGCGGCGTTCCGTCCGGTGCCCGGCCAGGGCGGGGGCGGCCAGGACGGCACGCCCGGCACCGGCCAGGGCCCGCAGGGCGCGGGCCTCGGCGGCCAGGGGGCCGGGACGGGGGCGTCCGGCTCCGGTTTCGGCGCGCCCGGCTCGGGCCGGGCCGGCCAGGGCGGTGGCTTCGGCGGGCAGGGTCCGGCCGGCGCGCCCGCGCCGTCACCTTCCTCCTCGCCCTCCGTCGCCGCCCCGGCCCCTTCGCCGGCTTCCCCCGCGCCCGGTCCCGGATTCGGCGCCGGCAAGGCCGCCGCGTCCCGCGCCGCCGCACAGGCCCCGCAGGCCGCGGCCCAGCCCGCCCAGGGAGCCCTCGGTCATCCGGCGCCCGCGGCCCAGCAGCCGCCGGCCGCCCCCGCCGCCGTGCCACCCGCGGTGCCGCAGCAGGCCGGGCCCGCGCAGCCCGCCGCCACCCCGCTCGCCGCCGGTGCCGGCGGCGGGCAGTCCTCCTGGGCCCAGCAGGTGCACCGGCTGGCCGGAGGCGGGGACGAGCAGCCCGTGGCGCCGTGGAAGCCGCCCGTGGACGACGTGTTCCAGGCGGCCGCGCGCCGGCAGGCCGCGGCCCGCCCCGCCGGACTCGGCAAGCGGTTCGCCGCCCGGCTGGTGGACAGCCTGGTCGTGGGCGCCGTGACCGCGGCGGCGGCCGTCCCCCTGGGCACGCGGGCCGCCGACCACATCCAGCAGAAGATCGACGCCGCCCGGCTGTCCGGCCGTACCGTCACCGTCTGGCTGGTCGACGGTACGACCGGCCCCAGCCTGGGCATCGTGCTCGCCGTCCTCCTCGTCTCCGGCGTGCTGTACGAGGTGCTGCCGACCGCCCGGTGGGGCCGCACCCTCGGCAAGAAGCTGTGCGGTCTGGAGGTGCGGGACATCGAGGCGCACGAGCCGCCGACGTTCGGCAGGGCGCTGCTCCGCTGGCTGGTCTACAGCGTGCCGGGGCTGCTCGGCATCGGGGTCGTGGGCGTGCTGTGGTGCCTGTTCGACCGGCCCTGGCGCCAGTGCTGGCACGACAAGGCGGCGCACACGTTCGTCGCGGACTGACCGGGCCGCGCCTACTCCGTACGGCCGCCCGCCGGATGCGGAGCCGGGGTGTTCGGGTTCCACTCGGGCCATGAGCAGCCAACCGCCCCCCGGCTCCGGGGACCAGCCCCCCGAGGACGACCCGTTCAGGAAGCGGCCCCCGTCGGACCCGGGGGCGGGCTCTCCGTACGACACCCCGCCCGGCGGCGGGCAGCCCCCGCCGCCGGGCGGGCAGCAGCCACCCTCCTGGGGCGAGCGGCAACCGCCCCCGGCCGGCGGCCAGGAGCCTCCGTACGGCGGACAGCAGCCGCCCTACGGCGGGCAGCAGCCCCCTTCGTACGGCGGCGGCCCGTACGGCGGCGGGCCCTACGACGCCGGCGCCGGCGGCGGGCACCCGGGTGACCCGCTGGCCGGCATGCCCCCGCTGGCCGACAGCGGCAAGCGGACGCTCGCGAGGATCATCGACATGATCCTCGTCGGTATCGTCGTCTGGCTGCTCACCTGGGTGTTCGGCGTGCGCGAGTACGACGTGAACAGCGACCGCATCGAGGTCGGCAGGTCGCTCGCGCAGTCCCTCATCGCGGCCGTCCTCTACGTCGCCTACGACACCTACCTGATCAGCAGGACCGGGCAGACCCTGGGCAAGAAGTGGCTCAACATGCGGGTCGCCAACCTGGACAACGGCGCGACGCCGTCCGGGCAGACCTCGCTGATCCGCGCCCTGGTGCTGTGGGTGCCCTTCGCCTTCTGCTGCGCCTGCATCTGGACGGCGATCTGCGGCGGTTGGAGCTTCTTCGACAAACCGTACAAACAGGGTCTGCACGACAAGGCGGCCAAGACGGTGGTGGTCAGCACGCGTTGAACCGGCGCGGTACGGCTGCGCGGACGTGGGCGGCGGGTCCGGGGTGTGCCGGGCCCGCCGTCCGCGTCCGCGCACCTGTCACAGGGTCGTCGGGACGCGCTCCTTCTCGGCGGTGGTCTCGGCGGGCGCCTCGACGGGGTGGGGCGTGGGGACCGTCATGGCGACCAGGAGTCCCAGGGCGAGTGCCGCGAGGGCGATGACGGTGATCGCGAGACCCGAACTCGTCTGGGACAGCAGCAGCATGGCCAGCGTCGAGAGGACCACGGTGCAGGATCCGTAGGCGAGCTGTGCGACGGTCGGACGAGGCATGGCAATCGTGTCCTCGGAAGGCTTCGGGGGGACTTGGGGGGTGCCGTTCGACTCTCACCGCGTGCATGCCCGAGTCGAACGCCTGGTAAGCGTGACCTAACCCACGGTACCGGTGCACGGGGGGCGCACGGAGTCATGGCCCCGCCGAGCAGGCGGGTTCCTGCGCCCGCCGGGCGGATGCGCACTGTTCACGGGCGGGACCCGGGGCGTTCGTAAAGCGAACGTCAGCTCCGCATAGTGCACTTGTCCTGCTCAAGTCAAGGTCTGTCTTTTCTCCCTAACCTCTAGTCAAATGTCGTCACTTGATTACACGCGTTGAACGTGCGCGCACGGATTCCTCCAATGACTCGGAACCCCCTGTCCGTGTGCGCGGCGCGGGGGAGGAACTCAAGTGACCAGTAGATCCTGGACGTTCAGAGCGGCCGCGATCGGTGTGACGCTCGCGGCGGCTTCCGCCACATTCGCGACGTTCGCCGTCGCCGAGGCGAGCACCACGGCCCCGTCGGCCGCCGCGAACCGGCACGACCCGGCCCCGGTGAAGCAGCAGAAGCACGACCTCGACGGTCCGCTGAGCAAGACCCAGGACGCCCAGCGCGCAGAGGCCCTGAAGCAGCTCATAGCCGGCAAGGCCACCGCGCAGGACCGTAACGGCTCCAAGGTCGTCAAGCTCAAGAGCAGCAAGGGCCAGAGCAAGTACGTCGAGCTCAGCCGGGAGAAGACCGACAAGATCTTCACCATCCTGGTGGAGTTCGGCAACCAGACCGACCCCAAGTTCGGGGGCACGGCGGGCCCGCTGCACAACAAGATCGCCAAGCCGAACCGCAAGAAGGACAACTCCACGGCCTGGCAGAAGGACTACAACAAGAAGCACTTCCAGGACCTGTACTTCGGCACCGGCAAGAAGACCGAGTCGCTGAAGAAGTACTACGAGAAGCAGTCCTCGGGCCGCTACTCGGTCTCCGGTGAGGTCACCGACTGGGTCAAGGTCCCGTACAACGAGGCCCGTTACGGCAACAACGCGTGCGGCCAGACCAACTGCCCGAGCGTCTGGAACGTCGTCACCGACGGCCTGAACGCCTGGGTCGCCCAGCAGAAGAAGGCCGGCCGCACCGACGCGGACATCAAGAAGGACCTCGCCAAGTACGACCAGTGGGACCGGTACGACTACGACGGCGACGGCAACTTCAACGAGCCCGACGGCTACGTCGACCACTTCCAGATCGTGCACGCCGGTGAGGACGAGTCCGCGGGCGGCGGCGCCCAGGGCAAGGACGCGATCTGGGCCCACCGCTGGTACGCCTTCGGCACCGACGCCGGCGCCACCGGCCCGGTGAACAACAAGCTCGGCGGCACGCAGGTCGGCAGCACCGGTGTCTGGGTCGGCGACTACACCATCCAGCCGGAGAACGGCGGCCTCGGTGTCTACGCCCACGAGTACGGCCACGACCTCGGCCTGCCGGACGAGTACGACACCGCCGGCGGCGACAACTCCACCGGTTTCTGGACCCTGATGTCGTCCGGCTCCTGGCTCGGCACGGGCAAGGAGTCCATCGGCGACCTGCCCGGCGACATGAACGCCTGGGACAAGCTGCAGCTCGGCTGGCTGAACTACGACACCGCCAAGGCCGGCAAGCAGTCCACCCACAAGCTGGGCGTCGCCGAGTACAACACCTGGGACAAGCAGGCCCTCGTGGTCACCCTGCCCCAGAAGGCGGTCAAGACCACGGTCACGCAGCCGGCCGAGGGTGCGAACCAGTGGTGGAGCGGCAGCGGTGACAACCTCAAGAACACGCTGACCCGTTCCGTCGACCTCACCGGCAAGTCGTCGGCGAAGCTCGACCTGGACGGCTGGTGGGCCATCGAGGACGGCTACGACTACCTCTACACCGAGGTGTCGACCGACGGCGGCGCCAACTGGACCGCCCTGGACGGCACGGCGGACGGCCAGGCCATCCCGCGTGACGGCAGCGGCAAGCCGGCGCTGAGCGGCTTCTCGCAGACGCACAAGAAGCTGTCGTACTCGCTGGACGCCTACGCGGGCAAGAAGATCGACCTGCGCTTCCGCTACGCCACCGACGGCGGTGTCGCGGAGCTCGGCTTCGCGGCCGACCAGATCGCGGTGACGGCCGACGGCACCCCGGTGTTCTCGGACAACGCCGAGACGGCGGACGCCGCCTGGACCGCGGCCGGCTTCTCGCGCATCGGCGCGTCCTTCACCAAGGACTACGCGCAGTACTACATCGCCGAGAACCGCCAGTACGTGTCGTACGACAAGACGCTGAAGTCCGGCCCGTACAACTTCGGCTTCGCGTCGCGTCCCGACTGGGTGGAGCACTACCCGTACCAGAACGGCCTGCTGATCTGGAAGTGGGACACCTCCCAGGCGGACAACAACACCAACTCCAGCAACGGCCACCCGGGCACCGGTCTGATCCTGCCGATCGACTCGCACCCGAAGGCGCTGAAGTGGTCCGACGGCACGCTGCTGCGCAACCGCATCCAGGCGTACGACTCGCCGTTCAGCCTCTACGGCACGGACGGCATCACCCTGCACAAGGCCGACGTCGCCCTGAAGATCAAGGCGTCGAAGGGTGTCTCGGTCTTCAACGACCACGCCAGCACCTACTACGACGCGTCGAACCCGACGGGTGGGGTGAAGGTCACTGACACCAACACCAAGGTAACGATCGTCAAGGAGGCCAAGGACGGCTCCACGATCCAGCTCAAGGTGGGCCCCGCGGTGAAGTAGTCCGCATCACCGCAGGTCAGAGACGTATCGGCGGCAACCCCTTGGCGGGTTGCCGCCGATCGTGTTTAGGTGCGTCCAGTGGGCCGCTTATTGACACCGACCGGAACGGGGATGTGACCGCATGGCCGCAGGAGGCTTCTGCAAGCTACCGAACGGCACCGTCGTGGTGGCGCTGAACCTGCCGAGCCCCGCCGGGGGCGCGGCCGGGGTACGGGTGCTCGTGCACGCCCAGAACCGGGCCCGTGCGCTGACCCGGCTGCGCAACCTGGGGTTGCGTGCGGTGTACCTGCGGGGGAACGCGGAGCCGCCCACGCCGGACGAGGTCACGGCGGTGCTGCACCACCCGGACGGCCTGATATGGCGCACGGCCCCCGACAACGGTGTCCTCGTCGAGCTCTGGCACCCGATCCGGGCGCTGCTGCGCAGACCTCCGGCGGTTCCGCAGGGGTGACGCGCGGCGCGGGGGAGGGGCCGGTCAGCCGCTGACCACCGGCTTGCCGGTCAGTTCCACGCCCGCCTCGCGGAGCTCCTCCAGCGCCCGCTCGGTGGTCCCCGGGGCCACTGCGGCCGTGAGGTCGAGCAGCACCTGGGTGCGGAAGCCCTCGCGCACCGCGTCCAGCGCCGTGGCCCGCACGCAGTGGTCCGTGGCGATGCCCACCACGTCCACCTCCGTGATCTCCCGCTCGCGGAGCCAGTCGGCCAGCGGCAGCCCGTTCTCGTCGGCCCCCTCGAAGCCGCTGTAGGCCGCCGAGTACGCCCCCTTGTCGAACACGGCGTCCACCGCGCCGGAGGCGACGGCGGGGGCGAAGTTCGGGTGGAAGCCCACGCCCTCCGTGCCCGCGACGCAGTGCGCGGGCCAGGAGCGGACGTAGTCGGGGTTGTCCGCGAAGTGGCCGCCGGGTGCGATGTGGTGGTCGCGGGTGGCGACCACGTGGCGGTATCCGGTGCCCCCGGCCTGGCCGATCAGCTCGGTGACGGCGGCGGCCACGTCCGCGCCGCCGGCGACCGCGAGGCTGCCCCCTTCGCAGAAGTCGTTCTGCACGTCTACGACGATCAAGGCGCGGCGCATGGTGGGTGTCCTTCGACTGAGAGTTAAGTAACTGAGCCTAGAGACTTCCGGCCCCGTGCGGGAGGGGGCGTTCCGGGGGGCGGACGGGCGGTCCCGCTCTAGCTACCCGAGCGCCCCTGGACGTACTCCGTCGGAATGACGGGTTCCCCCCGGGACAGCTGGGTGGCGGACAGGGGCAGGTTCGCGCGTGCGGCGATGTGCCTCTCGCGCGGCACGTCCAGCGGCTCCCGGGCGACGACCTCGCCGTTCTCGACCAGCCGCACCAGGAGCTGCCGGTCGGCCAGCCCGTCGGGGACGGGTCCGGTGCCGACGACCTCGGCCTCGGCGAACCCCTCCTCGTCCAGCCGGCGTGCGGCCCACTTGCGGCCCCCCACGGAGGTCTTGCCGCCGCTGGACTTCTTCGCGACCGGGACCAGTGGTGCCCCGGGATCGGCGGCCTCGGCGCGCGCGACCAGCTTGTAGACCATGGACGCCGTGGGGTGTCCGGAGCCCGTCACCAGCTGGGTGCCCACGCCGTACGCGTCCACGGGGGCGGCGGCCAGGGAGGCGATGGCGTACTCGTCCAGGTCGGAGGTCACGACGATCTTCGTGTTCCGCGCGCCCAGCTCGTCCAGCTGGTGGCGGACGCGATGGGCGACCAGCAGCAGGTCTCCGGAGTCGATGCGGACCGCGCCCAGCTCGGGGCCGGCCACCTCCACCGCCGTACGGACGGCCTCGGTGACGTCGTAGGTGTCGACGAGCAGGGTCGTGCCCCGGCCGAGGGTGTCCACCTGGGCCTGGAAGGCGTCCCGCTCGCGGTCGTGCAGGAGGGTGAAGGCGTGGGCGGAGGTGCCGACGGTCGGGATGCCGTACCGGAAGCCGGCCGCCAGGTCGGAGGTGGTGGCGAAGCCGCCGACGTACGCGGCCCGCGCGGCGGCCACGGCGGCCAGCTCGTGGGTGCGGCGGGCGCCCATCTCGATCAGCGGGCGGCCGCCCGCGGCGGAGGACATGCGGGAGGCGGCCGCCGCGATCGCGGAGTCGTGGTTGAGGATGGAGAGGATCACGGTCTCCAGGAGCACGCACTCGGCGAAGGTGCCCTCGACCCGCATGATCGGCGAGCCCGGGAAGTACACCTCGCCCTCCGGGTAGCCCCAGACGTCGCCGCTGAAGCGGTAGCCGGCGAGCCACTCCAGGGTCTGGTCGTCGACGATCCCCCGCTCCCGCAGGAAGGCGAGGACGCCCTCGTCGAAGCGGAAGTTCTCCACCGCGTCCAGGACACGCCCGGTGCCGGCCACCACGCCGTAGCGGCGCCCGTCCGGCAGCCGCCGGGTGAAGACCTCGAACACGCTGCGCCGTTCGGCCGTACCGGCCTTCAGCGCGGCCTGCAGCATCGTCAGCTCGTACTGGTCCGTGAAGAGCGCCGTCGAGGGAACGTCCACCGGCAGCCCAAGGTCCGCTGTGTTCATGGCAACGGATCGTACTCCCTTTTCGTCGGTGTGACGATTTGTGGGCGCCGTGGCAGCATGGGCTGTGTGACGTCACCCGCGCCCGTAGAGATCGAACGCACCGAGTCGGCGGAGGAGGTCTTCGCCGTACCCGAGCCCGACGTCCCCTGGGTCACGATCGTCCACAACGACCCGGTCAACCTCATGAGCTACGTGACGTACGTCTTCCAGTCGTACTTCGGCTACTCCAAGGACAAGGCCACCAAGCTCATGCTCGACGTCCACCACAAGGGCCGGGCGATCGTCTCCAGCGGTACCCGCGAGGAGATGGAGCGCGACGTGCAGGCGATGCACGGCTACGGTCTGTGGGCCACCCTCCAGCAGGACCGGAAGTAGCGACCGACTCACATGCCCGGACACTTCGAACCGCTCCCCGGCGGCGGCGCGGCCGTCGCCCTCGACGACGTCGAGATCTCCATCATCCGGTCGCTGGCCGTGCAGCTCCTGGAGCTCATCGGCCCCGGTCCCGGCGCCGACGCACCCGACGACCCGCTCGCCGAGCTGTTCGCCGAGGGGCCGAGCGAGCCGCCCGCCGATCCGGTGCTGCGCCGGCTCTTCCCGGACGCCTACGGCGACCCGGAGGAGGCCGCCGGCTCGCCGGACCGGGCCGAGGAGCGGCGCGCGCACTCCGCCGAGTTCCGCCGCTACACCGAGAACGACCTGCGGGCCGGCAAGCGGGAGAACGCGCTCGCGGTGGTCCGCACCCTCGACGGGCTCGCGCCGGTGGACGAGGGCGGGGCCGTGCTGAAGCTGTCCCCGGAGCAGTCGCGGCAGTGGCTCGGCGCCCTCAACGACCTGCGGCTCGCGATCGGGTCCCGGCTGGAGATCACCGACGAGGACGACACCGATCTGCTCTACCGGCTGCCGGACGAGGACCCGCGCAAGCCGATGGTGATGGCCTACCTGTGGCTGGGCGGGCTCCAGGAGACCCTCGTCACCACACTCATGCCCTGAATGTGATGATTTCGTGTTCGCTCAGCGGACGCTCAAATCCGGATAACGATCCCGTCACCCTTGCGGCCTGATTTGACGCTTTAGGGCGTTCTTTGTCCGGTTCTTCCTGTGCGATGCGCCACATCGCGCCTCTGTGATCAATATGGCGGCCGTGATAAATCTTCACGACCGCCCGGCCGACACCACCCATGTCCGGCCGGGTGCGCCACCGAGCCGACGACCGTCGGCCAGGCAGACAGCTCCATCATCCGGGGGGATCGAAACCCGATCCGAGGCCGACGACAGGCCCGGGTCGGCATGGAGAAAGGCGCACCGCACATGACCTCTGAGAAGGTCACCACCGCCCCTGAGGAGGGGTACGAGCGAGGGCTCGGCAGCCGCCAGGTCCAGATGATCGCGATCGGCGGCGCCATCGGCGTCGGCCTCTTCCTGGGAGCCGGGGCGAACATCGCCAAGGCCGGCCCCAGTCTGATCCTGATGTACGCCCTCGCGGGCGTGATCATCTTCTTCATCATGCGAGCCCTGGGCGAGCTGCTGCTCTACCGCCCGGTCTCCGGCTCGTTCGCCGAGTACTCGCGTGAATTCCTCGGCCCGTTCTTCGGTTACTTCACCGGCTGGACGTACTGGCTGATGTGGGTCGTGACCGGCATGGCCGAACTGACGGCCGCCGCGATCTACGTCAACTACTGGTTCCCGTCCGTCCCGCAGTGGGTGACGGCGCTGGTCTTCCTCGTGGTCCTGTTCGTGGCCAACCTGATCTCGGTGAAGCTGTTCGGCGAGATCGAGTTCTGGTTCTCCATGGTCAAGGTGACCGCGCTCATCGGCATGATCGTCATCGGTCTGGGCGTGCTGACCCTCGGCTTCAGCCAGGCCGGCGACACCGCCTCGGTCGCCAACCTCTGGCAGTTCGACGGCTTCTTCCCCAAGGGCATCGGCTCCTCCCTGATGACCCTCCAGGGCGTGATGTTCGCCTACCTCGCCGTCGAGCTGGTCGGCGTCACCGCGGGCGAGTCCGAAGACCCGGAGAAGACCCTCCCGAAGGCGATCAACACCCTGCCCTGGCGCATCGCCCTCTTCTACGTCGGTGCCCTCACGGTCATCCTGTGCGTGGTGAAGTGGACGCAGTTCGCCGAGGGGGTCAGCCCCTTCGTGAAGGCCTTCGCGGTCATCGGCATCCCGGCGGGCGCCGGCATCGTCAACTTCGTGGTGCTCACCGCGGCCCTGTCGTCCTGCAACTCGGGCATGTACTCCACGGGCCGCATGCTGCGCACCCTGGCGGACAACGGCGAGGCGCCGCGCGTCTTCTCCAAGCTGTCCTCCACCAAGACCCCGGCGCTCGGCATCACCGTCTCGGTGGCCTTCATGGGCATCGGCGTGATCCTGAACTACATCGTCCCGGAGAAGGCGTTCGGCTACGTCACCTCCGTCGCCACCGCGGCCGGCATCTGGACCTGGCTGATGATCCTGGTCAGCCACGTCCTCTACCGCCGCGCGGTCGACGCGGGCCGGCTGCCCGCCAGCTCGTTCCCGGCACCGGGCGGCGCGAAGTGCTCGTACGTCGCGATCGTCTTCCTGCTGTTCGTCACCGGCCTGATCGCATACGATGCCGACTCCCGCGTCTGTCTGTACGTGATGGCGGTCTGGGCGGCCGCGCTCGGCGTCGGCTGGCTGGTCCTGAAGTCCCGTACCCCGGAGATCGCGAACCGTCGCGAGCCGGAGCTCGAGAACGTGGGCTGACCTCCCCCCGGACGTCCGGCCGCCGGGAGCACTCGTGGCGCTCCCGGAGGCCGCCGCTCAGGACGTCCAACATATGGGCCGTCCCGTACCACACCTCGGTACGGGACGGCCCGTCTGCTTATCCTGGCCACCATGCTGACCATCACCCAGGCACTCGTCGACCAGATCGTCGCGCACGCGCGCAAGGACCACCCCGACGAGGCGTGCGGGGTCGTCGCGGGCCCGGCCGGCTCGGACCGCCCCGAGCGCTTCGTCCCGATGCTGAACGCGGCCATGTCCCCCACGTTCTACGAGTTCGACTCGGGCGATCTGCTCAAGCTCTACCGCGAGATGGACGACCGCGACGAGGAGCCGGTGGTCATCTACCACTCCCACACGGCGACCGAGGCGTACCCGTCCCGCACGGACATCTCCTACGCGAACGAGCCCGGCGCCCACTACGTCCTGGTCTCCACCGCCGACACCGACGGCCTCGGCGACTTCCAGTTCCGCTCGTTCCGGATCCTGGAGGGCGAGGTCACCGAGGAAGAGGTCAGGATCGTGGAGGCCCACTGATCCGGGCCGCCGTTCCGCCCGTCGGTCCGGCCGGGAGGCGGATCCCATGGTGTGGACGAATTCCGTCCACCATACGGAATCACACTCCGGGATCCGGACCAGGAATCGATACGATGAGCCCATGGTTCTGAACGACGTGAGCGACAAGACGCCGGGCATGCTGCTCGTGGCGCGGCTGCACGTCGACCTGTGCCGGCTGAACAGCGCCATCTGTTGACGTTCCCCGCGGCCGCACGGCCGCTGCTGCCGCGGCGCTCCCTCAGTGCGTGAAGCCTGGGGGCCCCCGGGCGCGCACACCAAGACGACGAACCCTTTTTCCGACAGGAGCCCGCCACCATGGCCATCGAGGTCCGCATCCCCACCATCCTCCGCACGTACACGGACGGCCAGAAGGCGGTGGAGGGCAGCGGGAACACCCTCGCCGACCTGTTCGCCGACCTCGAGACCCGGCACGCGGGCGTCCAGGCCCGCATCGTGGACGACGGCAAGCTGCGCCGCTTCGTCAACGTGTACCTGAACGACGAGGACGTCCGCTTCATCGACGGCATCGACACCAAGCTGTCCGACGGCGACACCGTGACGATCCTGCCGGCCGTGGCCGGCGGCATGGCCTGATCGGCCGCTGAGCAGCGATGCGCTACGACTCCCCGCTGGCCGCGGTGGGCAACACCCCTCTGGTGCGCCTGCCGCGGCTCTCGCCGTCCGCCGACGTCCGCATCTGGGCCAAGCTGGAGGACCGCAATCCCACCGGCTCGGTCAAGGACCGGCCCGCGCTGCACATGATCGAGCAGGCGGAGAAGGACGGCCGGCTGACCCCGGGCTGCACCATCCTGGAGCCCACCTCCGGCAACACCGGCATCTCCCTCGCCATGGCGGCCAAGCTCAAGGGCTACCGCATGGTGTGCGTGATGCCGGAGAACACCTCGCAGGAGCGCCGGGACCTGCTCGGCATGTGGGGTGCGGAGATCATCTCCTCCCCGGCCGCGGGCGGTTCCAACACCGCGGTGCGGGTGGCCAAGGAGCTGTCCGCGGAGCATCCGGACTGGGTGATGCTCTACCAGTACGGCAATCCGGACAACGCGGGCGCCCACTACGCCACCACGGGCCCGGAGATCCTCGCCGACCTGCCGTCCGTCACGCACTTCGTCGCCGGCCTCGGCACCACGGGCACCCTCATGGGCGTCGGCCGCTTCCTGCGCGAGCACAAGCCCGACGTGAAGATCGTCGCCGCCGAGCCCCGCTACGACGACCTGGTGTACGGGCTGCGGAACCTCGACGAGGGGTTCGTGCCCGAGCTCTACGACGCCTCCGTCCTCACCACCCGCTTCTCGGTCGGTTCGGCGGACGCGGTCACCCGCACCCGGGAACTCCTCCAGCAGGAGGGCATCTTCGCGGGCGTCTCCACCGGCGCCGCCCTGCATGCCGCGATCGGCGTCGGCCGTAAGGCCGTCACGGCGGGCGAGAGCGCCGACATCGTCTTCGTCGTGGCCGACGGCGGCTGGAAGTACCTCTCCACCGGCGTCTACACGGCGGCCACCACCGAGGAGGCCATCGAGACGCTGCAGGGCCAGCTCTGGGCGTAGGGGACTCCCTGCGTCCGGGCGCGGGCCCGGCTCAAGCGCTCGCCAGCCCCCTCCTATGAGGGGGCCAACCTCATCCTATGGAGGGGCAAAGAATTCCCTCCGGTACTGCCGGTGCCCCTGGGGCCGGGTCTACGTTCCTCGCGCACCCTGTCATGTCACGCTCAGCGCGGCAGGCGGGGTGTCCACGAGTGTCATGCTCATGACTCGCGGCCGCCGCCGCTACGCGCGTCACGGGCCTGCCCACCCAGTGCATCCCCACGTCAACCGGAGGCAGTTCCCCCATGCGTGAGTCACGCCCGAGCAGGCGGAGACGGAGTCTGCGAAGACTCCTCGCCGTCGCCCTCCCCGCCCTCGCCCTCACGGTCGCCGGACTCGTAGCGGCACCGACCGCCGGGGCGCAGGCCGCCGCGGCCCACCCCCACACCGGCCGCTCCGCGCAGAACGCCAGGGCCCTGACCGATCCGAAGCGGCAGACCTTCCACGCCACCGGCAAGGCCGGCCAGAAGGTGCCGACCCGGCACCTGTGCGCCACCGCCGCGCCCGGTCACGCGTCCTGCTTCGCCCAGCGCCGCACCGACATCAAGCAGCGGCTGGCCGCCGCGGTCGCCGCCGCGCCCTCCGGCCTCTCCCCGGCCAACCTGCACAGCGCGTACAACCTGCCCAGCACGGGCGGTTCCGGCCTGACCGTCGCCGTCGTCGACGCGTACAACGACCCCAACGCCGAGTCGGACCTGGCCACCTACCGCTCCACCTACGGCCTGTCCGCCTGCACCAAGGCGAGCGGCTGCTTCAAGCAGGTCGGCCAGACCGGCTCGACCACCTCGCTGCCCGCCAACGACACCGGCTGGGCCGGTGAAGAGGCCCTCGACCTCGACATGGTCAGCGCGGTCTGCCCGAACTGCAACATCGTCCTGGTCGAGGCGAACTCCGCCAACGACACCGACCTCGGCATCGCGGAGAACGAGGCCGTCGCGCTCGGCGCCAAGTTCGTCTCCAACAGCTGGGGCGGCGACGAGGCGGCCAACCAGACCACCGAGGACACCCAGTACTTCAAGCACCCGGGCGTCGCCATCACGGTCTCCGCGGGCGACTCCGCCTACGGCGCCGAGTACCCGGCCACCTCCCAGTACGTGACCGCCGTCGGCGGCACCGCGCTCACCACCGCGGCCAACTCCCGCGGCTGGAGCGAGTCGGTGTGGCACACCAACTCCACCGAGGGCACCGGCTCGGGCTGCTCCGCCTACGACCCCAAGCCGAGCTGGCAGACCGACACCGGCTGCCCCAAGCGCATGGAGGCCGACGTCTCCGCCGTCGCCGACCCGGCCACCGGCGTCGCGGTCTACGACACCTACGGCGGCTCCGGCTGGGCCGTCTACGGCGGCACCAGCGCCTCCGCCCCGATCATCGCCGGCGTCTACGCCCTCGCGGGCACCCCGGCCGGCGCCGACTACCCGGCGAAGTACCCGTACGCCCACACCGCCAACCTGTACGACGTGACCAGCGGCAACAACGGCAGCTGCACCACCTCGTACTTCTGCACCGCCCGCACCGGCTACGACGGCCCGACCGGCTGGGGCACCCCGAACGGCACCACCGCCTTCACCTCCGGCGGCGGGGGCACCGGCAACACGGTGAGCGTCACCGGCCCCGGCAGCCAGTCCACCGCCGTCGGCGGCTCGGCCGGCCTGCAGATCCAGGCCACCGACAGCGCGGGAGCGGCCCTCACCTACAGCGCGACCGGCCTGCCGCCCGGCCTGTCCATCGGCGGCTCCACCGGCCTGATCTCCGGTACGGCCACCACCGCCGGCACCTACCAGGTCACGGTCACCGCGACCGACTCCACCGGCGCCTCCGGCTCGGCCTCCTTCACCTGGACGGTCGGTTCCGGCGGCGGCACCTGCTCCTCGGCCCAGCTGCTCGGCAACCCCGGCTTCGAGTCCGGGAACACCACCTGGACCGCGTCCAGCGGCGTCATCACCAGCGACACCGGTGAGGCGGCCCACGGCGGGTCCTACAAGGCCTGGCTCGACGGGTACGGCTCCACGCACACCGACACGCTGTCCCAGTCGGTGACCATCCCGTCCGGCTGCAGGGCCACGCTCACCTTCTACCTGCACATCGACACCGCCGAGTCCGGCAGCACCGCCTACGACAAGCTGACGGTCACCGCCGGTTCCACCACCCTGGCGACGTACTCGAACGCCAACGCCGCCTCCGGGTACGCGCAGAAGACCTTCGACCTGTCCTCGCTGGCGGGCCGCACGGTCACCCTGAAGTTCAGCGGGGCGGAGGACTCCTCCCTGCAGACCGGCTTCGTCATCGACGACACCGCGCTGACGACCGGCTGAGCCGCACTCCCCGTGATCCCGCACGCGCCGACGCGGCGCGTGCGGGATCCGTTTGCGATCGTGGTACGTCTCATCCGCACCAGGCGGCCGGTCGGCCGGCCACGCCAACGGACGGCAGAAAGGCGGACCCCCCATGCGCCGTACGACGCCCCTCGCCCTCGCGGCGGCAGCACTGCTCCTCGCCGGCTGCGGCTCCCAGAGCGACGGGGACACCGGCAGCAACGGCAAGGTGTCACCCGCCCCCTCCAGTCACGCGCCCGGTACCGACGGCGGCGCGTGCGCGAGCCAGGCGGAACTGAAGGCCGGGGACGACGGGCACACCGTCTGCGTGACCAAGGGCGGCGAGGTCCGGGTCACCCTGGACGGCACCAAGGAGCGCCCGTGGAAGCCCGTCTCCGCGAGCGGCACCGCCCTGAAGGGCATCAACGCGGGCTTCGTCATCCAGCCGGGCGACGCCACGGCCGCGTATCAGGCGGTGTCCGCGGGCACCGTGCGGCTCACGTCCTCCCGCTCCCTGTGCGCCGAGCCCACCGCCCCCGGGCAGGTCTCCTGCAAGGGCATCCAGGAGTGGTCGGTCACCGTGCGGGTACGTTAACCGGCGAGATGACGCACCTGGTCCCACAGGACCGGGTCGACCACGCCGACCCGGCGCCGGAAGTCGCCCACCGGGACCTCGCGCAGCTCGTCGGTCTCCAGGAAGCTCGGGCGTCCCCGGG
This sequence comes from Streptomyces sp. NPDC015139, assembly GCF_043079785.1. Classification (NCBI taxonomy): domain Bacteria; kingdom Bacillati; phylum Actinomycetota; class Actinomycetes; order Kitasatosporales; family Streptomycetaceae; genus Streptomyces; species Streptomyces sp. NPDC015139. The sequence continues at coordinate 347,632 of NZ_JBIBUW010000007.1, read as the reverse complement.
CGTCTCCGACCGCACCGGGCGGCAGCGGGATCACTCCGGCGCGCTCGTCGTGGTACTTGCTGGTGATCTTCGCGACGGTGGCCCGGTCGCCGCGCACGGCCAGCACCAGACAGGGCCGGTCCTTCGCCTCGGGGCGGTCCTCGTACGGGACGTCGGCCCACCAGATGTCACCCGGGGCGGGGCGCCCGGCCCGGGCCGGGCGCGTACCCGGCCGGCCCGGCGGCCGCAGCCGCCGTCCGCCCGGCCGGCGGCCGCGGCCCCAGCCGTCGACGAGCGTGGCGACGAGCGCCAGCAGTACCACCGCCGCGAGCGCCAGCCACCAGGACGTGTCCATACGACGACGTTACCGGCGCGCGCCGCGCCGCGCGCGCCCTCTCACGATCCCCGTGCGCCGCGGTTCCAGCCGAACCGGTGACAGCGCAGGTGAGTTCGCCCACAACGGCCCCTGGCGGAGGAGCGACCCGTGCTTTCGCGCCTTACGCTCGACAAACCGCACGACCCCCGTCCGCCCCCGGTTCTCCGGCTCCACAACCCGCCCGCCGGTGTCCCGTCCACCGGCTTTCCGCCAACGGAGGTTTCTGCTTCATGAAGCTCACCGTCGTCGGCTGCTCGGGGTCGTTCCCGTCCGCGGAATCGGCCTGCTCGAGCTACCTCGTCGAGGCCGACGGCTTCCGGTTGCTTCTCGACATGGGCAACGGCGCCCTCGGCGAGCTGCAGCGCCACTGCGGTCTCTACGACCTCGACGCGATCTTCCTGAGCCATCTGCACGCCGACCACTGCATCGACATGCTCGGCTACTTCGTCGCGCGCTACTACCGGCACGACGGCGGCCGCTGCGATCCGATCCCGGTCCACGGACCCGAGGGCACGGAGCACCGGCTGACCACCGCCTACGCGGACACCCCCTCCGCCTCCTCCATGAGCGAGGTCTTCGACTTCCACACGGTGAAGCCGTCCACGTTCGAGATCGGCCCGTTCACCGTGCACACCGAGCGCGTCCGGCATCCCGTGGAGGCGTACGGCATCCGCATCGAGCACGGCGGGAAGGTCCTGGCGTACTCCGGCGACACGGGTGTCACCGAGGCGCTGGACGAGCTGGCCCGGGACGCCGACCTGTTCCTGTGCGAGGCCGCCTTCACGCACGGCAAGGAGAGCATCCCCGACCTGCACCTGAACGGGCGTGAGGCGGGTGAGACGGCGGCCCGCGCGGGAGCCCGCCGCCTGGTCCTCACCCACATCCCGCCGTGGACCGACCCGCAGGTCAACCTCCGTGACGCGCGTGAGGTCTTCACGGGCCCGGTGGAGCTGGCCGCTCCGCGGCGCGTGTACGACATCTGACGACGGAGCGACGCACGACGAGGCCCCCGGAGCAGCGGCTCCGGGGGCCTGACTCATGTCGTGCCGGCGGGTCTCACGCCTTGGTGAGGTCCTCGACCTCCTCCTCGGGCTCGCGGCCCGGGGTGGGGAGGTTGAACTTGGTGATCGCGAACCGGAACACGACGTAGTAGACCGCCGCGAAGACCAGGCCGATGGGGATGATCATCCAGGGCTTCGTGGCGAGGCCCCAGTTGAGGAAGTAGTCGATCGCGCCGGCCGAGAAGCTGAAGCCGTGGTGGACGCCCAGCGCCCAGGTGATGGCCATCGACAGGGCGGTGAGGACCGCGTGGATCGCGTACAGCAGCGGGGCGATGAACATGAACGCGAACTCGATCGGCTCGGTGATGCCGGTGACGAACGAGGTCAGCGCGAGCGAGAGCATCATGCCGCCGACGGCCTTGCGGCGCTCCGGGCGGGCGCAGTGGGTGATCGCCAGCGCGGCGGCCGGGAGGGCGAACATCATGATCGGGAAGAAGCCGGTCATGAACTGGCCGGCGGTCGGGTCGCCGTGGAAGAAGCGCGGCAGGTCACCGTGCCAGACGGTACCGGCGGAGTCCTTGTAGCTGCCGATCTCCTGCCAGGCCACGGTGTTGACGAACTGGTGCATGCCGACCGGGAGCAGTCCGCGGTTGATGGCGCCGAAGATGGCGGCACCGACGGCACCGAGGCCCGTCATCCACTCGCCGAAGTTGGTGATGACCTTGCCGACGGGCTCCCAGATCAGACCGAAGACCACACCGACGCCGGTGCCGATGAACGCCATGAGGATCGGGACCAGACGGCGGCCGTTGAAGAAGCCCAGCCAGTCGGGCAGCTTGGTGCGGTGGTAGCGCTGCCAGACCACGGCGGCGATCAGACCCATCACGATGCCGCCGAGCACCTTCGGGTCGTTGTAGGTCGCGGCGACGTCCGCGCCCTTGGTTATCTTCGCCTCGGTGATCGGGAACGCGGTCAGCACGTTCTTGTACACGAGGAAACCGACCAGCGCCGCCAGCGCCGTGGAGCCGTCGGACTTCTTGGCGAAGCCGATGGCGATGCCCACACAGAACAACAGGGGAAGATTGCTGAAGACCGCGTCACCGGCGGTGGCGAAGACGGCGGCGACCTTGTTCCAGCCGAGGCCGTCCTTGCCGAACACGTCGTCCTGGCCGAGGCGCAGCAGGATGCCGGCCGCCGGCAGGACGGCGATCGGGAGCTGGAGGCTGCGGCCGACTTTCTGCAGGCCCTGAAGCAGCCCGGATCCCCGCTTCTTCGCGGGGGCCGCCGTTGCGGTGGCGGTGCTCATGGTTCCTCCATCGGGTGGTGGTCTACACCACTCAGTGGTGTAGACCTGTTGTAGCACGATGAAGGGCGTATAAGGAACCACGAAATCCGCTACCGCGGCACTACGCAAAGTGCCGGGTCAGCGGGGGTTCGCGGGGGCCGTGGACGCCGTGCCGTCAGACCTTCGTGACGTCCTCGACCTCCTCCGCCGGTTCGCGTCCCGGTGTCCTGAGGTCGAACCTGCTGATCGCGAACCGGAAGACCACGTAGTACACCGCCGCGAAGCACAGGCCGATCGGGATGATCGCCCACGGTTTCGTCGCCAGGTGCCAGTAGATGAGGTAGTCGATGAGCCCCGCGGAGAAGCCGAAGCCGTCGTGCACCCCGAGCGCCCAGGTCACCGCCATCGACACCCCCGTGAGCACCGCGTGGATCGCGTACAGGAACGGGGCGATGAACAGGAAGGAGTACTCGATCGGTTCGGTGATGCCGGTGACGAAGGACGTCAGTGCGACCGAGAGCATCAGCCCGCCGACCTCCTTGCGCCGCTCCGGACGCGCGCAGTGCGTGATCGCCAGGGCCGCCGCCGGCAGCGCGAACATCATGATCGGGAAGAAGCCCGAGGTGAACTGGCCCGCGTTCGGGTCGCCGGCCAGGAACATGTTGATGTCGCCGTGCACCACCTTGCCGTCGGGCGTGGTGTAGGTGCCGAACTGGAACCAGATGGGCACGTTCAGGAACTGGTGCAGCCCGACGACGAGCAGTGCCCGGTTGGCCACGCCGTAGATGCCGGCACCCCACGAGCCCGTGTCCCGCAGCCAGTGGCTGAAGCTCTCCAGCGCGTCCCCGATGGGCGGCCAGATCCACAGGCACAGGGCCGCGAAGAGGATGCCGACGAACGCCATGATGATGGGGACGAGCCGGCGGCCGTTGAAGAAACCGAGCCAGTCCACCAGCCTGGTGCGGTGGAAGCGGGCCCAGAGGAACGCGGCCAGCAGCCCCATCACGATGCCGCCGAAGACGCCGGGGTTCTGATAGGTGAAGGCCGTCACCGACCCGTCGCTCACCTGGCAGCCGACGTTCGCCACCGCGGTGGAGCCGCCCGGGCAGTCCTCCGGGAACTGACGCAGCACCCCGTAGTACACGAGGAAGCCCGCCACCGCCGCGAGCGCCGTGGAGCCGTCCGCCTTCTTCGCCATGCCGATCGCGACACCGACGCAGAACAGCAGCGGCAGCCCGAGGGAGCCGTCGAGCAGGCTGCCGCCCGCGCCCAGCATCACCTTCGAGACGGTCGTCCAGCCGAGGCCGCCCTCCCCGACCACGCCCGGCTGGGCCAGTCCGATCAGCAGGCCCGCCGCCGGCAGCACGGCGATCGGCAGCTGGAGGCTGCGGCCCATCTTCTGCAGACCCTGGTACACGCGGCTCCAGCGTGCCCGCGCCGGACCGGCCGTACCGTCGGGGCGTGCGCTCTCGGCGCTCATGGGCGTCCTCCGGCCACTCGACTCGGACGCGGTTTGGCGACCGTCCCCACGGTGGTGTAGACCAGTTGGCGGACGGTTCCGCTGTCGTGATCGCCATCATTCGGCACGGACGGCATGACCGCTCGCGAAGATGGGCCAACTGTGGGTTACTGCGACAAAGCGGTTCGGATCAGGGAGAAGCAACATGGCCAGCAAGGCTGAGAAGATCGTCGCCGGACTCGGCGGGATCGACAACATCGAGGAGATCGAGGGCTGCATCACCCGGCTGCGCACCGAGGTGTCCGACCCCTCGCTGGTCGACGAGGCCGCCCTGAAGGCCGCCGGCGCCCACGGTGTCGTGAAGATGGGTGCCGCCATCCAGGTCGTCATCGGCACCGACGCCGACCCGATCGCCGCGGAGATCGAAGACATGATGTGAACCCCACGGTTCACCCTCAAGGGGCTCTTCCCGACGCGGGAGGAGCCCCTTGCGTCCGTACGGCTAGGCTCGTCGCCATGTCTCGCATCGACGGCCGTACCCCCGAACAGCTCCGCCCGGTCACCATCGAACGCGGTTGGAGCAAGCACGCCGAGGGCTCCGTCCTCGTCTCCTTCGGCGACACCAAGGTGTTCTGCACCGCCTCCGTCACCGAGGGCGTCCCGCGCTGGCGCAAGGGCAGCGGCGAGGGCTGGGTCACCGCCGAGTACGCCATGCTGCCCCGCTCCACCAACACCCGCGGCGACCGCGAGTCCGTCAAGGGCAGGATCGGCGGCCGTACGCACGAGATCTCCCGGCTCATCGGCCGGTCCCTGCGCGCCGTCATCGACTACAAGGCGCTCGGCGAGAACACCATCGTCCTCGACTGCGACGTCCTCCAGGCCGACGGCGGCACCCGCACCGCCGCCATCACCGGCGCCTACGTCGCCCTCGCCGACGCCGTCGCCTGGGCGCAGGGCAAGAAGCTGATCAGGGCCGGCCGGCAGCCGCTGACCGGCACCGTCGGCGCCGTCTCCGTCGGCATCGTCGGCGGCGTGCCCCTGCTCGACCTCTGCTACGAGGAAGACGTGCGCGCCGAGACCGACATGAACGTCGTCTGCACCGGCGACGGCCGCTTCGTCGAGGTCCAGGGCACCGCCGAGGCCCAGCCCTTCGACCGCACCGAACTCAATGCCCTGCTCGACCTCGCCGTCGCCGGCTGCACCGAACTCACCGCCCTCCAGCGGGCCGCCCTGGAAACCACCCTCGGCGCGTAGCGGTCACCCCGCCCCCGAGTAAAGGGACGGCCAAGACAGCCTGTACTCGCGGGCAACCAGGCGCCCCTTCCCGGCGTCCTACGGGTACGGGTGCACGGCCCACCACCGTGCGCCCGGCCAGCCGTACCAGGGGAGGGACCCATCACCATGGCCGCCAGCCGCCGTCGACGCCGTGGCGTCACCACCATCGCCGCCACCGTGGCCGCCGCCGCGCTCACCGCCGGCCTCACCACCGGCTGCGACGCCGTGAACAAGGCCCTGGACTGCGTGCAGACCGCCGACTCCATCGCGGACAGCGTCACCGACCTCCAGCAGGCCGTGGAGAACGCCTCCGACGACCCCACACAGGTCGACGCCTCCCTCGCCGCCATCGACAAGAACCTCGACAAGATCGGCGACAAGACCGACAACGCCGACGTCAACAAGGCCGTCGACGACCTGAACAAGGCCGTCGCGAACGTCCGCGCGTCGATCAAGAACGGTGACAACACCCCCGACGTCAGCCCCGTCACGGACGCGGCCGGCGAACTCACCAAGGTCTGCACCTCGTAGCGGGCCCGTCTCCGCGCCCCGACGGGGCGCGGAGAACCACGCGACCGGCCGCGAACCGGCCCGCGGCCGCTCGGCGAACCGTCAGTACCGGTCGTCCCGGCGCCGCTCCCGCTCCTCGTACCGCTCCTCGCGGCGCGCCCGGTGCAGCTCGTGCCGGGACTCCCTGCGCTCCAGCCGCTCCTGGCGGCGCTGCTCCTTCAGCCGCTGCCGCTCGGCCCGGGTGACCTTCCGCTCCACCCCGACCCCGCCCCAGAACGCCAGACCGCCGATGACGACCCGAGGCGCGCCCGGCTCGGGCGGCCCGTCGTCACGGGGATGCTCGAACGCCCCCATCACCCCGACGCCGCGCACCACGACCTCGACGCCCGGCGGCACGACGACCTGCACCCCGCCCATGACGGCCACGACGTTGATCTCGACCTCGCGGTCCGCGAAGTCCGCCTCCCGGAGGTCGATCTCGCCGCCGCCCATGAGGACGAAGGCGTTGAACCGCTTGGGCATCGTCCAGCGGCCCTTGCGCTCGAACCCCGACATGACCGCGAACCCGCCCGTCGAGGTGCCCCCGCCCCCGACGATCCGCCCCGCCCAACCGCCCTGCTCCGCCGGTGCCTTGGTGAACGAGACGGGAGCGGGCACCGCCGCACCGGCGGCGGGCAGATCACGGGTCAGCGGCGTCAGCTCGCCGTACGTACGCGCCTTGTACGCCGCCTCCAGCCGCTCCTCGAACTCCTCCATGTCGAGCCGGCCCTCGGCCAGAGCGTCCCGCAGGACCTCGGTGACCCGCTCACGGTCGGCGTCGGACGCCCGGAGATCCGGGACTGCGTCGTCGGTCATGGCAGCAGCCTACGAGACCGCCTTCTCCGCGTACATCTTCGCGATGACGGCCTCGATGTCCGGCTCCCGCACCGAGAGGTCCACCAGCGGATACCGGGCCGCCAGCTCCGCCACGAGCGGCGCCGCCGACCGCCCCGCCGGGAACGCCAGCCACTGCCGCGGTCCCTCCACCCGCACCACCCGCGCCGACGCCACCTCCACCGGCGGCAGTTCCCGCTCCAGGTCCACCACCAGCGTCCGCTCGCTCTCCCCGGCCTCGTGCAGCCCCGCCAGCGGACCGTCGTACATCAGCCGCCCGTGGTCGATCACCATCACCCGTGAGCACAACTGCTCGATGTCCTGCAGATCGTGCGTGGTCAGCAGCACCGTCGTACCGCGCTCGGTGTTCAACTCCCGCAGAAACCCCCGCACCTTCGCCTTCGACACCACGTCCAGGCCGATCGTCGGCTCGTCCAGGTACAGCACCTCCGGATCATGCAGCAGCGCCGCCGCGATGTCCCCGCGCATCCGCTGCCCCAGCGACAGCTGCCGCACCGGAACGTCCAACAGCGCCCCCAGCTGCAGCAGTTCCACCAGCCGGTCCAGGTTCTCCCGGTAACGGGCGTCCGGGATGCGGTACATGCGATGCGCCAGCCGGTACGAGTCGATCAGCGGCAGGTCCCACCACAGGGTCGTCCGCTGCCCGAACACCACCCCGATCCGGTGCGCCAGCCGCCTGCGGTCCCGCGACGGATCGACCCCCGCCACCCGCAGCCGCCCCCCGCTCGGCGTCAGGATCCCGGTCAGCATCTTGATCGTCGTCGACTTCCCGGCACCGTTCGGCCCGATGTAGCCGACCATCTCCCCACGCCCCACCGTGAACGAGAGCGAGTCCACCGCCCGCACCTCGCGCCGCTCCCGCCGGAGGAACCCGGCCTTCCTGCGCACCTCGAAGACCTTCTCCACGCCCTCCAGCGCGATGAAACCGTCCCCGGACCCGGCGAGGCCCCGCCCCGCTCCCGTGAAGTCGCCGTCCGTCATCCGTTAACTCCCCGCGCTCCGATACGAACGAAGTCCCGCCCGCCAGGCCAGCCCCGCCAGCGCGCAGGCCCCCACCGCCACCAGCGGCGAGACGAACGCCACCCACCGCGGCAGCCCCAGCGGATACGGCCGCCCCAGCACATAGGCCGCGGGCAGCCAGTTGACGAAGGCCAGCGGCAGCAGGAACGTCACCCCGCGCACCAGCTCCTTCGCGAACACCGACGGCGGATACTGCAACAGCGTCGTACCGCCGTACGTGAAGGCGTTCTGCACCTCCGAGGCGTCCTGCGCGAGGAACTGGAAGGCCGCCCCCGCCACGAACACCGCGCAGAAGATCCCGCAGCCGCTCGCCACGATCACCGGCATCAGCAGCAGCTTCGGCAGGGTCCACACCACGTCCAGCCCGGACACCGACCAGCCCAGCACCAGCAGCCCCTGCGTCACCCGGCCGAGGCGCCGCAGCGCGAACTGGTCCGCCGCCACCTGCGCCAGCACCGGCACCGGCCGCACCAGCAGCGCGTCCAGCGTTCCGTCGCGCACCCGCCGCCCCAGCCGCTCCATCGACCCGATCAGCAGGTCCGCCAGCCCGAACGAGGTCGCCGACAGCCCGTACAGGAACGCCACCTCCGGCAGCGACCAGCCGCCCAGCGCGTCCACCCGCGAGAACATCAGCATGATCGCGACGAAGTCGAAGAACGTCGCCGCGAAGTTCCCGAACGTGGTCATCGCGAAGGAGAGGCGGTAGGCCATCGTGGACCGCACCCACATCGTCGCGATCAGCCGGTACGCCCGCGCCCCCTCCAGCACCCGGCCGCGCTCACCCACCCTGCACCACCACCCGCCGCGTCGCCGCCGACTGCACCAGCCGCCCGGCACCCAGCAGCACCACCGCCCACGCCCCCTGGAACAGATAGGTCGCCAGCGGATCCGCGTGCCCCAGCAGCACGTCCGCCGGCGCCTGCAGCAGCGACGACCAGGGCAGCACCCGCACGACATCCCCGAGCGCGCCCGGGAACACGTTGAGCGGCAGCAGCATCCCCGAGCAGAAATACCCCGCGAGCCACGCCATCTGCCCCACCCCCGTGCCGTCCAGCAGCCAGAACGCGCTCAGCGCCACCAAGTACCGGATGCCGAAGCCGACCAGCATCGCCAGCAGCACCGCCACGAGGAAGGCCAGCCAGGTACCGGCGTCCGACGGCAGATACACCGGGAAGCACAGCGCCCCGAACACGAACGGCACCGCCCCCCGCCCCAGCAGCTGGAAGAACGACCGCCCGAGATCGGCGGCCAGCCACCACAGCTGCAGATCGGCGGGCCGGTACAGGTCGATCGCCACGTCCCCCGTACGGATGCGGTCCATCAGCTCGCTCTCCACACCGCCGCCACCGATCGCGAGGGTCGACAGCAACGCCTGCCCCAGCCACACGTAGGTCACGGCCTGCGCCTGGTCGTACCCGCCGAGGTGCGGACGCTCGTCCCACAGCGCGCGATAGGTGTAGACGAGGATCAGCCCGAAGACCGTGTTCGTGAACACCCCTGCCGCGGTGGCCGCCCGATAGGTCGCGTACCGTCTGAATCCCCCCGCCGCGACGGCCCCGTACAACCGTCCCGCGCCCACGTCAGTCGACCTCCCTGGACAGCTCGACACCGAAGCGCAGGAGCCTAGTCCGGAGGCCCGACACCCGGCCACGCATTTCCGTGGCCGAAGCGTGCCGGAATTCGGGAACGGAACGCCAGGTGCGAGAGTCTTCAAACAGGGGGCGCAGAAGGCGTACGAGGCGTACGGGAAACGTACGACGCGAAACAGGAGTCCGTGCACGAGATGAGCGACGAGCCGCAGCCGCAGCAGCCGAACGAAGGCGGGGCGCCGGAAAAGCCGCTGCCGGCTGAAGGGCCCGGAAGCCCGGGGGGCCGCGAGGAGAAGGCCGCCGAGGGGGAGAAGGGGACGAGCCGGGCCGCTGCCCGCGGGGGTGACACCGAGCGCACCCGTCCGGGTGACGGCCCGCGCTCCGGCACGGCCCAGGACCGGACGAACTCCATCGCCCGAGCCCGCGAGGCCTCCCGGGAGGGTTCGAACGGCGCGGCGGCCTCCGGCGGCTCCACGGCACCCGGTGACGCACCGACGTCCGGCGGCCAGGCGGCTCCGGGTGCGGGGGCGTCCGGCGGGAGTGCCGCATCCGGGGGTGCTTCGGCGTCCCGTGGCGGCTCGGGCTCGGGCAAGGGCTCGGCGTCCGGCGGCTCCACGACACCCGGTGACGCACCGGCGTCCGGCGGGACTGCCGCTTCCGGTGGTGCCTCGGCGTCCCGTGGCGGCTCGGCGACGGGCAAGGGCTCGGCGTCCGGTGCGGCTTCGGCTGCCCGGGGCGGGTCCGCGACCGGCGGAGCCACCATTGGACAGGGCGCCGGCGCCGCCCCGAAGCGGCCCGCCGTCGGCAAGCAGCAGGGGCCGGTCGACGCGGAGGCGTCCCAGCCGGCCGACAGCACGCAGGTGCTCCGCCGTGTCACGCCGCCCCGCCGGCCCGAGACGTCGTCCTCGCCGTCCGGCTCCACGCAGTCGGCGCCGAGCGGCACGGCGGGCGCGGCAGCCTCGGGCGGCGGCGAGGACCGGGCGCCCGAGAGCACCCAGATCCTCCGACGCGTCAACGCACCGCGCACCGGCGAGCCGGACGCTCCCGCCAAGGGGGCCGCCGACGCGCAGAACAGCACCGGCCGCACGCCCCGGCCGCCCGCGCCCCGTCAGGGCGGCGCGAACCGTGCCGCCCAGGCCGCGGGCGCCGCCGGCGCCGGCGCCCTGGGCGCGGCCGGTCTCAGCAAGGCCGCCGGTGCCGCAGGCGAGGCCGCGGCCGCCGGAACCGCGGCCGCCGGCGGCGTGGGCGCCGCCCGCGCCGCTCGTGCCGCCCGCGCCGCCGGTACGGCCCAGGGCTCCCCGGCCGGCGCCGTCGGCGCGGCCGGACGCGGCGGCCCGGAGACCACGGCGGCCCACCCGGCCACGCAGGCCGACGACCCGCGGCAGACCGCCACCGGCGCCGCCACGCCGGACGGCCCCGCCCCCGCGGGCAAGGGCAAGAAGGGCAAGCGCCCCAAGCGCACCGGCTGGCGGCGGATCCTGCCCACCTGGCGCATGGTGCTCGGCACCTTCGTGATCGGCGTCCTCCTGATCATCGGCCTGTTCTTCCTCGGCTACTCCCTCGTCAAGATCCCGCCGGCCAACGCCATCGCGACCAAGCAGAGCAACGTCTTCCTCTACTCGGACGGCTCCCAGCTCGCCCGCGACGGCGACGTCAACCGCGAGAACGTCAACCTCGCCCAGATCTCCAAGCCCGCCCAGCACGCCGTCCTGGCCGCCGAGGACCGCGACTTCTACACCGAGTCCGCCGTCGACCTCAAGGCGATGCTCCGCGCCGGCTGGAACACCGCGACCGGCAAGGGCAAGCAGTCCGGCTCCACGATCACCCAGCAGTACGTGAAGAACTACTACCTGGCCCAGGAACAGACGGTCACCCGCAAGGCCAAGGAGTTCTTCATCTCGATCAAGCTGGACCGCCAGAAGTCCAAGGACGAGATCCTCGAGGGCTACCTGAACACCAGCTTCTTCGGCCGCAACGCCTACGGCATCCAGGCCGCCGCCCAGGCCTACTACGGCATGGACGCCCAGGACCTCGACCCGGCCCGCGCCGCCTACCTCGCCGCGCTCGTCAACGCGCCCAGCGAGTACGACGTCGTCGCCCACCCCGAGAACAAGAGGGCGGCCGTCGCCCGCTGGAACTACGTCCTCGACGGCATGGTCAAGAAGGGCTGGCTCAAGGAGTCCGAGCGCACCGGCCTGAAGTTCCCCATGCCCAAGGAGCAGACCGTCTCCACCGGCCTGTCCGGCCAGCGCGGCTACCTCGTCGACGCGATCAAGCACTACCTGGTCAAGAACGACATCATCGACGCCGACCAGCTCGAGGCCGGCGGCTACCGCATCACCACGACCATCCAGCGGAAAAAGCAGAACGCCTTCGTCAAGGCGGTCGACGACCAGCTGATGTCCAAGCTGGACAAGAAGAACCGCAAGGTCGACAGCTACGTCCGGGCCGGCGGCGCCTCCATCGACCCCAGGACCGGCAAGGTCGTCGCGATGTACGGCGGCATCGACTACGTGAAGCAGTACACCAACGGCGCGACCCGCGGTGACTTCCAGGTCGGCTCCACCTTCAAGCCGTTCGTGTTCACCTCCGCGGTGGAGAACGGCTCCACCACCCAGGACGGCCGCACGATCACCCCCAACACCGTCTACGACGGCACCAGCCGGCGCCCCGTCGAGGGCTGGACCGGCGGCGGCTACGCCCCCTCCAACGAGGACGAGAAGTCGTACGGCGACATCACCGTCCGCAAGGCCACCGACCTGTCGGTGAACTCCGTGTACGCGCAGATGGCCGTCGACGTCGGCCCCGCCAAGGTCAAGCAGACCGCGGTCGACCTCGGCATCCCCGCCGGCACCCCGGACCTCCAGCCGTACCCGTCCATCGCCCTCGGCACCGCCAACGCCAGCGTCCTGGACATGACGGAGGCGTACGCGACGCTCGCCAACCACGGCAAGCACGGCACGTACACCATGATCGAGAAGATCACCAAGGACGGCAGCGACGTCGTCAAGCTGCCCGAGGAGCCCGTCGAGCAGGCCGTGAGCCGCGAGGCCGCCGACACCACCACCTCCATCCTGCAGAGCGTGGTCGACAGCGGCACCGCCACCGCCGCCCAGGCCGCGGGCCGCCCGGCGGCCGGCAAGACCGGTACCGCGGAGGAGGACACCGCCGCCTGGTTCGCCGGCTACACCCCGGACCTGGCCACGGTCGTCTCCGTCATGGGTCAGGACCCGGTGACCGCCAAGCACCGGCCGCTGTACGGCGCCCTCGGCCAGGCCCGTATGAACGGCGGTGGCCCGCCCACCCAGATCTGGGCCCAGTACACGGGCGAGGCGCTGAAGGGCAAGCCGGCCGCCGAGTTCGACCTCCGGCTGGAACCGGGAGCCGACAGGACCGAGGAGCCCAGCGCCACCGGCTCCGCCACGCCCGGCACGGGCGGCCAGGACGACGGCGGCACCACCGACGGCGGCCAGGACGACGGCGGCGCGACCGCCACCCCGACCGACGGCGGCACCACCGGCACCCCCACCGACGGCGGCCCGACCACCGACGGAGGAACCACCACCGACGGCGGCACGACCACCGACGGAGGAACGACCACGGGCGGCGACACCACCGGCGGGGACACGGCGACCGGCGGCACCACCACGGGCGGCGACACCACCGGCGGGGGCACCACGACCGGTGGCGGCACCCCCGGCGGCGGAACCGACGGGGGCGGGACCACCGGCGGCGGCACCACGACCGGCACGGGCGGCCAGCCACTGACCGCCCGGCGGCCGTGAGCCCCCCTGGGCCGAGGCTGAGACGTCAGTGACCGCCGGTCGCCTTCAGCCCCACCACGGCGACCAGCAGCAGACACACGAAGAACACCCGGGCGGCGGTGACCGGCTCACCCAGCAACACCATGCCGAGCACCGCCGCCCCGGCCGCCCCGATGCCCACCCACACGCCGTAGGCGGTACCGATGGGCAGCGACCTCGCGGCGTACGACAGCAGCACCATGCTCGCGACGATCCCCGCACCGGTGAGCACACTGGGCAGCGGCCGGGTGAATCCGTCGGTGTACTTCATCCCGATCGACCAGCCGACTTCCAGCAGACCGGCGACGACAAGCAGAACCCAGGCCATGACAGGCACCTCCGAGACGGGCGACGACTCTTCCTCCGGTGCGTCGTCTTTGCCTTCGACCCGGTACGGCGCGTCTCGTCGGGCTCGCTTTCGAACATAGCAAAAGAACGGCGGAGGGGGCCGGTGACCGCGGTCACCGGCCCCCTCCGCCGTCGAATCAGAGGTGGGACAGGGAGGATCGAGGATCGAGGTGGCTCAGAGATACAGCCCCGTGGAGTCCTCCGACCCCTCGAAACGGTCCGCGGCCACGGCGTGCAGATCACGCTCCCGCATGAGCACGTACGCCACGCCCCGCACCTCCACCTCGGCCCGGTCCTCCGGGTCGAACAGGACCCGGTCGCCCGGCTCCACGGTGCGCACGTTCTGGCCGACCGCGACGACCTCGGCCCACGCCAGCCGCCGCCCGACCGCAGCGGTCGCGGGAATCAGAATGCCCCCGCCCGACCGCCGCTCGCCCTCACCGGTCTCCTGCTTGACCAGGACCCGGTCGTGCAGCATCCGGATCGGCAGCTTGTCGTGGTGGGGGGTGCTCTGCTGGTTTCTGTTGGCGCTCACGCCTCGAACCTACCTGCCTTCGACACGTCCGTATCGGGCCGGGTCAGCCCTTGCGCCGCCGGGCGCCCAGAGCGAGCAGCCCCACGACCCCGACGGCGAGCAGCGCCACCGGCACGACCCGCTCCAGTCTGGCTGCCCCGTCCTCGTCGACGAACTGCGCCCTGACCTCGCTCACCACCCGATTGACCTGCACATAGGCCCGCCCGACCGTGTGATCGATGTTGGCGGCGACCTTGGCCCTGGCATCCCCGACGATCGTCTTCGGATGCACCCGCATCCCGATCTCGTCGAGCGTCTCGGCCAGCACTTCGCGGCGGCGCCTGATGTCCGCCTCGATCTGCGCCGGTGTTCTCGTGTCCGACGTGTCCGCCACCGTACGGCCTCCGAAGTCTTCTGATGCTGTTCCGAACAGTCTGTCAGCTCATCCCCGCGCCGCATCGCAAGGCCCCCCGGTTACGCTGGCCCGATGAGCGAGCGACTCCAGCCGGGGGACGTGGCCCCCGCCTTCACCCTCCCCGACGCCGACGGCAACGAGGTCTCCCTGTCGGACCACCAGGGCCGCAAGGTCATCGTCTACTTCTACCCCGCCGCCCTCACTCCCGGCTGCACCAAGCAGGCCTGCGACTTCACCGACAACCTCGACGTCCTCGCGGGCGCCGGCTACGACGTCATCGGTATCTCCCCGGATGCCCCGGAGAAGCTGGCGAAATTCCGCGAGAAGGAGTCCCTCAAGGTCACCCTCCTCGCCGACCCGGACAAGAAGGCCACCGAGGCCTACGGCGCCTACGGCGAGAAGAAGAACTACGGCAAGACGTACATGGGCGTGATCCGCTCCACGATCGTCGTCGACGAGCAGGGCAGGGTGGAACGCGCCCTCTACAACGTCCGCGCGACAGGCCACGTAGCCAAGATCATCAAGGACCTCGGCATCTGAGGCCCGCAGCCCCCTGTCCCAACTGCCGTGCGATCAGCGCCGCCTGGTGCCGAGGAGGGCGTCGGGCGGTTCGCCGCGACAAGTAGAGTAGGCACGGCTGAGGGCCCGTACCCCAGCTGGCAAGAGGGCGCCGGTTTAGGTCCGGTGTGTCGTGGGTTCGAGTCCCACCGGGCCCACAGGAGAATGGGGCCCCGCACCTTTGAATCAAAGGTGCGGGGCCCTCTCTGTGGTCTCAGACCAGCAGTTCCCGGACCGCCGGTACCAGGGCGCGGAACGCCTTGCCGCGGTGGCTGATCGCGTTCTTCTCGGCGGGGCTCAGCTCGGCGCAGGTGCGGGTCTCGCCCTCCGGCTGGAGGACCGGGTCGTAGCCGAAGCCGTTCGTGCCGGCCGGAGCGTGCCGCAGGGAGCCCCGCAGCCGGCCCTCGACCACCCGTTCCGTGCCGTCCGGCAGGGCGAGCGCGGCGGCGCAGGCGAAGTGCGCGGCCCGGTGTTCCTCCGCGATGTCGGAGAGCTGGGCGAGGAGCAGGTCGAGGTTGGCCTTGTCGTCGCCGTGCCGGCCGGCCCAGCGGGCGGAGAAGATGCCGGGGGCGCCGCCCAGGACGTCCACGCAGAGACCGGAGTCGTCGGCGACGGCGGGAAGACCGGTCGCCCGCGCCAGGGCGTGAGCCTTCAGCAGGGCGTTCTCGGCGAAGGTGACACCGGTCTCCTTGACGTCGGGGATCTCGGGGAAGGCGTCGGCGCCGACCAGTTCGTGGGGGAGCCCGGCGTCGGCGAGGATCGCCCTCAGCTCGGTGATCTTTCCGGCGTTTCGGGTGGCGAGGATCAGGCGGGTCATGCGGCCAGTATTCCTGGCCGCCCGTGCCCGGCGCCGCCCGCCCCGCCCCCGTCGGCTACAGCTCCGCCTGGCCCGCGCCCCTGAGCGCGTACAGGTCGAACGTCTCGGCCATCTTGGCGAAGCCCAGGTCGCTGGGGTGCAGATGGTCGCCGGAGTCGTACACGGGGAGCAGACGGTGGGGGGCGTAGGGGTCGCGCAGGGCCTTGTCGAAGTCGACGACGGCGTCGTACACCCCGCCTGCCCGGATCTGCGCGTTGACCTGCTGCCGTACCGCCTCCCGGGCCGTGGTGAAGCCGCGGTGGCCCTCGAAGGGCATCAGGGTGGCGCCGACGACCTTGAGGCCGCGTGCGTGTGCCTGGCGGACGAGGGTGCGCAGGCCGGCGGTGATGCGGTCGGGGTCGGCGAGCCGGGGGTTGCGCAGGATGTCGTTGATCCCGAGGTCGACGACGACGACCTTGACGTTGGTGCGGGAGAGCGCGTCGCGGCCGAAGCGGCCCAGTCCGCTCTGGTTCTCCGCGGGCCGGCCGAAGCCGTCGGCGAGGACCTGGTTGCCGCTGATGCCCTCGTTGACGACGCTGTAGCGCGGGAGTTGGCGTCCGCCGCCGAGCGCGGTGCGCAGCCGTCCGGCGAGGACGTCGGGCCAGCGGCGGTTGGCGCCGATGGTCGAGGTGACGCCGTCGGTGATGGAGTCGCCGAAGACGACGACGGTGCCCTCGGCCTCGTTGCTGAGGACGTCCACGGCCGTCAGATAGCGCCAGTACGGGGTCTGTTGGGTGTACGGGGCGGCGGTGGGGTCCTCGGTGCGGTCACCGTCGGCCACGTAGGAGATCTGCCGGGCGTGCGGGTGGTAGGTGACCGGGCCGGACGCGGTGGGGGAGTAGGTGGTGACCAGGAGGTCGCCGCCGTGCGGAACGGCGATGCGCACGGCGTCGCTGACGATCTGTCCGCCGGCGGGTATGACGACACCGGCGCTGCCGTTGAAGGTCAGGCGGCGCATCGTTTCCGCGGCGGCCGCGGCGGTTCCGTCGCCGGCCGCGAGGGCGAGCGAGGCGTGGCTGATGGTCAGCGGGGACTGTCCGTAGAGATTGGACAGGGTGATCCGGGCTCCCGTACCTCCGGCGTCGGCGTGCACGACGTTGCGGACGGAACGGCCCGCCAGGCCGGTGCCCTCGGTGCCGGGTTCGCCGCCCACGGGTGCGGCGGCCCAGGAGCCGACCCAGGTGCCGGTGGAGGCGGGGGCGGCGGCGGAGTCGCGGTGGGTGCGGTTGCCGGCGAGGGCGCTGCCGGGGGTGCCGTCGTCGGCGGCGACGGTGAGGTAGATGACGGTGGACAGTGCGACGACGAGGGCGACGAGCGCGCCCAGGATCACACCGTGTCGGGCGGGGACGGCGGCTTCCGGCTGCTCCGCGGCGGGCCCCGCGCCCCCCTCATGACGCTTGGTCACGCTTGCGTTGTTCTCCTTGATAGATGGGAGCCCGAGGCTCCGATCCGATGAATCCATGATGCGTCATGGGCCGGGCCGGTCTGACAGGGCCCTGCCCAAAATCCCCTTCCCGAGAGACGCCGGGAACTCCTGTTTCGTTCCGGGAGTCGGTCAGGAAGGGACAATTGTGTGCGGGATCACCGAGCGGGTGGAGCTGATGGAACCTACGGAGACGGGAAC
The DNA here is from genome assembly GCF_043079785.1 of Streptomyces sp. NPDC015139. NCBI lineage: Bacteria > Bacillati > Actinomycetota > Actinomycetes > Kitasatosporales > Streptomycetaceae > Streptomyces > Streptomyces sp. NPDC015139. The sequence continues at coordinate 330,126 of NZ_JBIBUW010000007.1, read as the reverse complement.
ACGGGGAGCGCGGGCACCGGAGGGTGCGCCTGCCGCGCCGGGGGCGGCGGCGTCGTACCGGACCATGACGGCGTTCACCCCCGCGGACGAGGAGCGCCGGGCCGGTGTGCGGCGCATGAAACTCACGGCGACCGGGATGCTGCTGTTCGTGGCGCTGGTCTACGTCCTCGCGAAGCTGGCCGAGCACGAGGGCGCCGGGGCGTGGGCGGGCTATGTGGCCGCCGCCGCCGAGGCGGGCATGGTGGGTGCGCTGGCGGACTGGTTCGCGGTCACGGCGCTGTTCCGGCATCCGCTGGGCCTGCCCATCCCGCACACCGCGATCATCCCCACGAAGAAGGACCAGCTGGGCGTCTCGCTGGGTGAGTTCGTGGGGGAGAACTTCCTGTCGGAGGCCGTCGTGCGGCAGCGGCTGCGCGCGGTCGGCATCGGCAGCCGGCTGGGCGCGTGGCTGGCGGAGCCGGAGCACGCGGACCGGGTGACGGCCGAGCTGGCGACGGCCCTGCGGGGCGCGCTGACGGTGCTGCGGGACTCCGATGTGCAGGCGGTCGTCGGGGAGGCGATCACCCGGCGGGCGAACGCGCAGGAGATCGCGCCGGGCATCGGGAAGATGCTGGAGAAGGTCGTCGCCGACGGTGGTCACAAGCGGGTGGTGGACCTGGTGGTGGCCCGCGCCCACGACTGGCTGGTGCTGCACCGCGGTGACGTGATGGTCGCGGTGGAGGGCGGCGCGCCCGGCTGGACCCCGCGGTTCGTCGACAAGAAGGTCGGCGAGCGGGTCTACAAGGAGCTGCTGCGGTTCGTGACCGAGATGCGGGACATGCCGTCGCATCCTGCGCGGGGCGCGCTGGACCGGTTCCTCACCGACTTCGCCTCCGACCTGCAGTCCGACACGGACACCCGGGCGCGGGTGGAGCGGCTGAAGGGGGAGGTGCTGGGCCGCGGCGAGGTGCAGGACCTGATCGCGTCGGCGTGGACGGCCGTGCGGTCGATGATCGTGGCGGCGGCCGACGACGAGCGCAGCGAGCTGCGGCTGCGGGTGCGAGCCGCGCTGCTGTCGCTGGGCCGGCGGATGGCGACCGAGCCGAAGGTGCAGGGGAAGGTCGACAGCTGGGTGGAGGGTGCGGCGGTGCACGTCGTGACGACGTACCGCAAGGAGATCACCTCGCTGATCACGGACACGGTGGCGGGCTGGGACGCGGAGCACACCACCCGCAAGATCGAGGCCCACATCGGCCGCGACCTCCAGTTCATCCGCATCAACGGCACGGTGGTGGGATCGCTGGCGGGCTTGCTGATCTACGTGGTGTCACGGGCGCTGGGAGCGTGAGCCCTGCCGGGGGCGCGGCGGGGTGGTGAGCTCGGCTCCGGGTGCGCACTTGGAGGGGGGTACGGTCTGGTGGCTTGCCTGGCCTGGTGGCTTGCCCGGTCTGGTGGCTTGCCCCGCCAATGGCTCGCTCCGCTTGTCGGCTCGCCCCGGCCGGCCGGCTCCTGGGCCACTGACCTGCCCGCCTCGCCGGTCTGCCCGCCTCGCCGGCCCGCCCGACCCACTGGCTTGCTGGACCCGTCCGCCCGGGTGGCCCGCCGACCGCGCGGGTTTCTCGGCCGGAGTGAGTCGTCGACTTGGCCGACGGGGGCCGCGGCGGGCTCCGGCCCCGAAGGCTGCGGCTGGCGGGTCCCTGGGCCGCGGTACCGCTCGTGCCGCCGTACCGCCCGTCGCCGTACCGCCAGTGCTGTCGTATCGCTCATGCCGCCGTACCGCTCGCGTCGCCGTACCGCCCGTGCCGCCGCCGGAGGCCCGGGCGGCCTATATCGGCAGGGGCCGGGCACCCGGTATCCGTCCTTCGAGGAGGAAGGGAGCCCATGAGCACAGCTGAGGCCGCGTCCGGCCGGAGCATCACCACGAACATTCCCGCCCGGCTCGACCGCCTGCCCTGGTCCCGCTGGCACTGGACGATCGTGATCGGCCTGGGCACCGTATGGATCCTGGACGGCCTGGAAGTCACGGTCGTCGGCAACATCGCGAGCCGGCTGGCCGAGCCGGGCAGCGGTCTGGCGATCTCCTCCGGGCAGATCACCGGTGTCGCCGCGGCGCTCTACGTGGCGGGTGCCTGCGTGGGCGCCCTGTTCTGGGGCCGTCTGACCGACCGCTTCGGCCGCAAGAAGCTCTTCATGATCACCCTGGCGGTGTATCTGGCGGCCACCGCCCTGACGGCCGTGTCCTGGGAAGCCTGGTGGTTCTTCCTGTTCCGCTTCCTGACCGGTTTCGGCATCGGCGGCGAGTACGCGGCGATCAACTCCGCGATCGACGAGCTGATCCCCGCGAACTACCGCGGCCGGGTCGACCTGATCATCAACGGCAGCTTCTGGCTGGGCGCGGTCGGCGGCTCCCTGCTCTCGATCGTCGCGCTCAACACCGGCCTGCTGGCGGCGAACGTCGGCTGGCGCCTGACCTTCGCCCTCGGCGCGGTCCTGGCCCTGGTCATCCTGCTCGTACGACGGCACGTCCCCGAGAGTCCGCGCTGGCTGCTCATCCACGGCCGGGACCGGGAGGCGGAGGAGATCGTCTCCGGCATCGAACGGCAGGTGCGGGAGGAGAAGGGCGCGGCGCTGCCCGAGCCGCAGGGTGAGCTGGAGATCCACCAGCGCAAGAACGTCACCTTCCTGGAGATCGCCCGCACGGTGTTCGGCCAGTACCGCAAGCGCGCGGTGCTCGGCTTCTCCCTCTTCATCGGCCAGGCGTTCCTGTACAACGCGATCACCTTCGGCTTCGGCGCGATCCTGACCAAGTTCTTCGACGTGCCGTCCGACCACACCGGCTACTACTTCGCGGTGATCGCGGTCGGCAACTTCTGCGGTCCGCTGCTGCTGGGCAAGCTGTTCGACACGGTCGGCCGCCGGGTGATGATCTCCGGCACGTACCTGCTCTCCGGTCTGCTGCTGTTCGGCACGGCCTGGCTGTTCGACCGCGGCTCGCTGAGCGCGGGCACGCTGACGGCCTGCTGGTGCGCGGTGCTGTTCTTCGCGTCGGCGGGTGCGTCCAGCGCGTACCTGACGGTGTCGGAGATCTTCCCGATGGAGACGCGGGCGATGTCGATCGCCTTCTTCTACGCCCTCGGTACGGCGGCCGGCGGTATCAGCGGCCCGCTGCTGTTCGCCGACCTCACGAGCACGGGCAAGGTCGGTGACACCGTCCTCGCCTTCTCGATCGGCGCGACCCTGATGTGCCTGGCCGGTCTGGTCGCGGCGTTCCTCGCGGTGAAGGCCGAGCGCCGCTCCCTCGAGGACATCGCCCGCCCGCTGACGGCCGTGGCGGGCCGGGCCAAGGAGGCGACGAAGAACGCCCGGCCGTCCCGGCGTTCACCGGGCACGCAGGGCCCGACGGCCCCACCGGCGGCGAGCCGGCCGTAACGGCCGGTGCGGGTGCCGGACGGCCCCGATCCCCGGGCAGCGACACCCGGGGGTCGGGGCCCGCTCCGTTCCCAGGCCGTCACGCGCCGGTCGTGGAGCCCGGCCGGACGATCATCAGGATCGTCACGGTGGCCCACAGCAGGTTGAACACCCCGGTGTACATGGCGAGTCGCGCGGTGTGCCGGACCGTACCGCCGCCCTCGACGAGCGCGGTCTGGGCGGGAAGCACGAGCGCGGCGAGGACGACGGCCGCGAGGGCGGTCAGCGCGATCGAGGTGATCAGCCAGGCGTCGCCGAGCACACCCATCCGGCTCGCGGTGGCGAACCCGAAGACGGGTACGACGACCCCGACGACGGCGTACACCCGGCAGATCCGGTACAGCAGCCGCAGCGTCCCGGCGGGATCGTCGCCGGCATCGGTGCCGTCGGCGAGGGCGGTGTCGTCCGTGAGGGCGGTACCGGAGTGGCCGGGTGGCGGCGTGGCGAGGACCCGGCGCGCGGCGGGCGGGAACATGCTCGCGGCGACGGTCACGGGGCCGACGGCGACGATCGCGGCGAGGACGTGCACGGCGAGGAGGAACTTGGTCACGGCGGTGACGCTAGGGCGCGGGACGATCTTCGAGAAGTGGCGAAAGTGCCAGGCTCCGCCGGATTCCCGCCAGTCACCCTTCCAGGACCGCGCGCAGTCGCCCCCCGGAGGGCGCTGTTGGCGACAATCCGTCGTAGGCCTACGATCCCGCCATGCACACCGTGGCCGTACTGGCGCTGGACGGGGTCATCCCGTTCGACCTCTCCGCTCCCATCGACACCTTCGGCTGGGCGCGGCTGCCCGACGGCAGGGCGCCGTACCGGGTGCGGGTCTGCTCGGTGCGGGAGGAGGTGAGCGCGGGCGCCTTCACGGTCCGGGCGCCGTACGGCCTCGACGCGCTTGCCGACGCCGACACGATCATCCTGCCCGGGGTCGCCGAACCGCCCGGGACGCTGCCGCCCGGCGTCGCGGAGGCGCTCCGCGCGGCGGCGGCCCGCGGCACCCGTATCGCCTCGATCTGCGTGGGCGCGTTCCTCTTCGCGGCGACGGGTCTGCTGGACGGCCTGCGCGCCACGACCCACTGGATCGCCGCCCCGGACCTGGCCGAGCGCCACCCGGCGGTGACCGTCGACCCGAACGTCCTCTACGTCGACAACGGCCAGTTCCTGACCTCGGCGGGCGCCGCGGCGGCGATGGACATGTGCCTGCACATGATCCGCCGGGACTTCGGCTCCGCGGTCGCCGCGCACGCGGCCCGCATGTCGGTGATGCCGCTGGAACGGGAGGGCGGGCAGGCCCAGTTCATCGTGCACGACCTGCCCCCGGCGCCGGCCGGCGCGACCCTGGAGCCCCTGCTGCACTGGCTGGAGGACCACTGCGACCGCGATCTGACGCTGGACGAGATCGCGGCGCAGGCGGGCATGAGCAGCCGTACCCTCAACCGCCGCTTCCGGGAGCAGACCGGCACGACACCGCTGCAGTGGCTGCACCGGGCGCGGGTACGACGGGCCCAGTACCTGCTGGAGACGACCCCGTACTCGGTGGAACGCATCGCAGGGCAGGCGGGTTTCGGCTCCCCGACGGCCTTCCGGGAACGGTTCCGGAGGGTGGTGGGGACGAGCCCGCAGGCGTACCGGAGGGCGTTCCGGGCGGGGGAGAGGGTGCCGTAGGCGCCGGAGCCGGAGCCATAGCCGGAGCCATAGCCGTAGCCGGGGGCGGTCGCCCGGCGCTCAGGCCTTGCGGTCGGCGACGGCCCAGGAGGCCAGGGCCACGGCGCCGGCGACACCGAGGACGGACGGCCAGGCCCCGACCTTCTTCGCCAGCGGATGGGAACCGGCGAACCCGGCGACGTACGCGGCGGTCAGCGCGCCCGCCGCCTTCCCGCCGGCCCGCGCGCGCCACTGCTGGGCGGCGGTGGCGCCGGCGACGGCCAGGACGACCCCGCCCAGCTGCCGCTTCTTCGTCCAGCGGGCGACGCCGTAACCGCCGACGAGCCCGGTCGCGGCGACGACCGCACTGGGAACCCTGGCCATGACTGCCTCCTGTGTCCCTGAATCATCCCCGAGGTCTGCCCCGAGGCTAACGCGCGGACACCGGACCGGCCGGACCCGGGTCCAGGTCCCTCCAGTGTGCCGTTTTTCGCCACACAGGCCGCATCGCGCCACATGCCGCGCATTGGCCGAACTCCCGCCCATGACCACCGCCTTACGGGGTACCGGGCTTGCGGTGTCCCGACGTGCCCCGAGGAGGAGCCACCACGATGACCGTGACGACCCCGCAGCCGAGAGCGACCATTCCCGCCCCGTCCGCGTCCCTGCGCCCCGCGGCCCACGAGACGCCCGAGGGCGCCGGCTGGGTGAAGCTGGCGGATGCGGTGCGCGAGGCGGGCCAGTACGCGACGAGAGCGGAGGCCGAACGCGTCACCCGCGTCGTCCTCCGCGCCCTGGGCGCCCACGTCACCGGTGACGAGCGGGTGGCGCTGGCGCAGGCCCTGCCGCGTGAGGCGGCCCAGGTGATGGTGTCCCAGATCCCGGCCGCGCACGCCGTGTCGGCCCGCGAGTTCGTCGAGTCGGTGGCGACGCGGCTCGAGGGCTCGACCCCGGCGACGGCCCGCTGGGACGCCGGTTCGGTCCTGAGCGTGCTGGCGGACCGGATCGGCGAGCCCCTGACGACTCGCGTCCTGGCCCAACTCCCGCCGGGCTTCGCCCTCCTGTTCGGCCGCGCGGACCTCGCGGCGACGGCGTAGCACTCGCGGCTCAGGCCTTCTCCCCGGGGCGCACAGGCCGACGGCGTACCGGTCGGGAGGATGACCGGCACGCCGTCGGGCCAGGGGAAGAGATGTGCCGGGTCAGTGATCACCGGCGCGTCGGGCGGTGAGGCTCAGCGGTGGCCGCCGTGCCGACGGCCGTCGTGGCCCGGACCCCGGCGGTCGCCGTCGCGGTGGTCACGGTTGTCGCCGCGGTGGTCGCGGTTGTCCCCGCGGTGGTCACGGTTGTCGTGGCCCCGGCCGTCGTGGTCGCGGCGGTCGTTGCCCCAGCGGTCGTGGTCGCGGTTGTCGTTGCCCCAGCGGTCGTGGTCGCGGTTGTCGTGGCCCCAGCGGTCGTCGCCCCGGTGGCCGCGGTCGTCGTGGCCCCAGGAGACGGAGTCGACGTACCGCCCACGGTCGTTGCGCAGGGTGGCGGTGCCGCTGCGGTCGTCCAGGACGTCCCGGCGGCGGTCCTGGTACAGGTCGTTGCCGCTGTCCCGGCCGATGCCGGTGTGGACGCGGACGGTCGAGCGGCCGTCCAGGCGGTAGTGACGGAAGGTGTAGATCCGGCCGTTGTCGGTCGACAGGGTCCAGCCGTCGAGGTTCACGGCGCGGCGGTCCTGGTTGGTGAGCTGCACCCACTCGCGGTTCAGGACGAGGTTGGAGCGGTCGTCGCGACCCGGGGAGCGGTACTGCACGTCACTGATGACCACGTGCTCGCCGAACGAGCGGCCGTGGTCGTGGTCGGCGGCCGACGTCGGCAGCGCCGCCGCGCCCACGAGGGCGGCCGCCGCGGCAGCGCCGGCGGCCACACGGCGCGCGATCACAGAAACAGAAACGGACACGAGGTCCCCCTTTGCAGGGTCGTGCACACCCCGCCGGCCACGGCCCAGAACCGTGACCAGGGGTGCGGTGTACGGGTGGCGACCGGTCGGCCGCACAGCCACACCCTGGGTCCGGGACGCGCCGGGCGCCGGGCGCCACGCGGCGCCTGTTACATTCCTTGGACAAATTCACAACTCTCGCCTGTACGGCACATTCATCCCTTAAACGGACGAATGGTGACGCGTCGTCAATCGCGAAGAGCGCGTGAACAAGGGGAACGAAGGAGGCCGGCACACCATGTCCTGGCCGCCGCTGCGACGCCCCTCACCCGAAAGTGAGTAACAGCCGCGGCCGTCGGACAGGGCGGCGAGCCCCGCCGAACCGGCCCCGCAAGGACCCCCATGACGCCGGCCTCGTACCTCACGCGCCCGTCGACCCCGCGCCCCACGACCTGCTTCATCAGCCCGCGCCGGGAGGCGTCGATCTGCGCACAGGGGTTCCGCGGCCCGGCCACCTCTACGACGGCCTCGTCCCCGATCCGCAGCAGCGGCCCTGTGGGCAGCCCGAGCAGATCGATCCAGCCGTGCTAGCCCGCGGCGATGGCTGCGTACGTCCACACGTCGGCGGGCAGCTCGTGCTTCAGGCGCCATGTGATCGCCATCGGTTTGCTGCCGGTGTGGTCCTCGTATGTGGCCGGACCGAGAAGCATCCATGGCTGGGACTTGCCTATGTCGGTGTTCTTGTAGTGCCGCATGAACAGCAGGGCTCGGCTGTCACGACCCTTGTGTCGCTGGTAGCGCAGGCCGGTGGGGGAGTCGGCGGCTGTCGCGTTCTGGGACTCCCAGTGGAAGAGGTTCGGGCTCAGCGCGTAGTCCTTGTACCGGATCGTGGGGGAGAAGTCCTTTTCGTTCTTGTCCAACGTGATGAGGAGGGCATCCGTTTCCAGTTCCTCGACCCACTGCACGCCCTGCGCAAAGGAGCGGGGCATCTGCCCACCGAAGCGAGCCACGCCGAGGGCCGCCAGGATCTCTGAGCGGTTGTAGGAGCTGTGGACCTTCAACGGCACCTGGCTGAGACGGCCGGAGAGAGGGACGGGGATGTGGTCGGCCTGCTCGATGACATGCGCAATCACCTGACGTAGTTCGTCTCTGAGAACACGCTGGGAACGCAGCGACTCCAGGCCCTCCTGGAAACTGTTGAAGCCACCCGCGTTGTCCCACAGGTTGAAGAACAGCATGCGAGCGTACGACTGGTCGGCGGGCCGCAGCAGTTCGTAGGGCGGAGCGTCGTCTTGGAGGAGGCGGAGGTAGGCCTCCGCGCGCTCCGGGTCGTCCACGTGGAGAAACGCGTGCACTCTTTTCAGGAGCTCAGCCTCGCCCGCGGAGGCGTGTTCATCGATCAGGTGGGCTCGGCGCAGAACCGTCGTCCAGCTGTTCTCGCTCTTGTACAGCTCCTTGATTTCCCGCCGGCTCTCCCGGAGGTAATCGGCGAGGCGTGGCGTGCCGTAGGCCGTGACCTCCTTCACCAGCGTCTTCACGGTGGCGCCCACCTGGGTGCGAATGTTCTCGATGACGAGCTTCTTCGACTTGCCCTCCAGGATGATCTGGCAGCCAGAGGGCAGTTGGGGGAAGTCGTGCTCGATGTGATCGAGGAGGCGGTTTCGCGACAGATTGGTCAGGGCGCGGAACTGTTCCTCGAAGCGGAACTCGGCTCTGTGCTGCCCGATGAAGTCGAGCACCGTGAGAACGGGCTTCGTTTCGGTCCGGCGCAGCCCTCTGCCCAACTGCTGCAGGAAAACGGTGGCGCTGTTCGTGGGGCGAAGAAGGAGCAGGGTGTCGACGTCGGGGATGTCAAGGCCTTCGTTGAACAAGTCAACGGAGAAGATCACTTGGAGTCTTCCATCCCGAAGGTCTGACAGGGCTTGCGCGCGAACACCGGCGGGCGAGTCGCTGTCGAGGGCCACCGCGTTGAAGCCGACCTGCCGGAAGAAGTCCGCCATGAAGTGGGCGTGCGCCTTGGTTACGCAGAAGCCCAGGGCGCGCATGGTCCCCGGACGGGAGACCTTGTCACGGACCTGCTTGACCACGATCCGGGCGCGGGCGTGGTTTCCCGTGTAAAGGTTCCCCAGGTCCTGATCCGCGTACGAGCCCTACTGCCAAGCAAGGTTCGTCAGGTCCGTGCCGTCGGGGATGCCGAAATAGTGGAAGGGGCACAGCAGGTCGTTGTCCAGGGCTTCCCAGAGTCGCATCTCCGCGGCGATCCGGCCCTCGAAGAACTCGTCCTGGACGTTGAGCCCGTCCATCCTTTCGGGGGTGGCCGTCAGGCCGAGCAGCTCCGTCGGCGTGAAGTGGTCGATGACCCGTCGATAGGTGGCCGCGGTGGCGTGGTGGAACTCGTCGATGACGATGATGTCGAAGTGGTCGCGGGCCAACTGCTCAAGGCGCTGAACGTTGAGCGACTGAACGTTGGCGAAGACGTGGTTCCACTCGAGTGGATCCTGGCCGGCATGCAGGAGTTCACCGAACGACGCATCGTCCAGCACCTCACGGTACATACGCAGAGACTGCTTCAGGATCTCCTTGCGGTGGGCCACGAACAGCAGTCTCGGCCGATCACCGCTCGACTGGTTGCACAGACTGCGATAGTCCAGAGCAGCCATCACGGTCTTTCCCGTTCCGGTTGCCGCGACCAGGAGATTCCGGCGTCGCCCGCGAAGCTCCCGCTCGACGGCAAGGCGCTCCAGCATGTCGCGCTGATGAGGGAACGGGCGCACCTCGAGGCCGGAGAGACTGATCCTCAGGTCGCTGCCGGCGCTGGCTCCGCTCGCCTGGGTGAGCGCTTCGTCGAGCCGTGCTCCGTCGGTGTCAGGGTCGTATGTCTCGAAGGCAGTGTCGTTCCAGTACGCCTCGAAGGTTGCCTCGAACTTGCTCAGCACCGCAGGCGTCGCCACGGACGAGAGGCGTACGTTCCACTCCAGGCCGTCGAGAAGTGCCGCCTTCGACAGATTGGAGCTACCGACGTAAGCGGTGTCGAAACCGGTCCTGCGCCTGAACAGCCAAGCCTTGGCGTGTAGCCGGGTGGAACGGGTCTCGTAGTTGACCTTGACCGTGGCACCGAAATCACGAACCAGACGGTCGAGCGCATGACGGTCGGTGGCGCCTATGTAGGTGGTCGTGATGACACGGATCGGCACGCCTCTCTCCCTGGCGGCGCGCAGTGAGTCCTCCAGCACGCGAATGCCGTACCACTTCACGAAGGCGCAGAGGAGATCGATACGGTCCGCCGTGGCGAGCTCAGCCCGGAGTTCGGCTCCCAGGCTCAGATCTTCGGGGGAGTTGGTGAGGAGTGACGTCTCGGAGAGGGGCGTCAGAGGGCGCAGAGCGTAGACGCCCGGAGCTTCCTGCCTCGCAAGAGCCAGCAGTTGCCGTGGGCCTTCGAGAAGGAAACCGGACGCTTCGGCGTCGTTCGACTCTGAAGGGTGGGTGGAGGCCAGCGCTCCGAGGATCCGATTCGCGAACTCGACTCGTTCCCCAGCCGGCAACTCGGCCAGCTTCTGACCGACTGCGTCACCGATGTAGCGGCCCAGGACATGGGGGGATGATTCCGGACTGACCTCGGCGTCAACGGCTTTCCAGCCGGCTGCCTCGAACCGTTCCAGCTCGTCGCGTACGTCTCGGGTGATCAGCTTCTCGTAGACACCCGCGATCGGCTCCGGCAACCCCACCGGTTCTGCCACAACTGCTCCCCCTGATCCCTCATGACGCTCGCCACCGCCTTGCGCGCCGATGTGGATCAGTTCTAACAGCAGCTACTGACAAGCGAAGGGCCAGTGGGGAAATCCGCGGCCGGTCCAGAGCCCTCGGGGTCTGCAGCGGGATTCGGGGCCGCCTGGCTCTCCGCCTGGTGGTGCCTTAGGAGCCCGTTCGAAGGTGCTCCAGGCAAGAGACGCGAGCGGGCGGCCCCACCAGGGCACTACCCCCCGTGGCACCCCTCATACCCCTCAGCCGACCCGCACCAGCACTCCGTGCCCCTCTGTGGGGGCCAGGAGACCGCTCGGCCTCGGGCTGCGAGGGTGGTGGCGTACTGCGGGAGGAGCGTGGGGTCCGTAGGGGAGGCGCTTTCCGATGCCGCGAACGCCTCGTACGACGGGACCGTGCCCGTCACGATGCCCAGGTTCCCCGTGCCCGAGGAGGACAGCTCGCGCAGCGACGACTCTATGGTCGACAGGTGCTCCTCGTGGGAGGGGTACTCCGTGGCGAGGGTCGGGTACGCCGACAGGAGTTCCGCCAGTTCCGCCGCCGGCCAGTGCAGCATCGCCACCGGGAACGGGCGGGACAGGGCCTGCCGGTAGGCGCCCAGTTCGGCGCGGAGGCGGGTGATCTCCGCCGCCAGTTCCACTGGGTTCTCCGAGCCCAGCGACCAGACGCGCTTCGGGTCGTGGAGTTCGTCCAGGGATACCGGGGCCGAGTGGAGGGTGTCCGCCAGCGTGTCCCAGTCGTCGTGCTCCAGGCCCTGCATGCGGCGGACGCGGTGGCGGCCGTAGAGGAGGGGGTGGGTCGCGACCGGGGGTTCCGCCACGTCCGCCAGCAGCAGCCGCGCTCCCTCCGTGAACGTCTGCGCCGCCGCCTCCAACTCGTCGTGCGACTCCAGGGCCTCGGCGACGATCACCCAGGGGGCCGGGTCGCGCGGGGCGGTCAGCCGGATGCCGTCGATGATCGCCCGTGCCTCCGCCTCGTGGCCGTACTCCCACAGGTTGGCGGCCTTCAGGGCGCGGACCAGGGCGGGGTCGGCCAGAGCGTCGGCGGACGACAGCAGGCGGTCGTAGAGCGCGGTGGCCGCGGGGCGGTCGCCGGACAGCTCCAGATGGGCCGCTGCCCGCAGGAGCAGGGCCTCCGCGTCCTCGGGGTACAGTCCGGCGGTCCGCTCCAGGCGTGCCGCCTCGGCGGTGTGGTCGACGTTCTCGGCAGGCGTGTCGGGGCGCATGGGGGACACCGTACTGCCGAGCGGTGACAGGAGGGAGTACACCCCTCGTCGGCTCGCTCCGGCCGCCCGCCGGGGCCTGCCTCCCGGGCCCCTCTCGCGTCCGCCCGTCCGCGTCCCCTCGTCCCTCTGGCCAGTTCGGCGCGGTGCGCCTATCGTGCGGGCGGCTCCGGTGGAGGTGGCGCTGATGCGGGGTTCGCCGCGCGTACGGGTCGTGGGGCACGGCGACCGGCGCAGGCGTGCCCGGCGCAGGCGGGCCCTGTGGAGCGCGGGCGAGGTGCTGGTCACCGTCGGGGTGCTGCTCCTGTTGCTGGTCGTCCACCAGCTGTGGTGGACCAACCGGGAGGCGCGGCGCGGTGCCGAGCGGAAGGTGGAGGCGCTGGAGCGGGAGTGGCGGAAGGGCCCCGGTGACGCGAGCGCCGGCGCGGGAGCGGACGGCGGCACCGTTTCCGGCCCGGGCCCCGGCTCCGCTACGGCCTCCCCGTCCGCGTCCGCCTCACGGGCGCCCGCGCGGCAGCGGCCGTACACCCCCGTCGTCCTGCCCCGGCGGTCCCAGGCCTACGCCGTCCTCACGGTCCCGCGGCTGGGCCTGCGCGTCCCCGTCGCCGAGGGCGTCGGCAAGGCGGACGTCCTGAACAAGGGGTACGTCGGCCACTACCCCGGCACCCAGCAGCCGGGGCAGGCCGGGAACTTCGCGGTCGCGGGGCACCGGAACACCCATGGCGAGCCGTTCCGGTACCTGCCCCGGCTGCGGCGCGGGGACGTCGTGGAGGTGGAGACGCGGTCGGCGATGTACACGTACGACGTCGACCAGGTGCTGCCGCGGACCACGGCGCGGGATTCGGGGGTCGTCCGGCCCGTGCCGCGCTCCCTCGTGCGGCCCGGCCGCGGGTACCACGAGCCCGGCCACTACATCACCCTGACCACCTGCACCCCCGAGTTCACCTCGCGGTACCGGATGGTGGTGTGGGGGAAGCTCGTGTCCATACGGCCGAGTTGAGCACCGGACCGCGGCCGAGACGGGCACCGGCCCGCTCCCGCGGCATCTACTCCGCCCGCTCCCGCAGCACCAGCACCGCCCCCGCACCCACCGCCGCGAGGACCGCCGACACCAGCAGGGCGGTGTTCGTGCCGTGGGCCAGGCTGCCGGACGACGTGGCGAGGGCGATGGTCAGGGCCACGCCCGCGCAGGAGCCGATGTAGCGGAAGGTCTGCTGGGCGCCCGAGCCCATCGCGGCCCGCTCGCGCGGCACCGATTCGACGGCGAGCAGCGGCAGCGCGCCGTTGAGCAGGCCGCTGCCCACTCCGCCGAGGATCAGGCCGGGGAGCAGACGGGTCCAGGAGCCGGAGCCGATCGCGCCGAGCATCGTGATCACGGCGATCGTGTGCAGGGCGAAGCCGAGGGCCAGTTGGGTGCGCGGGGAGACCCGGCCGGCCAGGTGCTTGACCTGGAGTGCCACCGCGAAGCTCAGCCCGGACCACAGCAGGAACAGCCAGGCCGTGGCGAGCGGTGACAGTCGCAGCGTCTGCTGGAGCAGGGCCGGCAGGAAGCTGAACATGCCGATCACCGCGAGGCCCGTGAACAGGCCGCCCGCCGAGGAGGCCAGGAAGCGGGGCCGGCGCAGCAGGCCGAGGTCGATCATCGGGGTGCCGGCCCGGCGCTCGATGGCGACGAACGCGGCCACCAGCGCCACGGCCGCCGCGAGCAGCAGGCCCACCGGCGCGCGCAGCCAGCCGTCCCGGCCCAGGGTCAGGGCCGCGATGAGGGACACCAGCGCCAGCCCGAAGGTCAGTGCGCCGAGTATGTCGGGGCGGCCGCCGCGGGCGGCGCGGGACTCCGCGAGCGCACGGGTGCCGAGCGCGGCCACCGCGAGGGCGGCAGCGCCCAGGACGGCGTACGCCACCCGCCAGTTCGGCAGTGCGCCGGCGACCAGGGGGCCGACCGCGATGCCGCCGCTGACGAAGGCGCCCCAGACCCCGGTCGCGTGCAGCCGGCCGCGGGGGCTCGGGAAGGCGTGGACGATCAGGCCGAGGCTGCTCGCGAGGATCGCCGCGCTCGCCGCGCCCTGCGCGATACGGGCGAGGGTGAACTGCCAGGTCGTCGTGGTGAACGCGCCGAGTGCGGTGGTGAGGCCGAGCGCCAGGGTGCCGGCGAGGAAGATCCGGCGGCGGCCGTAGTCGTCGGCGAGGCTGCCGGCCACCAGGAGCAGGGCGGCGAGGCCCAGCGGGGTGCCGTTCAGCAGCCAGGCCTGCGCGGACAGCGGGGTGTGCAGGGCGGCCGCGGTGTCCGGCAGCGTGACCATCGGGGCCGTGTAGGTCATCAGGGTCACGGCGGTCGCGGCGCTGGTCAGGGCGAGGGTGGCGCGGGGGCGCGGCGGAGCGTCCCGGGCCGCGCCGGTCGTCGTGACGGCGGATGCGGTGAGGGAGCGGAGCCCGGTCATGGCCTGTCCTGTCCTTCGGGGGCCGGCGGGCACGCGGTCCGGTCGTGGGACCGGCCTGTCCGGCCGCCGTGATGTCTTGGTTCGACTCGTAGGTTCGTTCATTGAACCCACCTGTTCCGACCACCGTAGCACCGTCGGTTCGGTCACTGAACCCACTGGGGGAAAGTGGTTACAGTGGACGGCATGGCACTGGGCAAGGACTACGCGACACAGGAGTGCTCGATCGCCCGCGCGCTCGAGATCGTCGGCGAGCGCTGGACACTGCTCGTCGTCCGGGACGCGCTGTACGGCGTGCGGCGGTACAACGACTTCCTGGTCCACCTCGGCATTCCGCGCGCCGTCCTGGCCGCCAGGCTCCAGGCCCTCACCGCGGAGGGCATCCTGGAGAAGCGCCGCTACCAGCAGTCTCCGCCGCGTGACGAGTACGTCCCCACCGGGCGCGGCCTCGCCCTGTGGCCCACCCTGCGCGCCCTCGGTCTGTGGGGGCGCGAGCACTTCGACGAGCCCCGGCTGCGCTGGTTCCGGCACGCGGACTGCGGCACGGAGCTCGGGCCGTACGGCGAATGCCCCGCCTGCGGGGTCGTCGTACCCGTCGCGGACGTCCTCATGGAGCCTGGGCCCGGGCTCGACCCCGACCCGGCGGACCCGGTCAGCCGGGCGTTGCTCAGGCCGAAGCGGCTGCTGGAGCCGCTGGACGTGGAATCGGCGTGATCGTCCCGGCGGCAGCCGTGCGCGCCTCCGTGTCCGCCGCCGCGCCCGGCCGGGCCGGCACCGAGAGCCTCATCCGGGTGAGCCGCCGCCCCTGAGTGCGTCGATGCCGGCCCGGTCCGTCCGCTCCGGGTCGCCGCCCAGCCGGTGGACGACCGCCCATCCGCCGTCCGCCGTGGCCCCGGCGAACACGGAGGCGTGCCGGGTCGCGCCGTTGTGCCAGTACAGCGGCCCGGACCGCTGCCAGGACGGGGCGGGCGGCCCCAGCCGGCGCTCGACGACGAGCCGGACGACCAGGTCGGCGACCGCGCGCGGGGTCGCCCACAGGCCGCCCGCCGGAAGGATCGCCCCGGTCATGGTCCAGGGCCTGCGGGGGCGGCCGAAGAGCCCGGGCGCCAGCAGCCGGTCCGCCGCCGCCGGGCGCGCGCTCACCTCACGGACGTCCAGCGGGCGCAGGACGTGCGTGGCGAGCAGCTCCTCGTACGAGGTGCCCGCCGCCCGGGACAGTGCCTCGCCGAGCACGGCGTAGCCGAGGTTCGAGTACTCCTCCTCGCCCCCCGGCGGGCGTACCCGTACCCCGTCCAGGCCGCCGAGCAGCCGGTGCAGGGCCGCGCGGTCGAACGCCGCGTACGGATCCCGGCCGGTGATGCCGGGCGGCAGGCGCGGCAGCCCGGACGTGTGCTCGGCCAGGTGCCGCAGGGTGATGCCGGTGCCGGGAGCCGCGGGCAGCCAGCGCTCGACGGGGTCGTCGGCGTCGAGGACTCCCGCGGCGGCCAGGCGCATGAGCGCGGTGCCGGTGAGCACCTTGGTGAACGAGCCGATCTCGACGAAGCGGTCCACCGCGTGCCCGTCCACGAGCCGGGGCGCGGCCGCGTCGCTCAGCACACAGGTCGGTACGCGGTGCATGGGGAGGTCCTTCGGCGGAACGGGACGGATGGCGGCGGGGCGAGGGGGCGGGCGAGGGGCCGGTGGACCGGCGGGCGCCTGCCGGGTGTACATTCTCGCAGGTCAGGTATAAATGGGTAAGCACACATGGGTAGTTGAGAGGAGAGGGCCGGTGATCCGCGAACTCGCGAGCTCCCGTCGCCTCGCTCCGCTGCTGCTCCTGCTGCTGCCGCTCTTCCTGCTCGACACCGGCAGCCTCGTCACGACCGTGGCGCTCGCCGCGACCGCCGCGGCCGGGTCCGCGCTCGTCGTCTGCGCCCTGCTCGCCGCACGCTCCGCGCCCGCCGTGCCGCCCACCCGGGTGCGTACGGCCCTGCGCGACCGGGCCCGGCGTACGGCCTTCCTGCCCCAGCGCGATCCCGACGCGTCCGGCCGCCGGCGGCCCAGGGCACCCGGGCACGCCCTCCCGGCGACCGCCGCGTAGGGCACGTACCACCACACGCGCGACCCCGCGCGGGTCGTCATGCCGAACTTTCCCGTCTCCGGCACGACGAGACCCCCGGAGGGCTCACCCATGTCCGTCTTCTCCCTCTTCGCGCACCTGGTCGAGCGGCTCGCCGACCTGCTCGCCCCGCTCTTCCACGGCTCCGCGACCGCCGCCGCCATCGTGGTGTTCACCGCGCTCGTACGACTCCTGTTCCACCCCCTGTCCCGGGCGGCGGCGCGCGGCCAACGGGCCCGTGCCGCACTCCAGCCCAAGATCGCCGCGCTGCGCGAGAAGCACGGCAAGGACCCGCAGCGGCTGCGGCAGGCGGTGCTCGAACTGCACACCGAGGAACAGGTGTCGCCGCTGTCCGGCCTCCTGCCCGGACTGCTCCAGCTGCCCGCCTTCTTCCTGCTCTACCGCCTCTTCTCCGGCGGCGGCGCGAGCGACGGACTGCTCTCGCACCGGCTGCTCGCGGCACCGCTCGGCGGCCGGTGGGCCGACGCGCTCGGCGACGGCGGGGTGTTCGGGCCGGCCGGGCTCGTCTACCTGGGGCTCTTCGCCCTCGTCGCGGCCGTCGCCGCCGTGAACTTCCGGCGGACGAAGCGGATGTCGGCCACCGGCCCGGCGGCCACCGGGGACGAGCAGCTGCCGGGGCTGGGCGCCGTCAACCGCGTCATGCCCTTCCTGTCGTTCCTCACCCTCGTCACCGTCGCGGTCGTCCCCCTCGCGGCGGCGCTGTACGTCGTCACCAGCACGACGTGGAGCGCGCTGGAACGGGCCGCCCTCTACCGGTAAGGGCCACGGTTACGGTCCAGTACGTGAACAGGGTCTTGCCGAGTGGACGGTGGGATTGGAGGATCAGCCAAGTCCTCCGATGGCTGCACCCATCGGCCGGGCGCCCCGCGATCGAGGGAGATGGTGACCATGAAGCTGCTGCGAGTCGGCACGGCAGGGGCGGAGCGGCCCGCGCTGCTCGACGCCGAGGGAACCCTGCGCGACCTGTCGGGCCTCGTGGACGACGTCGACGGCGCGCTCCTCGCCGACGACGTGACGCTCGGCCGGGTACGCGCGGCGGCCGAAGCCGGTGCCCTGCCCGCGCTGGACGCGGCGGGGCTGCGGATCGGTCCGCCGGTCGGCCGTATCGGCAAGATCGTGTGCATCGGGCTCAACTACCACGACCACGCCCGGGAGACGGGCGCCGAGCCCCCCTCCGAGCCGGTCGTCTTCCTCAAGGCGCCGGACACGGTCGTCGGGCCGAACGACACCGTGCTGGTGCCGCGCGGCTCGGTGAAGACCGACTGGGAGGTCGAACTCGCCGTCGTCATCGGGCGTACGGCCCGCTACCTGGCGTCGGCCGAGGAGGGGCTCGCGCATGTCGCCGGGTACACCGTCGCGCACGACGTCTCCGAGCGGGAGTTCCAGATCGAGCGGGGCGGCACCTGGGACAAGGGCAAGAACTGCGAGACGTTCAACCCGCTCGGCCCGTGGCTGGTGACCGCGGACGAGGTGCCGGACCCGCAGCGGCTGCCGCTGAGGCTGTGGGTCAACGGCGAACTCAAGCAGGACGGGACGACCGCCGAGCAGATCTTCCCGGTGGGCGAAGTCGTGCGGTACGTCAGCCGGTTCATGACCCTGTACCCCGGCGACGTCATCAACACGGGGACGCCGGCCGGCGTGGCCATGGGGCAGCCCGAGCCGAAGCCGTACCTGCGCTCCGGCGACGTGGTCGAGCTGGAGATCGAGGGCCTCGGCCGCCAGCGCCAGGAACTGAAGGACGCCTGACAGGAGTACGGGGGGGCGCCCGCCGGGAGAGGGCGGGCGCCGGTCCGCCGTGGTCCGCCGCCCACTCCCTCCCGCGTCCCGCGGGTGGCCCCGGTCACTCCAGGAGATCGGCCAGGCGGCGCCATTCCGCTCGCGGCAGGGAGTCCCGGGGGCTGTCGGAGATGATCTGGAGGGCCAGGTGGTCGGCGCCCGCCGACCGGAAGGTGTCGATGCGGTCGCGGACGCGGTTCTCGTCACCCCAGGCGAAGACCGCGTCGACCAGCCGGTCGCTGCCGCCGCCGGCGATGTCCTCCTCGGTGAAGCCGAGGCGCAGGAAGTTGTCGGTGTAGTTCGGCATGGTGAGGTACATCGCCAGGGCCTCGCGGGCGAGGGCGCGGGCGCGTGCCGGGTCGGTCTCCAGGACGACCATCAACTCCGGGGCGAGCAGCGCGTCGTCGCCCAGAATCCCGCGGGCCCGGACGGTGTGCTCGGCGGTGACCAGGTACGGCACCGCACCCGCCGCCCGGTCCCGGGACAGCTCCAGGGTCTTCGGGCCGAGCGCGGCCAGGACCCGGCGCTCGGCGGGCACCCCGGCCTCGTCCAGCGCGTCCAGGTAGGCGACCAGCGCCGAGTACGGGCGGCGGTACCTGTCGACGAGCTTGGCGTGGCTCACGCCGAGACCCAGCAGGAAGCGGCCGGGGTGCGCCGCCTCGACCTCCGCGAAGGCCGCCGCGCTCTCCCCGGCCTCGTACTGCCAGATGCTCTGGATGCTGGTGCCCACGACGAGCGAGCTGGTCGCCTCGAGCAGCGGAACGGCGTGCCGGGCCGCGCTGCTGCCGCCCAGCCACGCGGCTCCGTAACCGAGTTCCTGGAGCTCGGCCGCCGCCTCCGCCAGCTCACCGTGCCGGGAGGGGTCCTCCGCGCGCAGCCCGACGCTCCAGACGCCGTAGCGGCCGATCCTGTCCTTCAAGCCGCTCATGGGGCGATCCCTTCGGGTGGGGCCGTGATCATCATGTCCACAGCCTTTCCCAACGTTCGAGGTCCCCGGTGTAATCCCGGTGAACTCCCCCGATCGGACCGGAGGGTGTCACCCCGTCAGGAACCGTTCCAGCGCCTCCACGACGAGCCTGTGGTCCTCCAGTTGCGGCAGGCCCGAGACCGTCACCGCTCCGACGACACCCACGTTCTCGACATGGACGGGGAACGACCCGCCGTGGGCCGCGTAGGTGTCCGGGTCGAGCCGGGAGGAGTCCTCGAAGGTCGTGCCCTTGGCGCGGAAGCGGGCGCCGACCAGGTAGGAGGCGGCGCCGTAGCGCTCCACCACCCGGCGCTTGCGGGCGATCCACGCGTCGTTGTCCGGGGTGGAGCCCGGCAGCGCCGCGTGGAAGAGCTGCTGGCCGGCGCGGTGGATGTCGACGGCGACCGGTGCCCGGCGCTCCCGGGCCATCTCCACCAGCAGGGAACCGAGGGCCCACGCGTCGTCGTGCGTGAACCGCCGGAAGACCAGACGGCGTTCCTGCTCCTGGAGTTCCTCGACCGACGGGACCGGCTCGGGCGTGGGCGTGGGGCTGCTCTGGGACATCAGAGGGTCACCGTCACCTTGTCTCGGGCGGACCTGCGGGCCGCTTCCAGTACGTCGAGGGCGGCGGCCGCCTCCAGGGCGGTCACCGGGTTGGGGCCGGCGCCGGTCAGGGCGCGGGCGACGGCCGTGTAGTAGGCGGGGTAGTCGCCCGGGAGGGTCGGCACGGGCGTGCCGCCGCCGGTGAGCGGGGACTCGCCGGAGCCGATCCGGCCCCACAGGGACTGGTCCTCCGCACCCCATTCGGCGGCGGTACCGGGGCGGCTGCCCTCGCGCAGGGCCGCCTCCTGCGGGTCCAGGCCGTACTTCACATACCCCGCGCGCGATCCCAGCACCCGGAATCGCGGGCCGAGCTGGGCGGTCGTCGCGGAGACGTAGAGGTGGGAGCGGACGCCGTTCGCGTGGGTGAGCGCGATGAAGGTGTCGTCGTCCGCCTCGGCGCCGGGCCGGCGGACGTCCGTCTCCGCGTACACCTCGGTGACCGGGCCGAACAGGGCCAGTGCCTGGTCGACGACATGGCTGCCGAGGTCGTAGAGCAGACCGCCGATCTCCGCCGGGTCGCCGGACTCGCGCCAGCCGCCCTTCGGCTGCGGGCGCCAGCGCTCGAAGCGGGACTCGAAGCGCCACACGTCGCCCAGGCGGCCGTCCGCGAGGAGTCCGCGCAGGGTCAGGAAGTCGTTGTCCCAGCGGCGGTTCTGGAAGACCGACAGCAGCAGGCCGCGCTTCTCGGCGAGGGCGGCGAGGCCGCGTGCCTCGGCCGCGGTGCCGGCGACCGGCTTGTCCACGACCACCGGCAGGCCCGACTCGAGGGCGGCCGTCGCCAGCGGGACGTGCGTCCTGTTCGGGGAGGCGATCACCACCAGGTCCAGCTCGTCCGCGCGCGCGAACAGCTCCTCGGGGGTGGCCGCGACCCGCACGTCCGGGAACTCGGCGCGAGCATGCCCCTGCCGGTCGGGGTTGGAGGTCACCACCGTGTCCAGGGCGAGGCCCTCGGTGGCCGCGATCAGCGGGGCGTGGAAGACGGATCCTGCGAGGCCGTAGCCGATCAGGCCGACGCGGAGGGGGGTAGCAGTCATGTGTCCTACTTTCGCAACGCTGTTGCCAAAGTGCAAGCGGCGGGGACAATGGGTGGCGTGAACAGGACGAGGACGACCAGCGGCGGGCCGGCCGGGGCGAATCTGGGCGTGGTGCGCAGCCACAACACCGCGCTCGTGCTGGGGCTGCTCCGGGCCGCCGGCGCGGCAGGGATCAGCCGTCTCGAACTGGCCGAGCGCACCGGGCTGACCCCGCAGGCCGTCAGCAAGATCACCGCGCGGCTGCGGGAGTCGGGGCTCGCGGCGGAGGCCGGGCGGCGGGCGTCGACCGGCGGGAAGCCGCGGACCGTGCTGCGGCTGGTGCCGGAGGCGGGGCATGCGGTGGGCGTGCACCTGGACCGGGACGAGCTGCGGGTGGTCCTGGTCGACCTGGACGGCACCGTGGTGGGGGAGCGGCGCGGGGAACTGGACCTGGGCGCGGGGGCGGAGGCCGTGCTCGGGGCGGTGGGGGACGTGGTCGAAGGGCTGGTGACGGCGGTACTCGGGCGGGCCGGGGACGAGCCGTCCGCCGCTGCCGGGGGTGACGCGGGCGCGCGCGGTCTGCCCCGGATTCCGTCGCTGCTGGGCGTGGGGGTCGCGCTTCCGGGGCCGCTGGACCATGCACGGGGGGTGCTGCACCGGGTCACCGGTTTTCCCGAGTGGGACGGGTTCCCGCTGCGGGACGCGCTCGCCGGGCGGCTGGGCGTGCCGGTCGTGGTGGACAAGGACACGAACGCCGCCGCTCTCGGGCTGTCGGTCGCCGGCGCCGAGGGTGGGGCGGGCGGGTCCTTCGCGTATCTGCACCTCGGCACCGGTCTCGGCGCCGGGCTGGTGCTCGGCGGCGGTGTCCATCGGGGGGCACGGACCGGGGCGGGGGAGTTCGGGCACCAGGTGCTCCAGCTGGACGGACCCCGGTGCGAGTGCGGGAACCGGGGGTGCGTGGAGGTGCTGTGCCTGGCGGCCGTGGCGGACGGGGAGACGGCGGAGGCCGCCCGGGTCCTCGGGGTGGCCGCCGGGAACCTGGTCGGGCTGCTGGACATCGACGTGGTGCTGCTCGGCGGCCGGACGGTGGCCGCCGCGCCCGAGGCGTACGCGCGCGGGGTCGGCGAGGTGCTGGACGCGCGGGCCCGGCGGGAGGGGACGGCCGGGGGGCCGGTGCCGGTGCGGGTCGCCGAGCGGGGCGAGCGGGTCGTCGCGGAGGGCGCGGCCCAGTTGCTGCTGGCGCCGTTGTTCGGGCGGGCGGACGGGTGATTGCCGCACGGGTCGCGTGCGGGGCGGACGGCGCACGGGTACGGCGTCTGCGCACCAGGTGCCGCCGATCCGTGAGGAGTGCAGCCGTGTACGCAGTCGTCAGACGGTACGAAGGAGTGACCGACCCGGCCGAGGCGGGCCGGCGGGTGAACGAGGGGTTCGTGCCGCTCATCCGGGAGATTCCGGGGCTGCGGGCCTACTACTGGGTCGATGCCGGCAACGGGGTGATGATCTCCACGAGCGTCTTCGACGACGAGGCGGGAGCGGGGGAGTCGGTGCGGCGGGCGGCGGTGTTCGTACGGGACCATCTCGCGTCGCTGCTGCCCAAGCCTCCGCAGGTGATGTCCGGCCAGGTCGTGGCTTCTCTGTAGGGACCCCGGGGACGGGGCCGGGGGCGCGGTTCGTACGGCGGACCGGCCCGTCGACCGGGGGGGCGTACGGCTGATCGAGCGGACTTCCCGCCGTAAAGGGAGTGGCGTGCCCCGTCCGTGCCCCCGGACCGGCATGGTCATGTGTTCATGCGACTGTGCCTGTCCACGTCCCTCTGCGTCGCCGCAGCCGCCGCTCTCGTGCCCGTGTCGCCGGCCGCCGCCCACGCGGCCGCGAGCCCCTCCTGCGCGGCGCCCGGCGACCGCGCCTTTCCGCTGACCACCCGCATCCACGGCGGGCCGGGCTCCTACGAGGCGGGCGGAGACTTCGGCACCTGGTACCTCGATCTCACCAACACCACCGGCCGGACCTGCGCCGACATCCACCCCGTGGTCGTCCTCACCGACCGGGAACGCCGTCTGAAGCCGTCCCAGCCCCGGCTGGAGTTCTACGACGGCGGCCGCGCCCTGCCCGTCACGTTCGAGAGCACCGACGAGCAGGAGCTGGTCGGGGTGATGGACGCGGCCGGGTTCAAGGGGTTCACCGTGGCGCCGGGCCGGACCGTGACCGTGAAGGTGAGACTCTCGCTCGCCTCCGACGCCGTACCCGACCAGGTCACCGCCAACGCGGCCGTGATCCAGCGCCGGGGTGCGGACGGCGACTGGGTCGGGCAGTCCAACGACTACCGCTTCGGCATCGACGAGGACACCGAGGGGCCGGGACAGGGGGAGGACGAGGACGGCACCCGTGAGGAAGGGGGCGGGGACGAGGGCGGACGCGACGGGAGCGCCGAGCCCTCGCCCGCCGCGCCGTCCGGCACCGCGCGGGCGACACCGTCCGGCACGGCGGTACCGGGCACCTCCCTGCCCGTCGCCGTCGAGGCCGAGGAGGCCGGCGAGCGGGCCCGCGAGCTCGCCCGCACCGGCCCCGGGCTCGCCCACGGACTGCTCGCGGCCGTCACCGCGCTCCTCGCCGTCACCGGCGGCGCCTTCCTCCTGGCGCGCCGCCGCCGCTGACCCGAGCCCCGGGCTCTACCCGGCTCACCCCGGTCCCAGCGGAGGCACCCTGGCCTGCTCACCCGCACCGGCACCAGCGGCCGCACCCAGGCATGCTCACCGGCCCCGGCACCAGCGGCCGCGCCCCGCCTCTTCCGGGCCCCGGCCGCAGTCCCTCGCCGTCACCGGCGGCGCCTTCCTCCTGGCGCGCCGCCGCCGCTGACCCGAGCCCCCGTCCGGGGCTCCGCCGGGCTCGCCCCGGTCCCAGCGGAGGCACCCTGGCCTGCTCACCCGCACCGGCACCAGCTGAGGCACCCCGCCGCCGTCCGTCGTTCTCCACGGACCCGCGCCCGTCCCCGCACCGACCCGCTCCCGTCCGCTTGCGAGGACGCGGCTCCGGGTCCGTGGCCCCCCGGGCGCGGGTCGCCGGCCGGTCGCCGGAGGCACCCCGTGCCGTGTCCCGGCGCCCGTCTGCGACGATCCCTGCGTGGACTACCCGAACGACCAGGCACCCGGTGCGCCCGTCCGGTCCGGCATTCCGGAGCACGGGCGCATTCCCAAGTACTACGCCGTCAAGGCCCGGATCGCGGCCCTGCTGGAGGAGCTGGGGGAGGACAGCGTCATCCCCACCGAGCGGGATCTCGCCGAGCGCTACGACGTCGCCCGCGAGACCGTGCGGCAGGCCGTGCGGGAGCTGGTGCTGGAGGGGCGGCTCAGGCGCAAGGGCCGCGGGACCGTCGTGGCCGGGCCCAAGCTGGCCCAGCCGCTGTCCCTCGCCAGCTACACCGAGGGCGTGCGCCGGCAGGGCCGTACGCCCGGGCGGGCGCTCGTCACCCTGGACCGGTTCCCGTGCCCGGAGCCCCTGGCCGCCGAGACCGGGCTCACCCGGGGCGAACCGGTCTGGCACCTGGAGCGTGTGCTGCTCGCCGACGACGAGCGCGTCGGCCTGGAGAGCACCTACGTCGCCGTCGAGCGGGTGCCGGGCCTGGCCGCCGACTTCGATCCCGACTCGTCCTTCTACGCCTATCTGGAGGCGCAGGGCATCACCTTCGGCGACGCGGACGAGCGCATCGAGACCGTGCTCGCCACCCCCCGTGAGGCCCTGCTCATCGGCACCCCGCCCGCCCTGCCGATGCTGCTGATCCACCGCGTGTCCCGGGACACCGAGGGGCGGCCGCTGGAGCGGGTCCGGTCCCTGTACCGGGGCGACCGGTTCTCCTTCACCGCCCACCTCGGAGGCTGAGAGCGACCCCCTCCGCAACCTCGCGGAGTATCACGAAAGGATAACGGGTCTAGCCCAAACGTGACGGGTCGTTCACGCTCTCGTTGTGAGCCGGATGTCTCCGGTTACCCGTTCGAGAGGAGCGTTGCCGCCGTGAGAGTGACAGTCGTCGGAGCCGGCGTGGTGGGCACCATGCACGCCTGGCAGGCAGTGGAGCGCGGCCACCAGGTCGTCCAGATCGAGCGCGAGACCGAGGCGCGCGGCGCCTCGCTGCGCAACTTCGGGCAGATCTGGGTCAGCGGCCGCGCCGGTGGAGAAGAGCTGGAGGCCGCCCTGCGGGCGCGGGAACTGTGGGAGGAGATCGGCGCGCGCGTACCGGCGCTCGGCTTCCGGGCCATCGGGTCCCTGACCCCGGTCCGCGGCCCCCTGGAACTCGCCGTCGCCGAGGCCGCCGTGGCCCGACCGGACGCCCCCGCCCGCGGCTACAAGCTGCTCACGCCGGGCGAGGCCCGCGCGATCAACCCCGCCCTGCGCGGCGAGTTCACCGCCGCGCTGTACTGCGAGCGGGACGCGGCCGTCGAGCCGCGCACCGCCCAGCTCGCCCTGCGCGAGGAACTGCTGAAGAACCCGGCCTACACCTTCCTGCCCGGCCGCGAGGTCCGGGAGGTCGTCGGCGCCGGAACCGTCCGGGACGACCACGGAGACGTGCACCACGCCGACGCGGTCGTCCTGTGCACCGGCGCCTGGCTGGGCGGCCTGGTCCGCGAGCTCGCCGGCCCCGACCTGCCCGTGCGCCGCGTCCGGCTCCAGATGATGCAGACCGACCCGCTCGGCGAGCCGCTGACCACCTCGGTCGCCGACGCCGACAGCTTCCGCTACTACCCCGCCTACGCCTCCCCCGCGCTGGACGAGCTCAACGCCCGCCAGCCGCAGGCCGAGACCGCCGCCGCCCACCGCATGCAGCTGCTCATGGTGCAGCGCGCCGACGGCGGACTGACCATCGGCGACACCCACGAGTACGAGCACCCCTTCGCCTTCGACACCGTCGAGGAGCCGTACGAGCACCTCACCGGCGTCGTCGAGTCCCTGCTCGGCCGGCCGCTGCCGCGCATCCGGCACCGCTGGGCCGGGGTGTACGCGCAGTGCACCGAACCCGGCCGGGTGGTGCACCGACAGCAGGTGCGCGACGGGGTGTGGCTGGTCACCGGGCCCGGCGGGCGCGGCATGACCTGCTCCCCCGCGATAGCCGAGACCACCGCGAACGAACTGGGCTGGTGACGAACATGACCACGGAATCCCGAGACATCCGGCTCGTCGTCCTCGACATGGCCGGCACGACCGTCGCCGACGGCGGCCTCGTCGAGCGCGCCTTCGCCGCGGCCGCCGCCGAACTGGGCGTCGAGCCCGGCTCGGCCGAGCACGCCGAGCACCTCTCCTACGTCCGCGCCACCATGGGCGAGTCCAAGATCTCCGTCTTCCGGCACCTGTTCGGCGCCGAGGACCGCGCCCAGCGGGCCAACGCCGCCTTCGAGAAGGCGTACGGCGAACTGGTCGACGACGGCCTGATCGCCCCCGTCCCCGGGGCCCGCGAGGCCATCGGGGAACTGGCGGGCAGCGGCCGAACGGTCGTCCTGACCACCGGGTTCGCCCGCGTCACCCAGGACGCCATCCTCGCCGCCCTGGGCTGGCAGGACCTCGTGCCGCTCACCCTGTGCCCGGCCGACGCCGGCGGGCGCGGGCGGCCCTACCCGGACATGGTGCTGGAGGCCTTCCTCCGGACGAAGGCGGCCGAGGACGTCACCCAGGTCGCCGTCGTCGGGGACACCTCCTACGACGTGCTCAGCGGCGTCCGGGCCGGCGCCGGCCTGGTGGCGGGCGTACGCACCGGGGCGCACGGCGACGACGCGTTCCGTGCCGCCGGCGCCACCCACGTCCTGGACTCCGTCGCCGCCCTGCCCGCGCTGCTCGCCGGAGACCGGTGAGATGGGCATCCGCTTCGACTCCGTCACCGTTGCCTACGACGGGAACGTCGTCCTCGACTCGCTCGACCTGACCGTCGAGCCGGGCGAGGTCATGGCACTGCTCGGGCCGTCCGGCTCCGGCAAGACCACCGCGCTGCGGGCGGTCGCCGGATTCGTACGGCCCGTGTCCGGGCGGGTGTTCCTCGGCGGCCGGGACGTGACGGACCTGCCGCCGTACCGCCGGGGCATCGGGATGGTCGTACAGAGCTACGCCCTCTTCCCGCACCTGCGCGTCGACGAGAACGTGGCCTTCGGCCTGAAGGCCCGCAAGGACCCCGGGACCGCCAGGCCGGCCCGGGACGAGATCCGCCGACGGGTCGCCGAGGCGCTGGAGATGACCGGCATGGCCGCCTACGCCCGCCGCCACCCGCGCGAGCTGTCCGGCGGCCAGCAGCAGCGCGTCGCCATCGCCCGCGCCCTGGCCGTCCGGCCCGGCGTCCTCCTCCTCGACGAGCCGCTGTCCGCGCTGGACGCCCGGCTGCGCTCCGGGATGCTGGCCGAACTGGCCCGGCTGCACCGCGACCTGCCGGACGTGTCGATGCTGTACGTCACCCACGACCAGGTCGAGGCGCTGACCCTGGCCGACCGGATCGCCGTGATGGACAGCGCGCGACTGCGGGCCTGCGGCACGCCGAGAGAGCTGTACCGGGTGCCGGCCGACGAGTTCACGGCCTCGTTCGTCGGCAACGCGAACCTGCTGCCGGTCGACACGCACACCGGGGGAGTCGCCTTCGCCGGCGTGGAGCTGAAGGTCGACACCGCCGACGCGGTGCCGGGTGCCCGGGCCACGCTGTGCGTACGGCCGCACCTGGTCGGACTCGGCGAGGGTCCCAACCGGGTCACCGGCACGGTCACCGAGATCCAGTGGCGGGGCGCCACGCACCGGCTGTACGTCGAGGTCGGCGGGCACACCGTCATGGCGGACGTGCGCGAACTGAAGGACCCGCCCCGGCACGGGGACTCCGTGCACCTGCACTTCGCCCCCGAGGACGCGGTGCTGCTCCCCGCGGGAGTGAGCCGTGGCTGAGGCCGTGACGAAGGCGCGGCCCGCCCCGGACCGCTCGCGCCCGCCGCGCGACGGCAGTTGTGGACCGCGCCCCGCCCCGCACTCCGCCGGAGCGCTGCTGTGGGCCCTCCCCCCGGTCGCGCTGCTCGCCCTCTTCTTCCTCTACCCCCTCGCCCTCGTCGTCCAGCAGTCGTTCCAGCCGGACGGCGGCGGCACCTCGCTCCAGCCGTACGCCGACGTCTTCGCCTCCGCCGCCTTCCGCCACGCCCTGTGGACGACCGTCTGGATCGCGCTGGCCTCCACCGCCGGGTGCCTGGTCCTCGGGTTCCTGCTCGCGCTGGTCATCGCCTTCGTGCCGTTTCCCGGCGCGAAGGCGGTGGCCCGGTTCGTGGACGTGTACCTGTCCTTCCCGTCCTTCCTGATCACGCTGGCACTGCTGTTCATCTACGGCACGACCGGCGTCGTCGGTTCCTTCCAGTTCCTGACCACGCCCTGGGGTGTGCTGCTGGCGGAGGTCACCTACTTCACGCCGTTCGTGATGCGACCCCTGCTCGCCGCGTTCTCGCAGCTCGACACCGCGCAGCTGGAGGCGGCGAGTTCCCTCGGGGCCCGCGCGCCGCGGATCGTGCGGCGGGTGATCCTGCCGGAGGCGCTGCCCGCGCTCGCGGCCGGCGGGAGCCTCGTCCTCGTGCTCTGCCTCAACGAGTTCGGGATCGTGCTGTTCACCGGCGCGAAAGGGGTCACCACCCTGCCGATGCTCGTCTACAGCAAGGCGATCCTGGAGTCCGACTACCCGGGCGCGTGCGTGGTCGCCGTCGTCAACGTCCTGATCTCCGTGGGGCTCTACGGCCTCTACCGGGTGGTGAGCCGTCGTGCTGGTGCATAGCCGCAAGGCCAGGTGGGCCGTGTGGACGGTGTTCCTCGTCCTCTTCGTGCCGCTGTTCGCCCTGCCGCTCCTCGTCGTCCTCGGCGCGTCCTTCGCCACCCACTGGTCCGGCGCCCTGCCCTCGGACCCGACCCTGGCCCACTACCGTGCCGCCACCCGCGGCGAGGCCCTCCGGGCACTCACCACCAGCCTGGTCACGGCCGTCGCCGCCAGCCTGCTGGCCCTGGCCGCCGGCACCTGGGCCGCGCTGGCCGGGGCGGCGCTGGGCAAGCGGTACCGCAGGGTGCTGGACGCCCTGTTCGTCCTGCCGGTCGCCGTGCCGTCGGTCGTGGTCGGACTGGCCGTCCTGGTGGCGTTCTCCCAGCCGCCGATGCTGCTCAACGGCACCCGGTGGATCGTGATCCTCGCCCACACCGTCCTGGTCACCGCCTTCGCCCACCAGTCCGTGTCGGCCGCGATCACCCGCCTCGACCCGGCCTACGAACAGGCCGCCGCCTCCCTCGGCGCCCGGCCCTCCTACGTGCTGTGGCGGGTACGGCTGCCCCTGCTGCTGCCCTCGCTCACCGCGGCCGCCGGCCTCTGCTTCGCCCTCTCCATGGGCGAGCTCAGCGCCACGATGATGCTCTACCCGCCCGACTGGACCCCGCTGCCCGTCCTGATCTACGCGGCCACCGACCGCGGCGCGCTCTTCACCGGCTCCGCCGTCGCCGTGGTGCTCATGGCCGCCACCCTGCTCGTGCTGGTCGCCTTCTCCCGGATCCGCACCCGCGCCTCGTACCGCTGAGCCCTCCCCACACCCCGCCGCAACGCAAGGAGTTCATGCCGTCATGCCCAGAAACCGCGTCACGCTCGCCGTAGCCCTCGCCCTGCTCGCCACCCCGCTGCTGTCCGCCTGCGGAGGTTCCTCCGCCGCCGCCGACGCCAAGGTCGTCACCGTCTACAGCGCCGACGGCCTGAAGGGCGAGAACGGCGACGGCTGGTACGACCAGGTCTTCAAGGACTTCGAGAAGCGGACCGGCATCAAGGTCAAGTACGTCGAGGGCGGCTCCGGCGAGATGGTGCAGCGCGCCGCCCGCGAGAAGTCCAACCCGCAGGCCGACGTGCTCGTCACGCTGCCGCCCTTCATCCAGCAGGCCGACGGCAAGGGCCTGCTGCAGAAGTACACGCCCGAGGGAGCCGACCGGGTCGCCGGCGCGAACAAGGCCGCCGACGGTACGTGGACCGCGGTCGTCAACAACTACTTCGGCTTCGTCTACAACCAGAAGGAGCTGAAGCAGGCCCCCCGGACCTGGGACGAACTGCTCGACGGCGCCTACCGGAACAGGCTCCAGTACTCCACCCCGGGCGTCGCCGGCGACGGCACCGCCGTGCTCATCAAGGCCATCCACGACTTCGGCGGCAAGGACCGGGCGCTCGCCTACCTGAAGAAGCTCCAGGCCAACAACGTCGGCCCGTCCGCCTCCACCGGCAAGCTCGCGCCCAAGGTCGACAAGGGCGAACTGCTCGTCGCCAACGGTGATGTGCAGATGAACCACGCCCAGTCCAAGGACATGCCGAACCTCGGCATCTGGTTCCCGGCCGGCAAGGACGGCAAGGCCACCACCTTCGCCCTGCCCTACGCGGCCGGCCTGGTCACCAGGGCCCCGCACGGCGAGAACGGCCGGAAGCTGCTCGACTTCATGCTCTCCCGGCAGGCCCAGCAGCAGGTCAGCTCTGTCGGCGGCGGCTTCTCCGCCCGCCAGGACGTCAAGGCCACCGACGCCGAAGCCACCGCCCTGGCGAAGCTGATGGACGGCGTGGACGTCTTCGAGCCGGACTGGACCGACATCGACAAGAACCTCACGACGTACGTGGAGGACTGGAAGTCGGCGACCGGCAGCTGATCCCTCCGGGGGTTCGGCCGCCCAACAAGTACCGCCCCGCCGTACGAGGCTGCGGCGGTGCACCGGCGGCAACAACCGGTACTGGGTGATCGACGGGGTACGAATCACGCAGGCCTGATTAGGCTGGGGGCGTCGGTACGCCGTGGTTCCGGCGCCCCCGCTTCTCGCCCGTACGTACGCCAGGAGACGCACAACATGGCAGACCGCAAGCCCATCGAGTCATGGCTCACCGACATGGACGGCGTGCTGATCCACGAAGGGGTGCCGATCCCCGGCGCCGAGGCCTTCCTGAAGAAGCTGCGCGACTCCGGCCGGCCCTTCCTGGTGCTCACCAACAACTCCATCTACACCGCCCGCGACCTGCACGCCAGGCTGCGCCGGATGGGTCTGGACGTGCCGGTCGACAACATCTGGACGTCCGCACTGGCCACCGCCCAGTTCCTGGACGACCAGCGGCCCGGCGGCAGCGCCTACGTCATCGGCGAGGCGGGCCTGACCACCGCGCTGCACGACATCGGCTACATCCTCACCGACCACGAGCCCGACTTCGTGATCCTCGGCGAGACCCGCACGTACTCCTTCGAGGCCCTGACCAAGGCCGTGCGGCTGATCAACGACGGCGCCCGGTTCATCGCCACCAACCCCGACAACGTCGGCCCGTCGACGGAGGGCGACCTGCCCGCCACCGGCTCCGTCGCCGCCCTGATCACCGCGGCGACCGGCAAGAAGCCGTACTTCGTCGGCAAGCCGAACCCGCTGATGATGCGGGCCGGCCTCAACGCGATCGGCGCCCACTCCGAGACCTCCGCGATGATCGGCGACCGCATGGACACCGACGTCCTCGCGGGCCTGGAAGCCGGTATGCGCACCTTCCTCGTGCTCAGCGGCGTCACCCAGCCCGAGGACGTCGACCGCTACCCCTTCCGCCCCTCCCAGGTCGCCGACTCCATCGCGGACCTCGTCGACCTCGTCTGACCCGGCGGGCGGCCCCACCGGCCCGAAACCCCGTGTCACCCGTTCGGAGCAGCAGCGGCGCCCCCGAGGATGCGGGGGCGCCCCCGCCGGGAGAACCTCCTCGTACTGGAGGTTCACGATGGGCTCACTACGCCTGACTCTCTGTACAACCGTCCTGGCCATGGCCGTGCTCACCCCGGCGGCGCACGCGGCGGACGCCGCCGGCGGGGTCAGCCTGACCCCCGCCGTCCCCACGCCGGGCTCCGACGTCACCCTGCGGGTCAGCGGCTGCACGGGCACGCAGGGCACCGCCTCCTCGTCGGCCTTCGTCGCCGACGCCGCCCTGACCGGCGGCGAGGGCGGCCTGACGGGCGAGACCCGCGTCCGGTCGTCCGTCCAGCCGGGTGCCTACGAGGTGCGGGTCGCCTGTGGCGGCTCCTCGATCACCGGCCGGGTCACGGTCGCCCAGCAGGGTGCCGGCGGCCTGGGTGCCGGGGGCCTCGAGCAGCTCCTGCGGCCGCCCTCCGACTCCGCCACGCCCGTCGCCCCGGTCCAGGCGGGCGGCGGAGGCACCGCGCACTTCGCCACCGTGGCCACCAGCGGGTCCGGTCCCGGCAGCCTCCAGGCGGTGACCGGCCTGCTGCTCGCGGGACTCGCCGCGGCCGGCCTCGGGCTCCGCGCCCGCCGGAGCCGGGGCACGCGCTGACGCCTCCATGACCGACGACCGCGAGCGCGCCGCCGGCACCGGGCGGCTCATCACCGCCCTCGCCTGGACCGTGCTGCTGCTCGGACTGTGGCTCTGGGGACGCGGCGTGAGCGGGGTACCGCAGGGCACGGGCACCGACCGCGGCGACGTGTTCGCCATCGGGAGTCCCGCCGACCCGGCGTCGCTGCCCCGCCCGGCGAAACCGCTGGGCGACGCGCGGCCGCAGCGCGTCGACATCCCCCAACTCGGCGTCCAGGCGCCCGTGGTGTCCCGCGGCCTGGACTCCCAGGGAGCCATCGACCCGCCACCCTTCGACCAGCCGGGCGTGGTCGGCTGGTACGGCTCCGGCACCGCGCCCGGCGCGCGGGGGGCGGCCCTGATGGTCGGCCACGTCGACACCGCGACCCGGCCCGCCGTGTTCTACAAGCTCAGCACCCTGGAGCCCGGCGAGACGGTCCGGGTGGTCCGTTCCGACGGCAAGGTGGCCGAGTTCACCATCGACGACGTCCGGGTCCTGCCCCGCGACGACTTCGACGCCCGGCAGGCCTACGGCCCCCACGAACCGGGCCGCGCCGAACTCCGGCTGATCACCTGCGGCGGCACCTTCGACCACGCCACCGGCAGGTACACGGCCAACGTCGTCGTCTCCGCGTACCTCACCGGCAGCGGCCCCTGACCGCACGGCGCGACCTCGTGACGCCGCGACGGGATATGCCAGGATTGGCACCCGGACCAATGCGCGCCCAGGGGGGAATCGCATGTACGACAGCAGCAGCGCCCGGACTCCGGCACGGACACGGGCGGCGACCGCGGTGCTGCTGGGGGCGGCGCTGCTGGCCGCGGGCTGCTCGTCCGGCGACGGGGACGGGGAGCAGGACCCGGCGGCCCGGATCACCCAGCAGCCCAAGTCCGCCGACCCGTTCTGGGTCAACCCGGACGGCAGCGCGGCCCGGCAGGTCGCCGCCTACGTGAAGGACGGCCGGAAGACCGAGGCCGAGCAGATACGGAAGATCGCCGAGCAGCCGACGGGGGAGTGGATCGGCCCGGAGAACCCGGAGCAGGAGGCCCGCGGCTTCACCGAGGCCGCCGAGAAGTCCGACCGCACCGCCCTGCTCGTCCTCTACAACATCCCGCACCGCGACTGCGGCCAGTACTCCCAGGGCGGCGCCGCCGACGGCAACGCCTACCGCAGCTGGATCGACGGGGTGGCCCGGGGCATCGGCGACCGCCCCGCCACGGTCGTCCTCGAACCCGACGCCGTGCTCCACCTCGTGGACGGCTGCACCCCGGACGAGTTCCACGAGGAGCGCTACGACCTCCTCAAGAACGCCATGGCCAAGCTCAAGTCCCTGAAGAACACCAAGGTCTACCTGGACGCCGGGAACGCCGGCTGGGGCCACCCCGACCAGATCTTCGAGCCCCTGAAGTGGGCGGGCGTCGCGCAGGCGGACGGCTTCTCCGTCAACGTGTCCAACTTCTACTCCACCAAGGACTCCATCGCCTACGGCAGGCAGCTGTCGGCGAAGGTGGGCGGCAAGCACTTCGTCCTCGACACCAGCCGGAACGGCAACGGCCCCTACGCACAGGGCGATCCGGCCGAGCGGTGGTGCAACCCGCCGGGCCGGGCGCTCGGCGAGACCCCGACGACGAAGACGGCGGACCCCTTGGTCGACGCCTACCTGTGGGTCAAGCGTCCCGGGGAGTCCGACGGCACCTGCAAGGACGGCCCCAAGGCGGGCCAGTGGTGGCCGGCCTACGCCCTGAAGCTGGCGAAGGCGTCCGACTCCTAGGCGCGCGGGCGCGGCCGGCCACCGGGCCGCCGCGCCCTTCGCCGGGGGAGCGCTACGGCACCTTCACCCACTGCGCCTTGCTCGGGGTGCCCCGGCCGTCGTCGACGAACAGCATGTACCACCCCGACTGCACCAGGTTCCGGCTCTTCGGCACCGTCACGGTGACCTTGTTCCCGGACGTCCTGAAGTCCAGCGCGATGGACCGCTGGTCCACGTCCGTCACATGCGTCGACGCGCTCGGCCGGATGAGCCGCGCCTTCTTGATGGCCGCCGCGTCGCGTGAGGTGAACGTCCCCGAGGCGCCGCGGGCTATCGTCCGCGGTCCGCCGCTGAGCGTCGGCCGGGAGTCCCGGTACAGATAGGGCGGGGTGTACATCTCGATCCGCTGCTCGAACTTCCCCGGCTTGGTGTTCGCCGCGTCCGCGTACAGGGAGTCGGACCCGAAGAACATCACCCGCCCGTCGGGCAGCAGCAGCGACCCGGAGTGGTAGTTGCGGCCCACCAGCGGATCGGCGACCTGCGTGAAGCTGTTGCTGTCCGGGTGGTACAGCCGCGCCTGGTGGATGTTGGAGTCGCCGCGTCCCCGGTAGTCCTCCGAACCGCCGGACACCAGCACGGTGTCGTCGGGCAGGATCGAGGACTGCGGGTACCGGGTGCCCTTCTCCAGTTCGGGCCCGTCGGTGAAGCGCGGGTTCTTCGCCTTGAGGTCGATCAGGCGCGTCTTCCTGCTCGACAGCTTCGACTCGCCGACCCCGCCGCCGCCGATCACCATGAACTTCTCGTTCTGCGCCGGCGGCAGCAGCACCGTGCCGGACGTCTCCAGCAGACCGGGGTCGGAGAGCCCCGGCAGCTTGGTGAACTTGTTGGTGCCGACGTCCCAGACACCGGGCTTGCGGCCCACATTGTCGGGGCCGTAGCCCGCGTTGGAGCCCGAGTAGAAGACCTTCCCGTTCTGCATCAGGAACAGCGCCGGGTACGTCGGGAACTGCCGGAGCTTCGAGGTGTACGACCACTTCTTGGTCTTGGGGTCGAAGATCTCGTTCTTGCCCGGCACCAGCTGCCCGATGTCGTCGAGCCCCGAGACGCTGAGCACCTTGCCGTCCGACAGGGTCGTCAGCGTCGGGTACCAGCGGGCCTCGTTCATCGGGTCGACCTTGATGTACCGCTCGGCGACCGGATCGAACTCATAGGCGTCGCGGATGCCCTGGAAGTCCTTCTTGTCGAGGGCGAGCTTCTGCGCGATGCCGTAGGTGTTGCGGGCGTCGACGCCGGTCAGGCCCTGGATCCGGTAGTTGTCCTGGGTGCCGGTCTCGTACTTGGAGCCGCTCGACTGGGCCTCGACGTAGATCCGGCCGAGGCCCGGGTCGTTGCGCTGGAAGACACCGGTGTTCGGGTCGAACACCTTCTTCGCGCGGGGCACCAGCACGGGGTCCTTGGAGACGAACGTCTTGCCGTTGGTCTTGCCGCTGAACTTGGTGCCCGCGGGCAGCGTGATCGGCTTGTCCGGGTTCTCGTTGTGGACGATCATCAGGCCGCCGGCCTTGGTGACGTCACCCTTGAGCTTCTCGTACCGCCTGGTGCCGCCCGCGATGAGCAGGTTGCCGTTCGCCAGCTGGGTGTGCCCGGTGCAGAACAGGTCGGCGGGCGTGGGGATCTTCTTGATCGTGCCCTTGACCGGGTCCCAGATCCGGGTGTCGAACTTCTTCCGGTCGAAGTTGTCCTGGTTGTTGCCGGAACCCGCGACCAGCAGCACCTTGCCGGTGTGCAGGAGCGCCGCGTGGATGGTGTCCTGGCGGTACTCCTCGGGGAACTCGACGATGTCCCAGTGGCCGTTCTCGGCCTTGTACTCGGGCTTGTTGATCTTGTACTGGTGGTAGCGCTCGGTGCCGAAGCGGTAGAGCCACGGCCCGTTCATCCCGGCCAGCGCGATGACCACCGCCGTGCCTATCGCGAGTCGACGGGCGCGGCGGCGGCCGGCCTGGTCCTTCATTCCTTACGTCCCCCAAGTCCACCAAGGGCGGTCTGCATGTTCTCGTCGTACTCCCCGTTCGGGCCGGCGCCCGGAGTCCCGTGCGGGGCGGCCCAGCCGGGGCGCCGCTGCGGTGCGTGCGGGGCGCGGGGCGAGCCCTGCGCGGGCACCGTGTCCTGCGGTCCCGTGCCGGCCCCCGCGGGTGCGTCCGCGACGGCCCGGGGCCGCTTCTTCGCCTGCCGCAGCTCGTGGCGCCAGACGAAGACCGGGAAGCCCGTGATGAGCATGGCGAACGCGGCCCAGGTCACCATCGCCGGGTGGGAGTGCCCGAGGACGAAACCGGCGACGACGGACGCGGCGAAGATCCCGATGAAGTACCAGTGGTACCGGAAGGTGCCGAACCAGGTGTCCGGGCTCGCCGAGTCGCCCTTCGGGGTGACCACGAACTTGCTCTTGCGTCGCAGCAGGGAGTCGATCAGCGCCTTCGCGTAGAGCGGCGCGGACAGGGCCGACATCACCATGCCGGCCACACCGCCGGAGCCCTCCGGCTCGTGCGGGGAGACGTTGTGCCGGCGGTTCCAGATGTACAGGCCGATCTGGAGCGCGGAGGCGTTGCCGTACAGCATCAGCCACACGGTCGGGTCGATGTTCACACCCGAGGCGCCGAGACCCAGGAACAGGGCGCAGCTCAGGGCCGCGAGGATCCAGTTCAGGGCGGACATCGGGTAGAAGATGATCATCATCGTGTAGTTGAAGAGCTTGCCCGGCGGCAGCGAGTACCAGCCCTTCCAGTACTGCTTCAGGATCGTCTCGTACGTACCCCGCGACCAGCGCATCTGCTGGGTGAAGAAGTCCGTCCAGGCGGCGGGTCCCTCACCGACCGCGAGCACGTCGGGGGTGTACACCGACTTCCACTTGCGGCCGGTGACCGGGTTCTTCGCCCGGTGGATCTCGAAGCCGGTCGCCATGTCCTCGGTGATCGAGTCGTACAGACCGCCGATCTGCTTGAGCGTCCTGATCCGCACCGCGTTCGACGTGCCGACGAACATCGGGGCGCCGTAGCGGTTGCCGGCGCGCTGGATCAGGGCGTGGAAGAGGAACTGCTGCGACTCGGCGGCCTTGGTGACGAAGTTGTCGTAGTTGCCGTACACCTGCGGGCCGATGACGAAGCCGACATCGGGGTCGCGGAAGAAACCGAGCATCCGCTCCAGGTAGTTGGGCAGCGGGACGTGGTCGGTGTCGACCGAGGCGAAGAAGTCGTAGTCGTCGCCGTGCGCCGCCAGCCAGGCGTTGTAGTTGCCGTGCTTGGTCTTGGCGCGGTGCGGGCCCGTGGGCTGGTTCCACTGTGCGACGCCCTTGCGGGAGAAGTGGTGCACGCCGAGCCGGGCGCACACCTCCTTCACGGCAGGGTCGTCGCCCTCGTCCAGCAGCCACACGTGCATCAGGCCCCGGTGCCGCAGCTTCACGGCCGCCTCCAGGGTCTTCGTCACCATCTCCAGCGGCTCCTTGCCGGGCACGAAGGAGGTGAGGAAGGCGACGCGGGTGCCGGTCTCGGGCACCACCGGGACCGGGTCCCGGGCGACGAGGGTGGCGTGCGCGTTGGACAGCACGTTCATGCAGCGGAAGAACTCGATCAGGCCGATCGCGACGAGCATGACGATGTCGAGGGCCGGCAGGAAGTCGTAGGCCGGATAGTCGCGTTCGGTCCAGTGCTCCGGCTGGAGCAGCCAGAACAGCAGCACCAGCGAGAGCACCGGCGCGGCGCCCAGCATGAGCGCGGCGCGTATCCGGTGCGGCTCCTGCGAGAGCAGCGAGCGGTACTGCACCGTGTACGGCTTCGTCGGATCGGGCTGGGTGAGGGGCCCCGAGAGCCGGCTGTAGTGCTCGTAGTCGTATCTGGGCAGGGTCTTCTTTATTCGGCGGAGCTGCCCCGTCCGCTGGCTGACCGCCCTCAGCTGTGTGGTCTGTGACGGGTCGTCGTGAGCGTGGCTCTGTCCGGCGCCCGTCGGCGTCGACGTCATGAGTCATTCCCCCCACACGCAGGTCACCGCGTGTTTCGTCGGTCCTTACCGCCCGCCCGGGTCCCCTCGGTCCGTGCGTGCGGAGTCAGTGATGGGTCGTATCACCACGTCCTGCCCACCCTATAGACATGGGACGGCGACCCTCCGGTTGCATGATGCCCCCCTCGGCACCGATTCGTGAACGGGGCCCCCTCCCCCGCCGGTGCGCGACCGGCCGCTCCCCGTCAACTGCCGTCGGCCGGAGCGGCCTTGTGGCAACAGGGTTCTACGGTGGTCAGCAGATCGCAAGACGCGAAACGCCGTGTTTACCCCTCAAACCCGTTCATTGCGTCGTGCGTGGGGCTCGGGAGGCTCGGATGCGCCGGTGGTGGACAGGCGGGTACGGATGTTGCCGAAGTGGTCCCTTATGGCCTCCTCCGCCCGCAGCGAATCACCGGACCGGACCGCGTCCAGGATCTCCCGGTGCTGGCGGCAGGTGACGCGCGGATCCTGCGGCACGTCCACCAGGTCCCGCTGCACCCGGTGGAAGGCGTCCCAGAACGCCTCCAGCACCTCGCTCAGCAGCACGTTGTCCAGCCCCCGGTAGAGGGTGGCGTGAAAGGCACGGTCGGTCTCGGCGAGGCCGGTCCCTTCCGCGGCCTCTTGTTCCATACGGTCCACGAGCGCGTTCAGTTCAACGAGGTCCGCCTCCGGCAGCCGTCCGGCCAGCCGGGACACCAGTCCGGTCTCCACGGCCTCGCGCAGCTCCAGCAGCTGGAGCAGGGAGTCCTCGCCCCGGTAGTGCCCGGCGACGGTGCGGAAGGCCAGGCCCTCGATCATCGGTGCGAACGACATCGAGCCCACGTAGGTGCCGAAGCCGTGCCGGATCTCCACGATCCCCATGGCCTGGAGCGCCTTCAGGGCCTCGCGCACCGAGTTCCGGCTGGCCCCGAGGTACTCCATCAGCTCGGGCTCGGTCGGCAGCGGGGCGCCCGAGGGCAGCCGCCGGTCGACGATCAGCTTCTTGATCTGCTCCTGAAGGTCCCGGGCTGCCATGGCCAGAGGGTATCCGGCCAATCGGGGGGAGGGCCCTCTTCCGGTCGCGGTGGATCCCGGGCATGCGAAAGGCCCCCCGCTGCTGCGAGGGGCCTTCCGGTCGGTGCGCCGCCAGGGACTCGAACCCCGGACCCGCTGATTAAGAGTCAGCTGCTCTAACCAACTGAGCTAGCGGCGCCTGCTGACGAGGAAAACTCTACATGACCTCCACGGGTGCTCCTGACCGCCCGGCGGTGGCCCGGAGGGCCGCGTACATCATTCGGACCGTCAACATGCGCGCCCCGAGGACAGTTGTGAAACTGATCAACGTGCACACTCGCGGACAAATCCACCCCGAATGTGAGGCAGATCGCATGACCGTTCCGGTGTTCGAGGAAGTCGACCCCGCGAGCGACTGCGACTGCCCCGGCTGTGTCCACTGGCGGCGGCTGAGTCCCCGCCTGTCCCCCGGCCGCCTCGGCGGCCACCCGGCGGCCCGCGGGGTCGTCGTCCTGGCCGCCGCGTCCGCCGTCCTCGGCGCGGTCCACCCGGCCGCGGCCCTCGCCCCCGGCCACTCCCCGCACCGCGAAGCCGTCCCCGGCGACGGCGAGCCCGCCACCCCGCAGGGCGCCAAGGCCCCGCTGCACGGCCCGGCGGGCAAGCCCGTCGACCCCACCACGGCCCCCCTGCCCACCACCACCCGGACCGAGATCATCAACCGGGCCAAGATCTGGGTGGCGGCGCAGGTGCCGTACAGCATGACCTCCTACTGGTCCGACGGGTACCGGCAGGACTGCTCGGGCTACGTCTCCATGGCCTGGGGGCTGCCGAACAACGAGTGGACGGGCAGCCTCGACTCGTTCGGGGTGAAGATCAAGAAGGAGGAGCTGCAGCCCGGCGACATGCTCCTCTACCACAACCCGGACAACCCCGAGAGCGGCTCCCACGTGGTGCTCTTCGGCGGCTGGACCGA
Source organism: Streptomyces sp. NPDC015139 (assembly GCF_043079785.1). Classification (NCBI taxonomy): domain Bacteria; kingdom Bacillati; phylum Actinomycetota; class Actinomycetes; order Kitasatosporales; family Streptomycetaceae; genus Streptomyces; species Streptomyces sp. NPDC015139. Next base: position 290,145 of record NZ_JBIBUW010000007.1, on the reverse strand, counting down.
CCACACGCACACCTACTACACGGTCTACGAGCAGACGCCCCCGCACGCCCGCCGGCAGACCACCCCTTACCCCTACTGGAGCCACGCCGACAAATACGTCCCCTACCGCTACAAGGGCGTGACCGCCGGCACCGCGGGCTCGGAAGCGGCGGGCGACAAGACGGTGACGGCCTACCCGGGGGCCGCCTACTTCGGTCCCGGGGCCGACAACAAGTACGTCACCCGGCTCGGCGAGATGCTCATCGCCCGGGGCGCCGGCTCCTTCTACGCCCAGGGCGCGGGGCCGGTGTGGGGCGAGGCGGACCGCCGGGCGACCCAGGCGTTCCAGCAGGCCCAGGGCTGGACGGGCGCGGACGCCGACGGGCTGCCCGGCCCGCGCACCTGGGACCTGCTCGTCACCGGCAAGGGCAAGGACATCGCGCCGGGCGCGGCCGGTCCGGGGCGGCCCGGCTCGCACGGGGTGCCCGGCTATCCCGGCCGCAACTTCTTCCGGCCGGGGGCGAACAACGACTACGTCACCCGGCTGGGCGTCCAGCTGGTGAAGAAGGGGTTCGGCAGGTTCTACGCCCTCGGCCCGGGTCCGCACTGGGGCGAGGCGGACCGGCGCGCCGTGGAGGCCTTCCAGCGCGCCCAGGGCTGGCGGGGCGGCGCGGCGGACGGCTACCCGGGCCCGGAGACCTGGCGCCGGCTGTTCGCCTAGCCGGCGCCGGCCGCCCGGGCGGCCCTCGTCCATTCCCCACTCCTGTTCATGACGCATCTGGCGCGGAGGCTGGAGGCACGCATGAGTACGACCACGTCACACACCCCACCCGAGTCCGAGGGGCAGCCGGAGAAGGCCGCGGGCGCGGGCACCCGTCCGGTCCGGCTGATCCACAACGAGGCGACCACCGAGATCCCCGTCCACCTGCTGTTCCGGGACGATCCCGACCCGGTGAAGGTGCCCCTCAAACCGGCCGTGGTGGGCCGCCGGCAGGGCACCGGCGAGCAGCCGCGGCTCCGGCGGCCGGCCGCGGTGCTCAGACGGCCCGTGGTGGAGGCCGACCCGGAGCTGGTGGAGCGCCCGGCGCGGGTCCTGCCGGGGACGGCCGGGGTCCTCGCCGGGACCTGCGGGCTCACCGGATGCCTCGCCACCTCCTGGTGGGCGGGGCTGCTGCCGTCCTCCGTGGCGGAGGCCCTGCGGCTGCCCGTGCAGGCCGGGGCGGGTCCGGGACCGGCGCAGTGGGCGGCGTACGCCGGGGCCGGTGCGCTCGGGCTGCTCGGCTTCGGCGGGCTGGCCCGGGGGAAGACCGGTCGGGCCTGGGTGCTCGGCCTGTTCGGCCGCTACCGCGGCACCGTCCGGCGCACCGGGCTGCTGTGGGTGAACCCGCTGGTGCTGCGCCGCCGGGTGGACGTGCGGCTGCGGCACTGGCGCAGCGAGTCGATGTCCGCGACGGACCCCGACGGCCTGGCGCTGCGGGTGGTCGTGCTGGTGGTGTGGCGGGTGCGGGACACCGCGCGGGCCGTGCTCGGCATCGAGGACCACGAGACGTATCTGCGCGAGTGCGTGGAGGCGGCCCTGGCCCGGGTTCCGGTGGAACCGGCGGGCGGCACCCGGGGCGGGGTGACGGCGGCCGGGGACGCTTTGACGCGCCTGGTGGCGACGGAGACCGCCGGGGTCGGCGTGGAGGTGTTCGCGGTGCAGCCGGTGCGGGTGGAGTACGCACCCGAGGTCGCCCCGGTGATGCACCGGCGCCGGATCGCCGCGCTGGACGCCCGCCAGCGGGCCAGCATGCTCACCTCGGTCGTCGACTCGGTGGAGGACACGGTGACCCGGCTGACCATGCGCGGACTGGTGGAACTGGACGACTACGAGCGCAAGGTGCTGGTCCGCGACCTGACGGTGGCGTTCTGCTCGGGACGCTCGGAGCCGGTGTAGTCCGCTCTGCGATTGGTATGGACATGTTCAACTACCGGTAATAGCCTGAGACTTGGTCTAGACCTACCCTCTGCACAGCTCACTGAACTCCCCACGTTCTCCAGGAGCGGCAGCATGCGCACCAAGACCAAGTTGTCCGCAGTCGTGCTGGGTGCGGTGACCGCCGGAGCCTTCGCGCTCTCCACCGGCGGTGCCAGCGGGCACGGCTACACCGACCTCCCCATCAGCAGGCAGAAGCTCTGCCAGAACGGCACCGTGACGAACTGCGGCTCCATCCAGTGGGAGCCGCAGAGCGTCGAGGGCCCCAAGGGCTTCCCGGCCGCCGGTCCCGTCGACGGCCAGCTCTGCAACGGCGGACTCAGTCAGTTCGCCCAGCTCAGCGCACCGAGGACGCCGAACGGCGCGGCCTGGCCCACCACCAGGGTGACAGGAGGTCAGTCGTACACGTTCCGGTGGCAGTTCACCGCCATGCACGCCACGACGGACTTCAAGTACTACGTCACCAAGCCGGGCTGGAACCAGAACCACAACCTCGCCCGCTCGGACCTCAACCTCACCCCGTTCCTGACGGTGCCGTACAACGGGCAGCGTCCGCCGGCCACGCTCAGCCACAGCGGCACCCTGCCGAGCGGGCTGAGCGGGCACCACGTCATCCTCGCGGTGTGGACGATCGCCGACACGGGCAACGCGTTCTACGCCTGCTCGGACGTCGCCTTCTGACCGACGGACCGTCACAGCACGGAAACTGAGGTTCCCTTGAGCACCCCCGTCCGCCCTGCCGGATAGGTTCCCGCCACGCCGGTCTTCCGGAGCGGCGAACCGACCTCGGGGGAACCTCATGTTCGAACTGTTCTTCTACCTCGTGCCCACCCTCATGATCGCGGGTGCCGGATGGGGCGCGTACCTGCTGATCCGCCGCGCCCGGCGGATCGGCAGGACGTGGGAGCACGGGCTGACGGCCGAGGCGCGCTGCCTGCGCATGTACACCACGACCAGCGGGGGCGGCGGGGACACGTCCGTGAGCACGACCCTGCACCACGTCTACGAGTACGCCACCCGGGACGGCCGCCGGGTCCGGTTCGAGGAGCGGGGCGGTCCCGCGACCGTCCTGGAGGGCGACGTCGTCACCGTGCACTACCTCCCGGAGCGGCCCGATCTGGCCACCGCGCTCCCGCCGTCGCGCGGCAGGCTCGTCGCCGAGTCCGGCTGCCTGCTGACCTTCCTCGGCCTGATCATCGTCTTCTGCCTGGGCTTCATGGCCGTGGCGCACGCGATGTTCGAGGAGGCCGGCAGCCTGATGCCGTGACCCTCCACTTCTGACGTCGCGTCAGCTACCGTGCGCGGCCATGGAGTCCACGACGGGTACGGTCGCCGAACTGGTGGCGGCGCGGTGGGGGGACCACCGGCCGGGGCTGTGGTGCGAGGACCGGGCGCTGACGCACCACGAGACGGCCGCGGGGGCGGCCGCCCGGGCCGCGCTGCTGGCCGACCTGCTGCCCTCCGGCGCCGTACCGCATCTCGGGGTGCTGCTCGACAACCGTGAGGAGTTCCCGCTGTGGCTCGCCGCCGCGGCCCTCGCCGGGGCGGCCGTCGCCGGGATCAACCCCACCCGCCGGGGCCCCGAGCTGGCCCGGGACATCCTGCACACCGAGTGCCCGGTCCTGGTCACCGAGCGGGCCCGGCTGCCGCTGCTGGCGGACCTGGAGCTGCCGGGCGTACGGATCCTCGTGACGGACGACGAGGAGTACGCCACCCTCCTCGCCCCCTACGCCGGAGCCGTGCCGGACCCGTCCCGGGCCGCACCCGCCGACCGGCTGCTGCTCTACTTCACCTCCGGTTCGACCGGCGCCCCCAAGGCCGCGATCTGCTCCCAGGGGCGGCTCGCGGCGGCGGGGCGGGCCCTGGTCCGGCAGTTCGGGGTCCGCGCCGACGACGTGCACTACGTCTGCATGCCGATGTTCCACGGCAACGCGGTGATCGCCGACTGGGCGCCCGCGCTGGCCGCCGGCGCCGGGGTGGCGCTGCGCCCCCGGTTCTCGGCCTCCGGGTTCCTGGCCGACGTGCGCCGCCACGGCGCCACCTACTTCACCTACGTCGGCCGGGCGATCCAGTACGTCCTGGCCACCGAGCCCCGGCCCGACGACCGGGACAACCCGCTGCGGCTGGGCTTCGGCACCGAGGCCGGCGCGGTGGACGCGGCGGCCTTCGAGCGGCGGTTCGGCGTACGGCTGGTGGAGGGGTACGGCTCCTCCGAGGGCGGGGCGGCGATCCAGTGGGCCCCGGGCACCCCGGCCGGTGCGGTGGGACCGGCCGGGCCGGGCCTGGTGGTGCTCGACCGGGCCACGGGCGAGGAGTGCCCGCCGGCCGTCTTCGACTCCGCCGGGCTGCTCCTCAACGGGGAGGAGGCGATGGGTGAACTGGTCAACCGGGCGCCGAACCCCTTCGAGGGCTACTGGCGCAACCCGGCCGCGGAGGCCGAACGCCGCCGGGGCGGGGCGTACTGGACCGGTGACCTCTTCTACCGGGACGTCGCAGGCTACCTCTACTTCGCCGGCCGCACCGACGACCGGATCAGGGTCGACGGGGAGAACCTCGCCGCCGCGACGATCGAGAACATCGTCGCCCGCTACGAGGGCGCCGAGGCCGTCGCCGTGTACGGGGTGCCGGACCCGGTGACCGGCGACCAGGTGATGGCGACCGTCGCCGGGACCTTCGACCCGGCGGCGTTCGCGGAGTTCCTGCGGGCCCAGCCGGACCTCGGGACGAAGATGGCGCCCCGGTTCGTGCGGGTGGTGGAGCGGATGCCGGTGACGGCGACGAACAAGATCCAGCGGGCACGCCTGCGGGCGGAGGGCCTGCGGTGCGCCGACCCGGTGTGGTGGCGGCCGCCGGGGGAGGAGTCGTACCGTCCGCTGACCGCGGAGGACGCCGAAGGGCCCCTCGCTTCCGCGAAGGGCCCTTCATCTGTGCGCCGCCAGGGACTCGAACCCCGGACCCGCTGATTAAGAGTCAGCTGCTCTAACCAACTGAGCTAGCGGCGCATGACTCCCGCCTTCCGCGGATTTCTGCTCCCGCGGCCGGCGACGAAGAAAATACTACCTGGTCCGCCGGGGTGCTCATGACCACCCCGGAGCGGACTAGATCGTCAGGGACAGCAGCACCGGCGCCGCGCTGCGGTTGAGCGCGTCCGCGGCCTCCTTCAGGCGGTGCGCGTGCTCCACCGGGAGCGAGAGCGCGAGGCAGCCCACCGCGGCGCCCGCCGTGATCGGGACGGCCGCGCAGACCGTGCCGACGGCGTACTCCTGGAGATCGAGGACCGGCACCGTCGGCGGCTGGGACTCCAGCCGGGACAGCAGCAGCTTGTCGCTGGTGATGGTCCGCGAGGTGAGACGGGCCATCTTGTGCCGGGAGAGGTGGTCGCGGCGGGCGTTGTGGTCCAGCTGGGTCAGCAGGCTCTTGCCGACCGCGGTGGCGTGGGCGGAGTAGCGGAAGTCGACCCACTCGTTGACCGCCGGGGTGGTCGGCCCGGCCGCGTACTGGGTGACCTTCACCTCGCCGTCGACGTACCGGCTGATGTAGACGGCCGCGCCGACCGAGTCCCGCAGCTCGTCCAGGGTGCGCTGGAGCTTCTCCCGCAGCGCCCGCTCGCGGTCGTGCGCCGAGGTGAGGCGGCGCAGGGTGTCGCCGGTGACGTACGCGCCGTCGGTGATCTGCTCCACGTAGCCCTCGCGGCGCAGCATGCGCAGCAGGGCGGTGAGCCGCTCCGCGCCCAGGCCGGTGCCGTGGGCCAGCTCGGTCTCGGTGACGCCGGCGGAGTGTCCCGCCACGATCTCCAGCACGCGCAGGGCGTCCTGGGCGGAGTGGTACGGGGCGGTCGGCTCGATCCTCATGACAGTCCCCCTCGCCTCGAAGTCCTGGGGTCGAGCAGGTGCGGCCGGGAGGCCGGGGGCCGGCCCCCGGCCAGGCACGGTGGCGCCACGACGGGTCCCCCCCTGCGCTCGCACTCCGGGCCTGAAGCCACGGATCCGGTCGGCGGATCGTCTCCACGATAGCCGCCAAAGGCCCGTCGAGGAGAGGGGGTTGGCGAGATCGTGTCCCGCGCGCCCTCCCGCTCAACTGCGCCGCAGGCCCTCTGGCATATGCCAAAGTCATGACCCAGCGGCCGGACCTCGGGGGTTCCGCCCTTCACACCTCGTAGTCAGAGAACCGCGCTGAGGAATTCCCGGGTGCGTTCCTGCTCCGGATCACCGAAGATCTGCTCCGGCGGACCGGCCTCGATCACCCGACCGGAGTCGAACATCAGCACCTGGTCGGAGATGTCGCGGGCGAAACCCATCTCGTGGGTCACGCACAGCATGGTGATGTCGGTGCTGCGGGCGATGTCCCTGAGCAGATCGAGGACCCCCGCGACCAGCTCCGGGTCCAGCGCCGAGGTCACCTCGTCCAGCAGCAGCACCCGGGGCCGCATCGCCAGCGCCCGGGCGATCGCCACCCGCTGCTGCTGGCCGCCGGAGAGCCGGGTGGGCCGGGCGTCGCACTTGTCGGCGAGCCCCACCAGGTCCAGCAGCTCCCGGGCCCGCGCCTCGGCCTCGTCCTTGGACATGCCGAGCACCCGGACCGGTGCCTCGGTGATGTTCCGCAGCACCGACATGTTCGGGAACAGGTTGAACTGCTGGAACACCATCCCGATCTTCTTGCGCACCTCCCGGATCTGCTTCTCCGGCGCGGGGAACAGACGCTCCCCGTCGACGGTGATCGTGCCCTCGTCCGGCTTCGTGAGGGTCATCAGCAGCCGGAGGATCGTGGTCTTGCCGGAACCGGACGGACCGATCAGGGTCACGTGCTTGCCGGGATCGACGGAGAAGTTCAGGTCGTCGAGGACGGTGTTGGTCCCGAAGCGCTTGGTGACGCCCTCCAGCCGGACCAGCTCACCGCCGGCGAGGGCCGTGCCGGCGCTCGCGGCGGATTCTTTCGTCAAAGGCGTGTCAGCGGACAAGGCGTCGCTCCAGGGCTCGCATCAGAAGGGAGGCCAGATAGGAGATGAGGATGAAGGCCACCCCGATCACGGTCAGGGGCTCGGTGAACTGGAAGTGCTCCTGGGAGAAGAGCCGGGCGTGCCCGAGCATCTCCAGCACGGTGATCACCATCAGCAGGGGCGTGTCCTTCAGCATGGAGATCACGTAGTTGCCCAGCGCGGGCACCACCCTGCGGATCGCCTGCGGCAGGATCACCGCGGTCCAGGTCCGCGCCAGGGGCAGGTTCAGCGCCGTGGCCGCCTCCCACTGGCCGGCCGGCACCGCCTCGATGCCGGCCCGGTAGACCTGCATCGTGTACGTCGAGTAGTGCAGGCCGATCGCGAACACGCCGGTGGCCAGCGCCGAGAAGGTCAGGCCCCACTCGGGCAGCACGTAGAAGAGGAAGAACAGCTGGACCAGCAGCGGGGTGTTGCGCACGAACTCGGTGACCACCCCGACCGGCCAGCGCACCCACCGGGTCGGCGTCCGCATCAGCAGCGTCCACACCAGACCGAGGGAGAAGGACAGCAGCGACCCCAGGGCCACGGCCTGCAGGGTGACCAGCAGTCCCTTCCAGAAGTCCGGCATGAAGTCGCTCACGGCGTTCCAGTCCCACTTCATGCGACCCGACCCCCCACTCCGGTCGTCTGTGCCCGCTTCAGCTCACGGGCGGCCGAGAACGTCCCGGTGTCCTTGCCGACCCCGGCCTTCAGCCGCTTCTCCAGGGAGCGCATCAGCCGGGTCAGCACGAAGGCGATCGCGAAGTAGATCAGCAGCACGTACGTGTAGATCTCCGCGCTCTGCTGGAGCGCGAGCCGCACCAGGTTGGCGCTGAAGGTCAGATCGCCCATGCCCATGACCGACACCAGCGCGGTGCCCTTGAGCAGTTCGACGAGCAGGTTGCTGAAGGAGGGGATCATCTCCGGCACGGCCTGCGGCAGGACGACCAGCCGCATCCGCTGCCAGGGCGTCAGGCTGAGCGCGATCCCGCCCTCCTTCTGCGCCGGTTCGACCGCGTTCAGCGCGCCGCGCACGATCTCCGAGCCGTACGCGCCGTACGTCAGCCCGAGCGCCAGCGTGGCCGCCCACATCGGCACCAGCTGCCAGCCGAAGGCGACGGGCAGCACGAAGAAGATGAAGAAGATCATCACCAGCGCCGAGGTGCCGCGGAACACCTCGGTGTAGAAACCGGCGACGAAGCGCACGATCCACAACCGGTGGGTGCGCGCCATGCCGACGGCGAACGACACCGCCGCGGACAGCAGCGCGCTGAACACGAGCAGCTGGACGGTCGTCCATATGCCCGTCAGTACGAGTTCCCAGAGCCCCGAGGTCATCCGCCGCACAGCCCCTTCGCGGTCAGGTCCGTCATCTCGGCCTCGGTGAACCCGAACGGCCGCAGGATGCGGAGCAGTTCCCCGCTCTTCTTCAGCTTGCGCAGCTCGGTGTTGAAGGCGTCCCGCAGCCCGGTCTCGGTCGGCCGGAACGCGAACGCCCCGCCGTCGACGTGCGGTTTGCCCTTCACCAGCGGTTCGAACGGCTTGGTGGCCTCCGCCTTGGCGGACTTCTTGACCACCTCGCGGGTGGTCAGCGCCGTCCCCGCGAAGACGTCGACGCGGCCCGCCTCGACCGCGTTCAGCCCCGCGACCTGGTCCGGGACGATGAGGATGTCGCTCTCCTCGTAGCCGGCCTCCACCGCGTACTGGATCTCGGCGTAGCCGGTGCCGGTGGCGAACTTCGCCTTCTTCGCCACGACGTCCTTGTAGGAGTGCAACCCCTTCGGGTTCCCCTTGCGGACGATGAACGAATCCAGCATCTGGTAGTCCGGATCGGCGAAGATCACCTGCTCGCAGCGCTCGGGGTTCACGTACATCCCCGCGGCCACGACGTCGAACTGCTGCGAGTTGAGTCCGGGGATGAGCGAGCCGAACTCCGTCGGCACCGGCTGCACCCGGTCCACCCCGAGCCGTTTGAAGATCACCTTCGCCAGCTCGGGCGCCTCACCGGTGAGCTGCCCGTCCGTGTCGATGTACCCGAAGGGGATCTCACCGGCGATCCCGAGCCGGACGACGCCCTGCGCGCGCAGCCGGTCGAGCAGGTCGCCGCCGTTCTTGCCGGACGCCACCGCCACTCGTGTGCAGCCCGCGGCACCCAGCGCACCGAGCGCGCCGAGGGCGGAGACGCCCGCGAGCACCGAGCGGCGGCTGCGTCTGTGATCCGGCCCGGATGTGTGTACGTCGTTCCCAAGTGGTGGAGCCATGGCGGCGCGGCTACCCAAGGGCCTCCGGGCTATGCACCCTGGATTTCATGGCCGATCGATTCGTCACCGTCTCGCTCGACAAGCGGGACGTTCACTGCACCGCACGACTGTTGGACGACCGCGCGCCTCTGACCTGCGCGGCAGTGTGGGAGGCACTGCCGCTCACCGGCGACGTCTACCACGCCAAGTACGCGCGCAACGAGATCTACGCCCTGTTCCCACCCTTCGCCTCCACGGAACCCCCACTGGAGAACCCGACGGTCACCCCGATTCCCGGCGACCTCTGTTACTTCTCCTTCACCGGCGCCGAACTCGGCACGAAGGCCTACGGCTACGACCGTGAGGTCCGCCCCGGCACCACCGTCGTCGACCTCGCCCTGTTCTACGAGCGCAACAACCTGCTGCTGAACGGGGACGTCGGCTGGGTGCCGGGGATCGTCTGGGGTCAGGTGACCGACGGCCTCGACGCGATGGCCGAGGCCTGCAACGACCTGTGGCGGACGGGAGCGGCGGGGGAGACGCTCAGCTTCCGGCGGGCCTGACGAGCCCCGGCAGCGCCTGCCCCGCCTCGTACAGCGCGTGCGCCGCCCGCAGCACCAGATCGTCCCGGTGCCGGGCGGCCACGAGCTGCATGCCCACCGGCAGCCCGTCCCCGTCCGTGCCGACCGGGACCGTGGCGGCGGGCTGCTGGGTCAGGTTGAAGGGGTAGGTGAACGGCGTCCACCCCGTCCAGCGCCGCAGCCCCGAACCCCGCGGCACCTCCGCACCCGCCTCGAACGCCGTCACCGGCAGCGTCGGCGTGACCAGCAGGTCGTACGTCTCGTGGAAGCGTCCCATGCGCCGCCCCAGACCCATCCGGACGTCGACCGCCGCCAGATAGTCCAGCGCGGAGTACCGGGACCCCTGCGCGCAGATCTCCCGCAGTCCCGGGTCGAGCAGCTGCCGCAGCCGGGGCGGGAACCGCTGGGTGAGCCGGGCGGCACCGCTGAACCACAGCGTGTGGAAGGCCTCCACCGGGTCGCTGAGGTCGGGGTCGGTCTCCTCCACGTACGCACCGAGGTCCGCGAGCCGGGCGACCGCCCGCCGCACCGCCGCGGCGACCCCCGGCCGCACCGCCACCTGCCCGCCCAGGGTGGGCGAGTACGCCACCCGCAACCCCCGCACGCCCCCCTTCAGCGCCTCCGAGAAGGAGCCCGGCGCGGGCGGCAGCGCCGACCAGTCGCGCGGGTCCGGGGCGCCGATCACGTCGAGCAGCAGGGCAGCGTCGGCGGCGTCCCGGGTCATCGGCCCCGTGTGCGACAGCGTGCCGAAGGCGCTCGCCGGATACAGCGGCACCCGGCCGTACGTCGGCTTCAGGCCGAAGATCCCGCAGAAAGCGGCCGGGATGCGGATGCTGCCGCCGCCGTCCGTGCCCAGCGACAGCGGGCCCGCGCCGAGGGCCACGGCCGCCGCGCTGCCACCGCTGGAGCCGCCCGCGGTGCGCGCCGGGTCGTACGGATTGCGGGTGATCCCGGTCAGTGGGGAGTCGGTGACGCCCTTCCAGCCGTACTCCGGGGTCGTCGTCTTGCCGAGGAACACCGCGCCGTGCTCGCGCAGTCTGGCCACCGGGGGCGCGTCCTCGTCCCACGCCCCCTCCTCGGAGATGGTCCGGGAACCGCGCAGGGTCGGGTGGCCGCGCAGCAGCAGGATGTCCTTCACCGTCACCGGCACCCCGTCGAGCAGCCCGGCCGGCTCACCGCGCCGCCAGCGCTCCTCCGACTCCCGGGCCCGGGCGAGCGCGTCCTCCTCGGTGAGGCGTACGAACGCGTTCACCTCCGGCTGGATCCGGCGCGCCCGCTCCAGGGCCTCGACGGTCGCCTCCACGGGGCTGAACTCGCCCTTGCGGTAACCGTCCAGGAGCCGGGCCGCGGTGAGGTCGGTGAGCTGCATGCACCCTCCATCGGGTCTCAGTGACCGGGCACGTAACCACGCTTCTTGTCGACCACGTTCACCAGTGATCTGCCCACCGCCCAGCGCTCGTACAACTCCACGAACTGCACGCCCAGTTCGTCCCGCCAGCCCACCGTGTCCCCGCTCATGTGCGGGGAGACGATCAGCTCCGGCAGCTCCCACAACGGGCTGTCCGCCGGCAGGGGTTCGGTGGCGAAGACGTCCAGCGCGGCGCCCGCGATCCAGCGCCGGGTCAGCGCCTCCGCGAGGGCGTCCTCGTCCACCAGCTGTCCGCGGCCGACGTTCACGAAGAACGCCGAGGGCTGCATCATGCCGAACCGGCGGGCGTCGAACATGCGGTACGTCCGCTCGGTCAGCGGTGCCGCGGCGATCACCCAGTCCGCGCGGGAGACCAGCCGGTCCAGGTCGTCCGGGCCGTGGATGCCGGTGCGCGGCAGCCGGCCGACCAGTGCCGTCGTCACGCCCAGGGCCTTGAGCGTGCGGGCGATCGCCCGGCCGATCGGGCCCGAGCCGACCACGCACGCGCGCGTGCCCGCCACCCGCCGGCTCTCCCGGTGCCGCCAGGTCCGCTCCCGCTGGTACCCCAGGGTGCTCGGGAGGTCCTTCGCGACCGCCAGCACCAGAGCCGCCACGTACTCGGCGATCGGCTGGTCGAAGATCCCGCGCGCGTTGGTGACCACCGTGTCGGACGCGGCGAGTTCCGGACACATCAGATGGTCCACGCCGGCGCTCGCGGTGTGCACCCAGCGCGGCCGGGGCCCGTCCCCGGGCCAGGCCTCGCGCACGGCGTGCGAGGTGAAGTCCCACACCAGCAGGGCGTCCGCTTCGGGCAGCCGCTCGGGCAGGTGCCCGGCGTCGGTGTGCACGATCCGGGCGCGGCCGGTGAGGCGGCCGAGCCGGGGCGGCGGGTCGGCGTCGAGAACGAGAAGGGTCGGCGGGGTCGGTGTCATGCGGGGCGGCTCCCGGCGTCTGACATGCGTGGATTGACCACGCTCGCACCCGAACCTACCGTCGTCAACACGGGCGTTATCGCGATCCGTTGCTCCCTCGTCTCCCAGTGTGAGGCCGGTGCCATGGACGTCTCCTTTCTCGGCGGTCCCCGCCCCCAGCGCGGTGTCGGCGTGGTGGCCCCCTTCGACTTCGCCCTCGACCGCGAGCTGTGGCGCTGGGTGCCCGACGAGGTGTCGCTGCATCTGACCCGGACCCCGTTCGTGCCCGTCGAGGTGAGCCTGGACCTGGCGCGGCTGGTCAGCGAGCACGAGACCCTCGGTGAGGCCGTCCGCGCGCTGACCGCCGTCGCCCCGGAGGTCGTGGCCTACGCCTGCACCTCCGGCAGTTTCGTCGGCGGGATCGCCGGGGAGCGGGCGATGTGCGAGGCGATGACCCGGGCGGGCGCGCTGCCCGCCGTGACCACCTCCGGGGCGCTGCTGGAGGCCCTGGCGGAGCTGGGCGTGCGGCGGGTCGCCCTGGTCACGCCGTACACGGTCTCCGTGACCCGGGCGCTGAGGGAGTACGTCGCGGAGGCCGGCGTACGGATCACCGGGTGCGCCTACATGGGGCTGACCCGGCACATCTGGCAGGTGCCGTACCGGGACGTCGCCGGCATGGCACGGCAGGCGATCCGCCCCGGCGCGGCCGACGCGCTGTTCATCTCCTGCACCAACCTGCCGACCTACGACGTCATCCCGCAACTGGAGGCCGAACTGCGCATGCCGGTCCTCTCGGCCAACCAGGTCACGATGTGGGCTGCACTGCGCCGACTGGGTACCCGAGCCGTGGGGCCCTACCAGGCGCTGCTGGACGCGGCCGCGCGGGAGCGGCCCGTACTGCCCGAAGAGACGCAGGAAGGCTGGACATGACCGCACTCGGTTTCCTCTATCCGGGCCACTCCGCCGAGGACGACTATCCACGCATGGAGCAGCTCCTGGGGAGCGACATCCGGGTGGACCTGGTCCACACGGACATCGGCGAGGACGCGCACCGGGTGGACGCCCTGCGCGAGATGGGCTCCGCCGAGCGGCTCGCGGCGGGCATGGAGGGGTTGCGGCTCGCCGGCGTCGAGACGGTGGTGTGGGCGTGCACCAGCGGCAGCTTCGTGCACGGCTGGGACGGCGCCCAGGACCAGGTGCGGACGCTGGCCCGGCTGGCCGGGATGCCGGCCTCCTCGACGTCGTTCGCGTTCGTGCACGCGGCCCGGGAGCTCGGGGTGCGGCGGGTCGCCGTGGGCGCGACCTACCCGGAGGACGTGGCGGCCCTGTTCGGGGACTTCCTGGGGGCCGGCGGCCTGGAGGTGACCGGCATGCGGTCGTCGGGGATCGTCACGGCGGCGGAGGTCGGCACCTGGGGGGAGGAGGACGTGCTGACGCTGGCCCGCGCGGCGGACGTGGCCGACGCGGAGGCGGTCCTGCTCCCGGACACCGCGCTGCACACCGCCGCCCACCTGTCGCTGCTGGAGAAGGCCCTGTCCAAGCCGGTCCTCACGGCGAACCAGGTCAGCGTCTGGGAGGGGCTGCGCCTGGCCGACCGCCGCGTGAACGCCCCCACCCTCGGCACCCTCTTCACCCGGGAACCCCTGGTACAGGCCTGACACCGCCGGACCGTCATCGCGGTACGCCCCCCGGCCGGCGAGGCACCCTGCCTCGCCGGCCGGACTGGGGCGCCCCACGAGGCCCGGCCGGACACCCAGGGAGCTCCGGCGACCCAGGCGCGGCCGGGAAGCACGGGCGGACGGAATAAGCGGGGACACCCTCCTGTTAGCTCTCCGAAGGAAGCACGCTCAGAAACAGGAGGCCCACACCGTGTCGGCAGACGAGATCCGGGGCACGACGCACGGGACCGCCCCCGTCCCCCTCTCCGTACTGGACCTGGTGACCGTCGGCGCGGGCAGTACCGCCACCGACGCCCTGCGCACCAGCGTCGAGCTGGCCCGGCTGACGGAATCCCGCGGCTTCCACCGGTACTGGGTCGCCGAGCACCACTCCATGCCCGGCGTCGCCTCCTCCTCGCCCGCCGTGATCCTCGCCCACCTCGCCGCCCACACCGAGCGCATCCGGCTCGGCTCGGGCGGCGTCATGCTGCCCAACCACGCCCCGCTGGTGATCGCGGAGCAGTTCGGCACGCTGGAGGCGCTCGCGCCGGGGCGTGTCGACCTCGGTCTCGGCCGGGCCCCCGGCACCGACGGCGCGACGGCGGCCGCGCTGCGCCGCACCGACACCCTCAATGAGGGCGCCGACGACTTCCCGCAGCAGCTCGCCGAGCTCACCCGTTTCCTGGACGACGACTTCCCCGACGGCCACCCCTACCGGCGCATCCACGCGATCCCCGGTCCCGTGCAGGCCACCGCGCCGGGCGGCGTCCAGTCCCCGCACCGGCCGCCCGTCTGGCTGCTCGGCTCCTCGGGCTTCAGCGCCCGCCTGGCCGGCCTGCTCGGTCTGCCCTTCGCCTTCGCCCACCACTTCTCCGCGCAGAACACCGTCCCGGCGCTCGACCTGTACCGGGAGACGTTCCGCCCCTCCGAGGTGCTGGCCGAGCCGTACGCCCTCATCGGCGTCTCCACCCTCGCCACGGACGACGAGCGCGAGGCCCGCCGCCAGACCCGCGCGATGGCCCTGAACATGCTCCGGCTGCGCACCGGCCGCCCCGGCCTGTTCCCCGACCCGGAGGAGGCCGAGCGGCACGAGTTCAGCCCGATGGAGGAGGAGTTCATCGGCTCCTGGACGGCCAACATCGTGCACGGCACCGCCGACGAGGTCCGCTCGGGACTGGACGCGCTGCACAAGCGCACCGGCGCCGACGAGCTGATGCTCACCTCGCACGCCCACCGCGGCGCACTCCGTCTGCGCTCCTACGAACTGATCGCGGACGCCTACGGATTGCCGACCGCGTAGGTCTGCTCCCCGAGCAGCTCGGAGATACGATCCGGCGGCACCGGACGGGAGTACAGCCAGCCCTGTCCGGTGTCGCAGCCGATCCGGCGCAGCCGGGTGGCCTGGGCGGAGGTCTCCACGCACTCGGCGGTGACGGTCAGCCCCAGGCGGTGCGCCAGCTGGATCATCGCCTCCACGATCACCTCGTCGGCCGGGTTGGGAGCGATCGTCTTCTTCTCGCCCTCGTACTGGAAGCCCCGCACGAAGGAGCCGTCCAGCTTCAGGACCGACACCGGCAGCCTGCTCAGATAGGCGAGGTTGGAGTAGCCGGTGCCGAAGTCGTCGATGGCGATGCGCACGCCCATGTCGCTGAGGGCCTGGAGGGCCTGGAGCGGACGGCCCGCGGAGCCCATCACCGCGGACTCGGTGAGCTCCAACTGCAGCAGGTGCGGGGCGAGTCCGGTCTCGGCGAGGACCTCCGCCACGTCCGCCACCAGATCGGAGTCCCACACCTGGCGCACGGCCACGTTGACGCTGACGAAGATCGGCGGTTCGTCCGGGTGGTCCAGCTGCCAGCGGCGGGCCTGCCGGCAGGCGGTGTTCAGCGCCCAGCGGCCGAGCTGCACGATCGAACCGTCCTCCTCGGCCAGTCCGATGAACCGATTCGGCGTCAGCGTGCCGAACTGTGGATGATGCCAGCGGATCAACGCCTCGACCCCGCTGAGCCGCCCGTCCTCCATGCCGACCAACGGCTGGTACTCCAGGGCGAATTCGCCGCGCTCGATGGCGGGGCGCAGGGTGGAGGAGAGGGCCTGCCGGGTCATCAGGTGCGCGTTGCGCTCGGGGTCGAACAGTGTCCAGCGGCCCTTGCCGTCCGCCTTCGCCCAGTACAGGGTCGTATCGGCCGCCTGCATCAGACCCGTCGCGGTGGTGCCCGCCGCGTGCCGCTCGACCACACCGATGGACGCCGTCAGCGACAGCCGCTGCCCGGCCAGGTCGAAGGGCGCCTCCAGGGCCTTCAGCGCCGACTCGGCGAGATCCGCGAGCTGTTCGGTGCCGGTGGAGTCCTCCACGAGCAGGGCGAACTCGTCGCCGCCGAGCCGGGCGACGAGGGGAGTGGCGGCGCGGGCGTACCCGGTCTCGTCGGCGACCCGGTTCAGGCGCTCGGCCACGGCCGCGAGCAGCCGGTCGCCGACGCGGTGGCCGAGAGTGTCGTTGACGGCCTTGAACCCGTCCAGGTCCAGGTAGCACAGGCCGATCCGGCCGGTGCCGCTCTGCTCGTACGACTCCGCCTCCAGCGCGGCCGTCAGCCGCTCGAAGAACAACGTGCGGTTGGGCAGCCGGGTCACCGGGTCGTGCATCTGCAAGTGCCGCAATCGCGCCTGGAGTTCGCGGCGGGCACCGACGTCCGTCACCGACAGCAGGACACCGGGCCCGCCGTCGGCCAGCGGGGCGACGGTGACCTGCACCCACAGCGAGCGCCCGTCGGGATGCTTCAGCCGGCGGGTGCAGCGCAGCCGTGCCTGCCGGCCGCGCAGGACCTCGCGGTAGGCGTGCCAGGTGCGGGCGTCCGAGGCGAGGTCCACCAGATCGGCGGCGACCTGCCCCGGGAACGACTCCGGATCGGTGCCCAGCAGCTCGCCGAAGGCGGAGTTGGCGCCGGTGACGATGCCCGCGGCGTCCACGACCGCCATGGCGAGCGGGGCGGCCGCGAAGACACGGCGATAGGTGGACTGATCACTGTCTGTGACGGCTGACCGGTCGAGGTCTGCCGCGGGCGTCGGCCCTTCGGACGTTCCGCTCACCGCTCGCTCCCGCAGTGCACTCGATCTCTGTCCGTGCCGGAAAGTGTGCCGATCATAGAGGCTGGCCCGGAGGCCTTCCAGCCACTCTCCAGTCTCCCGGACGGAGTACAGGTTCTGACAGATCGTTTCTGCCCGCACCTGGACGGGTTCTTCAGGCCCCCGACCAGTTGTGACGTTCCGTGAGTGTTTCGGGGGTGTCGAGCGCCGGAGCGCGCCGGGGCGCAGGCAGGGCGCACTCACCCTTCTGGTGCAGACAAACAGGGCATGGCGTGGCGAATCCCAGCAATCTGGGTGCGGGTCCCGAGAGTCGCATCCGGAGGTCATGCCCGTGCCCATGCTGCGCAGCACCGCCGCCGTGTGCACCACGCTGTCGGCGCTCGCCGCGACCTCGATCCTCACCGGCCCGTCGGTCGCCGAGCCCTTCTCGACGGCACCCTGCGCCCTGGAGCGCAGCGCGGCCCACCACTCGGAGGGCGTGGACACCTGGAACCCGGTCTACACCCGCCCGACCGGCGCGCTCGACGCCGTGATGGTCTTCCTGTCCTTCCCGGACGCCACTCCGCGCACCACCCCGGCCGAGCTGACGTCCGACCACTTCCCGGCCACCAGCCGCTTCTACGAGCAGGCCTCCTACGGCAGGTTCACGCTGCACCCGCACCCGCTGAAGCACTGGCTGCGCATGCCGCGCCCGTCGACGGCGTACGCCATAAGGCGGGACTGGAGCGCCGAGGACCGGGCCGCCTACCTGCGGGACGCCTTCGCCGCGGCGGACAAGGAGGTCGACTTCTCGCGGTACCCGGTGGTGTACTTCGTCGCCGATCCGGACGCGCCCGGAGTGGACTCGGACGCCACCAAGGTCGTGAACCTCGATACACCCATCCAGGTGGACGGCACGGACGTCCGCCGGGTCGTCACCGTGTTCGAGAAGCATCCGCCGGACCGGCTGGTTCTCGCCCATGAGACCGGCCATGTCTTCGACCTGCCCGACCTCTACCACCGCCCTGTCGACGGCAAGGGCGACTGGGACACCTATGTGGGTGACTGGGACCTGATGGGCAGCCAGTTCGGACTCTCACCGGATCTGTTCGCCTGGCACAAGTGGAAGCTCGGCTGGCTCGACCCCCGCCAGGTGGCGTGCGTCCGCGGCGCCGCTCCGACCCGTCTCACGCTGGAACCCCTGGCCGCGGGGCCGGGCGTCCCGGTGCAGGGCACGGGCGGCGCGCCCGCCTTCGGCCTCGGCAACGGGGTGAAGCTGGCCGTCGTGCGCACCGGGCCGGACAGTGCCCTGGCCTTCGAGGCGCGCGGGGCGGCCGGGAACGACCACGCCTCCTGCCGGCAGGGCGTCCTCGTCTACCGGGTCCACAGCGGTGCCGAGTCCGGCGGCGGCCCGGTCGAGGTCGTCGACGCCCATCCGCGCACCGAGGGCTGCTGGGAGAACTCGGTCTACCCTCCACTGGCCGACGCCCCGGTGGCGCTGGGGGAGAGCTTCACCGTGCCCGGGGAGGGCGTGAAGGTGGAGGTGGAGGACCGGACGGCGTCGGGCGCCTGGACGGTCAAGATCACACCGGCGGTACGGGACTGAAAAACAACGATGGCGAGCCGTCATCGCATTTCTGCGATCAAGACTCGCCATCGTCCAACGTGCGCCGCCAGGGACTCGAACCCCGGACCCGCTGATTAAGAGTCAGCTGCTCTAACCAACTGAGCTAGCGGCGCCTGCTGACGTCGTAGACCTTAGCATCCTGATCGGCGGGAGGAAAAATCGATATCCGTACGGCGGCACGGGCGGCCCGTACGGCCGCCCACAGGGCGATCTCGGGGCCGGGCAGCCACGGATGCCGGGTGTCGGGGGCGACCAGCCAGCGGGCGCTCCCGGAGGCGTCGTGCGTGGTCAGGGGCGGTACGGTCACCGCGTCCCCGGGGCCGTGGCACAGCAGGGGCGGCACCGCGTCCGCCCGGGTGGAGCCCCACTCCTCCCAGGCCAGCAGGGAGGGCAGCCGCTGGGCGGTGCCGGGGGCGGTGAACAGCAGCACGCGGCCCCGGAACACGGCGACGGGGCCCGAACCCGGCCCCTCGTCCCACAGCCGGTCCAGCATGCGGCGGCCGAAGACCGTGGGGGCGCTCACCACGTCGAAGGCCGTGCCGCAGGGCAGGACGACCGGGGCGTCCGGGCGCTCCTCCCACAGGGCCAGGGTGCTGCGGGGGTACGTGCTCGCCGAGGCCATCCAGGCGATGCCGTCGCCGGTGGCACGCGTGACGTTCGGTGTGCTGCTCATGGCACACAGGTGTACCGGCCGTGACCGCGCGGATTCCCTGGGTTGCCGAAAATCGGGACACAGGGAGCGGCGGGGGAGTATCTTGCCCGCCCGGCATATGCCAAGCGGGAGCCCCAAGGGCACCAACCGGGGGGCTACACGGGGTCCGGGGACGTCCGTCCCTCGCTGTCGCCCCGCATCAGGTCCCGGCCGAACTCGACCATCCTCTTCGCGTAGTCCTCGGTCCACTCGGCCCGCTCGGCGATGTCCGCCGCGGTCAGCCGGTCGAACCGGCGCGGGTCGGCCAGCTGGGCCGCCGCGATCGCCTGGAACTCCACGGCCCGGTCGGCCGCCGCGCGGAACGCCTGGGTCAGCTCCGTCGCCCGCGACAGCAGCGCCCGCGGGTCGTCGATCGACTCCAGGTCGAAGAAGTGCTCGGCGTCTCCGGCCGCCTCCGCGGGCTCGAAGAGCAGGGGCGCGGGGCGTAGCCGCGGTTCGTTGCGACGCGGCGTGGGCTCCGCCATGTCTTGTCTCCTCCTCGTACGGTTCGCTGGGCGCCGCCTTCAGGTGGGCCACCGTCCATTGTCCCGCGCCCGCGCAAGGGCACCTACTGCCCCTCCCGCTCACCACGCGTCACCACGGCCGGATCCCCCGACGCTCGGCCGAACGGGTGAGCCGGGGCGTTCGGGGCGTCCGTCACGGGTGCCAGGTGACGCGGTGTTCCGCCAGCTCCGGGGACGTCCCGGGCGTTCGGGGTGTCCGTCACGGGTGCCAGGTGACGCGGTGTTCCGCGAGGTGGGCCAGGACCGCGTGGTTCGCCTCCCAGCCGTCCGGGAACTTCACCAGGGTGCCCAGCTGGACGGGTTCCGTGGACGGGTAGTCGTCCAGGAGGTCTCCCACGCCGGCCCGGCAGACCACGATGCAGGCGTGCCGGTGCCGGGACGCCAGGACGCACAGGCGGCCGGTCTCCAGATGGAACGCGGTCGCGTCCGGGCGGCCGGAGAGCGGGTGCAGGACCACGGTGACGTCGTACTCACGGCCCTGGAGACGGTTCGCGGTGTCCACCGTCACGTCCCGCACGCCGAGGTCGGCCAGCGCCGCGCGGACCGCCGCCGCCTGGTCGCGGTGGGCCGTGCCGACGGCGATCCGGTCGGCGCTGAGGGGAGCGGGGTCCGGTGAGCGCTCCGAGACCGCCGCGCCGCCCCGGTCCAGCAGCCGCCGTACGACCAGCGCCACCGCGCGCACCGCCTCCGGGTCCGTGCGCGGGGTGTGCCGGGCGGGCAGCTCCAGCAGGCCCCAGCCGGACTCCGCCGCCTCGTCGATCACCCGGTCCGGGCCGGAGCCGTCGGAGGGCACCGCGAAGGCCAGCCGGCGGTCGCCGTGGCCGGTGCCGCTGCGGAACGGGGTGTACGGGTAGAACGCGGCGGAGACCAGGGGGGCCGCCGACGCCGGGAGCCGCCAGGACACCGGGAGGCGGTGCTGGGGAAGCTCCGGGTTGTGCGCCAGGAGGGTGGTGACCGCCGAGGCCGACGGGTCGTACGACAGGCCCGCCCACTGCTCGCTGCCGACGATCGCGAACGGGTCCAGCTGGCCCGGGTCGCCCACGAACAGCGCCTGTTCGAACAGGCCCGCCACGGCGAGCAGGGAGTCGGAGCGCATCTGGTACGCCTCGTCCACGATCGCGTGCCGCCAGGGCTCGTCCACCTTGACGTGCGCCCACTTCGCGGCCGTGGAGAGCACCACCGGCAGGCCGTTGAGGTCGGCCGCCTTCGCCGACGGGCGGACGTTCGGCAGGTCGTCCAGCGCCTTGTCGTACGGATCGCTGTCACTGCTGTGCAGGCGGCCCACGGGCAGGTCCGGACTCTTCTCGGCGAGCCGCAGGACCAGATCGTCCACCTGGGCGTTCGTCTGGGCCACCACCATCAACGAGCGGCCGGCCCCGGCCAGTTCGAGGGCCGCGCGGACCACCAGGGTGGACTTGCCGGCCCCGGGCGGGGAGTCGACCACCACGCCCCGCTCCGTGCCGTGCAGCGTGTCGTGCAGGATCGCGTCGGTGGCGCGGGCGGCCGCGGCTCCGGGATCGAAGTCGACGGTCGTCACAGCACGTCCTCCTCGGTCACGGTGTCGGGGGCCTCCGCCGCGGGCTCGCCGGGCGGGCCGCCGTGCGTCCACGGCGTCTCCTCGGGGTCCGGCAGCTTCGCCCCGCCGCGCTGCTCGTGCTCGAAGAGGGTGAAACAGACCAGGTCGCCCTTCTCCGGCACCGAGCCGGGCTCGGGCTCCTTGCCGCGGCCCATCTTGTCCACGATCCGCAGCACCAGCACCCCGTCGGCCTCGGCGCCGGCGAACTCCGCCGACTGCGGCCTGCCGCCCAGCGAGCGGTACACCTTCGCCCGCTCGGCGAGATGCGGCCGGTCGTCCGTGCGGACCGTCACCAGCGGGCGCGGGCTCGGCCGCCTGCCCTCGCTGTACGTCATGACGACGTCGGTCACCTCGCCCGCGAAGGCCTCACCGGCCAGCCGCCGCCCGGCCATCACCAGCGGATCGTCCAGCGCCTCCTGCGCCTCCAGGCGGCCCTGCTCCCGCTCGCGCGTGGCCAGCTTGTTCGCCGCCGTGACGGCGTCGTCCCGGCGCGGCTGCGGCGGCTCGCCGGCCACCACCCGGTCCCGGTGGCCGGTGAACGACCAGCGGTCCCGGGTCCACCGCTCCTCGACGTGCGCGCCCGCCGGCAGCTCCCGCAGCAGGTCCAGGCCCCGCCACACCGCGTCCCAGGTGGGCCGCGTACGGCTCTCGACCAGGTCGCGGACGTCCCGCTCGGCGGCGGTGAGCGCGGCGAGCCGGTCGTCGGCCTCCAGGGGGTCCTCGGCGGCGGCGAGGGCGCCGCGCGCGCGGTCGTAGCGCGTGATCGCCGGGGCCAGCAGCTTGTTGTCGAACGCCGGGTCGGTGGCCGGACCGGCCGGCGGGCACAGCAACTGCCCGTCCCGGTCACGCTCCAGCTCGGCCCGCCCGGCGGCCTCGGCGCCGGTCAGGCCGTCCGGCGGGGCGATCCAGGCGAGCAGCGCGCCCAGGTGCTGGTCCTCCAGCCCGGACTGGCCGGTGGCCCAGTGCCGGGACAGCACCTCGGTGAGGGCCAGCAGCAGCGAGGAGCCGGGCACCCGGGCCCGCTCGCCGTAGTGGGTCAGCCACCGGCCGAGCAGCGGCACCCGCGGCGGCGCCGGATGGGGCGCCTCCGGGTCCTGCTCGGCCGTGCGGCGGAACCGCATGGAGCGGCCGAGCAGCCGTACGTTGTCCAGGCCGGCGCGGCTCGGCACGATCAGCTGGGGCGCGTCCGAGCACAGCTCGACCTCGACCTTGACCCGCTTGCCGGTCTCCGGGTCGGTCTCGGTGCGCTCGGCCGCCTCCACCGACCCGGCGTAGGAGTCGACGTACGGCAGGACGACGTCGGCCAGTTCGGCGAGGAACGCGAAGCGCAGGTCGCGGTCGCGGGGCTGGGGCACGGCCAGCAGGCGGGGCGCGTCCCGGTCGGTGCCCACCAGCGCGCCGAGCGGTGCGCCCGCCTCACCGGCGGTGGTGAGCGGCACGAACACCAGCGGGCGGTCGGACAGATGCCGGTGGCGGACGGTCGCGTCGGGCTGCGCGCGGCCGGAGCCGACGGCCTCGAGCCGGGCGAGGGTGGTGATCAGCGACACGCGGGCACCTCCACGGGGACGTCCGCATGCGGGCTCCGGGCGGGCGGGCCGGCCGCCCGGAGGGCTTCGGCGCGCAGTTCCGCCGCGCGGCGCAGGGCCGCCACCGCGGGGTCGTCGGGGTCGCCGCTCTCGCCGCGGGCGGCGGCCAGGACGTCCTCGACCGTGCTGAGCCCGCCCAGTTCGGCGCGCAGGGGTCTGCCGAGGCGGGTGACCGCGCCGGCCGCGCGGGAGCGTTCCCGGCAGTGGAAGGCCAGTTCGCAGGCGGCCAGGCACTCGGGCGCGTACGTCGCCGGTACCGCCTCCACGGCGGCGGTCAGTTCCTCGGCCGGCCGGTCGGGCGCGAAGCACGTGCCGTCGGGCAGGGAGTCGGCGATCTCCTCGATCCGGGTGAGCCGGGCGAGCTGGCGTGCGGTGACCGCGCGCTGCTTGCGCACGTCCACGGCGCGGCCCGCGGGCAGGTTGGAGAAGTCCTTGGGGCACACCAGCAGCACCCGGTGGTGCACGCGCGGGGGAGGATCGAGCCGGGCGGCGACGTCCTCCAGCGCGAGCACGTACACCGCCGACTGCCGGGCGGCCGCGCCCACCTTCGCCGGGTCCGCCGAACCGTCCACCATCGGGAAGGACTTGATCTCCACCACGGACCAGCTGCCGTCCGGGTGCACCACCACGGCGTCCGGCTCCAGGAAGGCGAGCGAACCCGCCACGTCCAGCGCCAGCATCGGGTGGTCGAGCAGCGTCCAGCCGCCCGCGCGCGTGGCCTCGCGCAGCGCCAGGGCCGTACGGGCCGTACGCCCCTCGGGGCCCTGCGCGGTCAGGTCGGGTACGGCGGCCGCCTCGGGCCGGTCGGCGCCCGGGGCCAGATGGGCGTGCGCGAGCCGCAGCAGCTCCGCGCCGCCGTCCGCCTTCACCTTCGCCTCGAACGCGTTGCCCCGGGTCAGCGCGAACTGCGACTGCCCGAAACCGGACGGCGCGCCCAGCGCGCCGGCCAGCCGCGCCTTGTCCACCCCGGCGCCGTCCAGGATCGCCCGCCTGCGGCACCCGGGGTTGGCGGCGAGCGCCGCGAGGGCGCGCGCGTCCAGGGCCTTGGCCGGTACGTCGGGACCGCGCAGCTCAGCGAGCCGGTGCCGGAGCGCCTTCTCCCGCGTCCGCGGGGGAGGTGTCCGGTTCGCCTCCGGCGTCGAGCTGCGACTCGCGCTGCCGTGGAATTCGCTCACCCGCGGAAGTCTGGCATCCGGCACTGACAATCGGGGAACCCGTGCCGTCCGTGACCGGTGCGGTGCGCGGGGACAGCCGGGCCCGGAGTGCGTCCGCGACCCGTGTCACGTGCGGTGCCAGCAGCAGGCCGGCACCCATCACGGCGACGCCCGCGACCGCGTCCAGGAAGTAGTGGTTGGCGGTGCCCATGACGACGATCGCGGTCAGCAGCGGGTAGGCCACGCCGAGGACCTTCGTGAGGCGGGTGCCGCCGTGACGCCACAGCATCACGCCGCACCACAGCGCCCAGCCGCAGTGCAGGCTGGGCATGGCCGCGTACTGGTTGGTCATGCCGCCCATGCCGCGCGGCGCGCTGGCCTCGCCGCCCCACCAGCCGTACGAGCTGTACTGGGCCATGGTGTCGACGAAGCCGTGGCCGGCCGAGAGCAGGCGGGGCGGGCAGGTCGGCAGCAGCGTGAAGCCGATCAGACCGATGAACGTGGACGTCATCAGCCAGGTGCGGGCCGCCCGGTAGTACCGGGCACGGGACCGGAACAGCCAGACGAGGATCGCGGGCGTCACCAGGTAGTGCAGCGAGGCGTACCAGAAGTCGGCGGGTATTCCGAGCCACGGCTCCCGGGTGAACAGCCGGTTCAGCGGGTGCTCGGCGTTCAGGTGCAGCATCTTCTCGATGCGCAGGATCGACAGGCCGTGGTCGACGGCTCCCGAGACGTCACCGCGCGCGAGGAGGCGGCCGGCCGAGTAGCAGCCGTAGACGAGCAGGATCAGCGGCAGCTCGGTCCACCAGCGCGACCGGGCAGGCTGGCCCACCTCGGTGCCCGGTGTCTTGGTGCGCGCCATCCGATCGCCCTCCCCCTCCTGCTGTACGGACCGCCCCCGGCGAGGCGACCGTGCCACTTTACGGTGTTCCGTCGCCGCCCCTCAGGCCGACCGGGTCTCGCCCGTGCGGGCGCTCGGTCCATGAAGACGCCGGGATCGCCCGCCGGGTTGCCCGGCCCGCCGGTGAGCGATGATGGAGGGACCCCGTCCTCGTGTTTCCGCGGCGTCCGTCCGGCGTCCGCCTCCCGGAAAGGTCTCCCATGGCACCGCGCATCCTGCTGGCCCGGCACGGACAGACGGCGTGGTCGCTGTCCGGCAAGCACACCGGCAGGACGGACGTGCCGCTCCTGGAGGAGGGCCGGCGCGGGGCCAAGCTGCTCGGCGAGCGGCTGCACCGCGCTCCGCTGGACGGGCTCGCGGAGGCGGAGGTGCGCACCAGCCCGCTGTCCCGCGCGCGGGAGACGTGCGAACTGGCCGGCTTCGGCGACCGTGCCACCGCGTGGGACACGCTCATGGAGTGGGACTACGGCGCCTACGAGGGCATGACCCCGGCCGAGATCCAGGCCGTGCGGCCCGGATGGCTGATCTGGCGTGACGGTGTCCCCGAGGGGGAGAGCATCGCGGAGGTCACCGCGCGGGCCGACGAGGTCGTGGCGTGGGCGAGGTCCGCCGACCGGGACGTGCTCGTGTTCGCCCACGGGCACATCCTGCGGTCCATCGGTGCGCGGTGGCTGGGGCTGCCGCTGGAGTTCGCGGCCCGCATCCGCCTGAACCCGACCTCGCTGTCCGTGCTCGGCTGGGCCTACGGCGAACCGGCGATCGAGAGCTGGAACGACCTGGGTCACCTGGTGCCCTGACCCGGCGGCTTCCGTCCGCCCCCGGCCCCGGGGGGGGACTACGCCTTCCCGGTCCTCGGCATGGAGGCGTGCCGGTCCAGGAACTCCGACACCCCCGAGGCCCGCCGGTGCGGCAGCAGGACCCGCGCCGTGCCGGCCAGCATCGTCTGGATACGGGAGGACTGGACCTGGTCCAGCAGTGTCAGGACGCGCAGCCCCGCCTGGGCCGCCTCGTCGGGGCGGCCCTCGCGCGCGAGGTCGTCGGCCAGTTCCGCGGTGTAGAGCGCGATGTTGCGGGTGAAGTGCGGATCCTGCAGATGGGCCGCCCTGCGCGCGTGCCGGGACGCACGGCGCCAGTCGCCCAGCGTGGACCAGCACTGCGCTTCGAGGCCCTCCAGCTCGGCCTCGCCGTAGAAGCTCATCCACTCGGGATCGGCGTCCGAGCGGCCCCGCGCGAACAGGGTCTGCGCGCGGACCAGCGCCTGTTCGCAGCCGGTGCGGTCGGCGAGCCCCGCCCAGCCGCCCGCCTCGCGCAGGGAGAGCAGCGACATCAGGCGGGGCGAGCCGAGGGGGCGGGCGGCACGCTGGGCGGCCTGCGCGGCGCGGACCGCCTCCCGGGGCCGGCCGGCGTCCCGGGCCAGGAACGCGGTGTTGCAGAAGGCGTGCGCCTCCAGCGCCGCGTC
Source organism: Streptomyces sp. NPDC015139 (assembly GCF_043079785.1). Lineage (NCBI taxonomy): Bacteria > Bacillati > Actinomycetota > Actinomycetes > Kitasatosporales > Streptomycetaceae > Streptomyces > Streptomyces sp. NPDC015139. The sequence goes on along the minus strand of NZ_JBIBUW010000007.1, from coordinate 263,840 downwards.
CCCGGTCATCCGGGCGGTGGCCAGGGCCTCCGCGTAGTGCGAGCGCGCGTCGTCGAAGCGGCCGGAGTCGTGGGCCAGCCAGCCCACGGAGATGGCGAGTTCGCCGGCGCCCGAGTGCAGCCGGTCGGCGGTGGTCTGCCGGGTCGCACCGGCGTCGAGCAGCGCGAAGGCGGCGCGCAGCGGAGCCGCGGCGCGCCGGTACAGGCCGTCGGCGCCGTGCCGGTCGTCCAGCAGGCGGATGCGGCGGACGGCCTCCTCCAGGGCGGTCGCCTCGGTGCTGCCGGGCCGGCGCGACGGCCGGGCCGCGGCCACCGCGTCCGTGGTGAGCCGCAGCGGGCCCAGCGTGGCGGCGGCCACCGTGGCGCCTCCGCCGGTCATGAATGCGCGACGCAGCACGTCGCTCTCCTCGTGGTTCAGGTGGTCTTTCGCGTACGGCTCGTGCGGGTCGTACGGGTCCTGCGGGTCGAACGGTCCGGGCGGGCCGTACGGGTCCTGCGTGTCATACGGCTCGACCGCCCCCGGTGTCTCAAGGGCACCGCCCGCCGGGGGGAAGCCCGGGGTCCCACCGGTGGCGGACGCCCCCGGTGCCCCGGAGGCGTCCGCCGCGGTGCGGGCCGCGCGTCCGCGGACGGACGAGCGGGGCGCGAAGCCGAGGTCGGTGAGCGTGCGGCCGGGGAACATGTGCAGGAACACCCGTTCGTACGCGTAGTTGGGGCAGCGGATCTCGCCCGCCTCGACCCGGCCCACGTAGCGCGCGTCACAGCTCACCCGCTCGCCGATCTCGCGCGCGGCGCGCCGTACGAGCGCCGCGAACTCGGCCGGTGAACGCCTGCCGCGTAACTGCCGGAAGGCGAGGTTGGGCCGTAGCGGCCGGTCGGGCTGTGACGAGGTCTCCGTTGACGACGCCATGGCCGGGTCCTCTCGTGCGAACCGTCGAACCATGCCGGGGCCGGGGCGGATTCGGGACGAGTTGTCCGAGTGACGCCCTGGTTCCGGCGGGCATGAACGTACCTGCTGTGAAGGACCCGCCACGCAGTGTTTGGCTACAAACCGGATATCTCATCCACGTTCTGCCATGAAGTGCCATCCTTTGCGGCGCACTTGTGCCGTAGCCGTTGACGGGCTCGCGCGTTGGACCGCACGGACCGCAACAGGGCTGTGTGGTGGAGGCCGGCATGGAGACCAGCCAGAGCAACGAACCTTGTACGCCGCCGTCGTCGGCAGGGGCCGCTCCCCCGGGTGACCCGGGATGCGACCTCGTGACGGTGCCGTCCCGCCAGGGTCTGGAGGCGGTCGACATCCTGCGGCGCGGGGCCGCTGAGGCGGTGGGACCCGTCCTGCACGACGGCGGCTGCGACACCCTCGGCTTCCTGGTGCCGGCCGGCACCGCGGCCGGCTGGGACGTACCGGGCAGCACCTGCACGGAGACGGACGGCCGCGGGCTGCGGCTGGACCCCGCGCCGCCGGTCGAGGGCTCCCACTGGCTGCTGCCGCCCGGTGACGCCGATCTCGCCACCGACCCGGCCGTGCTGCGCCGGGCCCTCGGCGAGGCGGCCCGGATGATCGAGGCGGCCGACAGCTGCCGGTGAAGCGCCCGCCCGGCCCACCTGCGAGACTGGACGAATGGGCAGGTCCAGGAACCCGCGGCGCAGGTCCGCCACCGTCGAAGCCGTCGTCGAACCGGTCGACGGCGGACTCGCGGAACTCGTGCCCGACCCCGACCGCGGCCGGGCCTGGACCCTGCTGATCGACGGCGCGCCCCAGTCGCACGTCGACCTGGACGACCCCGCGTACCTCTCCTTCGAGTACCAGCGCCGCCTCGGCCACGTCATCGACCTCGCCGCGCCGCCGGGCAAGCCCCTGCACGCCGTGCACCTCGGCGGCGGCGCCCTCACCCTCGCCCGGTACGTCGCCGCCACCCGGCCGCGCTCCACCCAGCAGGTCGTCGAGCGGGACGCGGGGCTGGTCCAACTGGTGCGCCGGGAACTGCCGCTGGATCCGAACGCGCGGATACGGGTGCGGTCCGTGGACGCCCGGGAAGGCCTCGCCAAGGTGCCGGACGGCTGGGCGGACCTGATCATCTCCGACGTCTTCAGCGGCGCCCGGACCCCCGCCCACCTCACCTCCGTCGAGTTCCTCGACGAGGTCCTCCGCGCGCTGAAGCCCTCCGGCGTCTACGCCGCCAACCTCGCCGACGGCCCCCCGCTCGCCCACCTGCGCGGCCAGATCGCCACCGCCGCCGGCCGGTTCGGCGAACTCGCGCTGATCGCCGACGCCGCCGTACTGCGCGGCAAGCGCTTCGGCAACGCCGTCCTCGTGGCCTCCGGCCTGCCGCTGCCCGTCGCCGAACTCACCCGCCGCGCCGCCTCCGACCCCCACCCCGGGCGGGTCGAACACGGCAGGCAGCTCACCGACTTCACCGGCGGCGCGCTCCCCGTGACGGACGCGGCGGCGGTGGCCTCCCCGGCCCCGCCGCCCTCGGTCTTCCGCTGAACGCCCGCCCCGGTCAGTAGGTGCCGACCTCCACCCGCGGCGGGCCGTCGTGCCAGGTGCAGAACACCGACACCCGGTCCGCACCCCGGCTGAACTCCACCCGGATCCACGTCTCCGTCTTCCACAGCTGCATCGACCAGCCCGCCCCCGGGGTCGCCGAGACCAGCGTGGCGCTGGACGGACCCAGCTCGAACACCGCCCTCCCGCCGTCGGTGTCGTAGGCCTTGACCCGGCCGGACGCACGACCGGACGACGCGGCGGTGGCGCCGGGGGAGGGACTGTGGGCGACGGGTGTCCGCGACGGCGAGGGAGCCGGTGAGGCCGGCCGTCCGCGCGACGGGGCCGCGGAGGCCGACGGCCCCTTCGACGCCGGCTTCACGTCCCGGCCCTTCGCGTCGGCCGCCAGGACCGGCAGGGCACGCGGCGGGTCGTAGGCGGTCCCCGCCATCACCGTGTGCACACCCCACCACGACAGCGTGACCGCCGCTCCCGTCGCGAGCAGCCATGCCAGTACGTGTACGAGTCCTCTGCGCATCGCGGCCATACTGCCCCAGGGACACCGCCGTGCGCACATGCCCCGAGTTGTCCACAGGCGCCGGACCCCCGTCCCGCACATGGCGTACGGTGCGGCGCATGGCAAGTGTGCTCGTGGTCGAGGACGACCAGTTCGTACGCTCGGCGCTCATCCGGCATCTCACCGACGCCACGCACACGGTGCGCAGCGTCGGTACGGCACTGGAAGCGCTGCGCGAGGTCGCCCATTTCCGCTTCGACGTGGTCATCCTGGACCTCGGACTGCCCGACCTGGACGGATCCGAGGCCCTGAAGATGCTGCGCGGCATCACCGACGTCCCCGTCATCGTCGCCACCGCCCGCGACGACGAGACGGAGGTCGTCCGGCTGTTGAACGCCGGAGCGGACGACTACCTCACCAAGCCCTTCTCCGTCGAGCACCTCTCCGCCCGCATCGCGGCCGTGCTGCGCCGGGCGCGCGCCGGCGGCACGGAGGCCCCGCCCTCCTCCGTCCTCCGCGTCGGCGGACTGACCGTCGACCCGCTGCGCCGGCAGGCCGAACTGGACGGCGTGCGCCTGGACCTGACCCGGCGCGAGTTCGACCTGCTCGCCTTCCTCGCCGGGCGCCCCGGTGTCGTCGTCCCGCGCAAGGAACTCCTCGCGGAGGTCTGGCAGCAGTCCTACGGAGACGACCAGACCATCGACGTCCATCTGTCCTGGCTGCGCCGGAAACTGGGGGAGACGGCCGCGCGGCCCCGCTATCTGCACACCCTGCGCGGGGTCGGCGTGAAGCTGGAGCCCCCGGTGCCGCACGCCGGCGAGGGGGTGCCGCCGCGATGAGATGGGCCCTGGTCAAGGTCTGCCTGGCGGTCACCACCATGGTCGTGGTCGCCTTCGCCGTCCCGCTCGGACTGGTCGTCAGGGAGATGGCCCGCGACCGCGCGTTCTCCAGCGCCGAGCGGGAGGCCGCCGCGGTCGCGCCCGCGCTGTCCATCACCACCGACCGGGACAAGCTGGAGCGGGTGGTCGTGTCCGCCGGCGCCGACTCGGGAATGGCCGTGCACCTGCCCCCGAGCGGCGGCCGGGCCGCGATCGACCTCGGCCGGCAGCGCGCCGCCGACCGCGACATCCAGGCCGTACGCAGAATGGGCCGCGCCTCCACCGGCACCGTCCCCGGCGGCTCCACCCTGCTCCAGCCCGTGGCGCTCAGCTCGGGCGTCGCGGTCGTCGAGGTCTACGTCCCCGAGTCCGAGGTGACCAACGGTGTCTCCACCGCCTGGGCGGTGCTCGCCGCCGTCGGACTCGCGCTGATCGTCGGCTCGGTCGCCGTCGCCGACCGGCTCGGTGTACGCATGGTGCGCCCCGCCCAGCGGCTGGCCGAGGGCGCCCACGAACTGGGCGAGGGCCGGCTGGGCGCCCGGGTGCCGGAGGACGGCCCTGCCGAACTGCGCCTGGCCGCGGTCGCCTTCAACTCCATGGCCGACCAGGTGGTGCAGCTCCTCGCCAACGAACGGGAGCTGGCGGCCGACCTCTCCCACCGGCTGCGCACCCCGCTCACCGTGCTCCGGCTGAACGCGGCCTCCCTCGGCGCCGGTCCGGCCGCGGACCAGACCCGGTCCGCCGTCGCCCAGCTGGAGCGCGAGGTGGACACCATCATCCGCACCGCGCGCGAGGCCAAACCGCAGACGGCGGCGGCCGGTCCCGGCGCCGGGTGCGACGCCGCCGAGGTGGTCCGCCGGCGCATGGAGTTCTGGTCCGCGCTCGCCGAGGACGAGGGCCGCAAATGGCGGGTGGCCGGTGTCGACCGCCCGGTGCGCATACCCGTGGCCCGCGCCGACCTCGCCGCCGCGCTGGACGCCCTGCTCGGCAACGTCTTCCGGCACACCGCCGAGGGCACCGCCTTCGCCGTCGACGTCCACAACGGCGACGACGCGGTGATCGTGCTGATCTCGGACGCGGGCCCCGGCATACCCGACCCGGACGCGGCCATGGCCCGCGGCAGCGGCTCCGGCGCCGCCGGCTCGACCGGCCTCGGCCTCGACATCGTCCGCCGGCTCGCCGAGTCCACGGGCGGCGACGTCCGCATCGGCTCCTCGGTCCTGGGCGGCACCGAGGTGCGCATCTGGTTCCAGCTCGACGGCCGGGGGCCGGCCGGGCGGGGACACCGGGGGTCCGCGCGGAGACGCCGCGCCCGCAGATTGGTCTCGACCTTTAACCGGCCCCGATCGCTTCCTTAAGCGAACCCTAAGGTTGTCAACAGCCGCCCCGATCAGGCGCTTTGTCCGATTCCGGCTCGCTAGCGTGCTGCCGCACCTCACTCCCCGTGAACAGCGAAAGCAGGCACGCGCATGAGCACCCACCGGCGCAGGATCAGTGGCAGGAACAAGGCGATAGGCGGCCTGGTGGCCGCCGCGGTGGTCGGTGGCGGCGCGGTCCTGCTCACCGGCACGGCGAACGCGGCCGGCGTGAACGCCGCGTTCACCAGGACCAGCGACTGGTCGACGGGCTACACCGGCCAGTACGTCGTCACCAACAACAGCGGTGCGACAGAGAAGACCTGGACGCTGGAGTTCGACCTCCCGGCGGGCGCCACGCTCTCCTCGCTCTGGAACGGCGAGTCGAGCGTCAGCGGCCGGCACGTCACCGTGAAGCCCGCGAAGTGGGACACCGACGGCCTCGCCGTCGGCAAGTCGGTCACCGTCGGCTTCGTGGTCAACGGCAACGGCGACCCGACCGGCTGCCGTATCGACGACGCCCAGTGCTCCGCGGACGGCAGTGCGACCCCCGAACCCAGCGGCCGGCCCACGCAGAGCCAGTCGCCGACGGGCACACCTGCCCCCACCGGGTCCGCCACCCCGACGGCGTCGGCCACCCCCACCCGGAGCGCGACCCCCACGCCCACGGGGAGCACCGGCAGCGGCACCACCGCCTCCGCCGGCTTCGCCCCCTACGTCGACACCTCCCTCTACCCGGCGTTCGACCTCGTGGCCGCCGCCGACGCGACCGGCGTGAAGAACTACAACCTCGCCTTCGTCACCGACGGCGGCGGCTGCACCCCCAAGTGGGGCGGCGTCACGGAGCTCACCGGCGACGGCGTGGCCGCGCAGATCGGCGCGCTGCGCGCCAAGGGCGGTGACGTCCGGGTCTCCTTCGGCGGTGCCTCCGGCTCCGAGCTCGCCACCACCTGCTCCTCCGCGGACGCGCTGGCGGCGGCGTACGGCAAGGCCGTCGACGCCTTCAAGCTGACCAAGGTCGACTTCGACGTCGAGGGCGGCGCGCTGCCCAACACGGCCGCCAACACCCGCCGCGCCCAGGCCATCGCCAAGCTCCAGAAGCAGCACCCGGGCCTGGACGTCTCCTTCACCCTCCCCGTGATGCCCGAGGGTCTCACCCAGGACGGCGTGAACCTCCTCGCCGACGCCAAGTCCAACGGCGTGGAGACCGGCACCGTCAACATCATGGCGATGGACTACGGCCCCGCCTACAGCGGCGACATGGGCACCTACGCCGAGCAGGCGGCGACGGCCACCCAGGCACAGGTCAAGAGCGTCCTGGGGCTGTCCGACTCCGCCGCCTGGAAGACGGTCGCCGTCACCCCGATGATCGGCGTCAACGACGTCTCCTCCGAGGTCTTCACGGTCGACGACGCCACCCAGCTGGCCGGCTTCGCCAAGTCCAAGGGACTCGGCGGGCTCTCCATGTGGTCCGCGACCCGCGACAAGCAGTGCGCCGGCGGCACCAAGCCCACCGCCGACGCCACCTGCAGCTCCGTCACCCAGGACAGGTTCGCCTTCTCCAAGGCGTTCGCCACCATCGGCTGACCCGCACCGACAGGGCGCGGGGGCGCGGCACTCCGGGGGGAGTGCCGCGCCCCTCTTCCGTGTCAGACCACCGGCTCCACCGGCGGCAGCACGCCCGTCCGCGCCGCCTCGGCGTACCAGCGGGCGCTCGACTTCGGCGTCCGCTCCAGCGTCGCGTAGTCCACGTACACCGCGCCGAACCGCTTGTCGTAGCCGTACGCCCACTCGAAGTTGTCCATCAGGGACCACAGGTAGTAGCCGCGGACGTCCGCGCCGTCGGCGAGGGCGCGGCGCACCTCCGCCAGATGACCGCGCAGGTAGGCGATGCGCTCGGGGTCGTGGACGCTGCCGTCGGGCTCCGGCTTGTCGTCGTAGGCCGCGCCGTTCTCCGTGATGTACAGGGGCAGGCCCGGGGCCTCGCGCGAGTAGCGCATCAGCAGGTCGTACAGGCCCGTCGGGTCGATCGACCAGCCCATCTCGGTGCGGTCGCCCGGCGACTGGTGGAACAGCACGTCGTCGGCGCCCGGCCAGGGGGAGTGGTCGCTGGCGCCGTGGCCGTCCGCCCGCGGACCGCTGACCTCGCCGGGGGCGGCCGACACCAGCGCCGGGGTGTAGTAGTTCAGGCCCAGCGCGTCCACGGGCGCGTGGATGGTGCGGACGTCGCCGTCGAGGACGTACGACCAGTCGGTGAGGGAGGCCGTCGAGGCGAACAGGGTCTCGGGGTAGGCGCCGTGCAGCATCGGTCCGTGGAAGACGCCGTTCGCCAGGTCGTCGATCCGGCGGGCCGCCGCGAGGTCGGCGGGGTCCTGGGAAAGGGGCCGTACGACCGAGGAGTTGAGGCTGACAGCGATCTTGTCGCGAGCCGGGAGCACCGCGCGGAGCGCCGAGACGCCCAGCCCGTGCGCCAGGTTGAGGTGGTGCGCCGCGCGCAGGGACGCCACCGGGTCGGTGCGGCCGGGCGCGTGCACCCCGGAGCCGTAGCCCAGGAAGGCGCTGCACCAGGGCTCGTTCAGGGTGATCCACTGCTCCACCCGGTCGCCGAGCGCCTCACCGACGAGCTGTGCGTACTCGGCGAACCTGAGCGCGGTGTCCCGCTCCGGCCAGCCGCCCGCGTCCTCCAGCTCCTGCGGCAGGTCCCAGTGGTAGAGGGTGACGGCCGGCTTGATGCCGCGCTCCAGCAGCTCGTCGACCAGCCGGCGGTAGAAGTCCAGGCCCACCTGCACGGCCGGGCCCCGGCCGGTCGGCTGCACCCGGGACCAGGAGACGGAGAAGCGGTACGCGCCGAGGCCCAGCTCCGCCATCAGCGCCACGTCGTCGCGGTAGCGGTGGTAGTGGTCGACAGCGATGTCACCGGTCTCGCCGCCCGCCGTCCTGCCCGGCGTGTGACTGAAGGTGTCCCAGATCGAGGGGGTGCGGCCACCCTCGCGCACCGCGCCCTCGATCTGGTACGCGGAGGTCGCGGCACCCCACAGGAAGGAGGGAGGGAAGGAGACGGGGGAAACGGAGTCAGGCATGGAAGCGCTCCCAGAGGGGGTCGAAGGTGACCGACGAGGTAAGGGGGGAGGAGACGGTGCCCGCGGGCGGGAAGGGGGGCCGGGACTGCGGTGGCCCGGCCCCTGGTGAACGGGCGTCAGCCCTTGATCGCGCCCTGCATGATCCCGCCCACGATCTGCTTGCCGAACAGCAGGAAGGCGATCAGCAGCGGCAGCGTGCCGAGCAGTGCGCCCGCCATGATCACCGCCTGGTCCGGGACATAGCCGGTGCCGAGCGAGTTCAGGGCCACCTGCACGGTCGGGTTCTGCTGGGTGAGGGCGATGATCGGCCAGAGGAAGTCGTTCCAGGCGAACACGAACGTCAGCAGGCCGAGCACCGCCATCGCGGGCCGGGCCGCCGGGAAGACGACGTGCCACACGATCCGCAGACTGCTCGCGCCGTCCACCCGGGCCGCCTCGATCAGCTCCGAGGGCAGCGCCTGCACCAGGTACTGCCGCATGAAGAACGTACCGAAGGCGGTCACCAGGCTCGGCAGGATCACCGTCTGCAGCTGGTTCGACCAGCCCAGGTCCGACATCCAGAGGTACAGCGGTACGACGGCCAGCTGCGGCGGGATCATCATCGTGCCGATGGTCAGCAGCAACAGCAGGCCCGAGAACCGGAACCGCAGCTTGGCGAAGGCGAAACCGGCGAGCGTGGAGAACAGCACCGTGCTGACGGTGATCGTGCCCGCCACCAGCACCGAGTTGAACATCGCGGTGCCGAGGCCGGCCTGGTCCCAGGCGGCCTCCATGTTCTTGAACAGGTTGCCGCCGAACCACAGCGGCGGCGGGGTCTCGGCGAGCCGCCGGTCGGTGCGTGAGGCCGCGATCGCCGTCCACACCAGCGGAGCCAGCGACACGAGGGCGAACACCGTCAGCACCACGTACGTCACCGGGCCCGCGTGCAGCTGCTTGCCCGCGCCCGTCGCCCGCCGGCGGCGCTCCTTGGCCGGCCCCTGGGGCAGCGTCAGTTCACTGGTGGTCATTGGGACTTCCTCAGCCGTCGGGTGAGCAGCAGGTTGACCGCGGCGACGATCAGCAGGATCAGGAACATCGACCACGCGATCGCGGACGCCTTGCCGAGGTTGCCGATGATCCAGCCCTGGTCGTACATGTACAGACCGAGCGTCTGGTACTGGTGCTCCGAGCCGCCCTTGGACCCGCTCACCCCGCCGAACAGCAGGACCTCGCCGAAGAGCTGGGTCGCGCCGATGGTGGAGACGACGACCGTGAACAGGATCGTCGGCCGCAGCTGCGGGACGGTGACGTGCCGGAACTGCTGCCAGCGGTTGGCGCCGTCGAGCGCCGCCGACTCGTACAGATCGGCCGGGATCGCCTGCATGGCCGCGAGGTAGATCAGGGCGTTGTAGCCCGTCCACCGCCAGATCACGATCGACGACACCGCGAACTGCGAACCCCAGTCGGACTCACGCCAGTTGACCGGGTCGACCCCGAAGAAGTGCAGGATCCAGTTGATCATGCCGCCGTCCCAGGAGTACAGCAGCGTGAACACCAGGGTCGCCGCGGCCACGGAGGTGGCGTACGGGGTCAGCATCACGACCCGCCACGCGGTGGAGCCGCGCAGCTTGTAGTTCAGCAGGTGCGCCAGCCCGAGCGCGGCCAGCAGCTGCGGAACGGTCGAGATGAGGCCGATGGTGAAGGTGTTCTTCAGGGCGTTCCAGAAGAAGTCCGAGGACAGCAGGTTCTCGTAGTTGTCCAGGCCCGCCCAGGTCTGGTGGTCCAGGGACGACAGCTGCACGTCGTGCAGCGAGTACCAGGCCGTGTAGAGCAGCGGGACGAGGGAGAAGGCCCCGAAGAGAAGGAAGAAGGGGGCGACGAAGGCGTACGGCGACGCCTTCATGTCCCAGCGGTACAGCCGGCTGCGCCAGGAGTCGGCGCCTGCCGGCGTACCGCGACCCTGAGCGCCCCGGGCCGCGCCCGGCGGGGTGCCGGGCGCGGCCTCGGCGCTCGACGCGGGATGCGCGAGAGCCTCTTTGGAGCTGGTCACTGGCCGAGCACGTCCTTGATCTCATTCTTCGCGGCGTCCCAGCCCTGGGCGGGCGTTTTGCCCTTCTGCTCCACCTGGAGGATGCCGACGTCCGTGAGCGCGGTGTTGATCGGCTGGTCCTTGATGCCGAAGTACTGCGTCGGGATCGTCTTCGCCGAGTCGGAGAAGATCTGCGTGATCGGTGCGTCGGAGAAGTACGCGGTGGTGTCCGCGGCCGGCTTCAGGCTGCCGTACGCCGACGGGGTGGAGGGGAAGCTCGCCTGCTTGGCGAAGACCTTCGCCTGCTGCTCCGGGGCGGTCAGCCACTTCGCGAGGGCGATGGCCTCCTTCTGGTGCTTGCCCGCGGTCGGCACCCCGAGGAAGGAGCCGCCCCAGTTGGCCGCGGTGGGCGCCGCCGCCACGTCCCAGTTGCCCTTGCCGGAGTCGCCGGACTTCTGCTCGATGTAGCCCATCATCCAGGCCGGGCAGGCCACGGTCGCGAAGGTGCCGTTGGCGAAGCCCTGGTCCCACGGCTTGTCGAACTGCTTCAGCTTGGCGGACATGTCGCTGGTGGCCACGCTCATCGCGACGTCCCAGGCGGTCTTCACGCCCTCGGACTTGTCCCAGATGACGTTGTCGCCCTTGTCGTAGTACCGCTCGCTCCCGCCGCCGAGGGCCGCGTTGTAGACGGAGGACGCGGAGTCCACGAACTTGGTGCCCTTGGGCGCCTTCTTCATGTACTGCTTGCCGAGGTCGACGTACTTGGCCCAGTCGCCCTTCCAGGCGTCGGCGAGCTTGGTGCGGTCGGTCGGCAGGCCGGCCTTCTGGAAGAGGTCCTTGCGGTAGCAGATCGCCATCGGGCCGATGTCGGTGCCGAGCCCGATGAGCTTGCCGTCCTTGGTGGTGGCCTGGGCGTTCTTCCAGTCCAGCCACAGGGACTTGTCGACGTCCTTGCCGAGGTCGGCGAACTTCGCGCCCTGCGTCTGCACGGCCTCGGTGATGTTGCCGACCTCGATGGCCTGGAGGTCGTCGGTGCCGGAGCCGGCCTGGAGGCGGGTGAGCACCTTCGGCCAGTAGACGTCGGTACGGGTGGTGACGTTCTCCTTGATGTTGATGTCCTTGTGGAGCTTCATGTACTCGTCGTAGAGGCCGGCCTGCTTGTAGCCGAAGACGCCGAAGGTTCCGACGGTCAGCGTGATCCTGCCGTTGCCGTCGCCGTTTCCACCGCCGTCCGAGTTCGACGAGCCGTCGTCCGAGTCGTTGGCGCAGCCGGCCAGCAGCCCTGTGGCCAGCGCGGCGACGACCGCGAGGGCCCCCAGCCTGCGTGACCCGCGGATGCTCGTGCGCATTGCGTCCTCCTGTTGCCTGACGTGCCGACCCCCCGGCCAACTGCACTGGAATGAGGCCCGTTCGTACTCGCTGCGGCTCGGGCGGGGAACGTGCGGGATGTGTAGGTGTCAGGTACTGTGGGAGCGCTCCCACAAGTGATGTGTTGAAGAGTCGCGGGTCCGGGGCGGGGTGTCAAGGGAGGGGACGGGGCCAAGTCCGTTCAGTTATCGGGACGTTAACTGGACCGGCTGCCTCCGGAACAGCGGGGCGGCGGGCGCACACGGGCGGCGACCACGGAGAACGGTGCTGTTACATTCGGCCAGCACGATCGACGCGGCGAGAGAGGCGGAGCCCATGGCAGGCCAGGGAGGGCGGGGCCGGAGCGGTGGGCGGCCCACGCTCGAGGAAGTCGCCGCCCGGGCCGGGGTCGGCCGGGGCACGGTGTCGCGGGTGATCAACGGCTCGCCCCGGGTCAGCGACGCCACCCGGGCCGCGGTCGAGGCCGCGGTCGCCGAACTCGGCTATGTGCCCAACACCGCGGCCCGCGCCCTCGCCGCCAACCGCACCGACGCCATCGCGCTCGTCGTCCCCGAGCCGGAGACCCGGTTCTTCGCGGAGCCGTACTTCTCGGACATGCTGCGCGGTGTCGGTGCCGAACTCTCCGAGACCGAGATGCAGTTGCTGCTGATCTTCGCGGGCAGCGACCGCGAGCGGCAGCGGCTCGCCCAGTACCTCGCGGCCCACCGCGTCGACGGCGTCCTGCTGGTCTCGGTGCACGCCGACGACCCCCTGCCCGATCTCCTCGCCCAACTGGAGATCCCGGCCGTGATCAGCGGCCCGCGCTCGGCCGGCGAGACGCTCACCTCGGTGGACTCCGACAACTACGGAGGTGCCCGCTCGGCGGTGGAGCACCTGCTGTCCCGGGGCCGCCGGCGGATCGCGCACATCACCGGCCGCCTGGACGTCTACGGCGCCCAGCGCCGTGTCGACGGCTACCGCGAGGCGCTGCGCGACGCGGGCCACGAGGTGGACGATCTCCTGGTCGAGCCGGGGGACTTCACCGAGGAGGGCGGCCGCCGGGCGATGTCGGTGCTGCTCGGCCGCCACCCCGACCTGGACGCGGTCTTCGCCGGCTCGGACGTGATGGCGGCCGGCGCCCGCCAGGTGCTGCGCGAGGCGGGCCGCCGCATCCCGGACGACGTGGCCCTGGTCGGTTACGACGACTCGGCCATCGCCCGCCACATGGATCCGCCGCTCACCAGCGTCCGCCAGCCCATAGAGGGGATGGGCCGCGCCATGATCGACCTGCTTCTGACGGAGATCGCCGACCGCCGACCGTCCGCCACCCGGGACCTGGAGCGACGGCACGCGGTGCTGCCGACGGAGCTGGTGACGCGGGCGTCGTCCTAGGGGGCGTCCCGGAGATCCGCCCGGATGCCGGGCCTGCCCGGCTCCCGGAAGCGCTCACGGGAGGGAAAACGAATCAGCCGGTGACCCGTCCTTCGACGGAGTCACCGGCTGATCACTCAGGGTGAGTGACGGGACTTGAACCCGCGGCATCCTGGACCACAACCAGGTGCTCTACCAGCTGAGCTACACCCACCATGACCGGCATTTCGAGGAGTGCCCTCCCCGACCGGCTGAGAAGAAGTCTACAGGGTCCGAAGGGGTGCTCGCGCACAGGTTTTCGCGCGGGCCTTCCGAACGGACCCCGGCGGGACTAGCGCGCGGGCACGACGTGCTTGGCGGCGATCGCCCTGGCGGTGTCGGTGTCCGGGCCGGGCTGCGGGACGAAGACGGCCTCGCGGTAGTAGCGCAGCTCGGCGATGGACTCGCGGATGTCGGCGAGCGCCCGGTGGTTGCCGTTCTTCTCCGGGCTGTTGAAGTACGCCCTCGGGTACCAGCGGCGGGCCAGCTCCTTGATCGAGGAGACGTCCACGATCCGGTAGTGGAGGTAGTCCTCCAGGGTCGGCATGTCCCGCAGCAGGAAGCCGCGGTCGGTGCCGACGGAGTTGCCGCACAGCGGAGCCTTGCCGGGCTCCTTGACGTGCTCGCGGACATAGGCGAGGACCTGCTCCTCGGCGTCCGCCAGGGTCGTGCCGTTCGCCAGTTCGGCGAGCAGCCCGGACGCGGTGTGCATCTGACGCACCACCTCCGGCATCGTCTCCAGTGCCCGGTCCGGCGGACGGATGACGATGTCCACTCCCTCGCCGAGTACGTTCAGCTCGGAGTCGGTGACGAGGGCGGCCACCTCGATGAGAGCGTCGTCGGACAGCGAGAGGCCGGTCATCTCGCAGTCGATCCACACCATGCGATCGTTCATGTGTCTCACCTTACGGCGCGCCGCGCCGCGCCGGACCGGGCATGCGGTGACCCGGTGGCCGCGGCCACGGCAAAGGGGGCGGAGTCGGACTCCGCCCCCTCGCGTTCCTCGCTCAGCTGCCGCTGCGCGGACCCGGCAGCAGGCTCACCGCACCGGCCGTGCGGCGGCTCTGCATCGGCACCCCGTTGTCCGGGTGCAGCATGGCCGGCACATGACCCAGCGGTCCCGGGCCGCCGGGCAGACCCGCGGGCTGTCCCTGGTGGCCGGGAGCCGACAGGGCGTCCGGATCACCCGGCCGGTCGCCCTGCGGCCGGCGGGCCCGGTAGGCGGCCCGGTAGGCGGCCGGGGACGAGCCGAGCTGGCGGCGGAAGTGCCCGCGCAGCGCGACGGGGGAGCGGAAGCCGCACCGGCCCGCCACCTCGTCCACGGAGTAGTCCGACGTCTCCAGCAGCCGCTGCGCCTGCAGCACCCGCTGCGTGATCAGCCACTGCAGCGGTGCGCTGCCGGTCAGCGAGCGGAACCGGCGGTCGAACGTACGGCGGCTCATGTAGGCGCGTGCCGCCAGCGTCTCCACGTCGAACTGCTCGTGGAGGTGTTCCAGCGCCCAGGCGACGACCTCGGCGAGCGGGTCGGCGCCGATCTCCTCGGGTAAAGACCTGTCGAGATAGCGCTCCTGACCGCCGCTGCGGCGCGGTGGCACCACCAGACGCCGGGCCAGCGCGCCGGCCGCCTCGTTGCCGTGGTCGGTCCGCACGATGTGCAGACACAGGTCGATCCCCGCGGCCGTACCGGCCGACGTCAGCACATCGCCGTCGTCGACGAACAGCTCCCGTGGATCGACGTGCACCGACGGATAGCGCTTGGCCAGCGTCGGTGCGTACATCCAGTGGGTCGTCGCCGGCCGTCCGTCCAGCAGTCCGGCCGCCGCGAGCACGAAGGCACCCGTGCAGAGGCCCACGATGCGGGCACCCTCCTCGTGCGCTCTGCGCAGCGCGTCGAGCGCTTCCTCCGGCGGCGGCGAGGTGATCGAACGCCAGGCCGGCACGACGACCGTCCCGGCACGGGAGATCGCCTCCAGCCCATGCGGCGCGGTGAGTTCCAGGCCCCCTGTGGTCCGCAGCGGGCCTTCCTCGCCGGCGCACACCAGTAGTCGGTAGCGCGGCACTCCGGCGTCCTGGCGGTCGATCCCGAACACCGAAAGCGGAATGGAACTCTCGAAGATGGGGCCGCCGCTGAACAGCAGCACCGCGACGATCTCCTTGCGGCGTCGCCCGGAGAGTTTCCGGGCCGCGGCTTCCGGCGCGGCAGTGGAGTCGTGGCTCATACTGCTAAGCCCCCCTCGGTGGTCGCGGCTCCTCGGTTGTGTCGCTCCTGCACGTTTCCCCTCGGTCCTGCACGAGTCCCCCGCCGTAAAGACAGTCAAGATCGAATCTACTGGCTCCCGCGGTCTGACGGTGGCCAGTTCGACACGCCGTGGATTGTCGACATGACAACTTGGCGTGAAGCATTCGATCACGAAGCGTTGCACTCGCGGGCCGCACTGGGAAGTACGCCTTGTCGCAGTGGCCAAACCGCGTAGGGTGCGCAGCCGTCCCTGGACCCTTTCCGTGCAGGTGGAACGGGGGTTGGGGGGCCTTTCGGCCCCCTCCGGGGCGGTATCCGGAAGTTGGCTGAAAAGATGCGCTCGGGGGTACGGAAACCGGTCAGTCGACCGGTGTCCGCCGTGTCTGCCCCCGCGTGTGACGTCCGCCTCTTTGCGTGGTGCAACGTTCCGACCGGTGCGCGGCGCAGCGCTCGGAGCGACGCAGCAGCAGCCGGCACACGGCGGTGACGGCGGCCAGGCCCAGGGCGGTGCCCGTCGCGCCGGCCAGCGAGGTGCCGTACCAGAGCAGGACCACGGGGACGAGCACGCAACTGAAGGCGGCCCAGCGGATCACGTCGCTCGCGGTGTCCGGGGCCGGGCGCGGCTCGGAGGTCGGGCGGGGTCCGGGCATCTCGTACTCCCTGTGGCGGTGGCTCACCCCGGTACAACGCCCGTTCGACGGGACGGTCACCGGCCGTGCACCCGTGATCGTGTGCAAACCGCCTGTACGGGGCAGCAACCATTGCGTTACGGGCGTCGCTCGTGCATGCTCCGGTGAACCCCTACGGACGTCGGGGGACCGCTTACGGAGCGTGCGCGGGATCTGTGCTCAGGAGGCGTGCCGCCGTACCCTTGGGGGTATGGGGTTGGGAAGATGTTTCCCGGACACAGCTCCGCAGCACTTCGCCGCACACTGCGTCCCCTCCCATAAAGGATCACAACGCCGAGACAGCCATGGCCGGTCACGAATTCTTCGAACCCGCGGACCGCAAGCGGCCGGTCGCCGATCCCACGGCGGCCGATCCCCTGGCGGCGTCAGAGGCACGCCCCTCCTGCGACCCAGCCTTCCGGCACGGAGTGGTCGTCGGCTTCGACGGCTCGACCTCCAGTGAGCGCGCCCTCGCCTACGCGATCGGCATGGCCCATCGCTCCGGGTCCGGCCTGATCATCGTCCATGTGGCCAACCGGCTGCCCACCACCGTGTGGGCCGGCTGCGAGCCGCCCGTCTTCGTCGACGTGCCCGACCACCGCACCGAGGTGCTGGGGCTCGAACTGGCCTGTGCGGACTACCTCGCCGAGGTGCCCTGGATCCTGGTCGAGCGGGGCGGCGACATCTGCCACGAACTCGAAGAGGTGGGGCGGGAGTACGAGGCGGACGCGATCGTCGTCGGCTCCACGCACGGTCTCGTGGGCCGGATCTTCGGCTCCGTCGCGGGCCGGCTCGCGAAGCGCGCGCAGCGGCCCGTGATCGTCATCCCCTGACGCGCCGCCCCGGTCACCGCGGTCGCGCGGTCTCCCGACTGCTCGTCAACTTCCTTTGTGCAGCGCGAAACTACTCGCGCGTAGAGGTGGTTTGTGCCCTTGTGAAGGGCATATACCGCTCACCGCGCAACTGCACAGCTGAAGGGAGCCCGCCGTGGACAACGACGTCTCTGCGGGAAGCGTGAGTTCCACTGTGGTCGGCCGACTCGCCCTGGGTGTCACCCTGTTGGCGTTCGGGCTCGGTACGACCGGCGTGATCGACGGCGTGGGGACCTCCGACGCCGTGACCGTCGCCCATTACGTGGGCGGGGTCGCCCTCTTCCTCGTCGGCCTGCTGGCCCTCCGCGACTCCACCGCCTCCGGCGTGGGGTACGTGGCGCTCGGCGCCCTCTGGTTCACCTGGGCCGTGTCGGATCCCGGGTCGGCGAACGCGGCCGGGCTGTTCCTGCTCCTGTTCGCCCTCGTGGCACTCACGTTGACCGTCGCCGGCGGCGACACCCTCGGCCAGGTCACCCACGGGCTGCTGTTCCTGGCGATGCTCGTGCTGGCCGTCGCGGCCTTCGCCGACAGCTCCGCGCTGACCAAGGCCGGCGGCTGGCTCGCGGCCCTCTCGGGCGCGGTCGCCTGGTACGCGGCGACCGCGGCTCTCGCGCACTGGCCCACCGTGCTTCCTCGGCGTGCCGCCGGCCGGGGGGTGACGGCCACCGGCTGATCCACAGCGGCACCGGAAGGACCCCCGCGTGTTCGGTGGCACACGCGGGGGTCCGTTCGTGAGCGGGTACTACTCGACCGTCACCGACTTGGCGAGGTTCCGCGGCTTGTCGATGTCGCGGCCCAGGGCCTTCGCCGTGTGGTAGGCGAGGAGCTGGAGCGGGATGCCCATGAGGATGGGGTCGAGCTCGTCCTCGTTCTTGGGCACGATGATCGTCTGGTCGGCCTTCTCCTGGTGCTGGTGGGCCACCGCCAGGATCTTGCCCTCGCGTGCCTTGATCTCCTCCAGGGCCGCGCGGTTCTTCTCCAGCAGGTCGTCGTCGGGGACGATCGCGACCGTGGGGAGGGCCGGCTCGATGAGCGCCAGCGGACCGTGCTTCAGCTCGGAGGCGGGGTAGGCCTCGGCGTGGATGTAGGAGACCTCCTTGAGCTTCAACGAGGCCTCGCGGGCCACCGGGTAGCCGCGGACCCGGCCGATGAAGAGCATCGAGCGGGCGTCGGCGTACAGCTCGGCCAGCTCCTTGATCTGCTCCTCCTGCTTGAGCATCTCGGTGATCTGCCCGGGCAGCTTCCGCAGGCCCTCGATGATCCGCTTGCCGTCGCGGACCGAGAGGTCACGGGTGCGGCCGAGGTGCAGGGCGAGCAGCGCGAAGGCGACCGTCATGTTGGTGAAGCACTTGGTCGACACCACGCAGACCTCGGGGCCGGCGTGCACGTAGATGCCGGCGTCCGCCTCGCGGGCGATCGCCGAGCCGACCACGTTGACGACACCGAAGACCCGGGCGCCCTTGCGCTTGAGTTCCTGGACGGCGGCGAGCACGTCGTACGTCTCACCGGACTGGGAGACGGCCACGTAGAGGGTGTCGGGGTCGACCACCGCGTTGCGGTAGCGGAACTCGGAGGCGGGCTCGGCGTCGGCGGGGATGCGGGCCAGCTCCTCGATCATCTGGGCGCCGATCATGCCCGCGTGGTACGAGGTGCCGCAGCCGAGGATCTTCACACGGCGGATCTGCCGGGCCTCGCGGGCGTCCAGGTTGAGGCCGCCGAGGTGCACGGTGGAGAACCGGTCGTCGATGCGGCCGCGCAGCACGCGGTCGACCGCGTCGGCCTGCTCGAAGATCTCCTTGTGCATGTAGGTGTCGTGGCCGCCCATGTCGTACGACTCGGCCTCCCACTCCACCGTGGTGGGCTCGGCCGTCGTACGGGTGCCCTCGGTGGTGTAGGTGCGGAAGTCGTCGGCCTTGAGGGTGGCCATCTCGCCGTCGTCGAGGGTCACTATCTGCCGGGTGTGCATGACCAGCGCGGCGATGTCCGAGGCGACGAACATCTCCTTCTCGCCGATGCCGAGGACGACCGGGGAGCCGTTGCGGGCCACCACGATCCGGTCGGGGAAGTCGGCGTGCAGCACGGCGATGCCGTACGTGCCCTCGATCAGGCGGACCGCCTGGCGGACCTTGTCCTCCAGCTTCTCGGCCTGCGAGCGGGCGATGAGGTGGGTGAGGACCTCGGTGTCGGTCTCGGAGAGGAACTCGACACCGTCCGCCTCCAGCTTGCGGCGCAGGTCCGTGGCGTTGTCGATGATGCCGTTGTGCACGACGGCGACCTTGCTGTCGGCCGACATGTGCGGGTGGGCGTTCACGTCGGAGGGGGCGCCGTGGGTGGCCCAGCGGGTGTGGGCGATACCGGTGGTGCCCTTGAAGCGCGCCGGGACCTTGGCCTCCAGATCGCGCACCCGGCCCTTGGCCTTGACCATCTTCAGGCCGGGCGCCTTCGGGGAGGTGACGACGATGCCCGCGGAGTCGTAGCCGCGGTACTCCAGCCGCTGCAGGCCCTCCAGGAGGAGGGGCGCGACGTCACGCTTCCCGATGTATCCGACGATTCCGCACATATATAGAGGTATCCCTTGACTGTCGCTCGGTCCGGTCCGGCTGTTCTCAGCCGTAGACCATGCGGCGCAGCTGCCTGAGCGTCAGCTCCGGCGGCGCCACCGCCCGGTATTTCAGGTCCGCCTCGATCCGGTCGAAGATCTCCGTGTTCACCAGGCCCTGGGCCTGCAGTTCACGGTGGCGGCGACGGACGAACTCGGAGGTCGTCTCGTCGAAGAAGGCGAGCACGTCCTGGATCACCCGCAGTGCCTCGCCCCGGCTCAGGGGCGTGGACCGCGACAGATGATCAACGAGTTCGTCGTGCACCCGGTAGATCCTCGGGCACCGGCCGCCGTTTCGCAAGAATCGTGCCCGATTTCGGGCAGGAGCATGTTGAATCTCTTATGGGGCGCTGTTCGCAAGCTGTCCATCCTGTGTCTTGCGTCTCGTTGCCCCGGGCCACGAGTTTCGGACGTCATGGACATTCCTCGTATGGGCGTACCCGAGACGCTGGCCGAGCGCATGAGCATGGCCGAGCGGCATGAGTACCTGCGCGCCAGATTCTCGCGGCGCACCATGATCAGGGGCGGCGCCGTCACGCTGGGCGCCGTCGCGGGTGGCGCGTTCGTGCCGGGCGCCACCGCCCGGGCGGCCGTGCCCACGCAGCGCACCGCCGCCACGGCCGAGTCGGTCGACGGCTCCCTCGTCGCCCCCTTCGGCCGCCACCTGGCCTTCGGCAACGACCCGCGGACCGAGGTCACCGTCTCCTGGCAGGTCCCGGTCGCGGTGAAGAAGCCCTTCATCCGCATCGGCGCCCACCCCTGGGACCTCTCGCGCAGGATCGACGCCGAGGTCCGCACCCTCTACACCCCGGCCGGTGTCGGCGCGAGCGGCGACCGCACCCAGTACTACCTGCACGCCAAGCTCACCCACCTGCGCCCGGGCCGGACCTACTACTACGGCGTCGGCCACCACGGCTTCGACCCGGCCGAGCCGCACCTGGCGGGCACCCTGGGCACCTTCACCACCGCCCCGGCGCACAAGGAGCCGTTCACCTTCACCGCCTTCGGCGACGAAGGCGTCGGCTACCACGGCCTGGCCAACAACGCCCTGATCCTCGGCCAGAACCCGGCCTTCCACCTGCACGCCGGTGACATCGCCTACGGCGACCCGGCCGGCCAGGGCAGGACCACCGACACCGGCTTCGACTCGCGCACCTGGGACCAGTTCCTGTACCAGACCGAGTCCGTCGCCAAGCAGGTGCCGTGGATGCCCGCGTACGGCAACCACGACATGGAGGCCTGGTACTCGCCGAACGGCTACGGCGGCGAGGAGGCCCGCTGGACCCTCCCGGACAACGGCCCGGACGCCGGCAACCTGCCGGGCGTGTACTCCTTCGTCTACGGCAACACCGCGGTCATCTCGCTGGACGCCAACGACATCTCCTTCGAGATCCCGGCGAATCTCGGCATCTCCGGAGGAACCCAGACGAACTGGCTGGAAGGGCAGCTGAAGAAGTTCCGCGCGTCGAAGGACGTCGACTTCGTCGTGGTCTTCTTCCATCACTGCGCCTACTGCACCTCCACCGCGCACGCCTCGGAGGGGGGCGTGCGCCAGGAGTGGGTGCCGCTGTTCGAGAAGTACACGGTGGACCTCGTCATCAACGGCCACAACCACCAGTACGAGCGCACCGACGTCATCAAGGGCGACAAGGTCACCAAGAAGCTGCCGATCGGCGGCACGGCCTACCCCGAGACCGAGGGTGTGGTCTACGTCACCGCGGGCGCGGCGGGGCGCAGCCTCTACGCCTTCTCCGCCCCGGACTCCTACGAGGGCCACGAGCACGAGGTCGACTCGGTCGCCTCGTTCATCAACACCAAGGACGGCAAGGTCGACGAGACCGTCGCCTGGTCCCGGGTGCGCTACCTCAACTACTCCTTCCTGCGGGTGGACGTCGTGCCCGCGCCGAAGGGCCGGCAGGCCACGCTGAAGGTGTCGGGCATCGCCGAGACCGGCGACCGCATCGACCACTTCACGGTGTCCCGCCGGGCGAAGTAGCCGCTTCGTACGAGTGGGCGGTCCTCACAGGCGCTTGAGGACCGCCTGCTTGGCCAGCGTGAACTCGTCGTCCGTCAGCACACCGTCGCGATGCAGTTCACCCAGCTCGCGCAGCCGCCGGAGCAGTGCGTCGTGGCCGTCACCGGCCGGTTCCCCGGCCGGCGGCAGCTGCTTCGGGAGGACGGCGTGCCCACCGGCGGCGGGCGCCGACGGGTGCGGCAGCCGGGCCTGGACCGCGGCCGCGACCAGCGCCATCAGCGGGTCCTTCTTGAAGCCCCACAGCTCCACCGCGTTCGGGTCGTACTTCGGCGGTGCCGTGACGGGGGCTGCCCGCACCCGGAACCGCAGATACCCGTTCTCCAGCCCGGCCGCCGGCTGCCACTCCACGCCGGTGATCTCCGCGAGCGGGATCGACCGGGGGCCGGTGGCGGCCTTGGCGTCCTCCGTCTTCCAGTTCCACTCCAGCCGCACCCGCTCCCCGTCGAAACCGGCCGTGCCGTCCCCGGCGGACGCGGACACCGGCAGCGACGGCCCCGGCAGCAGGTAGGAGCCGACCGGGTCGGGCGAAACCCCGTCCAGCAGCAGGGCGTTGCGGACCTCGTCGGCGAGGTACTCGGCGACGCCGTACCGGTCCGCTTCGACGGCCAGCTGATAGGGGTCGTTCGCCTCGGTGAGCCGGCCGCCGGTGGCGTGCAGCAGCGGATCGGCGCCGTCGCGCAGCCGCAGCCTCAGCCGTCCCGACCGCCGGCCCTGCTCGAAGGAGACACCGGCCGACGCGCCCAGCGGCACGACGAGTTCACCCAGCTCGCGGCGGAGGGGGCTCACGTTCCGGTCCCGGCCCGGAGTGAGCCGCAGGACATCGCCGTCGAAGACCCAGGTGCCGTCCTTCTGGATGATTTCCACCATGCGGGGATTGTTTCACCGGATCTGCGGGAGAGTGGTCTCGACCACGTCCGACGGTCAACACAGCGGACAGTCGCCTCATCTGACGGGAGCGCATGTGAGACGGAACCACAGCACGACTCCCCGGACACCCCGCATCCTCGGATCGCTGCTGCTCGTGGCGGCGGCCGGGGTCCTCACCCTCGGCGCGGCCCACCCGGCGCCCGCGGCCGCCCCGGCCCCGCTGGACCGGGTGGTCCCGGCACCGGACTCGGTCAGAGCCGGTGGCGCCCCGTACCGCATCACCCGCACCACCGGCGTCCGGGTCGACGGCTCCGCCGAGGTCCGCCGGATCGGTACGTACCTCACCGGCATCCTGCGGCCCTCCACCGGCTACCCGCTGCCGCTCACCGAGCAGGGCACCGGCGGCATCCGACTCCACCTGGTCCAGGGCGGCTTCGGGGCGGAGGGCTACCGGCTGCAGAGCGGCCCGGGGGGTGTCACGATCACCGCGAGCGCCCCCGCCGGCCTCTTCCACGGCGTCCAGACCCTGCGCCAGCTCCTCCCGGCCGCCGTCGAGAGGAAGACCGTCCAGTCCGGTACCTGGCAGATCGCCGGTGGCACGATCGAGGACCGCCCCCGGTACTCCTACCGAGGCGCCATGCTGGACGTCTCCCGGCACTTCTTCACCGTCACGCAGGTCAAGCGCTACATCGACCAGCTGGCGCTCTACAAGATCAACGAGCTGCACCTGCACCTCAGCGACGACCAGGGCTGGCGGATCGCCGTCGACTCCTGGCCCCGCCTGGCCACCCACGGCGGCTCCACCCAGGTCGGCGGCGGCAGGGGCGGCCACTTCAGCAAGGCCGACTACCAGGAGATCGTCCGGTACGCGGCCTCCCGCTACCTGGAGGTCGTCCCCGAGATCGACATGCCCGGCCACACCAACGCGGCGCTCTCCTCGTACGCGCAGCTCAACTGCGACGGCGTGGCACCCCCGCTGTACACGGGCACCCAGGTCGGCTTCAGCTCGCTGTGCGTGCCCAAGGCGGTCACCTACGACTTCGTGGACGACGTGATCAGGGAGCTGGCGGCGATCACGCCGGGCCGCTACCTCCACATCGGCGGCGACGAGGCGCACTCCACCGGCCACGCCGACTACGTGAGGTTCATGGACCGCGTGCAGCCGGTCGTGGCCAAGTACGGCAAGAAGGCCGTCGGCTGGCACCAGCTCACCGGCGCCCACCCGGCCGCGGGCGCCCTCGCCCAGTACTGGGGCCTCGACGGCACCGCCGCGGCGGAGAAGGCCCAGGTCGCCGAGGCCGCCCGGCACGGCACCGGGCTGGTCCTGTCCCCGGCCGACCGGGTCTACCTCGACATGAAGTACACGAAGGACACCAGGCTGGGCACGAAGTGGGCGGGCATGGTGGAGGTGAAGCGGTCCTACGACTGGAACCCGGGCGCCTATCTGCCGGGAGCCCCGGCGTCCGCGATCCGGGGCGTCGAGGCACCCCTGTGGACGGAGACCGTGAAGACGTCCGCCGACATCGAGTACCTGGCGTTCCCGCGGCTGGCGGGAGCGGCCGAGCTGGGCTGGTCGCCGGCGGCCACCCACGGCTGGAACGGCTACAAGGTGCGGCTGGCCGCCCAGGGACCGCGCTGGGACGCCCTCGGCATCCACTACTACCGGTCGCCGCAGGTCCCCTGGCCGAAGCGCTGACCGCCCCGGCCGAACGACGGGCACCCCGAAGGACCGTACTCCGGGGTGCCCGTCCGTCGGTGCGCCGTCACCGGCCTGCCAGCGGGTTCTCGAGGGTTCCCACCAGCTGGAGCGCGCCGGACGGATCGGCGAGGTCCACCATCTGCCGGTTGTTGCGCAGTTGGAGCCGGTTGAGGCAGGACAGCGCGAACTCCGGGGCGAACATGTCGTACTGCCGGAACCTGTCGGCGAGTTCGGGGTTCGACTCCTGGTACTCGCGGGTGACCTCGGCGACCGTGCGCCAGAAGCCGTCCTCCTCCAGGACGCCCTCGGCGGCGAGGTGGGCGGCGAGGAACCGGAAGAAGCAGTCGAAGACGTCCGTGAAGATCGACAGCAGCTTGGTGTCGTCCGGGACCTCGACCCGGATCCTGCGGACCTCGGGCGGCAGGACGGCGTCCGGGTCCATCACCGCGATCTCCTCGGCGATGTCCTTGTAGACCGCTCGCCGCACGACCCCGTCCGCCAGCACCAGGACGACGTTCTCGCCGTGCGGCATGTACACCAGGTCGTAGGCGTAGAAGCTGTGCAGCAGCGGGGTGTAGTAGGCCCGCAGGTACTGCCGCAGCCACTCCGCCGGGGCCAGGCCCGACCGCTCGATCAGGGCGCCCGCGAAGGAGGCGCCCTCGTGGTCCACGTGCAGCAGGGAGGCCATGGTCGCGAGGGACTCGCCGTCCCTGAGCGACGGCACGGGGCTCTCCCGCCACAGCGCGGCGAGCATCTTGCGGTACGGCGAGTAGCGGTCCGTCGCCCGCTCGTACTCCAGGTGTCGGTAGCCGACGGCCGCCCGCTCGCGGATGATCGACAGGCCGGTCGACTTCAGCACCGGGTCGTTCTCGATCAGCTGGGCCAGCCAGTCGTTGATCGCCGGCGTGGCCTCCATGTAGGCGGCCGAGAGGCCGCGCATGAAGCCCATGTTGAGGACCGACAGGGCCGTCTTCACATAGTGCTTGCGCGGGTCGCCGGTGTTGAAGAAGGTCCGGATGGACTGCTGGGCCAGGTACTCGTCGTCGCCCTCGCCGAGGCACACCAGGTACCGGCGTGCGACCTCGGCGGCGAAGGTGACGCCGAGCTTGTTCCACCACTGCCAGGGGTGGACGGGGATGAGGAGGTAGTCGGCGGGGTCGAGACCCAGATCGGTCAGCTGCCGGTGGAACCTCTCGACGGTCGCCTCGCCCAGCTCCTGCCGGACGAAGTCCTCGTACTCGATCCCGACGCCCGCCGTGAACGCGGCCCGGGAGCGGTGCGCGGCCAGCCACACCAGCCGGACGGGGCTCGCGGTCTCCGGGGCGTAGGACAGGTACTCGTGGACGCCGAAGCCGAGCCGTCCGTTGTTCGCGACGAAGCAGGGGTGGCCCTCGGTCATCCCGGTCTCGACGTCCTGGAAGCCGCCGCGGGCCAGCTCGGCGGAGGTCGTCCTCGGCTTGGTGAGCTTGTAGCAGGTGCTGGAGAGGGTGGAGGAGATCTCCTCCAGGTACACCGGCAGGATCTCGTCGCTCAGCCCCAGGGACTCCTTCAGCTCGATGAAGAAGTCCAGCGGCGCGAGCGGGACCTCGACGCCGTCGTGGTGCCGGGTGATGGAGGGGGCGTCGATCTGCCAGTGGTCGAGGGCCCGGCGGACGGCGGTGAACCGGTAGGCGGTGAGCCCGTCGTCGCTGCGGACGACGTAACCGCCGCCCTCGGGTTCCGGCGTGATCAGGCGCTCGTGCGCGAACTCGGCGAGGGCCTTGCGGATCAGCAGGCGGCCGGCGGTCTCCCAGCGCTCGGGGGAGAGGTGGGCCACGGTGTCGGCGAGACTCACGCGGCCACCGCCTTCGTGAACTGCTCCCGGGTGCAGAAGCTCAGCAGCGCCTGCTTCTCCGGCTTGCGGATCTCCCGCTCGGGCACGAACCCGACGGCGGCGTTCAGGGCGTGCACGGCCGTGTTGCGCACGTCCGGCTCGACCACGACCCGCCGGGTCGCCGGGTCCTCGAAGAGGAACGCCATCACGGCGGTGATGACGGCCCGGGTGAACCCGTGCACGGGGGTGTCGGTCGGCGCGACCAGGAAGTGCATGCCGACGTCGCCGGGCTCGGGCTCGTACAGCCCGGCCAGCTCCCGGTGGGCGGGGTCGTACTTCTCCATCAGGAAGGCGGGCCTGCCCTCGTGCAGGCCGAGGAAGGCGTGGTGGTGCTCGTCGGCGGCGATCTCCATGTAGGCCCGCTCGACGTCCTCCAGTCTCGCGTCCTGCATCATCCAGAACGCCGACTTGGGGTGGGTCACCCAGCCGTGCAGCAGCTCGGCGTCCTTCAGCGGGTCGAGGGGACGGACGGTGAAGGTCAGGTCCTTCGTGGTCATGCGGCGAACTCCTGGAAGGCGATGGACTTCTCGACCGGGTAGTACTCGCTGCCGAGCAGCTCGCGGATGATGTACGCGTTCCGGTACGCGCCCATGCCCAGGTCGGGGCTGGTGATGCTGTGCGTGTGGACGCCGGCGTTCTGGAGGAAGACCCCGCGGCCGGTGGTGTCGATGGAGTAGTTGCGGGCGACGTCGAAGCGGCCGTGGCCGTCGAGGCGCAGCCGGTCGCGGACGGGCGCGAGGAAGGCCGGCGGCTCGTAGTGGTAGCCGGTGGCCAGCAGCAGGCCCTCCGTGCGGATCCCGAAGTCCTTGCCCTGCTCGTCCTGGTGGAAGCCGAGGGAGTAGGCGCCGTCGGCGTAGGACGCGGTGACCAGCGAGGAGTTGGTGAGCAGTCGGGTGGGGACCGGGCGGTCGCCGCTCTCGACGTGCTTCTGGTAGAGCAGGTCGTAGATCGCGTCGATGAGGTCCGAGTTGATGCCCTTGAACAGGCCCTTCTGCTGCTTCTCCAGCCGGTAGCGGGTCTCCTCGGGCAGCGCGCGGAAGTAGTCGATGTAGTCCGGGGAGGTCATCTCCAGCGTCAGCTTGGTGTACTCCAGCGGGAAGAACCGCGGGGAGCGGGTCACCCAGTTGAGCTGGTAGCCGTGGGCGTCGATCTCGGAGAGCAGCTCGTAGTAGATCTCCGCCGCGCTCTGGCCGCTGCCCACGACGGTGATGGACTTCTTCGCCTGGAGCTCCGCCTTGCGGTGCATGTACTGCGCGTTGTGCAGGAAGTCCCCGCCGAGGTCCCGGCACGCCTCGGGGACGTAGGGGGCCGTCCCGGTGCCGAGGACCAGGTGGCGGGCGCGGAAGGTGTCGCCGGCCGCGGTCCGCACGACGTACCGGTCGTCCTCGTACGTCACCTCGGTGACCGTCGTGCCGAAGCGGACGCTGCTCAGCTGGCTCGCCGCCCAGCGGCAGTAGTCGTCGTACTCGACCCGCAGCGGGTAGAAGTTCTCGCGGATGTAGAACGAGTACAGTCTGCCCTTCTCCTTCAGGTAGCTGAGGAAGGAGTACGGCGAGGTCGGGTCGGCGAGGGTGACCAGGTCCGACATGAACGGCGTCTGCAGGTGGGCGCCGTCGAGGAACATGCCCGCGTGCCACTCGAAGTCCGGCTTGGACTCCAGGAAGACGCCGTTCAGCTCGGCGATCGGCTCGGTCAGGCAGGCGAGGCCGAGGTTGAAGGGGCCGAGCCCGATCCCCACGAAGTCGTAGGTCTTGTGGTGGGCTTCAGGACGCGCGGTCAAGGGACTCTCCCAGGTACTGCTCGGCATGGCCGGCGATCAGGTCAAGGACGGCGGCGATGTCGGCCGTCGTCGTCTCGGGGTTGAGCAGGGTGAACTTCAGGTAGTGGCGGCCGCCGACCTTGGTGCCCGCGACGACGGCGTCACCGGAGGCGAACAGGGCCTTGCGGGCGTACAGGTTGGCCCGGTCGATCTCGGCGGGGTCGGTGACGGCCGCCGGGACGTAGCGGAAGACGAGGGTGGACAGCGAGGGCTCGACGACCACGTCGTAGCGGGGGTCGGCGGCCAGCAGCGTCCAGCCCTCCCGCGCGAGGTCGCAGACCTCGTCGAAGAGCTGCCCGATGCCGTCGGCGCCCATGGTGCGCAGCGTCAGCCACAGCTTGAGGGCGTCGAAGCGGCGGGTGGTCTGCAGGGACTTGTCGACCTGGTTGGGAATACGTTCCTGCACCATGCGGCGCGGGTTGAGGTACTCCGCGTGGTAGGTGGCGTGCCTCAGGGTGGCCGCGTCCCGGACCAGCACGGCGGACGAACTCACGGGCTGGAAGAAGGACTTGTGGTAGTCGACGGTGACCGAGTCGGCGCGCTCGATGCCGTCGATGCGGTCCCGGTACTTCAGCGAGGCGAGCAGTCCGCAGCCGTAGGCGGCGTCCACGTGCATCCAGACGCCGTACTGGGCGCACAGCCCGGCGATCTCGGGCAGCGGGTCGATGGAGCCGAAGTCGGTGGTGCCGGCGGTGGCGACGACGGCCATGGGGACCAGGCCGTCCTCGGCGCAGCGCTCCAGCTCGCGGGCGAGGGCGACCGTCTGCATGCGCTTGTCGTGGTCGACGGGGACGACGACCACGGCGTCCGGGCCGAGGCCGAGGAGTTTGGCGGACTTCTTCACGCTGAAGTGGCTGACCTCGGAGGCGAAGACGCGCAGCCGGCCGAGGTCCCGGCTCTTGGCCTCCTCCCGTGCCAGCAGCAGCGCCTGGAGGTTGGACTGCGTGCCGCCGGAGGTGAACACGCCGTCCGCGGCCGGGCCGAGGCCGATGCGGGCGGCCGTCCAGTCGACGAGCCGGCGCTCGATCAGGGTGCCGCCGGCCGACTGGTCCCAGGTGTCCAGGGAGGAGTTGACGGCGGAGAGCACGGCCTCGCCGAGCACCGCGGGGATGACGACCGGGCAGTTGAGGTGGGCCAGGTAGCGGGGGTGGTGGAAGTAGACCGCGTCCCGCAGGTAGACGTTCTCCAGCTCGTCCAGGACGGCCGTGGTGTCACCCAGCGGCCGGTCCAGGTCGATCGCGTCGATGTCGGGGGCGAGGGCGTCCACGGAGACGCCGGTGAACGGACGGTCGGTGGTGGCGAGTTTGGCCGCCACCCGCTCGACTCCTTCGGTCACGGAGCGGCGGTAGTGCTCCGCGGTGAGGCCATTGAGCAGGTGCGAGCGCATGTGGGGGTCCTCCGAGGGGACAGTCCGTGCGGGGAACGGGAGAGGCCGGTGATCGCGACACCAACTTAGGTAAGCCTAACCTAAGTTGTTCGGTTCGAAACACACCCCTCCCGTGACCGGCGTCACGTCGGGCCGGGGCTACTCCGCGGCGCGGAGCTGTTCCTCCGTCAGGCCCCGGCGCCAGTAGCCGACGAACGTCACCCGCCGCCGGTCGATCCCGCGCTCACCGACGAAGTGCCGGCGCAGCGCCTTCACCTGCCCGGACTCGCCGGCGATCCAGACGTAGGGCCGCTCGGCGAGGGGGAGCCGGGCGGCTCGTACGGCATCGACGGCCATGGGGGAGCCGTCGTGCCGTACGAGCCACGTGAGCTCCGCGTCCGCCCGCGTCACCACGTCCTGGACGTCACCGGCGTGCGGCACCTCCAGCCAGGCGCGTGCCCGGGTGCCGGCCGGCAGGGACTCGAGGATCGCGGTGGCCGCGGGTACGGCGGTCGCGTCGCCCCACAGCACCACGAGGTCCGTGTCCCCGGGCGGGCGGAAGCGGATCGCGCGGTTGTCGGCGACGGCCGGTCCGAGCAGCAGGACCCGGTCCCCGGCCGTGGCGCGGGAGGCCCAGCGGGAGGCGGGGCCCGCGGGGACGGCCGCGCCGGGCTCGACGCCGTGCAGCGCGAAGTCGATGTCGATCTCGCGGGTGCCGCCGCCGGCGTCCCGGCGCAGCGCCCGCAGGGTGTACGAGCGCATGACCGCCCTTACGTCGTCGGGCAGTTCGCGCCAGCCCTGCCACCAGCCGTCGCCCAGCTCCAGCGGGACCACGGGGTCACTCTGGCCGGGGTGCGGCAGGAACAGGGACAGGGACTGGTCCCGCCCGTCGGAGTGGAAGGCGTGCAGGTCGGCACCGGCGAAGGTGACCCGGACCAGAGACGGGCCGAGCCGCCTCGTCCGTACGACCCGGAGGGAGAAGAAACGGAACGGGGCGGCTACGGCCGTCGTCATGTGTGGCTCCTGAGCGTGGGATTCAGGGCTTTGTCAGGGGTGGCACCCGAGGGGGTCAGGCGACCTTCTCGGCCTTCTCCAGCGCCTCGGCCAGAGTCGTCAGGAGCGGGACGCACTTGTCGTAGGACAGGATCGGCTCGGGGGAGCGGGAGATGACCTGGCCGGCTTTGACCGCGGGGAGCTTCTTCCAGGTCGCCTTGGTGATGTCGGCGGGCTGGATGGTCGAGGAGCGGTCGTCCATCATGATGATGTCGGCCTGGTACTTGTCGACGTTCTCCCAGCTCAGCGACTCGTACCAGCCGCCGCCCTTGGCCTTGGCGCTCTCCGGGGGCTCGACGAAGTTCACGCCGAGGGCCTTGAAGTACTCCAGGTCGATGGAGAGGTTGGTGCCGGAGACGTAGAAGAGCTGGTCGCTCGCGGAGCCGGCCATGACCTTGATCCCGGGCTTGGCCTTGGCCGCGGCGCGCAGGCGGGCGGCCGCCTCCTCGAAGCGCTTCTTGGCGGCCGTGGCCTTGGCGGCCTTCATGTCGCCGCCGAGCGACTCGGCCAGCTGCCACATGCGCTGCAGCGACTGCGGGAGCTGACGGTCGTAGACGGAGATGCCCACGCTCGGGGCGAGCTGGGCGATCTTGTCCTTCGACTCGTCCGGGACGTACCAGAGCGTGCCGGCGGAGTCGAACATCGTGGAGATCAGCACGTCCGGCGCGAGGGCCGCGTACTTCTCGATCTTGAACTGGCCCCAGGTGTTGCCGAGGACCGTCACCTTGCTGACGTCCATGTCGCCGGCCTGGACGTCGGGCTTGCCGTCCGTGGTCCTCGTCGGGCCGAACACGCCCTTGACCTGCACGCCGTAGTCGTACAGCGCGGCACCGACACCGGTGAAGGCGACGATGTTCGCGGGGACCTTGTCCAGCTTCACGGTCTTCCTGCGGTCGTCCGTGAAGGACCAGGGGCCGGACTTGGCGGCCGTCGTCCCCTTGCCGGAGCCCGCGTCCTTGCCCTTGTCGTCCCCGCAGGCGGCGAGTGCGGCACCGAGAGCGAGGGCGCCGCCGGCGGCGAGCAGGCCGCGGCGGGAAGGGGAGGACGTCGTACGGACGTTGGGCATGGCTCGGCTGCTTTCGGAACAGGGTGGGGCGCCCACCGGACTGGTTCGAAGGTCAGGTTAGCCTAACCTCACTCGATGTCCAGGGGGATGGTGCGCCCCACCGCCGTCCCGGGGTTCAGCCGGTCAGGCCCAGCTCCCGCGCGATCAGCATGCGCTGCACCTCGCTCGTGCCCTCGCCGATCTCCAGGATCTTGGAGTCACGCCACATGCGCGCCACCGGATACTCGTTCATGAAGCCGTAGCCGCCGTGGATCTGGGTGGCGTCACGGGCGTTGTCGACGGCGACCGTCGAGGAGTACAGCTTGGCCAGCGCCGCCTCCTTCTTGAACGGCTCGCCGGCCACCAGCCGCGAGGCCGCGTCCCGCCACGCCAGGCGGGCCGTGTGGGCCTTCATCTCCATGTCGGCGATCTTGAACTGGACGGCCTGGTTGGAGCCGATCGGCCGGCCGAAGGCGTGCCGCTCCTTCGCGTACTTCACCGACTCGTCCACACAGCCCTGCGCCAGACCGGTGGCGAGCGCCGCGATGGCGATGCGGCCCTCGTCCAGGATGCGCAGGAACTGGGCGTAGCCGCGGCCCTCCTCGCCGAGCAGGTTGGCGGCGGGCACCCGGACGTCCTGGAACGACAGCTCGCGGGTGTCCGAGGCGTTCCAGCCGACCTTCGAGTAGGGCGCGGCCACCGTGAAGCCCGGAGTGCCGGAGGGCACGATGATCGCCGAGATCTGCGGCCTGCCGTCCGGCTTGCGGCCGGTGACCGCCGTGACCGTCACCAGACCGGTGATGTCCGTACCGGAGTTGGTGATGAAGCACTTGCTGCCGTTGATCACCCATTCGTCCGTGTCCGGGTCCAGCCGGGCGGTCGTACGGGTGGCGCCCGCGTCGCTGCCGCCGTCCGGTTCCGTCAGGCCGAACGCGCCGAGCATCTCGCCCGCGCACAGGCGGGGCAGCCACTCGCGCTTCTGCTCCTCCGTGCCGAACAGGTGCAGCGGCATCGCGCCCAGCGAGACACCTGCCTCCAGGGTGATGGCCACGGAGGAGTCCACCCGGGCCAGTTCCTCCAGGGCGAGGCCGAGGGCGAGGTAGTCGCCGCCCATCCCGCCGTACTCCTCCGGGAACGGCAGCCCGAACAGGCCCATGCGGCCCATCTCGCGGACGATCTCGTACGGGAACTCGTGCCGCTCGTAGAAGTCGCCGATCTTCGGCGCCACGACGTCGTGCGCGAACTCCTCGACGGTACGGCGCAGTTCCTCCAGCTCGGGGCTGAGGCGGTGGTCCATGCTGATCACTGGTCCTTGTGGGAGAGAGCGCGGACGGTGCGGGACGGGCTGGGCCGTCCCAGCTGTTCGGCCATCCACACGCTGGTGGCGGTCAGACGGCCGAGATCGACCCCGGTCTCGATGCCGAGGCCGTGCAGCATCCACACGAGGTCCTCGGTGGCGAGGTTGCCGGTGGCGGACCTGGCGTAGGGGCAGCCGCCGAGGCCGCCCGCGGAGGCGTCCACGGTGGTGACGCCGTGCTGCAACGCGGCCAGCGTGTTCGACAGCGCCTGGCCGTAGGTGTCGTGGAAGTGCACGCCGATGACGTTCGTCGGCACACCCAGCTCGTTGAGCAGACTGAGGAGTTCGAGCACATGGCCCGGGGTGGCGACGCCGATCGTGTCGCCGAGGCTCAGCTCGTCGCAGCCCATGTCGCGCAGCGCCGTGCAGACGCGGGCCACCTGGTGCAGGGGGACCGGCCCCTCCCACGGGTCGCCGAAGCACATCGACACATAGCCGCGCACATGCAGGCCCGCGTCCTTCGCGTGGCGCACCACCGGCTCGAACACGGCCAGCGACTCGTCCAGCGTGCGGTTGAGGTTGGCCTTGGCGAAGGACTCGGTGGCGCTGGCGAACACGGCCACGCGCTCGGCGCCGAGGGCCAGCGCCCGGTCCAGGCCGCGCTGGTTGGGGACCAGCACCGGCAGGTCCACCCCGGGCAGACCGCCGAGCATCGGGAACAGCTGCTCGGCGTCGGCCAGCTGGGGCACCCACTTGGGGTGCACGAAGCTGGTCGCCTCGATCGTCGTCAGGCCCGCGTCGGCGAGCCGGCGGACGAACTCCGCCTTGACCGCGGTCGGTACGGCCGTCTTCTCGTTCTGCAGCCCGTCGCGGGCGCCGACCTCGTGGATCCGCACCCGCGCGGGCAGGTCCTGGGCCGGTACGACCATGGGCAGCGGCTCGGCGCTCATTCCGCCTCCTCCGTGGGCGCGATGACGGCCAGCACCTGGTCCATGGCGACCGTCGATCCCGGGGTCACGTCCAGTTCGGCGACCGTGCCGGCGTGCGGGGCGGAGATGACGTGCTCCATCTTCATCGCCTCGACCACCAGCAGGCTCTGGCCCGCGGTCACCTCGTCGCCGACCGCCACCTTCACCACGGTCACCGTGCCGGGCATCGGGGCGGTCAGCGAGTCGGCGCCCGCGTGCGCGGACCGGGTGAGGGAGTCGGCCACCGGATCGTGGTCGCGCACCTGCCAGGTGTCGCCGTCGCGGCCCAGCCAGGTGCCGTCCGGCAGGACGGCGAAGGTGTGGGTGAGGCCGTCGAGCCGGAAGGTGAACCGGTGCCCGGCGCCGGACCGCACGGTCGTGCCGCCGGACCCCCTAAGCGGCTGGTCCGTCCCGGGGAGCAGCAGTTCCGTGCCGCCGCCCGGTGTGCTGCGCACGCGGACGGTCACGGCCTCCTGACCCGGTACCCGCAGGTGGTGCGGTGTCCAGGCCGCCTCACCGCCCAGCCGCCAGCCGTCGGCCGCGGCGAACGGGTCTGTCCAGCCGGAGCCGCCGGCGGGCACGAGCGCGGCATGGCGCAGCAGCGCCGCCGCCGCGTACACCTCCGCCGGCACGCCGTCCGGGACGAGCCCGTCCACCTCGCGCTCCACCAGTCCGGTGTCCAGCTCGCCCGCCATCACCGCCGGGTGGGCCAGCAGCCGGCGCAGGAAGCCCGCGTTGGTCTGGACGCCCAGGGTGACCGTCCCGGAGAGGGCCGCCCGCAGCTTGCGCAGGGCCGTCTCGCGGTCGGGGCCGTGGACGATGACCTTGGAGAGCATCGGGTCGTACAGGCTGCCGACCTCGGTGCCCTCGCTGAGGCCGGAGTCGGTGCGGACGCCGTCCCCCCGCGGCTCGTCGAGCAGCAGCACCGTGCCGCCCGAGGGGAGGAAGCCGCGCGCCGGGTCCTCGGCGCAGATCCGGGCCTCGACCGCGTGTCCGGTCAGCGTGACGTCGTCCTGCGCGAAGCCCAGCGTCTCGCCGGCCGCCACCCGCAGCTGCCACTCCACCAGGTCCAGCCCGGTGACGAGTTCGGTGACCGGGTGCTCCACCTGGAGACGGGTGTTCATCTCCATGAAGTAGTACTGCGAGGGGTCGCCGCCGGGCACGATGAACTCCACCGTGCCCGCACCGCGGTACCCGCACGAGCGGGCCGCCTGCACGGCCGCCTCGCCCATCGACGCACGCGTGGCCTCGTCGAGGAGCACGCTCGGCGCCTCCTCGATGATCTTCTGGTGGCGCCGCTGCAGGGAGCACTCGCGCTCGCCGAGGTGGACCACGCTCCCGTGGCCGTCGGCCAGCACCTGGATCTCGATGTGCCGGGGCCGGTCGATCCACCGCTCCACCAGCAGGGTGTCGTCGCCGAAGGAGGCGCGGGCCTCACGGCGGGCGGCGGCGATCTCCTCCTCCAGCGCGCTCACCTCGCGCACCAGGCGCATGCCCTTGCCGCCGCCTCCCGCGGAGGGCTTCAGGAGCACCGGCACCCCGATGTCCCGGGCGGCCGCGGCGAGTTCGCCGTCCGACAGCCCGCTGCCGCTCGAACCCGGCACGACCGGGACCCCGGCCTTCTGCACGGTCTCCTTGGCCCGGATCTTGTCGCCCATGAGCGCGATCGCGTCGGCCGGCGGGCCGATGAAGACCAGCCCCGCCTCCTCGCACGCGCGCGCGAAGCCCGCGTTCTCGGCGAGGAAGCCGTACCCGGGGTGGACGGCCTGGGCGCCGGTACGGGCGGCGGCCTCCAGCAGCCGCTCCACCGACAGATAGCTCTCGCCCGCGGGCGCCGGACCGATCCGTACCGCGGTGTCGGCCTCGCGCACGTGCCGCGCGTCGGCGTCCGCGTCGGAGAAGACCGCCACCGAGCGCACGCCCAGGGAGCGGAGCGTACGGATGACGCGTACGGCGATCTCGCCCCGGTTGGCCACCAGCACTGTGTCGAACACGGTTCCCCTCCTCACATCCGGAAGACGCCGAACTGGGGGTCTCCCAGCGGCGCGTTGGCACAGGCCGTCAGGGCGAGTCCCAGCACCTGACGGGTCTCGAGCGGGTCGATCACGCCGTCGTCCCACAGGCGGGCGGAGGCGTAGTAGGCGTTGCCCTGGCGCTCGTACTGGGCGCGGATCGGCGCCTTGAAGCCGTCTTCGGCATCGGCCGGCCAGTCCTCCCCGCGCGCCTCCAGCTGGTCCCGCTTGACCGTGGCGAGGACGCTGGCGGCCTGCTCGCCGCCCATGACGGAGATCTTGGCGTTGGGCCACATCCACAGGAAGCGGGGGGAGTAGGCCCGGCCGCACATCGAGTAGTTGCCCGCGCCGTACGAACCGCCGACCACCACGGTCAGCTTGGGCACGCGCGTGCAGGCGACGGCCGTCACCATCTTGGCGCCGTGCTTGGCGATGCCGCCCGCCTCGTAGTCCTTGCCCACCATGAAGCCCGAGATGTTCTGCAGGAACACCAGCGGGATGCCGCGCTGGTCGCACAGCTCGATGAAGTGGGCGCCCTTCTGGGCGGACTCGGAGAAGAGGATGCCGTTGTTGGCGACGATCCCCACCGGGTGGCCGTGGATCCGGGCGAAGCCGGTGACCAGGGTCTGCCCGAACTCGCTCTTGAACTCGGCGAACCGGGAGCCGTCCACCACGCGCGCGATGACCTCGCGCACGTCGTAGGGGGTGCGGGAGTCGACGGGGACGGCGCCGTAGAGGCCGTAGGGGTCGACCTTCGGCTCGACGGCCGGCCGGACCTCCCAGGGCAGGGACCGCCGGGCCGGCAGTGTGGCGACGATGTCGCGCACGATCCGCAGGGCGTGCGCGTCGTCCTCGGCGAGGTGGTCGGTGACTCCGGAGACCCGGGAGTGCACCTCGCCGCCGCCCAGCTCCTCCGCCGTCACGACCTCGCCGGTGGCCGCCTTCACCAGCGGCGGACCGCCGAGGAAGATCGTGCCCTGGTTGCGGACGATCACGGCCTCGTCGCTCATCGCCGGGACGTACGCGCCGCCGGCCGTGCACGAGCCGAGCACGGCCGCGATCTGCGGGATCCCGGCGCCGGACATCCGGGCCTGGTTGTAGAAGA
Organism: Streptomyces sp. NPDC015139; assembly: GCF_043079785.1. Lineage (NCBI taxonomy): Bacteria > Bacillati > Actinomycetota > Actinomycetes > Kitasatosporales > Streptomycetaceae > Streptomyces > Streptomyces sp. NPDC015139. Next base: position 227,238 of record NZ_JBIBUW010000007.1, on the reverse strand, counting down.
TGCGCCCGAAGTGGTCGCGGTCCGGGAACACCTCGTCCTGCATCGGCAGGAAGGCGCCGCCGGAGTCGACCAGGTAGACGCACGGCAGCCGGTTGTCCAGGGCCACCTCCTGCGCGCGCAGGTGCTTCTTCACGGTCATCGGGTAGTACGTGCCGCCCTTGACGGTGGCGTCGTTCGCGACGATCACGCACTCGCGCCCGCTGACCCGGCCGATCCCGGCGATCACACCGGCGGCCGGAGCCTGTCCCTCGTACATCCCGTCGGCCGCGAGGGGGGCCAGCTCCAGGAAGGGCGAGCCCGGGTCGAGCAGCGTGTCCACCCTGTCCCTCGGCAGCAGCTTGCCGCGCGCGGTGTGCCTGGCCCGGGCCTTCTCGCCGCCGCCGAGCGCCGCGGCGGCCAGCTTGCCGCGCAGCTCCTCGACGAGCGCGAGATGGCCCTGTTCGTTGGCCCGCCAGGCCTCCGACGCGGGATCTGCCGCGCTCCGAAGCTCCGGTGCCTCCTGCATCCTGCGGTCCCCTCACCCGGTGGTCGAACCTGTTAATGAGCGTTAACCATTTCCATCAGGTTAACGACCGCTAACCTCCCTGTCTAGAATTGCCTGCATGGTCACCAGAACCGACGCCCCGACCCGGCGCGAGCAGATCCTCAAGGAGGCCGCCCGGCTCTTCGCCGAGCGCGGCTTCCACGGTGTGGGGGTCGACGAGATAGGCGCGGCGGTCGGCATCAGCGGCCCCGGCCTGTACCGCCACTTCCCGGGCAAGGACGCGATGCTCGCCGAGCTGCTGGTCGGCATCAGCGGCCAGCTGCTCACGGGCGCCAAGCGCCGTCTGGCGGAGGCCGACGGGGCCACCGGCGCCCCCGAGGTCCTGGACTCGCTCATCGAGGGCCACATCGACTTCGCCCTCGACGACCGCCCGCTGATCACCCTGCACGACCGTGAGCTGGACCGCCTGCGCGACAGCGACCGCAAGCTGGTGCGGCAGCTCCAGCGGCAGTACGTCGAGCTGTGGGTGGAGGTGGTCCGCGAGGTCTACCCGGTCCTGACCGAGCCGTCGGCCCGCTCGGCCGTCCACTCCGTCTTCGGCCTGCTGAACTCCACGCCCCACCTGGGCCGCGCCGGCACGCTGCCCGGCCGCGGGGCCATGGCGACGCTGCTGCACCGGATGGCGCGCGGGGCGTTCGCGGCGGCCGGGGAGCGCTAGGCCTTCCCTCGGCAAAGCCGTCGCGTACCGCCGGAACCGCTGCCGGGACGGAGACCCGCCTCGGTCCGCCGTCGTGCCCGGCGTGACGAGCGTTACGGGCGGATACCCCTGGACGGGGTACCTACCCGCCGGTACGGTTGAGTGAGCAAGCGCTTAGACATGCCGAGGTACGTGGAGGTGGGCGGCGTGCGCCGTACGGTGTTCAACGAGGATCACGAGGCGTTCCGGGAGACCATCCGCGCCTTCATCGAGGCCGAGGTCGTACCCGTGTACGACGAGTGGTTCGCCGCCGGCCAGGCGCCGCGCGACTTCTACTACAAGCTCGGCGAGCTCGGCATCTTCGGCATCAACGTGCCCGAGGAGTTCGGCGGCGCGGGCATGGAGAGCCACAAGTTCGAGGCCGTCCTCTACGAGGAGACCGCCCGCGCCGGCGTCCAGTTCGGCGGCTCCGGCGTGCACGTGCTGCTCGCCCTGCCGTACATCAAGATGCTCGCCACCGACGAGCAGAAGAAGCGCTTCCTGCCGAAGTTCGTCAGCGGCGAGGAGATGTGGGCGATCGCGATGACGGAGCCGGGCACCGGCTCCGACCTCGCGGGCATGAAGTCCACCGCCAAGCTGTCCGAGGACGGCACGCACTACGTGCTCAACGGCGCCAAGACCTTCATCACCGGCGGTGTGCACGCCGACAAGGTGATCGTCTGCGCCCGTACGGCCGCGCCCACCGCCGAGGACCGCCGCCACGGCATCTCGCTGTTCGCCGTGGACACCAAGTCCGAGGGCTACTCCGTCGGCCGCAAGCTCGACAAGCTCGGCCTGAAGACCTCCGACACCGCCGAGCTGGCCTTCGTCGACGTCAAGGTGCCGGTCGAGGACCTGCTCGGCGAGGAGAACAAGGGCTTCTCCTACCTCGGCCACAACCTCGCCTCCGAGCGCTGGGGCATCGCCTTCGGCGCCTACGCGCAGGCCAAGGCCGCCGTCCGGTTCGCCAAGCAGTACGTGCAGGACCGCACCGTCTTCGGCAAGCCGGTGGCCCACTTCCAGAACACCAAGTTCGAGCTGGCCGCCTGCCAGGCCGAGGTGGACGCCGCCGAGGCCGTCGCCGACCGCGCCACGGAGGCCCTGGACGCCGGTGAGCTGACGCCCGCCGAGGCCGCCTCCGCGAAGCTGTTCTGCACCGAGGTCGCCCACCGCGTGATCGACCGCTGCCTCCAGCTGCACGGCGGCTACGGCTACATGAACGAGTACCCGATCGCCCGCCTGTACGCGGACAACCGCGTCAACCGCATCTACGGCGGCACCAGCGAGATCATGAAGTCGATCATCGCCAAGGACATGGGTCTGTAAGGTCCCCGCAATCACCGGCGGGTACAACTACAAGCCATGAGTCAGGCACTCCAGGATCTCCTCGATCTGCTCGACCTCGAGCAGATCGAGGAGAACATCTTCCGCGGCCGGTCCCGCGCCGCCGTCGTCCCCCGCGTCTTCGGCGGGCAGGTGGCGGCGCAGGCGATGGTCGCCGCCGGCCGGACGGTCCCCGCGGACCGGCCCGCGCACTCCCTGCACGCGTACTTCCTGCGCCCCGGTGATCCGGGCGCGCCGATCGTCTACACGGTCGACCGGATCCGCGACGGCCGGTCCTTCACCACCCGCCGCGTGGTCGCCGTGCAGCACGGCAAGCCGATCTTCCACCTGTCGGCGTCCTTCCAGGTCCACGAGGAGGGCCTCGACCACCAGGCGACGATGCCGCCCGCACCGGACCCGGCGACCCTGCCGACCTCCCAGGAGCGGCTGCGCGGGTACGACCATCTCGCGCCGGACGTGGTGGAGCGGTTCCTGGAGGCCCGCGAGGCGATCGACCTGCGGTACGTGGACGAGCCGCCGTACGGGCGCTTCGGCGAGCCGCGCGAACCGCACTCCCAGGTGTGGTTCCGCACCAACGGCAAGCTCGACGACGACCCCCTGCTGCACGTCGTCCTCGCCACCTACGTCTCCGACATGACCCTGCTGGACTCGGTGCTGCTCGCGCACGGCCGCGGCGGCTGGGCCGTCGGCGACGTCGTGGGGGCGTCCCTGGACCACGCGATGTGGTTCCACCGCCCCTTCCGCGCCGACGAATGGCTGCTGTACGACCAGGAGTCGACCACCGCCCACGGTGGCCGCGGCCTCGGCCAGGCCCGCATCCACACCCAGGACGGCCGCCTCGCGATCACGGTGATCCAGGAGGGCGTGGTGCGCGTCCCCAGGTGACGCGCACCACCCGCCGGCCCATGCCCGGGACGGCCGTGGGCGGGCCGACGACTCAGTCCCGGCGGATGAGTTCCGGATCGATACGGCGTCCCACCAGCGGCAGGGTGCCCAGGGCCGCCACCGCGACCACCCCCAGCGCCGCGCAGGCCAGGACCGGGATCCCGGCGAAGTCCCAGAAGACCTCACCGCCCCCGGTGACCAGATAACTGGACTCGGCGAGCTTGCCGGTCACCAGGGCCAGGACGAGGCCGACGGCCAGCGGCAGCACCACCTGGGTGCTCTGCACGGCGCGCAGCGTGCGGGCCCGCGCCCCGATCAGGGTGATCGCGGTGACCTGGGCACGGCGCTCGACGGCCCGGTCCGTGACGGCGACCAGGAACGCGGCGACACCGATCACCAGACCCATGATCATGCCGAGCACCAGCAGGGTCTCGATCACGGCGATCTGCTGCAGGCTGTCCACGTTGACGCCGACCGGCTCCACGGAGACCGTCGGCGCGACGCCGCCGATGCCGTCCAGGACCCCGCGGACCACCCGCGGTTCGGAGTCGCTGTCGAGGACGAGGGAGCCCGACCGCGGACGGGCGTGCGCCGGCAGCGCCGTCGGCGGAACGATCATCGACGCGTCGCCGATCGCCGACGGGTCGTACGGACGCATGACGACCGTGGCCGAAGGGATGGTCAGGGTGACCGCCACATGGCGCCGGCCGGTCCGCAGCTCGAAGGGGAACGAGGCGCCGGGGCGCATGTCCGGATCGGCCGAGCTGTTCGGGTCCACCAGACGCATGACCCGGCCCTCCCGGCAGCCCTCGGTGTGCCGCACCAGCCGGGTCAGCTGGGCGCAGGTGGCGACCAGCGCGGTGGCCCGGGGCGGGATGCCGGCGGGCCCGGGCTTGCTCCAGGAGACCATCGTCCGGGCGTGGGCGCGGACTCCCGGTATCCCGGCGAGCCGGCTCTCCTGCTCCTCGGACAGGGCCGACAGCGGCAGGGAGTAGTCCTGGACGGGGTTGCCGGGCTTGCTGACCTGCTCGAACTCGATCAGGACGCCCTGGGCGAGAGAGGCCGCGTACACCAGCAGGACCAGGCCGGTGACGACCCGCATGGTGCTGCCCGGCTCGACCTCGTTGCGGCGCATGGCCAGGTTCAGCGTCAGGGACCGGGTGGTCCCGGCCACCTTGCGGGCGAGGAGGTACGACAGCCACGGCAGGGTCAGCACCAGGCCCGACCCGGTCAGCAGGACTCCGCCCACGACGAGGACCGCGAAGATCCCGTCGCTCGTGGCGGGGTGGTCCGTGAGGCCCGTCGCGCAGAAGCCGGAGACGATGCCAAGACCGGTGACCAACAGCAGCCCGCCCCACTTCGAGGGGGGCTTCGGCACGGCCGTACGGCGGACCGCCAGCGGGTTCGCCGCGGCGCTGCGCGCACTCGCCCGTCCGACGAACCAGGCGAGAGCCGGGCAGCCGAGGAGGCAGACGACGACGGTGGTCCAGGACAGGCTGCCGTCGGCCGGGTACCAGCGCAGCGCGGGCAGGCCGGGGCGGGACATCGCCTGGTTGAGGAGCCAGTACTCGCCGAGTCCGAGCACGGCGCCGAGCAGTGCCGCGGCCACGGTCTCGGCGGCGTTGACGCGCTGGGTGCCCCTGGTGCTCAGGCCCAGCAGGCGCAGCGAGGCCAGGCGGCGGGTACGGCTGGCGGCGGAGAGCCGGGCGCATACCGACAGGAAGACGGCCAGGGGCAGCAGGACCAGCGTGACGAGGGCGAAGCGGAGGTTGGTGAGGGTGGAGGGCTCGACCACCGGGACGGGGGCGTAGGGGTAGCCGAAGGACCGCAGCGCCCCGGTGTCCGGGTCGTGCGCGAGGGCGGCCCGGGAGGTGCCGACGTAGGCGTAGAGCTCGTCCGGATCGCCGAGGCCGGCCCCGCCGATCCGGCCCTTCTCGCGTCCCGGCAGCAGCCCCTTGAGGGCCGGCTCCGCGCGCATCAGTTCGTGCAGGCGCGGGGAGACGAACAGCTCGCCGGGGCCGGGGAGCGCGTCCAGGCCGGGCGGTGGCTGGGGGGTGTCCTTGTCGCCGCGGGCCACGAACACCCGGGTGAACGGCTGGGAGCCGTGCGGGTCCCGCCGCTGCAGTACGAGCGTCGAGCCCGGCTGCGCCTTGCCGGCGGAGGTCGTCTGCGGTTCGCGGGCCGCGGTCCGTCCGTCGTGCGCGTCCAGGATGGCCGGGATCGTCAGCACGAGGGCGAGAGCGCACACGCCGAGGGAGCTTCCGACGGCCATGAGGAAGAAGCGGACGCGGTTGCCCCGGCCGGCGCCGGACAGCAGCCGCAGGCCGAGCAGGAACTCCCTCACGCCGCACCTCGCGGGGTGAGGACTCCGTCGGCCATGGCGTAGTGGCTGTCGGCCTGCGCGGCGACCGCGGGATCGTGCGTCACCAGGATCACGGCCGTGCCCTGAGAACGTGCCAGGTCGAGGAACTCCCGCAGTACGGCGGCGGCGTTGGCGCTGTCCAGCGAGCCGGTCGGCTCGTCGGCGAAGACCACCGCCGGGCGGTGCACCAGGGCCCGGGCGACCGCGACACGCTGACTCTGACCGCCCGACACCTGTGAGGGCCGACGCTCGCGCAGCTCGCCCAGACCGAGCCGGTCCAGTACCCGGCCGGCTTCCGCCAGGGCGTGCTTCTTGCTCCGCCCGGCCAGACGCAGCGGCAGGGCCGCGTTCTCCTCGACGGTCAGCTCGGGCAGCAGCTCGCCGTACTGGAAGACGAAGCCGAAGCGCTCACGGCGCAGCGCACTCATCTCCTCGTCGGGGAGCTCGCCGAGTACGCGCCCGTCGAACCGCACCTGGCCGCGCGCGGCGGGCAGAACCCCGGCCAGGCAGTACAGAAGCGAGGATTTGCCGGAGCCGCTCTGCCCGGTGACCGCCGCGACCTCGCCGGGCGCGACGGAGAGATGAGCACCGTGCACGGCCCGCCTGGTGCCGTAGAAGAGGTCGACTCCGACGGCGGAGATGATGTGTGAGCTGCTGATGTCTTCCCCCAGGTCGGGTCATGCCGGTCAGGCTCGTGAAATAGATGTGGCGCGATTAGTCGCCCGAGATGACGAGTGACGGGTGCGGTACTAGGCTCTTCGAGTGAAAGCCGCAAGTGCACGGCACACGCGGCCGACGAGGTCCCGGGGAAGCTCTGACCTCAGCCGTGACACCCGAGGCAAGGGGTCACAGGCGTCGGCCGGACCCAGGTGCCGCTCATGAGCCAGCGGCGACATCAGAAGACCGCGCCGCACTCTTTCCGTCTTTCCGTGCGGTGACGGCCATCCACCTCGTGACGTCCCCGTCGGGAACGTGCGAGAGACGATGGAAGGTACTTCCCATGCGAGCTACACGCACGAGGCGTCTTGTCGCGACGTCCGCAGCCGGAATCCTGCTGGCCGGCGGAGCCGCGATCGGGGCGGCGGGCACTGCCTCGGCGTCGGATCACGGCGACCACGGCTCCTACAGCGACAGCTGGGGCGGCCACAACGGCCACAACAGCTGGTGGGACGACGATGACGACGACTACGGCGGCGACCACGGTGGCTACGACCACGGTGGCGGCGGCTACGGCGGCGACCACGGTGGTGGCGGCTACGGCGGCGGAGGCCACGGCGGTGGCGGCTACGGTGGCGGAGGCCACGGCGGTCACTGACCCGAACACGATCTGAGGCGATGGTGCGGCCCTGCTCGCGGGGTCGCACCGTCGCGTCCGCCGACGGTCGCGCGGCTCCCAGGGCCTGTCGTTTGGATCACGCCCGCGGCCGACAAGGCACCGTGAGCCGGGCCGGCCTGATCCAGACGACAGGCCCTACGCCAGGCCGGCCCCCGCCAGCAGATACGCCGTCATGGGGTCGTAGTGGCGCGGGCTCACGACGTGGTCGTCGAGCGGCACGACCACCTGCACGGTGCCCTCGGACTCGCCGAGGAACAGCGCCGGGTCGTTGCAGTCGGCGTATCCGACGGAGTCCAGGCCGTGTTGGCCCGCGTACCCGGCCCAGCCGTGGTCGGCGACGACCAGGTCCGGCAGCGGACGCCCCGCGCGCTCGAGCCCGTTCAGGATGGCGCGCATCGGCTCGCCCGAGTGGGTGTGCCACAGCGTCGCCCCGTGCTCCAGCACCGCGACGTCGGCGAACTGCATGACGTACCCCTCGTCCGTCTGCAGCCCCTCCGGGATGACCACGATCTCGCAGCCCGCGGCCCGCAGCGCGTCGGCCGTGGCCCGGTGCACGTCCAGCAGGCCGCCCGGGTGGCCGGTCGCGAACAGCACCCGCTGCTGCCCCTCGGCCGCCTTGCGCAGCCGCGCCGCCATGCGGTCCAGCGCGTCCACGGTGAGTTCGGGGTCGATGGTGTCCTGCCCGTACCGGTACTCGGGATCGTCGTTGACACCCACCCGTTCGGCCATGACCGCGAGCACGTCCTGCTCGTCCGTCCAGCGGTCGCCCAGCTCCAGGCCGAGCCAGAAGTTGCGGACACCGTTGGCGAGCTGACGGTAGTGGGAGAGGTTGTTCTCGCGGGGCGTGGCGACGTCCCCCGCGATACGGGTCCTCACCAGGTGGTCGACGAGCTGGGCGCGGCTGGGTGTCCCGGATATCGGCATGCCTCCCATTGTGGGGCAGCGCGCCGCGGGCGTCCTCGGCATATCGCCCCGTGGGACGGGGGTCACTCGGCTCCCGCCCTCAGCCCCGCCGCAGCGCGAACCACAACTCCATGCGGACGTCCGCGTCGTCCAGATCGGTGTCCAACAGGGCGGCGCAGCGGGCGATCCGCTGCCGCACGGTGTTGCGGTGCACGTCCAGCGCCACCGCCGTACGGTCCCAACTGCCGTGCAGGGAGAGCCAGGTGCGCAGTGTCTCGGCGAGCGCGGCCTGCCCCGCGAGGGGAGCGAGCAGCGTGCGGGCGTGCGACTCGGCGTCCGCGCGCGGCACCAGGTCCTCCAGCGCCGGCCGGGCGGCGTGCCGGACCAGCGGGGTGCGGGTGGCGCGGGCGCGGGCGAGGGCGCGGGCCGCCTGGGTGTCGGCGGACGGCCACTCGGACGGCTCGGCCGCGGCGCTCACCCCGAGGGTCCAGCCGGGCTGCGGTTCCGGTTCGCGCCCGGCCGGCACCAGCACGCGTACGACGTCACGGGCCAGGTCGACCAGGGGGGAGCCCAGGGCGGCGCCGAGGGCGGAGGCGGCGACGGCGTCCGGCGCCTGGGAGTCCGGCCGCGCGTGCACGACCCGCCACCCGCCCTCCCCGCCCAGCAAGGGCGCCGCCTCCTCCGGCGGAGCCCCCAGCAGCAGCCGTACCAGGGCGGAGGACCGGGCCGCCCCGGCCCCGCTCTGGTGCTCACCGGTCAGCAGGGACAGCAGGACGGCGGCCACGGAGGCGATGGTGTGGTCGCCGGGTTCGCGCCGGGTGGTGGCCACGCCCAGCACGAAGCCCTCGCCGGCGCCGAGGGCGTAGACGGCGAGATGGGACGGGCCGAGGGTGTCGGTGGCGGACGCCGGCAGCGGCCGGGAGGCGACGGGAGCGCCGCCCGCCGCGTGGTCCGCGCCCGCCGCGGCCGGCGGTCTCACCACCCCTGCCAGCTCCGCCAGCGCCGGCCGCACCTCCCGTGCGGCATCCCGGCCCGCCCCCGCGACCTCCGTGCCGTCCGGCCCGTACAGCACCGCGCGCCCGCCCAGGCGCTGGGCCAGCTGCCGCAGGACGGCGGGGACGGGATCCGGGCGCGCGGCCGCCGCGGCCAGGCTCTGCTGGGCCTCGGTGACGCGCCGCAGCTCCGCCAGACGGGCCTGTGCCATCAGCTGCCACACCGCGCGGGCCACCCCGGAGAAGGTGGTCTGCGGCGGGACCTCCAGCAGCGGCAGGCCGTGACGGTCGCAGGCGGTGACCAGCGCGGGCGGCACCGTGTCGTGCACCGGAACCAGCCCGAAGCCGAGGGCCGCGCCGCCCGCCGCGACGATCCGGGACACGTAGTCGTCGAAGTACGTGCCGCTTCCGGCCGCCTCCGGGATGTGCACCCCGGCCGTCAGCAGCAGCTCGCCCCCGAGCAGGTACGGGTACGGGTCGGCCATCTCCGAGGTGTGCGCCCAGTGGATGACGGTGTCCGGGTCGGTGGGGCCCGCGATCTGCCGCAGGCCCAGGTCCTCCCGTGCCAGCAGGGCCGTCAGCGGGACCGGTGGGGTCGGTGGGACGGCTGGGGTGATCGTCTCCGGCATGATGTGCGTTTCCTCCATCCCACCCCGTTCATATGGATGAAACGTACTCTTCGCAGTCGCTTTCCGGCCACCTAGGGTCAACACGGAACGGCAGCCGCGGGTACGGGCGGATGTCCCCGCGATCCGCTGCCGTCACCCCCGCTCCGGAGGAAGCCCTCAACCCGAGGACCCCCTCCCGAGGAACCCCCACGTCTCTGCACGACACGCCACCGACAGTGCGCGAAGGAGGGCCCCACATGGCCGTCGACTACACAGTGATCGTCGTCTATCTCGCCGGCATGCTGGCCATGGGCTGGTGGGGCATGCGCCGCGCCAGGTCGAAGAGCGAGTTCCTGGTCGCCGGCCGGCGCCTCGGCCCCGTGATGTACTCGGGCACCATGGCCGCGATCGTCCTCGGCGGCGCGTCCACCATCGGCGGCGTGGGCCTCGGCTACCAGTACGGCCTCTCCGGCGCCTGGATGGTCTTCACCATCGGCCTCGGCCTGCTGGCCCTGTCGGTGTTCTTCTCCGCCCGCATCGCCCGCCTGAAGGTCTACACCGTCTCCGAGATGCTGGACCTGCGCTACGGCGGCCGGGCCGGGGTGATCTCCGGTGTGGTCATGTGGGCGTACACCCTCATGCTCGCGGTGACGTCCACCATCGCCTACGCCACGATCTTCGACGTCCTGTTCGACATGAACCGGACCGTCGCGATCATCCTCGGCGGCTCGATCGTCGTCGCCTACTCCACCCTCGGCGGCATGTGGTCCATCACGCTGACCGACATGGTCCAGTTCGTCGTCAAGACGATCGGCGTGCTGCTCCTGCTCCTGCCCATCGCCGTGGTCAGGGCGGGCGGCTTCTCGGAGATGAAGGCCAAGCTCCCCACCTCGTACTTCGACCCGCTGGGCATCGGCGGCGAGACGATCTTCACGTACGTCCTGATCTATACGTTCGGCATGCTGATCGGCCAGGACATCTGGCAGCGCGTGTTCACCGCCCGCGGGGACCGGACCGCCAAGTGGGGCGGCACGGTGGCCGGAACCTACTGCCTGGTCTACGCCCTCGCCGGCGCGGTGATCGGTACGGCCGCCAAGGTGATCTACCCCAAGCTGGGCAGCCCCGACGACGCCTTCGCCACCATCGTCAAGGACGAACTGCCCGTCGGCGTGCGCGGCCTGGTGCTGGCCGCCGCCCTCGCCGCCGTGATGTCCACGTCCTCCGGCGCCCTGATCGCCTGCGCCACGGTCGCCAACAACGACATCTGGTCCCGGCTGCGGGGCGCGGTGCGCCGCACCGACGACACCCATGACGAGGTCAAGGGCAACCGCGTCTTCATCCTGATCATGGGCATCGGCGTGATCGGCACCGCGATCGCCCTGAACAACGTGGTCGAGGCGCTGACCGTGGCCTACAACCTCCTCGTCGGCGGCCTGCTCGTGCCCATCCTCGGCGGCCTGCTGTGGAAGCGCGGCACCGTCCAGGGCGCGCTCGCCTCGGTGATCGTCGGCGGCCTCGCCGTGATCGGCCTGATGGCCGGCTACGGCATCCTCGCCAACGAGCCCGTCTACTACGGCCTGCTGGCCTCCCTCATCGCCTACGTCGCCGTGTCCCTGGCGACGAAGCCCACCGACGCGGCCGTCCTCGCCACCTGGCGCGAGCGCCTGGCCGGGCGGAACCCCGAACTCGTGTCCGAACCGGTCCCGGCTCACCAGTAGAGTCGTATGAGAAGCAGTACATGCGCGACGAAGCGCAGGAAAGAAGGCATTTCATCATGAGCAGCAACGAGACGCCCCGCGGCCCCGTCGACTCCTCCCGCATCCCGCGGTACGCCGGTCCCGCGACCTTCGCCCGGCTGCCCCGCCTCGACGAGGTCGGCACCGCCGACGTCGCCGTCGTGGGCGTGCCGTTCGACTCCGGCGTCTCGTACCGGCCGGGCGCCCGCTTCGGCGGCAACGCCATCCGTGAGGCGTCCCGGCTGCTGCGCCCCTACAACCCCGCGCAGGACGCGTCCCCCTTCGCCCTCGCGCAGGTCGCGGACGGCGGCGACATCGCCGTGAACCCGTTCAACATCAACGAGGCCGTCGACACCATCGAGGCCGCGGCCGACGACCTGCTCGGCACCGGCGCCCGTCTGATGACCCTCGGCGGCGACCACACCATCGCGCTGCCGCTGCTCCGCTCGGTCGCGAAGAAGCACGGCCCCGTCGCCCTGCTCCACTTCGACGCCCACCTGGACACCTGGGACACGTACTTCGGCGCCGAGTACACGCACGGCACCCCGTTCCGCCGTGCGGTGGAGGAGGGCATCCTCGACACCTCCGCCCTCTCCCACGTCGGCACCCGCGGCCCGCTGTACGGCAAGCAGGACCTCACCGACGACGAGAAGATGGGCTTCGGCATCGTCACCTCGGCCGACGTCTACCGCCGGGGCGCCGACGAGGTGGCCGACCAGCTCCGCCAGCGCATCGGCGACCGCCCGCTGTACATCTCCATCGACATCGACTGCCTCGACCCGGCCCACGCGCCCGGCACCGGCACCCCGGAGGCGGGCGGCATGACCTCCCGCGAGCTGCTGGAGATCCTGCGCGGCCTGGCCTCGTGCAACCTGGTCTCCGCGGACGTCGTCGAGGTCGCGCCGGCGTACGACCACGCGGAGATCACCTCGGTCGCGGCCTCGCACACCGCGTACGAACTCACCACCATCATGAGCCGTCAGATCGCGGCGGCCCGGAAGGACGCGTAAGCGCAGTGACTCACGACCACGACCTGGTACTCCGCCCGACGGCGGCACAGATCTCGACCGCGCTGAACCCGCCCCCGGGGCGCAACGGCGGAGACCTGGTCGTGGAAACCCTGGCCGGGCTCGGCGCGACCACCGTCTTCGGCCTGCCCGGCCAGCACGCCCTCGGCATGTTCGACGCCCTGCGCCGCTCCTCCCTGCGCTACATCGGCCTGCGGGTGGAGAACAACGCGGGCTTCGCCGCGGACGCGTACGGCCGGATCACCGGTGAGGCGGCCCCGCTGCTGCTCTCGACCGGCCCGGGCGCGCTGACCTCCCTGGCGGCGCTCCAGGAGGCGGCGGCCGCCTCGGCCCCCGTCCTGGCGATCAGCAGCCAGATCCCGACGGCCGGTCTCGGCGGCGGCCGCCACGGCTACCTCCACGAACTCCCGGACCAGGCGGCCTCGTTCCGCGGTGTGGTCAAGTCCGTCCACACGGTGCGCAGCCAGTCCCAGATCCCGTCCGCGATCGCGGCGGCCTGGAAGTCGGCGCTGACGGCTCCGCACGGACCGGTGTGGGTGGAGATCCCGCAGGACGTCCTCCTCGCCGAGACCGGCCTGCCGGTGGTGACGGCGATGGACGCGACCCCGGACGACCTGGCGCCGCGCCCCGAACTGACGGCGGTGGCGGCGGACCTGCTGTCCCGCGCGGCCCGTCCGGCGATCATCGCGGGCGGCGGCGTCGTACGCGCGGACGCCTCAGGAAAGCTGCTGCAGCTGGCCGAGAGGCTCGACGCCCCCGTGGTGACCACCTTCGGCGGCAAGGGCGCGTTCCCCTGGCAGCACCCGCTGTCGATGCAGTCCTGGCTGGAGGACCGGTACACCACGGACCTCCTGGAGGACGCGGACGTGCTGCTGGTGGTCGGCTCGGGCCTGGGTGAACTCTCCTCGAACTACCACACGTTCAAGCCGCGTGGCCGGGTGATCCAGATCGAGGCCGACCTCGGCAAGCTGGAGTCCAACCACCCCGCCCTCGGCATCCACGCGGACGCCCGCCTCGCGCTCCAGGCGCTGCTGGAGACGGTGTCGCCGCGCGAGGACGACCAGGCGGCCGGCCGGGTACGGGACCTGCTCGCCCGGGTCGCGGAGCGCATCGCCGCCCAGGAACTCACCCTGGAACAGGACGTGCTGGCCTCGGTCCGCCGCGCCCTGCCGGCCGGCTCCCCGTCCTTCTGGGACATGACGATCCTGGCGTACTGGGCGTGGTCGGCCTTCGACGCGCGCGGTGCCAACACCATGCACTCGGCGCAGGGCGCGGGCGGCCTCGGCTACGGCTTCCCGGCGGCGCTGGGCGCGGCCGCGGCGGACCCGTCCCGCCCGGTCCTCGCGGTCTCCGGCGACGGCGGGGCCCTGTACTCCATCGCCGAGCTGGCGACGGCGAGGCAGTACGACCTGCCGGTCACCTGGCTGATCGTCGACGACGGCGGCTACGGCATTCTCCGCGAGTACATGACCGACGCCTTCGGCCAGTCGACGGCGACGGAACTCACCCGCCCCGACTACGTGGCCCTGGCGGAGTCCTTCGGCGTCCCGGGAACCCGCACGACCCCGGAATCCCTGGAGACGGACCTGACGAAGGCCCTCGCCACCCCGGGCCCGTCGGTGGTCGTACTCCCGGCGGTGCTGCGGATGTTCGCGGCGACGCATCTGGATTGAGTCCGTGCCGCCGGGGCCTGGGCATGTCTGCCCTGCATGAGCGTTCCGCCCACAGTCGACTGGCCCCCGGTGAGCGGCTCCTGGCATACGGCTCCGTCGTCTCCGCCAAGGGCGTCGGTGTCGGCGCGGTGGTCGCGAACCGGCTGGTCAACTCTTGTGGGAGGTGCAGCGGGCCTGGGTGACCCGGGTCGAACGCCGGCCCCGGACACAGCTGATGGCCCGCTTCCGCCTGCACTTCACCGACGGCTCCTGGCTCGCCTTCCTCACCATGCGCCGCACGATCGAGCAGTTCCGCGAACTCATCGGCTGAGCCCGGCCGGTCCCTCTCGTCTCCCTGTTCCTACCTCAAGAGGTCGTCCTCGAAGGGGTCACCGTAGGAACCCCACTCGAAGTCGTAGCCACCCGTCGCGCTGTCGAAGGAGACGCGCAGCCCACGCTCAGGGAGGCCGAACTCCTCCCTGAGCCAGCCGTCCATGGCCAGGGCTGCCGCTTCCGACCGGAAGTGAGCGAGTGGATAGGTGAGTGCGGTGACGCGCAGCACGAGTCCTTCGGTGTGCCGTGCCATCAGATCGGACGCGTGCGCGGCCAGCCCGAAGGACAGCCAGGAGACGTCGCGCCAGTGCATGCCGCTGGGCGGTGCGAGACGAATCTTCCGGTCCACCTGCAGGAGGAAACCGTCATCGGTGCCCGGCGAGGCCCACTCGGCGGTCAGATCTGCGGCGAGACCTCCGAGCGGACTGCGGAAGCGGTATCGGAAGGTGCGGCTCACGGACTTTCCTAGAATTTCAGTAGATGGAAAATTGATTTATTGAAGTAGTTTTCGGGTTGGCCCATTCCCGTCGGCGCCCGGACGTAGTCATAGCCGTGCGGGGTTCCCTCACCCCACACCAGGCTGTGCTTGTCCGCGAATGCGGTGGCCTCGTCCTCGCTGATCGCGAGCAGGTCGATCCTCTTGAGATTGGCGAAGTCGTCCGCACCGATCCTGAAGGGGACGATCTCCACGTTCGCGCCACGCCCACTCACTCGTTCGAAGTATCGCTCCGCGTGGGCACGTGTCTCCCACGAGTAGACACCTTCACCGTACGCCGCGCGATGCATCTCCGAGGGCCAGGGCGTTCCGTCTCCCCGCAAGCGCGCCGCGTTCGCGGGGTCCTGCACGGTGTAGAACTCGTGGTAGTCCGGAGCCAGGCCCAGACTGTCGGAACCGGTCAGCGGCGTCGGAACGTAGGCACTGGGGTTGGGGGCCGGTTCGAGGCCGAGCGGATCCGCGGTGAGATAGCGCGCGGTCTCGGGATCGTAGTGGCGGAAGTAGTTGAAGTGGAGGCCGGTTTCCGGGTCGTAGTACTGGCCCGGGAAGCGCAGGGGCGTGTAGGCCGTACTGTTCGCCGCCCATGCCGTCGTTCCCCACAGGGTGCTGCGGGTGCGCCAGGCGATCCGGCCCTGCTCGTCGACGAGTTCGCTCGGTGTGCCGACCAGGTCGGTGACGATGGCGAAGAACCGGGAGTCGATCTCGTCCTGGGACGCGTCGGCCGCGGTGATGCGCTCTGTCTGGGCGAGCGGGCGCAGGCCTTGGTGATCCCAGGTGAGCGTGACCGGGTGGGGCAGGCCGGCAGAGGTCGTCGTCTGTTCGCAGAGCGTGGTGCCGTCCCAGGTGAAGTCCACCCGTTCCACGACCGTCTCGCCGTCGTCCGCCAGGCGGAGCTTCGCCGTGCGGCGGCCCAGGGGGTCGTACGTGTAGTGCCAGCGGCTGCCGTCCGGGGTCACCACCGAGGTCATGCGGTCCTCGGCGTCCCATGCGTAGTGCCAGGTGTCCGGCTTGCGGGACAGACGCGTCTTCTGGCGGAGGGTGATGCGGCCCAGCGCGTCGTGTTCGTAGCGGACGTTGCCCGCCCGGGTGATGCGGGTGCCGGTGTAGGCGCGCGGGCCCACCGCCTCGCCGCCCGGGTGGTCCGCCGGCCAGGACGCCTGGGTCTGGTTGCCCGCCTCGTCGTAGGCGTACCGCTCCGTCCAGCCCGCCGCGTGGACCGCCGTCACCCGCCCCGTCGCGTCCAGGTCGAAGCGGCGGGTGCCGGAGAGCCGGTCCTCCGTGCCGATCACGTTGCCGTCGGCTCGGTAGGAGTAGCTCCGGTGCTGGACCGCGCGGCCTCCGGCGCCGGTCACCGACTGGGTCGTCAGGCGACCCAGTGCGTCGAAGGTGTGTTCCAGGGCCACCCCGCCGCCGATGTGACGGGACAGCTCGCGGCCCGCCGCGTCGTAGCCGAAGCTGATCGCGCGGCCCGACGCCACCATGCCCGTGCAGCGGCCTGCCGCGTCGTAGGACCAGCTGGTCGTCGCGCCGGTGGGGGTCGTGCGGCTGGTGCGGCGGCCCAGGGAGTCGTACGTGAGTCTCAGGGTGCGGCCGTCGACCGTCTCCGAGTGCAGGCGGCCGTAGCGGTCCCGCAGCATCGTCAGCGTGGTGCCGTCCGGGCCTCGTGCCTCGACGAGTTGGCCGGTCAGGTCGTAGGCGTACGTGGTGATCCGGCCCGCGGCGTTCTTCCTGAGCGTCTGGCCGAGTTCGTTGCGCTCGAAGGACACGGCCTCGCCGAGTGCGTTGCGGCGCCCGGCCAGGCGGCCGGCCAGGTCGTACGTGTACGTCAGCGTGCGGTCGTCGAAGTCCGTCTCGGCCACCAGACGGCCGACCGCGTCGTACTCGTACGTCCACGTCAGGCCCTGCGGGTTCGTGACCTTCGTCAGGCGCAGTTCCGTGTCGTGGTCGAACTCGTGGCGCACCCCGTCCGGACCCGTGCGGGCCGTCAGCAGGTCGAAGTGGGTGTACTCGAAGCGGGAGACGCCGCCGACCGGGTCGGTGTGGCTGGTGCAGTTGCCCTCGCCGTCGAACGTCCACGCCTCCGTCGCGCCGTCGGAGGCCGTGCGGCGGGTCAGGTGGTCCTCGACCGACCATTCCAGCAGGGTCGTTCCGCCGGTCGGGTCCGTGATGGCGGTCGGGCGGCCGAAGGCGTCCCGTTCGTAGCGTGTGGTGGCGCCCAGCGGATCCGTCACCTCCACCGGGAGCCCCGTGCGGTCGCCGACGGCCTTCGTCGTGTTGCCGAGAGGGTCGGTCACCGCCGTCAGGTGGCCGGCCTCCGTGTACGTGAAGTGGGTCGTCTGGCCGGCCGGGTCCGTCACCGAGGTGCGGTTGCCCCGTTCGTCGTACGTCTGGCGGATCGCCGTGCCGTCCGGGTTCGTCACCTTCACCGGAAGCCCGAGACCGTTGTACTCCGCCGTCGCCTCACGGCCGTCCGGGCGTATGACCGAGACGAGGTTGCCCGCGTCGTCGTAGTGGAACCTCGTGGTGTGGCCCAACGGGTTCGTGGTGGAGAGCAGCCGGTTGTAGCGGTCCCGGGTGAAGTGGGTCGCCGCGCCCGAGGGGTCGATCTCCGTGACGACCTGGCTGTCGGCGTTGATGAGGTAGCGGCGGGTATGGCCTTCGCCGGTGACCGTGGTGGTGACGCGGTGGCCGGTGGCCGGGTCGGTGCCGTCGTAGGAGAGGCGCAGGGACATGTGACCGTGGGAACCGCCCTCGGCCGTGCAGCGGTCCCGGTCGTCGTACTCGTACGTGTACGAGCGGTCGTTGGTGTCGGTCCAGGAGGTGACCCGGGCCGCCTCGTCGTAGCCGAAGCGCAGGGGGAGGCCGGTGGAGTTGACGACCTCGGTCAGGTTGCCGTCGCGGTAGCCGTAGCGCTTGATCTCCTGGTCGGTGCCGTCCGGTGCCGCTCCTGCCAGGTGGAGGGCCGTGACCCGTCCGTCGAGCGTGGTGATTCTCAGCCGGTGGCCGCCGGAGGAGACGATCGCGAGCGGGGTGCCCTGGGCGTCGTACTCGAAGGAGAGCCAGTTGCCGTTGCGGTCGTCGATCTGCTCGATCACCGCCCGGTCCTCGCTCTGGTCGGCGAAGTGCCAGACGCGGCCCGCGCGGGGGTCGGCGACGGTGTAGCCGCCGTCCACCCGAGTCAGGGGCCAGCGGTTGCTGCCGTGGCTGGGCAGGGCCGAGGCACCGGGCTCGGGGTGGGGGTAGGAGAGGAGCAGGCCGGACTCGGTGACGAAGACGACGCCCTCGGCGTCGACGGCCAGATGCTGGTCGAGAGTGGAGGACCAGGAGGGGCCGAACCAGTGGCCCAAGCGGTACCCGGACTCCACGCGGCGGGTGAAGACGAGAGGCAGAGCGCCGGGGAGGGTGACATCGGTCTGCGGCAGGTACATCTTGCCGGTGACCAGGTCGACGGGGTCCGTGTTGTCGTCCTGGACCTTGTTCTTCGGGTTCTCCGCCGTGCCCTGCGGGTCGTCGCCCGCGGCCTGACGGGCGGCACTGCGGGCGTCGCCGGTCGCGGCCTGCTCACTGGTACGCAGGCCTGGGCCCAGCCCGTCGAGTTCGCTCGGCAGAGCACGGGCACCGGGGATGGAGATTCCGTCGAACAGAGCCCGGAAGCCGCCCGCCTCGCCCGCCACCCTGGCGATTCCTGCGCCGCCGCCGAAGGCGCCGCCGAAGACCATTCCGGCCGTCGCCGCGTCGCTCACCTCGTCGAGGTTGAAGCCCTTGCTCTCGCCGGTGGCCACGGCGACGGGCTGCGTGACGGCCAGGTCGACGGTGACCGACTCGATGCCGCCGATCGCGGCGGTGGCCAGGGTGGTGCCCGCGATCGTGGCCACCTCGGTGGAGAGGGCGACCCCCAGACTTCCGGCGAGTTCGACGATGCCCGCGGTGGCCGCCGCCGCGGCGGCCTCGGAGATGCCGGCTGTGAAGATGGCGAGGGCGGTGCCCGCGACGATGGTCGCGCCGACGATCTCCAGTTCGTGTTCGAGCTGCTTGACCGCCTTGTGCACGGCGTCCGCGTACTTGTCGAGCGCCTTGGCCATGTCGCGGGCGCCGTCGGCCATGTCCTTCAGCCAACCGTGGCCGTCGTGGTAGTAGCGACGCCAGTACGGGTCGTCGAAGGCCGAGATCGCCTCGCCCTTGTTGTTCTCGATGATGCCGCGGGCCGACTTGTTCGCCGCCGACAGCACGTCCTCCAGATCGTCGGCGAAGTCCCGCCACGCCTTGGCCGCGTCCCGCAGCCCGTCCTCGTCGGCGTCGGGCCACCACATGCCGGTGAGGTCCTGGACGATCTCTTTCGCCTTGTCGGCCGCGCTCACTTGCCGTGGCCTCCGGCCTCGCCGTGGTCCTTCACTTGGACCTTGCTGAACATCGAGCGGACGAGCTGCTCGTTGTCGATGTGACCGTCCGCCATGTCGACCATCGCCTCGCGGATGCTGGCGAGACCCTCGGCGAGGATGGACGCGGCATTCTCGATCTTCGTCACGTTCGGCCCGTAGGCCTTGTGGAACTCCTTGCCCTGCTTGTCGTCGCCCCACGGGGAACCTGCGGCCGAAAGTGCCGCCTTGAGCTTGGTCAGCGCTTTGGCGAGGTCATGGCTGTGCGTCTGGAAATGCGGAGCCGTCTTCTTCAGATCGGCCATCTTGATGTCGAGTATCTCGCCCCTGCCGGCGCTTCCCTGGTCAGCCATGGTGCCGTCCTGCTCCCCGTTGTGCGACTCACTGGCCCGAAGACCCTAACCGTGCACGGGAGTTCGCGATCGAAAGCGATATCAAGCGTCAGTAAAGATCGGTTCAAAACTGTGTACGCCGAGCGCGTCGAACGACGACCGGCTCCCGTGGCGTGCCAGGCCCCAAGTCCCTGGCGGAGGTACCCGGAACCTCGCCACCGTCCTGGGCGGCTGCCTAAACACGCCCGGGAGGAGAACGTCTTCACCGGTGTGAGTGACGAAGTGTGATGAGCGGACCCGGGCCCCGGGCCGGTGCGTCTGGCGTCGGGTGCCCGGGCCGTTCCTCGGAAAGGAGAGGCGGACAGGCGCCCCGTCATGAGCGAAGCCCCGCCCCGCCCCCGCCCCCCTCTCGAACTCCCGCACGGCGAAAGCGTGTACAACTTTCGCGTGCCCTCGCGAGTCCAGTCAGGCAGCGCACGGGTGCGCTCGACGGCGTTCAGGGGGACGCCCGTAGACGTTTTAGGGGAACTTTCCATGACTTACCGGATATCCGGTCGGGCGCTCGCGGCCGCCGTCGGCGCCGCGCTGCTCGTTCCGGCGGTCACCGCCGCCACGCCGGCCGCCGCCGTCACGCCCGCGGTGAGCTGCACGTCCGCGAAGGCGGGCCTCGCGGCCAAGCTGAAGAAGGACATCACGGCCGCCCTGGCGGGCCGCAAGGGAACGGTCGCCGTCGGCCTGTACGACCGCAGCACGAAGACCACGTGCACCCTGCGAGCCACCAGCGCCTACGACTCGGCCAGCACCGTCAAGGTCACCGTGCTCGCCACGCTGCTGTGGGACGCGAAGAAGCACAACCGCTACCTGACGGACACCGAGACCGCGCTCGCCAAGGCGATGATCACCAAGTCCGACAACGACGCGACCAGCAAGCTGTGGAAGCAGCTGGGCACGACGAAGATCAAGGGCTTCCTGACCGCCGCCGGGATGACGAAGACCACGCCCGGCGCCAACGGCTACTGGGGCCTGACCCAGGAGAACGTCACCGACGAGCAGAAGCTGCTCAAGCTCGTCACCGCCAAGAACACCGTCCTGAGCGACAACTCCCGCGCGTACATCCTGAAGCTGATGGGCCAGGTCGTCTCCTCGCAGCGCTGGGGCACGCCCGCCGGGGCGCCGTCCTCCGTCGCCGTGCACGTCAAGAACGGCTGGCTGCAGCGCTCCACGCACGGCTGGCGCGTGCACAGCCTGGGCACCTTCAACGGCGCCGGGCACGACTACATGATCTCGGTGCTGACGCAGGACAACAGCACCATGAGCTACGGCGTCACCACCATCCAGAACGTGGCCAAGGCCATCCACAAGGACCTGGTGCCGACCACCTCCGGCGTCACGCGCTACACCCCGACCAGCCGCCCCAGCGAGGCGTTCGTCGCCACCCCGCCCCAGGGCTGACACCGGGCGTCCCGACCGCGACCCGGCGGCGACGGCCTCTCGGCCCGCCGCCGGGCCCGCGGACACCGGCTCGCCCGTCCCACCCGTCACGGAACGTGACGGCGCCGGCCGCCCGGACCGCGCGATTGTTACGGCGGGATGAAATCGCCCGCTCACGGCGTTGGTGCCTTCCGGTAGAGCAGGTCGACAGGAAGGCACCGGCGTGGCAGCGCAACGGGGATGGGCACGACGGCTGGCGGCCTACGCATGGCGGTACCCCAAGGACGTCGTCCTCGCCCTGGGCTCGTCCCTCGCCGGCATGGCCGTCCTCGCGGTCGTCCCGCTGATCACCAAGGTGGTCATCGACGACGTGATCGGCGACCACAGCCGCGCCATGGGCCCCTGGGCCGGCGCCCTGATAGGCGCGGCCGTCCTGGTCTACGTCACCACGTACGTCCGGCGCTTCTACGGCGGCCGGCTCGCCCTCGACGTGCAGTACGACCTGCGCACCGAGATGTACGACACGATCACCCGCCTCGACGGCCGCCGCCAGGACGAGCTGTCCACCGGGCAGGTGGTCGGCCGGGCCACCAGCGACCTCCAGCTGATCCAGGGCCTGCTCTTCATGCTCCCGATGACCATCGGGAACATCCTGCTCTTCCTGGTCTCCCTGGTCATCATGGCGTGGCTGTCGCTGCCGCTGACCCTGGTCGCGCTGGCCGTGGCGCCGGCGCTCGGCTGGATCGCCAAGCGGAGCCGGTCCAAGCTGCACCCCGCCACCTGGTACGCCCAGGCGCAGGCCGCCGCCGTCGCGGGCGTGGTCGACGGCGCCGTCAGCGGCGTCCGCGTGGTGAAGGGCTTCGGGCAGGAGGACCAGGAGACCGGCAAGCTCCGCGAGGTCGGCCACCGTCTCTTCGCGGGACGCCTGCGCACCATCCGCCTGAACAGCAGGTTCACCCCCGCGCTCCAGGCCGTGCCCGCGCTCGGCCAGGTCGCCATGCTGGCCCTCGGCGGCTGGCTCGCCGTACAGGGCCACATCACCCTCGGCACCTTCGTCGCCTTCTCCACCTACCTGGCCCAGCTCGTCGGCCCGGTCCGGATGCTCGCCGTGGTCCTCACGGTCGGCCAGCAGGCCCGCGCCGGCACCGAGCGGGTGCTGGAGCTCATCGACACCGAGCCGACGCTGACGGAGGGCACGAAGGAGCTGCCCGCCGACGCGCC
Source organism: Streptomyces sp. NPDC015139 (assembly GCF_043079785.1). Lineage (NCBI taxonomy): Bacteria > Bacillati > Actinomycetota > Actinomycetes > Kitasatosporales > Streptomycetaceae > Streptomyces > Streptomyces sp. NPDC015139. The sequence goes on along the minus strand of NZ_JBIBUW010000007.1, from coordinate 204,983 downwards.
CGCGACCGTCGAGTTCGACGACGTGTCCTTCGGGTACGCCGGCGGCCCGAAGGTCCTCGACGGGCTCAGCCTGGAGATCCGGCCCGGCGAGACCCTGGCCGTCGTCGGCTCCTCCGGCTCGGGCAAGTCCACGCTCTCCCTGCTCCTGCCGCGCTTCTACGACGTCACCCACGGTGCCGTCCTGATCGGCGGCCACGACGTGCGCGAGCTGACCCTGGACTCGCTGCGGGCCGCGATCGGACTGGTCCCGGAGGACTCCTTCCTCTTCTCCGACACCGTCGGCGCCAACATCGCCTACGGGCGCCCGGACGCGAGCCAGGAGGAGATCGAGGCCGCCGCCCGCGCCGCCCAGGCGCACCGGTTCGTCGCCGAGCTGCCCGAGGGCTACGACACCAAGGTCGGCGAGCACGGCCTCACCCTCTCCGGCGGCCAGCGCCAGCGCGTCGCGCTCGCCCGCGCCCTGCTCACCGACCCCCGCCTGCTGGTCCTCGACGACGCCACCTCGGCCGTGGACGCCCGGGTCGAGCACGAGATCCACGAGGCGCTCCAGCAGGTGATGCGGGGCCGGACCACCCTGCTCATCGCCCACCGGCGCTCCACCCTCAACCTCGCCGACCGCATCGCCGTCCTGGACGGCGGCCGGCTCGCCGACATCGGCACCCACGACGAGCTCCAGGAGCGCTCGGCCCTCTACCGACGGCTGCTGACCGACCCGGACGAGCTGGGCGGGGTCTCCCCGGGCCACGAGCGCCCGGCCGAGCCGCAGGAGGACACCTCCGTACGCGACGAGCTGGACGCCGAGTTCGACGCCGAGCGGGGCTTCACCCCGCGGCTGTGGACCGGCGACCGCGAGCCCAAGGACCGGGCGCTCGGCGGGACCCCGGCCACGCCCGAGCTGCTCGCCCAGGTCGAGGCGCTGCCCCCGGCCACCGACGTCCCGGACGTCGACGAGGGGCGCGCGGTCCGGCCGGAGGACTCCTACGGCCTGCGCCGCCTGCTGCGCGGCTTCCGCACCCCCCTGCTGGTCAGCCTGCTGCTGGTCGCCGTGGACGCGGGCGCGGGACTGCTGCTGCCGGTGCTGATCCGGCACGGCATCGACCAGGGCGTGACCCGGATGGCCGTCGGGGCCGTCTGGGCGGCCGCGCTGCTCGGCCTGCTGACCGTCGTCGTCCAGTGGGCCGCGCAGATCGGCGAGACCCGGATCACCGGGCGGACCGGCGAGCGCGTCCTGTACACGCTGCGGCTGAAGATCTTCGCCCAGCTCCAGCGGCTCGGCCTCGACTACTACGAGCGCGAGCTGACCGGCCGGATCATGACCCGGATGACGACGGACGTCGACGCGCTGTCGACGTTCCTCCAGACCGGTCTGGTCACGGCGTTCGTCTCGGTCGTCACCTTCTTCGGCATCATGGTCGCGCTGCTGGTGATCGACCTGCAGCTGGCCCTCGTCGTCTTCGCCACCCTGCCCCCGCTGATCGTCGCCACCTTCTTCTTCCGGCGGGCCAGCGTGAAGGCGTACGAACTCGCCCGCGAGCGCGTGTCGCTGGTCAACGCCGACCTCCAGGAGTCGGTGTCCGGACTGCTGGTCGTGCAGGCCTTCCGGCGCGAGCGGGACGGCGCGCGGCGGTTCGCCGAGCGCAGCGACAGCTACCGCGCCGCGCGCGTCCGCGGCCAGCGGCTGATCTCGGTCTACTTCCCGTTCGTCCAGTTGCTGAGCTCCATCGCCGCGGCGGCCGTGCTGATCGCCGGCGCGGGACGGGTCGACGCGGCCACCCTCACCACCGGCGCGCTCGTCGCCTACCTGCTCTACATCGACCTGTTCTTCACCCCCGTCCAGCAGCTCTCCCAGGTGTTCGACGGCTACCAGCAGGCCACCGTGTCGCTGGGCCGCATCCAGGAGCTGCTGCGCGAGCCGACCTCCACCGAGGCGGCCGCCGACCCGCTCGGCGTACGGTCCCTGCGCGGGGACATCGCCTTCGAGGACGTGCACTTCGCGTACGGGGACGGCGAGGAGGCCCTGACCGGCGTCGACCTGACGATCCCGGCCGGGCAGACCGTCGCGTTCGTGGGGGAGACGGGCGCCGGGAAGTCGACGCTGGTGAAGCTGGTGGCCCGGTTCTACGACCCCACCGCCGGCCGGGTGACCGCCGACGGCACCGACCTGCGCGCCCTGGACCTCACCTCGTACCGGCACCGCCTCGGGGTCGTGCCGCAGGAGGCGTACCTCTTCCCCGGCACCGTCCGCGACGCCATCGCCTACGGCCGTCCCGAGGCCACCGACGCCGAGGTGGAGGCGGCGGCCCGCGCGGTGGGCGCCCACGAGATGATCGCCACGCTGGAGGGCGGCTATCTGCACGAGGTCGCCGAGCGCGGCCGGAACCTGTCGGCCGGCCAGCGTCAGCTGATCGCGCTCGCCCGCGCCGAACTGGTCGACCCCGACGTCCTGCTCCTCGACGAGGCCACGGCCGCCCTGGACCTGGCCACGGAGGCGCAGGTCAACCTGGCCACCGACCGCCTGGCGGGCCGTCGTACGACGCTGGTGGTGGCCCACCGGCTGACCACGGCCGCCCGCGCGGACCGGGTGGTGGTGATGGACCACGGCCGGGTCGTCGAGGACGGCACGCACGAGGAGCTGCTGGCCCGCGACGGCCGGTACGCCGCACTGTGGCGGACCTTCGTCGGCCAGTCCGAGCCGGAGGAGCCGGTCGGCGCGTCCCGCTGACGGTCGTGCAACCATCCGACACATGTCCTGCGTCCGTACATCAGTACGGTGACCGGGGGAACGCGGGACAGGTGTTCGGGGAGGTCGACATGGACATGGGTGCGATACGCCGGAGACTGGCGCTCGGCGCGGCCGCGCTGGCCGCGTCCGGACTGCTCGGGCTCACCGCGACCGGCACCGCGCAGGCCGCCGCGGCCGACGGCTGCGCGGGCCGCGAGGTGCGCACCCTGCCGTTCCGCACCGGTGTCACCCACGTCTACAAGCGCGGCGGCTACGTCTGCGCCGTCACGGTCGCCCGGCACCCCGGGGCCACTCGCACCATGTCGGTCAGCGTGCAGGCCCGCGGCAACCGGCCCGTCGTGGACCGGGGCCGCTACAAGCACCACGCGGGCCCGGTCACCGTGCACGCCGGGCACCGCTGCGTATGGATCAAGGGCGTGGTGGACCACTACGCGGTCAGCTCCGGCTGGATCCTGTGCTGACCCACTTGACCACATCCTGAAGAACACTCAATACCCCCTGGTGTGACGGCAGTTGCTGGGATAACTTCCGGCGCACATCTGTCTCACAGGGGAGAGTGCGCATGCGCAAGGTGCTCAGATGGCTGCTGGCGCTCACCGTGTTCATAGGCACGCTGAGCACGGCGGGCGCGGCCACCGCCGCACAGTCCGAGCCCTCCGACATCAAGGACCGGCTGCTGTCCATACCGGGCATGAGCCTGATCCAGGAGAAGCCGTACCCCGGCTACCGCTACTTCGTCCTGAACTACACCCAGCCGATCGACCACCGCCACCCGGAGCGGGGGACCTTCCAGCAGCGCATCACCGTGCTGCACAAGGACACCAGCCGCCCGACGGTCTTCTACACCGGCGGCTACAACGTCTCCACGACGCCCTCGCGCCGCGAGCCCACCCAGATCGTGGACGGCAACCAGGTCTCCCTGGAGTACCGCTTCTTCACCCCGTCCCGCCCCGCGCCGGCCGACTGGTCCAAGCTCGACATCTGGCAGGCCGCGAGCGACCAGCACCGCGTCTTCACGGCCCTCAAGTCGGTCTACCCCGCCAACTGGCTGGCCACGGGCGGCTCCAAGGGCGGCATGACGGCCACGTACTACGAGCGCTTCTACCCCCGCGACATGGACGGTGTGGTGGCCTACGTGGCCCCCAACGACGTCGTGAACAAGGAGGACTCGGCCTACGACCGCTTCTTCACCCGGGTCGGCACCAAGGAGTGCCGGGACCGGCTGAACGCCGTGCAGCGGGAGGCGCTGGTGCGCCGCGAGCCGCTGGAGAAGAAGTACGCGCAGTACGCCGCCGACAACGGCTACACGTTCGGCACCGTCGGCAGCCTGGACAAGGCGTACGAGGCGGTCGTCCTCGACTACGTGTGGGGCTTCTGGCAGTACAGCCTGCTGGCGGACTGCGACACCGTCCCGGCGCACGCGGCCACCGCGACCGACGACGAGATCTGGAACTCGGTCGACACCATCTCCGGTTTCTCCGCCTACACCGACCAGGGCCTGGAGCAGTACACGCCGTACTACTACCAGGCGGGCACCCAGCTGGGCGCGCCGACGATCCACTTCCCGTACATCGAGCGGAAGTTGATCCGCTACGGCTACCAGCCGCCGCGCAACTTCGTGCCCCGCTCCATCCCGATGCGCTTCCAGCCGCAGGCGATGCGGGACGTGGACTCCTGGGTCCGCCACCACGCCTCGCACATGCTCTTCGTCTACGGCCAGAACGACCCCTGGGGTTCGGAGCGGTTCCGGCTGGGCGACGGGGCGCGTGACGCGTACGTCTTCACCGCGCCCGGCATGAACCACGGCGCGAACGTGGCGGGTCTGGTCCCCGACCAGAAGGCCCTGGCCACCGCGCGGATCCTGCGGTGGGCGGGCGTGGCCTCCCCGGCGGTCCTGGCGAACCCGTCGGCGGCCAGGCCGCTGGCCCGCCACGACGCGAAGCTCGACGTCCGGGACGTGGAGCGCGAACCGGCGCTGCGGCCCTGACACCTGACGGGCGGCCACGACGGCCCGGCACGGCACCGTCGGCCACCGCCGTCGTGGCCGCCCGTCGCGTTCACGGTCCCGGGCGCCCCGCCGGGGGCGGGGCGCCCGACGCGTGACGGACGGCTAGTACGACAGCCCGTGCCCGATGGGGTACAGCACCCGCGCCGGATCGTCCGCCCGTTGCACCGGCACCGGCAGCCTGCCGCGCGGGGACACGCGTCCGGCGATCACCCGTGCGGCGGCCCGCACCTCCACGTCGGTCCAGCAGTAGGCCGCCAGGCAGGCCTTCACCGAGGGCAGTTGGGCCAAGTCGTAGGGGTTGCGGACGGCCACCGCGACCACCGGCCTGCCCGTGGCCAGCAGCCGGTCCACCAGGGTCCGCTGCGCACTGCCCGCCGTCACGTTGTAGGTGGCCACGACGACCGCGTCCGCGTCCTGTGCCGCGTCGACCGCCTTGGTGACGGTCGCGGCCGAGGGGGCGGTGCCGGTGGACAGGGCCGTGGCGGTGAAGCCCAGCTCGGTGAGGGCGGCGGCGAGCACGCCGGTGGGCGGGCCGGTAGTACCCGACGGGGAGGCCGGATCGGCGCCGACGACCAGGACGCGGGGCTCGGTGCGGCGGCTGAGCGGGAGCAGACCGCCCTCGTTGACCAGCAGGGTCGTGGTCCGTTCGGCGATCCGGTCGGCGGCGGCCAGATGGGACGGGATGCCCACCGCGCGGTCCACCCCCGCGCGGTCGGCGTGGGAGTCGGTGAAGAGTCCCAGCCGCGCCTTGAGGCGCAGGATGCGCAGGATCGATTCGTCGACGCGGGCCTCGGTCAGCTCGCCGTCCTGGACCGCCTTGAGCACCGCGTGCCAGGCCACGTCGATGGACGGCGGGTTGAGCAGCTGGTCCACGCCGGCCTTGAGCGCGAGGACCGGCACCCGGTCGTCGCCGTACTTGCTGCGGACGCCCTCCATGCCGAGGGAGTCGGTGATCACGACTCCGTCGTAGCCGAGTTCGCCGCGCAGGATGCCGGTGAGGATCGGGTGGGACAGGGTGGCCGGGTCGCCGGAGTCGTCCAGGGCCGGGAACTGGATGTGCGCGGTCATGATGGAGTCGATGCCCGCCCGGATCGCGGCCCGGAACGGCACCGCGTCCAGCTTCTCCCACAGCTCCCGGCTGTGCGTGATGACCGGGAAGCCGTAGTGGCTGTCGACGGCGGTGTCCCCGTGGCCGGGGAAGTGCTTGGCGGTCGCCGCGACCCGTGCCGCCTGATAGCCCTTCACCTCGGCGGCCACCATCCCGGCCACCGCCTCCGCGTCGGCGCCGAAGGACCGTACGCCGATGACCGGGTTGGCCGGGTTGACGTTCACGTCGGCGTCGGGGGAGTAGTCCTGGTTGATGCCCATGGCGCGCAGCTCGGTGCCCGAGATCCGGCCGAGGGTGCGGGCGTCGGAGCGGGAGCCGCCCGCGCCGATCGCCATGGCGCCGGGGAAGAGGGTCGCGGGCTTGCCGACCCGGCAGACCGCGCCGTGCTCCTGGTCGGTGGCGACGAGCAGGGGCAGTCCGCGCGGCTGGTCCAGGGACGCCCGCTGGATGCCGTTGGACAGGTCCGTGATCTGGTGCGGGTCCCGGGTGTTGTGCGCCCAGGTGAAGTAGATGATCCCGCCGACGCGGTACTTCGCGATCAGCTCGGCGGCGGTGCGGACGCCGATCTCGCTGAGGTTGGCGTCGATGTCCGCCTGGTCGGGGGCGGTGGCGGAGTGGCCGTAGACCCGCATGACGAAGAGCTGGCCGACCTTCTCCTCCAGCGTCATCCGGGAGATGAGGGCACGCAGGCGGTGTTCGTCGGGGGTGGCGGCGCGGGCGGTCGTCGGTACGGTCAGCGCGGCGGTGAGACCCGCGGTCGCGGCGAGGACGGCGCGTCTGGACGGCCGTGCGGTGCTTCCCGTGCTGGTGTCGTGCACGTGCGCTCCTTCCGGAGGAGAACCGCTGAAGGAAACTTCCGAGGAATCAGCAAATCCGGGAAGTTTCTTTCCGTCAAGACAATGCACAGTACCGGTGGACGAGGCCGCCACCGGCGCATGGGAGGGGGGCGCGCCGGTGGCGGCGGGCTGCCGGGCGTGCCGCGGCGGAAGGGGTGAGCCGGCTCCTCGCGTCCAGCCGCGAGGAGCCGGCACCACGGCACGGAGACTCGTCCGGCAGCCTGCCCGTTGGACGGCGCGCCCCGCGGCCGGGTTCCCGCCCGGGGGAGGAGCCCACCGACGCCGGGCCGCCGAAGCGACCGTCTGTGTGCGGGTGTTCGGATCTCACGCCGTCGCCGGGCCGGGCGTGGGGACTCTTCGGGTGAGGTGCGCGGCCGCCGTACGCCGACGAGCGGGCGGGCGAGGCTCATGAGCGGAGAAGGGCGCCGCGCCCCGGCTCCGGAGCGGGGCGCGGCCCTTCCCCGGCGGGCGCTACGCCGCCTCGTCCAGCAGCCGTACGAGGTGGTCGCGGCCCGGGCCCAGCAGCTCCGGGAGCGGGGCGGCCGTCTCGTACCACCGCTTCTCGTACTCCCAGCACAGCCAGCCGTCCCAGCCGTGCCGGCACAGGACGTCGACGCACTCGGTGAGCGGCAGCACGCCCGCGCCGAGCGGCAGCGGGGCGGTGTCCTCGGCCGAGGCGATGTCCTTCACCTGCACGTATCCCAGATGCGGGCTGAGGGAGGCGTAGGTCTGCGCGGGCTGTTCGCCGCCCAGCCAGGGGTGCATCACGTCCCACAGCGCGCCCACCTGCCGGTGGCCGACCGGTCCGAGGACGCGGATCGCGTCGGCGCCGGTGCGGTGCGAGTCGTGGGTCTCCAGCAGGATGCGGACGCCGAGCGCGGCGGCGTCCTCGGCGGCGGTGCCGAGCCGCCGGGCGGCGACGGCGTCGGACTCCTCCGGCGGCAGGGCGGGGTCGGCGCCGGGGAAGACACGGACGAACGGCGCGCCCAGGTCGTGGGCGAGTCCGAGGAGTCCCCGGATCTCCTCCAGCACCGGGGCGTCGTCGCCGGGCGCGGCCACGCGCGTGTACCCGGCGACGCCCAGTACCTCGACCCCGGCCTCCTTGAACAGGGCCGCGGTCCGGGCGCGGTCGGCGGGGGAGAGACCGGGGTGCACCGGTTCCTCGGGGTGGGCGCGCAGTTCCACGCCGTGGTAGCCGTGTGCGGTCGCGAGGGCCAGTACCTCAGGAACGGGCAGGCCGGGGACACCGAGTGTGGAGAACGCCAGCTTCATGGGCACGGAAAGTACCCCTCAGTCGCCGGGTCCATGCAATTCCAGGCGCCAGTCCTGGCCGAGGAGATCCTGGCCGAAGGAGTGGTGCGGTTTCTCGGCGACGAGGGTGAAGCCGTGCCGCTGGTAGATGCGGCGGGCGCTGCCGAGCACGTCGTTGGTCCACAGCACCAGGTCCCGGTAGCCGGCCTCGCGGGCGAAGCCGATGACGGCCCGCACCAGCCGGTCGCCGATGCCGTGCCCGCGCGCCTCGGGCTCGACGAGCAGCAGCCGCAGCCGCGCGGTGCCCGGCGCATCGTCCCGTACGCACATCACGCAGCCCGCCGGACGGCCGTCCAGCTCGGCGATCCACACCCGCTCCCGGTGCGGATCGTGGTCCTGCGCGAAGTCGGCGGCGATCCGGGCGACGAGGCCCTCGTAGTCGGAGTTCCAGCCGTACTCGGCCGCGTACAGGGCGGCGTTGCGCTGCACGATCCAGCCGAGGTCACCGGGGCCGGGTTCGCGCAGCACGACCTCGCCGGGCCGGGGGGCGGGATAGTCCCCGAGGATGCCCCGAATGGTCCGCATGGCTTCGGCCAGCCGCGTCCGGTCCCGCGGGGCCACGGTGCCGAGCAACGCCCCGACCGTGTCACGGGCCCGCTCGTCCAGCAGCCCGGCGGCCTCCCGTCCCGGGTCGGTGAGCCGCACCCGGCGCCGGCGGGGATCGCTGTCCGAGGGCCCGCGCTCGATCAGCCCGCCGTCCTCGAACCTGTTCAGGATCCGGCTCAGATAACCGGCGTCCAGCCCGAGCCGCGTCCGCAGATCGGCCGCGTCCAGCTGCGCGGCGTGCGCGAGCTCGTACAGCACCCGGGCCTCGGTGAGGGTGTACGGCGCGTAGAGGTGACGGCCGTAGTCGAGAGCGCCGATGACGCCCGTGTAGAACCGGTTGAACGCCCGCACGTCCTGGACGGACATACTCACCCCCGGATACTTGACCCAGTCAGAGATCCCACCGTAACCCCCCACCCGCCCCACGTCCACGGCGTACTGCCCGGACGCGCCGCACGCCTCCAGCCACCCCGCACGCTGCGTTAGGGCCGAGGGGCGAGGGGCGAGGGGCGAGGGGCGAGGGCCGAGGGGCGTGGGGCGCGGGTCAGGGCCGAGGGGCGTGGGGCGCGGGTCAGGGGCGAGGGACGCGGGGCGCGGGTCAGGGGCGAGGGACGCGGGGCGCAGGTCAGGGGCGCGGGGCGAGGGTCAGGGGCGAGGGGCGAGGGACGAGGGTTAGGGGCGCGGGGAACGGCGCGACCAGCCACAACGGACCCGCACGCAGCACACCGCCCGCACCGGGCTGCCCGCACCACCCGGCCAACCCCGACCCGACCCACCCAGGGGCGCGGGGAACGGCGCGACCAGCCACAACGGACCCGCACCCAGCACTTCGCCCCGCGACTACCCCCGCGGCACTCCGGAGGAGCCCCGCACCATCAGCTCCCCCCGTACCGACGCGACGCCCCCCAGCGGAGGCTCCTCGCGGCCCATGGCTATGCGGCCGGCCCGTGCCCCCGCCTCGGCCAGCGGCAGGCGGACCGTCGTGAGGGAGGGCACCGCGTCGATGCTGAACGGCAGGTCGTCGAAGCCGGCCACCGACACGTCCTCGGGGACGCGCAGACCGGACTCGCGCAGCGCCGCGCACGCACCCAGCGCGACGGAGTCGTTCGCGGCCACGACCGCCGTCAGGGTCGGATCACGGCGCAGCAGCTCCAGCGTGGCCTCGTGCCCGGACCGGCGGTCGTAGCGGCCGTGGACCGTCCAGCGGGGGTCCTCCTCGACGCCCGCCGCGGCCAGCGCCGCGCGGTGCCCCTCCAGGCGGTGCCGGGTCGTCGTACGTTCCCCGGGACCGGCGATGTAGCCGAGGCGGCGGTGCCCGAGGCCGATGAGATGGTCCGTCAGCGCGCGAGCGCCCCCGCGGTTGTCGAAGGTGAGCGCCACGGCCCCGGTGTCCGGCGCCGGCGGCCGTCCGCACAGCACCACCCGCGTCCCCGCCTCCGTCAGCTTGCGCAGCTTCGCCCCGACCGCCGCCGCGTGCGGCGCGTCCTCGACGGCCCCGCCGGTCAGCACCACGGCCGCGGCCCGCTGCCGCTGGAGAAGGGTGAGGTAGGTCAGCTCGCGCTCCGGTGATCCGCCGGTGTTGCAGACCACCGCCAGCCGCTCACCGCCCGCGCGCCCGCCCGGCCCGCCGATCTCGGCCTGGATCGCGCTCGCCATGATCCCGAAGAAGGGGTCGGCGATGTCGTTCACGAGGATGCCGACCAGGTCGGAGGTGGCGGCGGCGAGCGCGCTGGCCGGACCGTTGAGGACGTAGTCCAGTTCGTCCACGGCGCGCAGCACCCGCTCGCGCGTGGAGGCGGCCACCGGGTAGTTGCCGTTCAGCACGCGCGAAACCGTCGCGGGGGAGACCTGCGCGCGGGCCGCCACGTCCGCCAGGGTCACCGTCATCTGTCGTCCTCCGGTCGCGCATCATGTCGTACGCCCTCGTAGACAGCCAGGTCCCGGTCCTGGTTCCGAGGGACTGTCGAGCGAACACTAAGTCCATGCGCCCCGGTTGTTCGCCCCCTCGAACAACTCGAAGAGGACACGGTCTTGTGCACACCCCGGCGCGGGGCTAGCTTCGGGTCGGGTAGAAAGCGCTTGCCGTCTGCCTGTCGCACCACGACGCCGCTGCTGAACGGGGCGCCCGGCGCCCACGAAGGGGACCGACGTGACACGCAGGACGGTGCGTATCGCCATGAACGGCGTGACCGGGCGCATGGGCTACCGACAGCACCTCGTCCGCTCCCTCCTCGCCCTGCGCGACCAGGGCGGCCTCGACCTCGGCGACGGCACCGTGCTCTGGCCCGAGCCGATCCTGATCGGCCGCCGCGAGCACGCCCTGCGGGAGATCGCCGCCCGGCACGGCCTCGCCCACGTCTCCACCGACCTCGACGCCGTCCTCGCCGACCCCACCGTCGACGTCTACTTCGACTCCCAGGTCACCCCCGCCCGCGAGGAGTCGATCAGGAAGGCGATCACGGCCGGCAAGCACGTCTACACCGAGAAGCCCACCGCCACCGGTCTCGACGGCGCCCTCGAACTCGCCCGCCTCGCCCGGCGGAAGGGCATCAGGCACGGCGTCGTCCAGGACAAGATCTTCCTGCCGGGCCTGCGCAAGCTGAAGCGGCTCGTCGACGGCGGCTTCTTCGGCCGCGTCCTGTCCGTCCGCGGCGAGTTCGGCTACTGGGTCTTCGAGGGCGACTGGCAGTCCGCCCAGCGCCCCTCCTGGAACTACCGCGCGCAGGACGGCGGCGGCATCGTCGTCGACATGTTCCCGCACTGGGAGTACGTGCTCCACGAGCTGTTCGGCCGGGTGATCTCCGTCCAGGCCCTGGCCACCACCCACATCCCGCACCGCTGGGACGAGCACGGCAGGCGCTACGACGCCACCGCCGACGACGCCGCCTACGGCATCTTCGAACTCGACGGCGGCGCCGTCGCCCAGATCAACTCCTCCTGGGCGGTCCGCGTCCACCGCGACGAACTCGTCGAGTTCCAGGTCGACGGCACCGAGGGCTCGGCGGTGGCGGGCCTGCGCAACTGCCGCGCGCAGCACCGCAGCGCCACCCCCAGACCCGTCTGGGACCCGGACGTGCCCGCCACCGAGGTCTTCCGCGACCAGTGGCAGGAGGTGCCCGGCAACGGCGAGTTCGACAACGGCTTCAAGGCCCAGTGGGAGCTGTTCCTCCGGCACGTCCACGCCGGCACCCCCTACCACTGGGACCTGCTCGCCGGCGCGCGCGGCGTGCAGCTCGCCGAGCTGGGCCTGAGGTCCTCCGCAGAGGGCCGCCGCGTCGACGTGCCGGAGATCGTGCTGTGACCCTCCGGCTCCCCGCCGCCGACGGCACCCTGAGGACGTACCGGCCCCGCACCGACCCCCTCCCCCCGGCGCCCGGTGCCCCCCTCGTCTCCCGCACGGTCCTCGCCGCGGCCCATGTCGTCGCCGACCCGTACGCGGACGTGTCCCCCGATTCGCCCGCCGCCGTCGACTGGGACGCCACCCTCGCCTTCCGCCGCCACCTGTGGTCCCACGGCCTCGGTGTCGCCGAGGCGATGGACACCGCGCAGCGCGGCATGGGCCTGGACTGGGACGGCGCGGCCGAGCTGATCCGCCGGTCGGCCGCGGAGGCGAAGGCCGTCGGCGGCCGCATCGCCTGCGGGGCCGGCACCGACCAGCTCACCGGGGGCACCCTCGCCGAGATCCGGGCGGCCTACGAGGAACAGCTGGCGGTCGTGGAGGAGGCCGGCGCCCGGGCGATCCTCATGGCCTCACGCGCCCTGGCGGCCGGCGCCGCCGGGCCGGAGGACTACCTGGAGGTCTACGGCCACCTCCTGCGCCAGTGCGCCGAGCCGGTGATCCTGCACTGGCTGGGCCCGATGTTCGACCCGGCCCTGGAGGGCTACTGGGGCTCCACCGACCTCGACACGGCCACGGAGGTCTTCCTGGAGGTCGTCGCCGCGCACCCGGACAAGGTCGACGGCGTCAAGATCTCCCTCCTGGACGCCGGCCGCGAGGTCGGCCTGCGCCGCCGCCTGCCCCTCGGCGTGCGCTGCCACACCGGCGACGACTTCCACTACCCCGAGCTGATCTCGGGTGACGAGCAGGGCTTCAGCCACGCCCTGCTCGGCGTCTTCGACCCGCTGGGCCCGACGGCCGCGCGGGCGGTACGGCTCCTCGACACCGGTGACGTCCAGGGCTTCCGGGCTCTGCTGGACCCGACGGTCGAGCTCTCCCGCCACCTCTTCCAGCCCCCCACCCGCTTCTACAAGACGGGCGTGGTCCTCCTGGCCTGGCTCGCGGGCCACCAGTCGCACTTCACGATGGTCGGCGGCCTCCAGTCGGCCCGCTCCCTGCCGCACCTCGCCCGCGCCTACGAACTCGCCGACGGCCTCGGCCTGTTCCCGGACCCGGCACTCGCCGAGGAACGCATGAAGACCCTGCTGTCGCTGTACGGGGTGACCCGATGACCGGCACCGGACTGGAACGTCTCTCCGTCAACCAGATGACGGTCAGGCAGCTGTCCCTGCCCGAACTGGCCGCCGGCTGCGCACGGCTGGGCATCGGCCGGGTGGGCCTGTGGCGGGAGCCCGTCCGGGCGTACGGTGTGGCGGAGACCGCCGCGCTGGTGCGGGACGCGGGCCTGCGGGTGACGACCCTGTGCCGGGGCGGCTTCCTGACGGCCGTCGACCCGGCCGCGCGGGCCGCCGCCCTGGCCGACAACCGCCGGGCGGTCGACGAGGCGGCCGCCCTCGGCACGGACACCCTGGTCCTCGTCGCCGGCGGTCTCCCGGCCGGCGCCAAGGACCTGCGCGCCGCCCGCGAACGCGTCGCCGACGCCCTCACGGAGCTCGCCCCCTACGCCGAGGAGCACGGCGTCCGCCTCGCCGTCGAACCCCTGCACCCCATGTACGCGTCCGACCGCTGCGTGGTCTCCACCCTCACCCAGGCCCTGGACCTCGCCGAACGCTTCCCCGCGCACCAGGTCGGGGTGGCCGTGGACACGTACCACGTCTGGTGGGACGACCGGGCCCCCGCCGAGATCGCCCGCGCCGGCGCGGGCGGCCGCATCCACACCTTCCAGCTCGCCGACTGGACCACCCCCCTGCCCGAGGGCGTCCTCACCGGCCGCGGCCCGCTCGGCGACGGCGCGATCGACCTGCGCGCCTGGAAGTCCCACGTGGACGCGGCCGGCTACACGGGCCCGATCGAGGTCGAGATCTTCAACGAGGACCTGTGGGCCAGGGACGGCCACGAGGTGCTCGCGGAGACGGCGGAACGGTTCCTTCAGCACGTCGTCGGCTGACCCGGAAGAATCTTCAGGAGCCGTGCAACCCTTCCCGCACCTTGCGTGTCGTACCTGTCGTCAGAACCCCGGGAGGGGACCCGGGGGGGTTCGCGGGGGTTCTGACGAGGAGGGGAAAGACGAGGGGGTGTCCCCGGCCGACGGGCCGGGGACACCCCCTCGAAACGTCTCCGGCCGACGCCCTCGGCCGGGGCCGCCTAGAAGAACACCCCGCAGCGCAGCAGGACGTTCGCGTACGGCCGGGCCTCGCCGGTGCGGACGATCAGGCGGGCCCCCGCCGACAGCTCCTTCAGGCGCCCGTGCGGCACCAGCGCCAGGTCCGGGAAACGGTCCTCCAGCAGCGCGGCCGCCGCCGGATTGGCCGCCCGCACCTCCTCGGCGGCCGTGGCGCCCTCCACCACCAGCTCGGCCAGCAGACCGTCCAGGACCTCGGCGAAGGACGGCACACCGGCGACGAAGGCGAGGTCCACCACCCGCGGGCCGTCGGGTATCGGCATGCCCGCGTCGCACACCAGCACACCGTGCCCGTGCCCCAGTTCGGCGAGGGCACCGGACAGCCGCCGGTTGAGGATGCCCGCCCTCTTCACAGCTCGACCTCCGCCGCCGTCGGGTACGACTCCTGCGCGCCCCGCCTCGTCACCGCGGCCGCGCCCACGCGCGCCGCGTAGGCCGCCGCCTCGGCCGGCGGGGCACCCGCCCCGAGCCGCCAGGCGAGCGCGGCCGTGAACGCGTCGCCCGCCCCCGTCGTGTCCACCGCGTCCACCTTCACCGACGGCACCCGCCGCACGCCCGAGCCGTCGCACACCAGAGCACCGTCCGCGCCCAGCGTGACCACCACCGAGCGCGGGCCCTCGGCCAGCAGCAGCCGCGCCCAGTCCTCCGGGTCCTCGCTCACACAGGCGTCGCCCAGGATCACCCGCGCCTCGTGCTCGTTGACGATCAGCGGGTCGCACGCCGCCAGCACCTCGGCCGGCAACGGGCGCGGCGGGGACGGGTTCAGCACGAAACGGCTGCCGGGAGCCAGATTCCGTACGACCTCCACGACCGTCTCCAGCGGGATCTCCAGCTGCGCCGACACCACCCGCGAGGCGTGCAGCAGCGGCACGGCCGCCCGGGCGTCCGCGGGCACGAGACGGAAGTTGGCGCCCGGCGACACCACGATGCTGTTGTCCCCGGAGGGGTCGACCGTGATCAGCGCGACGCCCGTCGGCGCCCCGCCCACCAGCACGCCCGCCGTGTCGACCCCGGCCGCGCGCAGGGAGTCGAGCAGCAGCCGCCCGTGACCGTCGTCACCGACCCGCGCGAGCAGCGCCGTGCGCGCCCCCAGCCGGCCGGCGGCGACCGCCTGGTTGGCCCCCTTGCCGCCCGGGTGCACGGCGAGGTCGCCGCCGAGCACCGTCTCCCCGGCGGCCGGCCGCCGCTCGACGCCGATCACCAGGTCGGCGTTGGCCGAACCCACGACCAGGAGGTCGTAGTCGTACATCAGTTGACTCCCCTGAGAGATGACTGCGGGGCGGGCCGCCGTACCGGACTCCCGCCCGGTACGGCGGCCCGCCCGTCCGTCCTTGTCAGCCGCTGAAGCCGGCCACGTTGTCCTTCGTGACCACCTTCACCGGCACCTTCACCGTCGGCTCCACCTTCTTGCCCTGGACCGCCCGCAGGGCGTTGTCCACGGCGATCCGACCCAGCTGGGTCGGCTGCTGGGCGACGGACGCGTACAGCGTGCCGTCCTGCACCGCCTTCAGCCCGTCCGGGGTGCCGTCGAAGCCGACCACCTGCACCGACCGGCCGGCCTTGGAGCCGAGCGCCTTGATCGCGCCGAGCGCCATCTCGTCGTTGGCGGCGATGACGCCCTGCACGTCGGGGTGGGCCTGGAGCAGGTTCGACATCACGTCGAGGCCCTTGGTCCGGTCGAAGTCGGCGGGCTGCTGGGCCACCACCTGGATGCCCGGGTAGGCCTTGAGACCCTGCGCGAAGCCGGCTGCCCGCTCCCGGGCCGCGGAGGTGCCCGCCTGCCCCTGGAGCACCACGATCCGGCCCTTGCCGCCCAGCTTCTCCGCGAGCGTCTTCGCGGCCAGCTCACCGCCGGCCACGTTGTCCGAGGCCACCAGGGCGTCCACGGACGCCTTGTTGACGCCCCGGTCGACCGCGATGACCGGGATCCGCGCCTTGTCCGCGGCCTTCACCGAGTTGCTCGCCGCGTCCGAGTCCACCGGGTTGACGATGATCGCGCCCTGGCCGGCCGTGGTGAAGTTCTGCAGCTGGTTGGCCTGCTGCGAGGCGTCGTTCTGGGCGTCGGTGACGGTCAGGTCCACCCCCAGCTTCTTCGCCTCGGCCTGGGCACCCGTCCGGATCTGCACGAAGAACGGGTTGTTCAGCGTCGACAGCGACAGACCCATCTTCGGGGTCGTCGAGGCGGACCCGCCGTGCAGGAGGGAGGTCGCGCCCACGACCGCCACCGTCACCACGGCCGCGAGCGCGTACGTCGCCGCCTGCCGGCCCTTGTTCCCGCCTCCGGTGCCGGCGGCCACCGGGGTCGCCCCGGCCTTGCGGCGCACGGTGTCCAGCAGTACGGCCAGCGCGATGACGACACCGATCACGACCTGCTGCCAGAACGCGGAGACGTTCAGCAGGTTGAGGCCGTTGCGCAGCACCGCGAGGATCAGCGCGCCGATCAGCGTGCCCGACGCCTTGCCGGTGCCGCCCGCGAGCGAGGCACCGCCGATGACGACCGCGGCGATGGCGTCCAGCTCGTAGCCGTCGGCGGCCTGCGGCTGCGCAGAGGACAGCCGGGACGCCAGCACGACGCCCGCCACCGCGGCGAACACCCCGGACAGGGCGTAGATCGCGAGCTTCTGCTTCTTCACCCGCAGACCCGACAGCCGGGCCGCCTCCTCGTTGCCGCCGATCGCGTACATGGAACGGCCGATGTACGTCCGCCCGAGCACGACCGCCGCGATCACGCCCATCAGCACCATGACCAGCACCGGTACCGGCAGCCAGTCACCGAGGGTGTCCCCGAGGTGCGAGACCGAGTCCGGGAACGGGATGGGCACGCCCCCGGAGATCACCAGGGACAGACCCCGCGCCACCGACAGCATCGCCAGCGTCGCGATGAACGGCGGCAACTTGCCGTAGGCGATGAGGAACCCGTTCACCAGACCGGCCGCGACACCCGTGGCGACGGCCAGCACGAGCGCCAGGAACACCGGCACGCCGTGGTTCGTGGCGCTCCAGGCCAGCACGGTCGCCGACAGCGCGGCCACCGAACCCACCGACAGGTCGATGCCCGCCGAGACGATCACGAACGTCACACCGAAGGCGAGGATCGCCGTCACGGCGGCCTGGACACCGATGTTGAGCAGGTTGTCCGTCGTCAGGAAGTCGCCGGACAGCGCCGACAGGGCGATGACCAGGACGATCAGCGCGGTCAGCGCGCCGTTGTCGAGCAGCAGCCTCCGCAGGCCGCCCGGGGCGCTCGCGCCCGTCGTGCTCTTGAGCGTGTCAGCGGCCACGGGGGGCCTCCTTCTCGGTGGTCGGGGTGGAGACGGCGAGCGCCATGACGGCGTCCTGGGTGGCCTCGTCGGCCGCGAGTTCACCGGCGATCCGGCCCTGGGCCATGACCAGCACCCGGTCGCTCATGCCGAGCACCTCCGGCAGATCGCTGGAGATCATCAGCACGGCGGTCCCGGCGGCCGTCAGCTCGTTGATCAGCTGGTAGATCTCGACCTTCGCGCCGACGTCGATACCGCGCGTCGGCTCGTCGAGGATCAGCACCTTGGTGTCGGCCAGCAGCCACTTGCCGATGACGACCTTCTGCTGGTTGCCGCCGGACAGGGTCCGCACGTGCTGCCCGAGCCCGGCCATCCGGACGCCGAGCCGGCCCGCGATCCGCTCGGCCGCCCCGTGCTGCGCCTTGCGGTCGACCAGCCCGGCCCGGGTGGCGGCACGCATGGTCACCAGCCCGAGGTTCTCCTCGACGGAGGCGTCCAGCACCAGCCCCTGGCCCTTGCGGTCCTCCGGCACGAGACCGACCCCGGCGGCCATCGCCGCGTTCACGTCGTGCCGCCGCAGCCGGCTCCCGGAGACCTTCACGACGCCGCCGTCGTACGGATCGGCGCCGAACACGGCCCGCACCACCTCGGTACGGCCCGCACCGACGAGCCCGGCGACGCCGACGACCTCACCGGCGCGCACCTCGAAGCTCACGTCGTGGAAGACACCGTCGCGGGTGAGTCCCTCGACGGTGAGCAGCGCGGCGCCACGCTCGGCGCGTTCGCGCGGATACTGCTGTTCGATGGAGCGCCCCACCATCAGCCGGACCAGTTCGTCCTCGGCCGTGTCGGCGGGCACCTGCCCGACGCTCCTGCCGTCCCGGATCACGGTGACCCGGTCGCCCAGGGCGGCGATCTCCTCCAGGTGGTGGGTGATGAACACGACGCCGACGCCGTCCGCGCGCAGCGAGCGCACGATGGCGAAGAGCTTCTCCACCTCCTCCGAGGTGAGCACGGCGGTCGGCTCGTCCATGATGAGCACGCGCGCGTTCAGGCTGAGCGCCTTGGCGATCTCGACCATCTGGAGCCGGGCGATGCCGAGTTCGCGCACCCGCGCGCGGGGCGGGACGTCGACGCCCACGCGCGCGAGGAGCACCTCGGCGTCGGCCTCCATCCGCTTGCGGTCGATCATCCCGAAGCGGCGCGGCTGGCGGCCCAGGAAGATGTTCTCGGCGACGGTCAGGTCGGGCACCAGGTTGAACTCCTGGTAGATGGTGGCGATCCCGAGCCGCTCGGAGTCCTGCGCACCGTTGATGCGCACCTCCTCGCCACCGGCCAGGATCCGGCCGGCGTCGGGGGTGTAGGCACCGGAGAGCATCTTGATGAGCGTGCTCTTGCCGGCGCCGTTCTCACCGAGCAGCACGTGCACCTCGCCCCGACGCAGGTCGAAGTCGACGCTGTCGAGCGCGACCACGCCGGGGAAGGCCTTGCGGATGCCCTCGATGCGCAGCAACTCGTCCGGGTTGCTCACGACGTGCTCCTTTGCACTGGGGAGGGGGACTGCGTGGGGGAGGGGAAGGGCGGGGCGGGCTCGCCGCACGAGCGGCGCACGACGAGCCGGGCGGGCAGCGTGACGGACGTCGGGGTCCGCCCCTCGATCCGGTCGACGAGGGCCCGTACGGCGGCCCGGCCCAGCTCGCCGGTGGGCTGGGCGATCGCGGTGACCGGCGGATCGGTGTGCACGAACCACGGGATGTCGTCGAAGGCGGCCAGCGCGATGTCGTCCGGCACGCGCAGCCCGCGCGCGCGGATCGCGTCCAGGGCACCGAGCGCCATGAGGTTGTCGGCCGCGAACACGGCCTCCGGCGGCTCGGGAAGGTCCAGGAACCCCTCCATCACCCGCCGCCCGCTCTCGGCCTGGAAGTCGCCCTGTCCGGTGTAGGCGTCCGGCAGCGGGATGCCGTACTCGGCGAGGGCCGCCCGGAAGGCCTCGACCCGCTCGCTGCCGGTGGTGGTGGCCGCCGGTCCCGCGATGATCGCGACCCGCCGGTGCCCGAGGCCGTGCAGATGTGCCACGAGGTCCCGTACGGCCGCCTGCCCGTCGGCCCGTACGACGGGCACGTCCACGCCCGGGATCCACCGGTCCACGAACACCATCGGCGTCCCCGCGCGCACGGCGTCCAGCATCAGCGGTGAGCCCCCGTCGGTGGGGGAGACGAGCAGCCCGTCGATGCGCCGGTCCAGCAGGTTCCGCACGTGGTGGTCCTGGAGGTCGGGCCGCTCGTCCGCGTTGCCGATGATCACGCTGTAGCCGAGGGCGCGGGCCTCCTCCTCCACGGAGCGGGCCAGCTCCGTGAAGTACGGGTTCATCACGTCACTGATGACCAGGCCGAGGGTGTGCGTCTGATCGGTCCGCAGCGACCGGGCGACGGCGTTGGGCCGGTAGCCCAGCGTCTCGACGGCGGCCAGCACGCGTGCGCGTGCGTCGGCACTGACGGACGGATGCGCGTTCAGCACCCGCGACACCGTGGCCACGGACACCCCCGCCGCGGCGGCGACGTCCTTGATGCTCGCCATGACCGGCTCCACCTCCTTGTGGACCTCATGGAAACGATTACATGAGCTGTAGGAGGTATTGGAATCGATTACATGGCGCGAAGCAAGGGGGTGAGGAGTGGCCGAAACCGGATCGTGACCCGGGGTGGGCGGCCTACGCCCACGGGCTCACTCCCCGGTGAACAGCTCCGTGGCGTTCGTGGCGTGGACGGCTCGTCGGGCCCAGGTCTCCAGCTGGTCGAGGTCGGTGCAGGTCTCGACGCCGAGAGCACCGCGAGGGGTACGTCCCGTTCGGCCTGCCGCTCGTCCGCGATCACCGGCACGTTGTCGGGGCCCAGCGCGAGGGGTCGCACCGTCAGCGAGTGCCAGCCGGGGAAGCCGAAGCGGATCGGGCGGGACGCCCACTCGGCCGTCTTGCTGCTCTGTGTGATGACGATGAGCACCGGCTCGCAGCGGTACTTCTCGTAGAGGTAGGAGAGGTAGTAGGGCCGGCTGCCCCGCTTGCGTTCGTCCACCTTTCCTTTCGACTCCACGACGAGGAGGTAGGTGCCCTCGTCCGTCTCCGCCCGCAGCAGGGTGTCCACCCGGCGTTCGACCGGTCCGATCTCGGTGAGGTCCACGTTCAGCGCGGCGATCTCGCGGGGTTCGGGGAACGGGACGTGCAGGACCCGCTGTAACGCCCGGGTCAGACCATCAGCATCTCCTTTGGTGCGACGTGATCAACGAGCTAGGCGGCCACGAGTTCGCACCAGACGTACTTGCCCCGGTCCCCGAACCGGGCCGACGGCTGCCAGCCCCAGTGGTCCGCGCAGGCCCGCACCAGGCCGAGTCCGCGCCCGTCCTCGCTCTCCACGACCTGCCCCAGCGGCCGTGGGGCGGGCGGGGGCCCGGGGTCCGTGTCCCACGCCCCGATCCACACCACCCCCTGCGCGGTACGGCGCACCCTCAGCGCCGCCGGCCCCTTCGTGTGCCGTACCGCGTTGGACACCAGCTCCGTCGCCAGCAGCTCCGCGGTGTCCACCAGGCCGATCAGACCGTGCAGGGTCAGGATCAGGCGCAGGGTGCGCCGGCAGACGGTCACGGCTCTGAGGTCGTTGGGGATGTAGAGGGTGTAGTCCCAGGACCCGTTCTCGGGCATGCGTCATCAACTCCGGTCAGCTGAGGGGTGTTTCGCGAGCGGTGGCGATGCCGCGGCCGTCATGGCAGGACAGGGCGGTGCACTTCCGCTGCGTATCGGTTGCGTCACAGACGGTAGACCTGAAAGTTTCGGCGAGGCAAGCGGGTCGCGTAATCTGACCCCGAACGAGACGCGTCACCAGAGGCGTTGGAAGAGGAGTCGCTCGATGCCCACCAGGCGCGAACCAACGGCACGTCAACTGCGCCTGGCGTCAGAGCTGCGCAAGCTTCGCGAGGCGGCTGGTCTCAGCGCTCGCCAGGCCGCAGCCCTGCTCGGCGTCAGCAATGTCCAGGTGAGTCAGATCGAGGCCGGACTGTCGGGGGTGAGTGAGCAGCGGCTGCGACGCCTTGCGTCTCACTACGCCTGTGTGGAAACGGAGTTCATCGACGCACTGGTGGAGATGGCGACAGACCGGACGCGCGGCTGGTGGGAGGGCTACCGAGGACGGCTGCCCACGTCCTTCCTGGATCTGGCCGAGCTTGATCACCACGCCACGTATCAGCAGGACGTGGCCATCCTGTACGTTCCGGGCCTTCTGCAGACCGAGGACTACGCCCGGGCGGTCTTCTCCTCCCGGATTCCCGAACTCACGAGCGACGAGCTCGAAGTTCGGGTCCAGCATCGACTGACGCGACAACGTGAGGCCCAATTCCCTCACGAGATCGTGATTCACGAGTCGGCTCTGCGTATGAGGGTCGGTGATCGAGCCGCCGCGCGCGCTCAACTCCTCGGACTCCTCGAAGCATCCGAGGTGGAACGCATCACCTTGCGCGTCATTCCGTTCGACCTGGACGGCTTCGCCAGGGCTTCCAGCACGATGACGTACGTCGGTGGACGTGTGCCCAAGTTGGACACGGTTGCGCGCGACGCGCCGCATGGTGCGCTACTGATCGATTCCGAGGCTCAGCTCAGCGCCTATCGAACGCGCTTCCGTAGGGTAGAAGCCGTATCGCTCGAACCGGACCCGTCGCGTGACTTCATCCACCGGCTGTCGAAGGAGCTGTGAGGCGCACCATGACCACACCGGGCAACTGGCAGAAGTCGTCCTACTCCGGCGAGGGTGACGGAAACAACTGCGTGGAGATCGCGAACAGCCCCACTCACGTTGCCGTCCGTGACTCGAAAACCCCCGCCCGCGCCCTCCTCACCTTCCCCGCCCCGGCGTTCACCGTCTTCCTCGACGGGCTCAAGAACGCACCGCGCACCCGCTGCTGAGGCCTCAGAGCCAGAACACCGCGGCCAGGGCTATCAGCGTGCCGAGGGCGATGGCGCCGCCGAACGCGCCCGCGGCGATGGCCACCTTGACACTCGCGGGCCGGATCTCCCGCCAGCCCAGTTCCCGGGCCGCGCCCCGGATCAGGCGGTGGCCGTCGGCGGAGGAGAAGGAGTACTCCGGCGTGCCGTTCAGGCTCCAGCGCTTCTCGGCGTACATGCTCCGGCCGACGGTCACCGTCCTGCCGAGCCGCACGCCGTCCGGTCCCGCCCCGTACTCGACGGTGCGCACGACGTCCGTCAGCGTGTAGCGCCTCTCGTGCGGGCGCAGCGCCACCCGGAACGTGTGCACCTGGCTGACCCGGTGCCTGGTCAGCGTCTCCCGGAACTGCGGGTCCTCGACGTCCACGGTCACGTCGAATCCCGGCACCGTGCGGCGCATCCGGTACCGGGTGCCGGCGGTGGCGGCCTCGACGCGGTCGTAGAACTGCTGCCCGGCGTCCGTGCTGTTGATGTCCTCGGTCACGGGCAGGCACGGTAACAGTGCGCCGCTGTCGGACCCCACCGGTACCGTCGGGACCATGGCGCACCAGGAGGGGAACGCGACGGCCGAGCGGCGGCTCGCCGTGCTCGAGGGCGTGCTGGAGCGGATCACGTACGCCAACGAGGAGAACGGCTACACGGTCGCCCGGGTCGACACCGGCAGGGGCGGCGGAGACCTCCTCACGGTGGTCGGCGCGCTGCTCGGCGCGCAGGCGGGGGAGTCCCTGCGGATGGAGGGCCGGTGGGGCTCGCACCCGCAGTACGGCAAGCAGTTCCACGTGGAGAACTACACGACCGTGCTGCCCGCCACGGTCCAGGGCATCCGCCGGTATCTCGGCTCCGGCCTGGTCAAGGGCATCGGGCCGGTCTTCGCCGACCGCGTCACCCAGCACTTCGGGCTGGACACCCTCCGGATCATCGAGGAGGAGCCCGGGCGGCTCATCGAGGTGCCGGGCCTCGGCCCGAAGCGGACGAAGAGGATCGCCGACGCCTGGGAGGAGCAGAAGGCGATCAAGGAGGTCATGCTCTTCCTCCAGACGGTGGAGGTCTCGACGTCCATCGCCGTGCGCATCTACAAGAAGTACGGCGACGCCTCGATCTCGATCGTGAAGAACCACCCGTACCGCCTCGCCGCCGACGTCTGGGGCATCGGCTTCCTCACCGCCGACAAGATCGCGCAGTCCGTGGGCATCCCGCACGACAGCCCGGAGCGGGTGAAGGCGGGCCTGCAGTACGCCCTCTCGCAGTCCGCCGACCAGGGGCACTGCTTCCTGCCGGAGGAGCGGCTGATCGCCGACGCGGTGAAGCTGCTCCAGGTCGACACGGGGCTGGTCATCGAGTGCCTCGCCGAGCTGGCCCGCGCCCCGGAGGACGGCGCCGACCCCGGGGTCGTACGGGAGAGCGTCCCCGGCCCCGACGGCGGAGGCTCCGAACCCGTCACCGCCGTGTACCTGGTTCCCTTCCACCGCGCCGAACTGTCCCTCTCCGCCCAGCTCCTGCGCCTCCTGCGCACCGGGGAGGACCGGCTGCCGGTCTTCCGGGACGTGGACTGGGCGAAGGCCCTCGGCTGGCTGAAGTCCCGTACCGGCGCGGACCTCGCCCCCGAGCAGGAGGCCGCCGTCCGGCTCGCGCTGACCGAGAAGGTGGCCGTGCTGACCGGCGGGCCCGGCTGCGGCAAGTCCTTCACGGTCCGCTCGATCGTGGAACTGGCCCGGGCCAGGCGCGCCAAGGTGCTGCTCGCCGCGCCGACCGGCCGGGCGGCCAAGCGGCTGGCCGAGCTGACCGGCGCCGAGGCCTCCACCGTGCACCGCCTGCTGGAGCTGAAGCCCGGCGGCGACGCCGCCTATGACCGGGACCGGCCGCTGGACGCCGACCTCGTCGTCGTGGACGAGGCCTCCATGCTCGATCTGCTGCTGGCCAACAAGCTGGTGAAGGCCGTGCCGCCGGGCGCCCACCTGCTCTTCGTCGGGGACGTGGACCAGCTGCCCAGTGTCGGCGCGGGGGAGGTGCTGCGGGATCTGCTCGCCGACGGCAGCCCCCTGCCCGCCGTCCGGCTCACCCGCGTCTTCCGCCAGGCCCAGCAGTCCGGCGTCGTCACCAACGCGCACCGGATCAACGCCGGGCAGCATCCGCTCACCGACGGGCTCGAGGACTTCTTCCTCTTCGTGGAGGACGACACCGAGGAGGCCGGACGTCTCACCGTGGACGTGGCCGCACGGCGGATCCCGGCCCGGTTCGGCCTCGACCCGCGCCGGGACGTGCAGGTGCTCGCGCCGATGCACCGGGGACCGGCCGGTGCGGGAGTGCTGAACGGGCTGCTCCAGCAGGCCGTCACACCCGGCCGGCCCGACCTGCCGGAGAAGCGGTTCGGCGGTCGCGTCTTCCGCGTCGGCGACAAGGTCACCCAGATTCGCAACAATTACGAGAAAGGGAAGAACGGTGTCTTCAACGGCACCGTGGGCGTCGTCACCTCGCTCGATCCGGTCGACCAGCGTCTTACGGTGCTGACGGACGAGGATGAGGAGGTCCCGTACGATTTCGACGAACTGGACGAACTGGCACACGCGTACGCGGTGACCATCCACCGCTCGCAGGGAAGTGAATATCCCGCGGTGGTGATTCCCGTCACCACGGGGGCGTGGATGATGCTCCAGCGGAACCTGCTGTACACGGCGGTGACGCGGGCGAAGCGACTCGTCGTCCTCGTCGGTTCACGCAAGGCGATCGGGCAGGCGGTGCGCACGGTGTCCGCGGGACGGCGGTGCACGGCACTGGACTTCAGGCTCGGCGGTTCCTGACGGCCTCTGACCAGGGGCGTCGACCCGCGGCGAAAAAAATGATCGATCAAACGAGTCGTGAAGGTCACAGAGCACTTCCCGATGCCGTTCCGAGGGGGCAGGATGAGCAGGTTGGCGGCACTGAGTGCCGCCAATAGGCCCAATGGTCGACCCCGAGTGCACTCTCCTGAGCCAAATGGGGGATGGTAGAGACAGTCAGGGCACCTCGAAGATGAGGCACTACGTCGGTGAGGGAAGACGTGAGCGACAACTCTGTAGTACTGCGGTTCGGCGACGGCGAGTACACCTACCCGGTGGTCGACAGCACCGTCGGCGACAAGGGCTTCGACATCGGGAAGCTCCGCGCCCAGACCGGTCTGGTGACTCTGGACAGCGGTTACGGCAACACGGCCGCCTATAAATCCGGCGTCACCTACCTCGACGGCGAGGCGGGCATCCTCCGCTACCGCGGCTACCCCATCGAGCAGCTGGCGGAGCGCTCCACCTTCCTCGAGGTGGCGTACCTGCTGATCAACGGTGAGCTGCCGACCGTCGACGAGCTGACGACGTTCAAGAACGACATCACGCGGCACACCCTGCTGCACGAGGACGTCAAGAACTTCTACAAGGGCTTCCCGCGCGACGCCCACCCGATGGCCATGCTGTCCTCGGTCGTCTCGGCGCTGTCCACCTTCTACCAGGACAGCCACAACCCGTTCGACGAGAAGCAGCGCAACCTCTCCACGATCCGCCTGCTCGCCAAGCTTCCGACGATCGCGGCGTACGCGTACAAGAAGTCGATCGGTCACCCGTTCGTCTACCCGCGCAACGACCTCGGCTACGTCGAGAACTTCCTGCGCATGACCTTCTCGGTGCCGGCCGACGAGTACGAGCTGGACCCGGTCGTGGTGGCCGCGCTGGACAAGCTGCTCATCCTGCACGCCGACCACGAGCAGAACTGTTCGACCTCCACGGTCCGCCTCGTCGGCTCGTCGCAGGCCAACATGTTCGCGTCGATCTCGGCCGGCATCTCCGCCCTGTGGGGCCCGCTGCACGGCGGCGCCAACCAGTCCGTGCTGGAGATGCTGGAGGACATCCAGGCCTCCGGCGGCGACGTCGACGCCTTCATCCGCAAGGTGAAGAACAAGGAGGACGGCGTCCGCCTGATGGGCTTCGGCCATCGGGTCTACAAGAACTTCGACCCGCGCGCCAAGATCATCAAGGCCGCCGCGCACGACGTCCTGTCCGCCCTCGGCAAGTCCGACGAGCTGCTGGACATCGCGCTCAAGCTGGAGGAGCACGCGCTCTCCGACGACTACTTCGTCTCGCGCAGCCTCTACCCGAACGTCGACTTCTACACCGGTCTGATCTACCGGGCCATGGGCTTCCCGACCGAGATGTTCACGGTCCTGTTCGCCCTCGGCCGGCTGCCGGGCTGGATCGCCCAGTGGACCGAGATGATCAAGGAGCCGGGCTCCCGCATCGGCCGCCCGCGCCAGATCTACACGGGCGTCGTCGAGCGCGACTTCGTCCCGGTCGAGGAGCGCTGACACCGGCCGGTGAGGGCACCGGTCCCGGTGTCCTGACCGGTGGCTCTCCCGGCTTCGGCGCCGCCTGGCTCGTGCGGACCAGGGGCGCCGGGTGCACCTGCGCGGAAAGGGCCTGCCGAAACGGCGGGCCCTTTGTCGATGCCGGGATGCCGATGCCGGGATCCGGACAGCAGAAGGCGCCCTGACACGCCGGTCCCCCCACGGGCCGACGACCAGGGCGCCTTCCCATGTCCCGGTGCGGATTCCCCCCACGGGATCCGGCCGGGCGCTCGGAGAGGACAGCGCCTGAATTCGCTGTCGGTGAGTACGACGGGCGAACCCGCCGTACTCCAGTGACACGGTGCGATCTGCCGGGACAACGCACGCCCGGGAGGGCCGCTCAAAGCTTCCCGGTGTACGTGCCCCGGCAACGCATCTCTGAGGAAGTCCCCCAAGACATCCCCAGATGCCGGTCGGCGCCCCCCAAGACGCCGGCCCGACATCGCCAACTTAGACCTTCGAACCCCTTCGATGGTTACGTTCGCATCACTGTGATCTGCGTCTCTTGCATATGTCCTTTAAGTGCGCAAGAGCCCCGGTACGCCGATCGGGACTCAAGCGTAAGGATGATGCGCGAGCCTTGTGAAGAGCTTATGTGAGGCTCGCGCCGGACTCCAGGGGGACTCTTACTTCCGCACCCCCGAACCCCCGGTAACCCCGCCCGACTTCAGCGGAATCGGCGTAGTCGCAGACTGTTGGTCACCACGAAGACGGACGAGAAGGCCATCGCGGCCCCCGCGATCATCGGGTTGAGCAGTCCCGCGGCGGCCAGCGGCAGCGCGGCCACGTTGTAGCCGAAGGCCCACACGAGGTTGCCCTTGATGGTGGCGAGGGTCCGCCGGGAGAGCCGGATCGCGTCCGCCGCCACCCGCAGGTCCCCGCGGACCAGCGTCAGGTCGCCCGCCTCGATCGCCGCGTCCGTGCCCGTGCCCAGGGCGAGGCCGAGGTCGGCGGTGGCGAGCGCGGCCGCGTCGTTGACGCCGTCGCCGACCATGGCCACGCTCCGCCCCTCGCCCTGCAGCCGCCGTACGACGTCCACCTTGTCCTCGGGGAGGACCTCCGCGATCACCTCGTCGATGCCGACGGTCCTCGCGACCGCCTCGGCGACCGTCCGGTTGTCCCCGGTGAGCAGCACCGGCGTGAGCCCGAGGGCGCGCAGCTCGCGCACCGCCTCGGCGCTGGTCTCCTTGATCGCGTCGGCGACGGCCAGGACCCCGCGGGCGCGTCCGTCCCAGCCGGCCAGGACGGCCGTACGGCCCTGCCGCTCGGCCTCGCGTGCCGCGCGGTCCAGCTCCGGCGGCAGGTCGTCGTACAGGCGCCCGACGGCCACCTCGCGGCCCTCCACCCGCCCGCGTACGCCCCGCCCGGGGACGTTCTCGAAGTGCTCGACCGCCGGCAGTGCCCCGGCGCGTTCCTCGGCGCCGGCGGCGACGGCGCGGGCGACCGGGTGCTCGGAGGCGTGCTCCAGGGCGCCCGCGAGGCGCAGCAGCTCCTTGTCGTCCTCGCCGTCGGCGGTGTACACCGCCTGGAGGGTCATCCGGCCGGTGGTGACGGTGCCGGTCTTGTCCAGCACGACGGTGTCGACGCGGCGCGTGGACTCCAGCACCTCGGGGCCCTTGATGAGGATGCCGAGCTGGGCGCCCCGGCCGGTGCCGACCATGAGCGCGGTCGGTGTGGCGAGGCCGAGCGCGCAGGGGCAGGCGATGATCAGGACGGCCACGGCGGCCGTGAAGGCGGCGACCGTGTCCCCGGTGACGCCCAGCCAGACGCCGAACGTGCCGAGCGCGATCAGGATGACGACGGGGACGAAGACGGCGGAGATCCGGTCGGCGAGCCGCTGCACCTCGGCCTTGCCGTTCTGCGCGTCCTCCACCAGCCTCGCCATCCGGGCGAGCTGGGTGTCGGCGCCGACCCGGGTGGCCGCCACGACCAGCCGGCCGCCCGCGTTGACGGTGGCGCCGGTGACCCGGTCGCCGGGGCCGACGTCGACCGGTACCGACTCGCCGGTCAGCATGGACGCGTCCACGGCGGAGACGCCCTCGACCACCGTGCCGTCGGTGGCGACCTTCTCGCCGGGTCGTACGACGAACCGGTCGCCGACCGCCAGGGAGGCCACCGGGACGCGCACCTCGCGCCCGTCCCGCAGCACCGCCACGTCCTTGGCGCCCAGCTCCATCAGCGCCTTCAGGGCCGCACCGGCGCGCCGCTTGGAGCGGGCCTCCAGATAGCGGCCCAGCAGGATCAGCGCGACGACTCCGGCGGCGACCTCCAGGTAGATGGTGGAGGCGCCGTTCATCCGGGAGACGGTGAGGCGGAACTCGTCGTGCATGCCCGGCATGCCCGCGTCGCCGAGGAACAGTGCCCACAGCGACCAGCCGAACGCGGCCAGCGTGCCGACGGAGACGAGGGTGTCCATGGTGGCCGCGCCGTGCCGCAGGTTGGTCCAGGCCGCCCGGTGGAAGGGGGCGCCGCCCCAGACCACCACGGGTGCCGCGAGGGTGAGCGAGAGCCACTGCCAGTCGTCGAACTGGAGCACCGGGATCATCGCGAGCAGGACCACGGGGACGGCGAGTGCCGCGGAGACGAGCAGACGGTGGCGCAGGGAGCCGAGTTCGGGGTCGCGCTCGGGGGTGCCGGGTCCGGCCTCGGGCGCCGGCTCCGGCGGCGGGGGCTCCTCGGCGGTGTAGCCCGTCTTCATGACGGTGGCGATCAGGTCGGCGACCTGGACGCCGTCGGCGTAGGTGACCTTCGCCTTCTCGGTGGCGTAGTTGACGGTGGCGCTCACGCCGTCCATCCGGTTGAGCTTCTTCTCCACCCGGGCGGCGCAGGAGGCGCAGGTCATCCCGCCGATGAGCAGCTCGACCTCGGCGAC
Organism: Streptomyces sp. NPDC015139; assembly: GCF_043079785.1. Taxonomy (NCBI): domain Bacteria; kingdom Bacillati; phylum Actinomycetota; class Actinomycetes; order Kitasatosporales; family Streptomycetaceae; genus Streptomyces; species Streptomyces sp. NPDC015139. The sequence goes on along the minus strand of NZ_JBIBUW010000007.1, from coordinate 175,427 downwards.
CTGGCCGGTGGCTATCGCTGTCTCTGCGGTGGTGCTGGTCATGTCCGGACTCCAGACATCGGACCGGGCCGTACGGATCCAGTATCAGCTGGTCGGTGCGGCCCGGTCGGGGAAGGGGAGGGTGTTCCTCAGGCCTTGCCGGCCAGCTCGAAGCCGGCCTCGTCCACCGCGGCGCGCACGGCCTCGTCGTCCAGCGGAGCCGCGGACACGACGGTCACCTCGCCGGTCGACGCGACGGCCTTCACGGAGCCGACGCCGGGGATCTCGGAGATCTCGCCGGAGACGGAGCCCTCGCAGTGGCCGCAGCTCATACCGGTCACCCGGTAGACGGTGGTGACGGAGCCCGGGGTGTCGGTCTGGGCGCTCATGTCGTTCTCCTCGTCGAGGCGTGTGGGGCCGGCGGGGCCCACGGGGGCCCAACAGTTCTCACACTATACCCCTAGGGGGTATTTCTCCAAGAGGGGTCCCGGCGCGCCAGCGACCGCACCCAGCCGATCCCTGCGAGCGCGACCAGGACCGTGCCGCCGGCCGAGAACAGCGCGAACAGGTGCTCCTGCCCGGCACCCGGCCCGGCCGGGTACCCCGGTGCGATCGGCCGGGTGGCGGGGCCGGTGCCGGACAGGCGGGCCACCAGCCGCAGCGCGATGCCGTGCGTGGAGTCCCACAGCGTGTGCAGCAGGCAGACGCCCATGAAGGCGGCGACCACCGGTGGGGCGTACCGGAAGGTTCCGTTCGGCCGGCGCAGCGACAGCAGCGCGCCGCCCGCGACCGCCGTCCACAGGGCCTGCCCGAAGGGAGCGAGTACCCCGCGGGGCAACTCCGTCTCCAGCAGTGTCCGCAGGTCCGTTCCGTCGGCGGAGGCGACGGCGGCGAGGCCGTACCCGGCGCTCTCCAGTGCGGCGAAACCGGCGCCGACGGCCGCGCCGAGCACCAGTCCGGCCCGCATCCCGCGGATGCCCGGCCGGCGGCGCAGCACGAAGACCAGCGCCCCCAGCTTGGCCGCCTCCTCGATCACGCCGACGCCGAGGAACCGCCCGAGGGAGGGGTGCGCCAGGTGCCCCTCCGCCAGCGCGGCGCCGAGCACGCCCAGCGCGCCGCCGGCCAGGAAGCAGCCGAGGACCGCGCTCACGCCCAGGTCGCGGGCGTGCCGCTCGTACGCCCACAGCACGTAGGCGACCGGTACGGCGAAGCCGCCGAGCAGGATCAGCATCGGCAGCGTGGCGGTGCTCCGTGTCAGGTACGCCACGCAGGCGGCCGGCGCCCACAGGGCGAGGGCGCCGCACAGGGCGCGCCGCCACAGGCCCGCCCCGATGTGCGGGTACGGCGGTGGCGGCTGCTGCGGGCGGGGGATGCGGGCCCTGGGCCTGCCGGGCGGCGGGGAGTGGGTCACGTGCGTCCCCTCGGACTGCTGCTGGGCGATTTACCCGCACCTTAGGCAGGTGTGCCGGAAGTCGCAGTCCGGGGGATCGCGGCGCAGCCGGGTCAGGCGCGGCCGAGCGAGGCGCCCACCAGCGGGTCCAGGTAGCGGACCAGGACGTCCTTGGTCTCCTGGACGTACGCCGCGCGTTCGGCGCCCTCGCGGGCGAGGACCAGCTCCAGGCCCGCCTTGTAGATGCCGAGGCAGACGTGGGCCGTGCGGGTGATGTCGGCCTGTGCGGTGCCGGGCATGAGGGAGGTGAGCAGCGCCTCGATGCGGCCGACCACGGTGGAGTGCAGCTGGTCGTGCGCCTCGGCCATCCGGCCCGGGATGTCGGGGCCGTGCATGAGGGCGAAGAACACGGGGTGGTCGGTGTTGAAGGCCATGAACCGGTCGACGGCCGAACCGATCGCCTCCTCCAGCGGGGTGCCGGGAGTGACCGGTGCCAGTGCCTCGCCGTAGGCCTCCCGCATCTCGTGCATGAGCCGGTCGCCGAGCTCGATCGCGATCGCTTCCTTGTTCGGGAAGAACTGGTAGAGCGTGCCCGGTGAGACGCCGGCCTCCCGGGCGATGGCGTTGGTGCTCGCGGCCGTGTAGCCGGTGGTGCAGAAGACCTGGGCCGCGGCTTTGAGCAGCTGGGCGATACGGCGTTCGCCGCGGGCCTGGCGCCGCCGCGGCTGCTCCTTCTCCGAGGTGTCCGACACGCGTGATCCCCAGCTCTCCGAAGACGATTGACAAACGCGAGTGGTCGCTCGCATTCTTGAGAAACGCGAGCGACGTCTCGTGTTTGCCATTTTATGGCGATGGCTCCTCCGTGCCTCCGTCCTTGCAGGCACGGCTCCTGGTGAAGGGGACACCGCAGGATGACCGAAGTCAACAGCCCACCCCGGCCCGGCCGCTGGACCCGGCTCGTGACCGCGCGGCCGCGCCTGTCGCTGCTGGTGGCCCTGCTGCTCACCGCCCTCGCCGTGGTGGCCGGCAGCGGTGTCGCCGACCGCCTCGGAAGCGGCGGCTGGGAGGACCCGGCGGCCGAGTCGACGTACGCGACCAAGGCGCTGGAGCGCGAGTTCCCCGGCTCCCAGCCGAACCTGCTGCTCCTGGTCGACGCCGGCCGCGCCTCGGTCGACGATCCCGCGGTGGCCGCCCGGGCCCGGGAGCTGACCGCCCGGCTGGCGGAGGAGAAGGGGGTCACGGGCGTCGGCTCCTACTGGCGGAGCGAGTCGCCCGCCCTGCGCGCCGAGGACGGCCACGAGGCGCTGATCGCCGCCCGCATCACCGGCGACGAGAGCGCGATGGGCAGGACCCTGGACCGCATCGCCCCCCACTACCGGGGCACGCACGGCCCGGTGCGGGTGAAGGTCGGCGGCATCGTCGCGGTCCGGCACGAGATGCAGAGCATCATCAAGGAGGACCTGACCCGCGCCGAGCTCATCGCGCTGCCCATCACCCTGGTGCTGCTCGTGATGGTCTTCGGCAGCGCGGTCGCGGCCCTGCTGCCGCTGGGCATCGGCATCGTCGCGATCCTCGGGACGAACGCGGTGCTGCGCGGTCTGACCTCCTTCACCGACGTCTCGGTCTTCGCGCTGAACCTCACCACGGCCCTGGGCCTCGGCCTCGCCATCGACTACGCCCTGTTCATCGTCCGGCGGTACCGCGAGGAGCTGTCCACCGGCGCCGATCCGCTCACGGCGGTGGGCACGACCCTGCGCACGGCCGGCCGCACGGTGCTCTTCTCCGCGCTCACGGTCGCGGTGTCCCTGGCCGCCATGATGGTCTTCCCCCAGTACTTCCTGCGGTCCTTCGCCTACGCCGGCATCGCCGTGGTGCTCCTCGCGGCCGCGGCCGCACTGATCCTGCTCCCCGCCGCGCTCGTCCTGCTCGGACACCGGGTCAACTCCCTGGACCTGCGCCGCCTCTTCCGGCGCGGCCGCGCGTCCGCGTCCGCCGACGGCACCGCCTGGGCCCGCGCCGCGTCCCTGGTCATGCGCCGCGCCCCGCTCTTCGCGCTCGGCACGACCGCCCTGCTCGTCCTCCTCGGACTGCCCTTCACCGGTGTGAAGTTCGGCACCGCCGACGACCGTCAGCTCCCGTCGACCGCCGAGTCCCACGTCGTGCAGCAGCACATCCGCGAGGGCTTCCCGGGCAGTCCCGGCGGCGGCCTGGAGATCCTCGCCGAGGGCAAGGGCACGGAGGCCCAGTACGCCTCCTACCGCCAGCGGGTGGCCGCCCTGCCCGAGGTCGCCCGTGTCGACGGTCCCCTGGTCCGGGGCGACGCGGCCTACTTCACGGTCCAGCCGAAGGGCGAGGCGGTCGACGAACCGGCCCAGCGCCTGGTGGGCGACCTGCGCTCGCTGCACGCCCCCTTCGACACCCGGGTCACCGGCACGGCCGCCGTGCTGGTCGACACCAAGCACGCGATATCCGAGCGTCTGCCGTGGGCGGCCCTGTTCATCGCCGTGGTCACCCTGCTGCTGGTCTTCCTGCTCACCGGCAGCGTGCTGATACCCCTGCAGGCCGTGGTGCTCAACGCGCTCAGCCTGACGGCGATGTTCGGCGCGGTGGTGTGGGTCTTCCAGGACGGCCACCTCTCCGGCGCGCTCGGCTTCACCAGCCCCGGCTCCATCGAGACGACCCTGCCCGTCCTGATGTTCTGCGTGGCCTTCGGCCTCTCCATGGACTACGGCGTGTTCCTGCTCTCCCGCATCAAGGAGGAGTACGACCGCACGGGCGACCACGACGAAGCCGTGCGCCACGGCCTCCAGCGCACCGGCGGGCTGATCACCGCCGCCGCGGTCATCCTCGCGGTGGTGATGGTCGCCATCGGCACCTCGCGGGTGACCAACACCAAGATGCTCGGCCTCGGCATCGCGCTCGCCGTGCTGATGGACGCGATGGTGGTGCGCAGCCTGCTCGTCCCGGCCATCATGCGGCTCACCGGCCGCGCCACCTGGTGGGCTCCGGCCCCCCTGCGCCGCTTCCACCAGCGGTTCGGCCTCAGCGAGGGCGAACCGGCCGCCGTGGCCGAGGAGAAGGAGCCCGTACCGGTGTGAGCCCCGGCGGGGGCCGGTCCCGCCCGGCCTCCGCGGGCCGGGCACAGTGGACTCGTCCGTTGACCGGGGAAGGGTGAGGCACATGCGAGCGGTGGTCTTCGAGCGGTACGGCGAGCCGGCCGAGGTGCGGGAGGTCCCCGATCCCGAGCCCGCCGGGCACGGGGTGGTGGTGCGGGTCGAGGCGACGGGGCTGTGCCGCAGCGACTGGCACGGCTGGATGGGCCACGACTCCGACATCACCCTGCCGCACGTGCCCGGGCACGAACTGGCCGGCGTCGTCGAGGCGGTGGGCGCGCGGGTCACCGGATGGCGGCCGGGCGACCGGGTGACCGTGCCCTTCGTGTGCGCCTGCGGCACCTGCCCGTCCTGCGCGGCGGGCGACCAGCAGGTGTGCGAGCGCCAGACGCAGCCGGGCTTCCACCACTGGGGCTCGTTCGCGCAGTACGTGGCCCTCGACCACGCCGACGTCAACCTCGTCGCCGTCCCCGACGACATGGCCCACGCGACCGCGGCCGGCCTCGGCTGCCGCTTCGCCACCGCCTTCCGTGCCGTGGTGCAGCAGGGCCGGGTGGCCGCGGGGGAGTGGGTCGCGGTGCACGGCTGCGGCGGGGTCGGCCTGTCGGCGGTGATGATCGCGGCCGCCGCCGGAGCCCGGGTGATCGCCGTCGACGTCTCCCCGGCAGCGCTCGGCCTGGCACGGAAGTTCGGCGCCGCCGAGTGCCTGGACGCCACCGGTGTGCCCGACACGGCCGCCGCGATCCGCGAGCTGACCGGCGGCGGCGCCCACCTCTCCCTCGACGCCCTCGGCTCCCCCGCCACCTGCGCGGCTTCCGTGAACGGCCTGCGCCGCCGCGGCCGGCACGTCCAGGTCGGCCTGCTGCCCTCCGCCGACGGCACGACCCCGGTGCCGATGGCCCGCGCCATCGCCCTGGAACTCGAACTCCTCGGCAGCCACGGCATGGCCGCGCACACCTACCCCGCCATGCTCCGTCTGGTCCGCTCGGGCGCCCTGCGCCCCGACCTCCTCGTGACCTCCACCATCCCCCTCGACGCGGCCCCGGCGGCGCTCGCGGCGATGGGCACGGCGGCGGGGGCGGGGGTCACGGTCATCGAGCCGTGGCGCCGGGCCTGAGCCCGGCGCCGCACGGCGGTGGCCGCCCGGCACGGACGCCGGGCCGTCGATCAGTCCACTCTTCGGCCCCGGTTGCCGGGACGGGAGGCGACCCAGGCCCGGACGGTGTCGGCGTACCAGTAGGGCTTGCCGCCCTCCACATGGTCGGGCGACGGCAGCAGCCCGTGCTTGCGATAGGACCGCACGGTGTCCGGCTGCACCTTGATGTGCGCCGCGATCTCCTTGTAGGACCAGAGCCTTCGGTCGGTCATGAGTTGCACCTCCCTGCGCGCGCCGCGGCGGCGACCGAGGACGGCCGTCGGGGGAGCCGGGCGCTGCGCTGGCGATCACCAAGCCTGTGCCCGGTGAACGACGCAGAGTGACCGGCGGGCAGGGCCTGTCGACCGGGTGTGACCGAGCACCCGCGTACACGCGACATGTGTGACACAAGGGGGGTGTTTGTGACAGAGCTGGAGCAGAGACTTCCGTCCGCACGGCGGCGTGGCGCGTCGACAACCGACGACAACGCCGCGGATGTGCGTGCCACGCCCCGCGACGCGGGCGTGATCCAAACGACAGGCCCTAAGCCCCGCACGAGCGCAGGAACGCCCGGGTCCGCCGGGCGATCGGCAGCGGACGGTCCGGCTCGCAGGGGTACATGTCCTGCTCGACGATCGCGAAGAGCTCCACGCCGAGCCGCTGCGCCGCCTCCAGCACCGGTCCCAGCTCAGGTGTACCGGACGGGGGCTCGCACATCACGCCCTGGGCCACCGCCGGGCCGAACGGCGTGCCCTTGGCCCGCACGTCGGCCAGGACCTCCGGGTCCACCTGCTTGAGGTGCAGATAGCCGATCCGCTCGCCGTAGGTCTCGATCAGCTTGACGCTGTCCCCGCCGCAGTAGGCGTAGTGCCCGGTGTCCAGGCACAGCGACACCAGGCCGGAGTCGGTGCCGTCGAGGAAGCGGGTGACGTTCTCCTCGCTGTCGATGTGGGTGTCGGCGTGCGGGTGGACGACGATCGTGAGGCCGTACCGCTCGCGCACCTCCCGGCCGAGCCGCTCGGTCAGCGAGGTGAGGTTCCGCCACTGCCCGGGCGTCAGTTCGGCGGGCTCCAGCACCTGCCCCGTCCGGTCGTCGCGCCAGAAGGACGGGATCACGACCAGGTGCCGGGCGCCCATCGCCCGGGTGAGGTCCGCGATCCCGGAGACGTGGGACCAGGTCTCCTCCCACACCTCCTCGCCGTGGTGCAGACCGGTGAAGACCGTGCCGGCCGACACCTTCAGGCCGCGCCGGGCGGTCTCCTCGGCGAGCACCCCGGGGTCGGTGGGCAGGTAGCCGTAGGGACCCAGCTCGATCCACTCGTAGCCGGAGGCGGCGACCTCGTCCAGGAAGCGCTGCCAGGGCACCTGCCGGGGGTCGTCGGGGAACCAGACGCCCCAGGAGTCGGGCGCCGATCCGATGCGGATGCGGGACAGTGAGGAGGGCGACAACGACGTCATGGCCGCCAGCGTGCGGGCGGGGCTATGGGGTGTCAAGGGCTGGTCCGAATGTCTGGACAAAACATTGACAGGGTCCGGCGTGCGGGACTACAAAGCCGGGGAGAGCCGTGACGAAGGGAAGCCGATGGCCTACGACCTGATCACCATGGGGCGGATCGGAGTGGACCTCTACCCACTGCAGACCGGTGTCCCGCTCGCCCAGGTGTCGTCCTTCGGCAAGTTCCTCGGCGGGTCGGCGACGAACGTCGCGGTCGCCGCCGCCCGGCTCGGCAGACGCACCGCCGTGATCACTCGAACGGGGGACGACCCGTTCGGCGTCTATCTGCACGAGGCGCTGCGCGGCTTCGGCGTCGACGACCGCTGGGTGACCCCCGTGCCCGGGCTCCCGACCCCGGTCACCTTCTGCGAGGTCTTCCCCCCGGACGACTTCCCGCTCTACTTCTACCGCCGGCCGAAGGCCCCCGACCTGGAGATCGACGCGGCCGAACTGGACCTGGACGCCGTCCGCGACGCCCGGATCTTCTGGGTCACCGGCACCGGCCTGAGCGAGGAGCCCAGCCGCACGGCGACCCTCGCCGCCCTCGCCCACCGGGCGAAGTCCGGCACGACGGTCTTCGACCTGGACTGGCGCCCCATGTTCTGGACCGACCCGGACGCCGCCCGCCCCTTCTACACCGAGGCGCTGCGCCACACCACGGTCGCCGTCGGCAACCTGGACGAGGTCGAGGTCGCGACGGGGGTGCGCGAACCGCACGCCGCCGCCCGCGCCCTGCTGGACGCCGGCGTCGAGCTGGCCGTCGTCAAACAGGGACCCAAGGGAGTGCTCGCCGTCGACCGCGCGGGCGAGTCGGCCGAGGTCCCGCCGCTGCCGGTCGAGGTGCTCAACGGCCTCGGCGCCGGGGACGCCTTCGGCGGCTCCCTCTGCCACGGCCTGCTCGCGGGCTGGGACCTGGAGACGGTCATGCGGTACGCCAACGCGGCCGGCGCCATCGTCGCCTCCCGCCTGGAGTGCTCCTCCGCGATGCCGACCCCGGACGAGGTGGCCGCCGCGCTCGACGCCGGAGCGGTGCTGTGAGGGCCGGCCGCGTGGCGGGCACGTACCCCCACGGCGGCGACGGGGCCGACCGGCGTCCCCGGGTGGACGTGGCCGAGCTGGTCCGCATCCGCACCCGCCACCCCGAGGCGATCGAGGAGGCCGCCGCCCGCCGGGCCCGGCGCCCGCTGCTCGGCGAGAGCGGCCGGCTGATGATCGTCGCCGCCGACCACCCCGCCCGCGGCGCGCTCGGCGTCGGCGACCGTGGGCTCGCCATGGCCAACCGCGCCGACCTGCTCGAACGCCTCTGCCTCGCGTTGTCCCGGCCCGGTGTGGACGGCGTCCTCGCCACCGCCGACATCCTCGACGACCTGCTCCTGCTCGGCGCCCTCGACCACAAGGTCGTCATGGGCTCCATGAACCGCGGCGGCCTCCAGGGCGCGAGCTTCGAGCTGGACGACCGCTTCACCGGCCACCGGCCCGAGGACATCAGCCGTCTCGGCTTCGACGCCGGCAAGCTGCTGCTGCGCGTCGACTACGCCGACCCGGGCTCCCTGACCACGCTGGAGTCCACCGCCCGCGCCATCGACGCCATGGCGGCACACCGGCTGCCGGTCTTCGTGGAGCCGTTCATCAGCCGCCGCACCCCGGAGGGGAAGCTGCGCAACGACCTGTCGGCCGAGGCGGTCACCCGGTCCATCGCCATCGCCTCCGGCCTCGGCGGCTCCTCGGCCTACACCTGGCTGAAGGTGCCGGTCACCGAGAACCCCGACGACATGGCCCGGGTCATGGAGACGTCCACGCTGCCGGCCGTGCTGCTCGGCGGCGACATCGGCGACTCCCCGGAGGACCAGGTGGCGGCCTACGAGAAGTGGCGCGGTGCGCTCCGACTGCCCACCGTGCGCGGCCTGGTGGTCGGCCGCTCGCTGCTGTACCCGGCGGACGGCGACGTGGCCGCCGCCGTGGACACCGCCGTAGGACTGCTGTGAGGACCGCATGACCAGCACCGACCTGCATCTGCCCCGGGGTGCCACCGCGAACGCCCGGTACGCCGTCGACATCGGCCCCGAGTCGGCCGGCTGGGCGCACAGCAGCCTGCGCGTCGTCGAGTTGGCGCCGGGCGGCCGTCATACGTTCCCCACCGGCGACAGTGAATGGATCGTGCTTCCGCTGGAAGGCGGATGTACCGTACAAATTGAGACTGCGTCAACCGAGCAGTGCGAGTATCAACTCCTGGGCCGGGACACTGTGTTCGCGTCGGTCTCCGACTTCGCGTACGCACCCCGGGACGCCCGGGTCCAGATCGCCTCCGGCGCGGGAGGCCGCTTCGCCCTGGCAGGAGCGAAGTGCGAGCGACGACTCCCCGCCCGCTACGGCCCCGCGCCGGAGGTCCCCGTCGAGGAACGCGGCAGCGGCACCTGCGCCCGCCGGGTGCGCAACTTCGCCTCCGCGGACTCCTTCGACTGCGACCGGCTGATCGCCGTCGAGGTGATCACCCCCGGTGGCAACTGGTCCTCGTACCCGCCGCACAAGCACGACGAGCACCGGCCGGGCGAGGAGTCCGAGCTGGAGGAGATCTACTACTTCGAGATCGAGGGTCCGAACGGTCTGGGGTACCAGCGCGTATTCCCCTCGCGCGAGGGCGGCAGCGACGTCCTCGCCGAGGTCCGCTCCGGTGACGCCGTCCTCGTCCCCGACGGATGGCACGGCCCGTCGATCGCCCAGCCCGGCCACGCCATGTACTACCTGAACGTCATGGCCGGACCCGGCGCGACGCGGGAGTGGCGGATCTGCTTCCACCCCGACCACGTAGAGAGCACAGGGGGGTACCGATGACCACCTCGACGACGAGGCTCACGGTCGCGCAGGCACTCGTCCGCTTCCTCGCCGCCCAGTACACCGAACGGGACGGCGAACGGCGGCGGCTGATCGGCGCCACCTGGGGCATCTTCGGCCACGGCAACGTCGCCGGGCTGGGCCAGGCGCTGATCGAGTACGCCCGCGTCATGCCCTACCACCAGGGCCGCAACGAGCAGTCCATGGTGCACGCGGCGGTCGGCTACGCCCGTCAGTCGGGCCGGCTGTCCACGCACGCGGTCACGACGTCGATCGGCCCCGGCGCGACGAACCTCGTCACCGGCGCCGCCCTCGCGACCGTCAACCACCTCCCGGTCCTGCTGCTGCCCGGGGACGTCTTCGCCACCCGCCCCGCCGACCCCGTCCTGCAGCAGCTGGAGGTGCCGTACGCGGGCGACGTCTCCGTCAACGACACCTTGCGGCCGGTGTCGAGGTACTTCGACCGCGTCACCCGCCCCGAGCAGCTGATCCCCAGCGCGCTGCAGGCCGTACGGGTCCTCACCGACCCCGTGGAGACCGGCGCGGTCACCCTCGCCCTGCCGCAGGACGTGCAGGCGGAGGCGTACGACTGGCCGGAGGAGTTCTTCGCCGAGCGGGTGTGGACCGTCCGCCGGCCGGGTGCCGACCCGACCGAACTGGCGGAGGCGGTCCGCGCGGTCCGGGCCGCCCGCAGGCCCCTCGTCGTCGCCGGCGGCGGGGTCCACCACAGCCGTGCCGAGGCGGCCCTCGCCGAGTTCGCCGCGGCCACCCGGATACCGGTCGCCTCCACCCAGGCCGGCAAGGGCGCCCTGCGCCACGACCACCCGCAGGACGTCGGCGGCATCGGCCACACCGGCACGGCGACCGCCGACGAGCTGGCCCGCACGGCGGACCTGGTCATCGGGATCGGCACCCGGTACACGGACTTCACCACCGCGTCCGGCACCCTCTTCGAGAACCCGGACGTCCGCTTCCTGAACCTCAACATCGCGCCCTTCGACGGCCACAAGCTGGCCGGACTCCCCCTGGTCGCGGACGCCCGCAGCGGCCTGGGCGAGCTGACCGAGGCACTCGTGATGCACGAGCACCGGGTCGCCGGCTCCTACGTCACCGAGTACACCGAGGACAAGGAGCGCTGGGAGCAGCGGGTCGACGCCTGCTTCGAGGCGGACGAACCCGACGTACGTCCGACCCAGCCGCAGGTCATCGGCGCCCTCGACGCGCTGGTCGACGAGTCCGACATCATCATCAACGCGGCCGGCTCCCTCCCCGGCGACCTGCACAAGCTGTGGCGGGCCCGGTCGTCCGACCAGTACCACCTGGAGTACGGCTACTCCTGCATGGGCTACGAGATCCCGGCCGCGATCGGCGTGAAGCTCGCCGCTCCCGAGCGGAACGTGTGGGCGCTGGTCGGCGACGGCACGTACCTGATGATGCCGACGGAGATCGTGACCGCCGTGCAGGAGGGAATCGCGATCAAGGTACTGCTCCTGCAGAACCACGGGTACGCGTCCATCGGCGGCCTGTCGGAGGCGGTGGGCGGCGAGCGGTTCGGCACGGCCTACCGGTTCCCGACCGACGAGGGCACCCTGACGGGCGCCCCGCTCCCCGTCGACCTCGCCGCCAACGCGGCCAGCCTGGGCATGCGGGTGCTGCGCGCGAGGACCGTGGGCGATCTGCGCGAGGCGCTCGCCGAGGCGCGGGCCGCCGACACTCCCACATGTGTCTACGTGGAGACCAAAACGTCCGACACTGTGTCGGGCGCGCCTCCGGCGCAGGCCTGGTGGGATGTTCCTGTGGCCGAGACCGCGACCCGACCGTCGGCGGTCAAGGCACGAGAGCTGTACGAACGGCACGTCTCGACCCGACGCCGCCATCTGTAATAAGGAGTCTCTGGGCATGACGAAGATCGTCAACCACTGGATCGGCGGGAAGACCGCCGAAGGCGCGTCGGGTGCGTACGGGCCGGTCACGGACCCGGCGACCGGCGCGGTCACCACCAAGGTCGCGTTCGCATCGGTCGAGGAGGTGGACGCGGCCGTCGCGGCGGCCAAGGACGCCTTCGCGACCTGGGGCCAGTCCTCGCTGGCCCAGCGCACCACGATCCTGTTCAGGTTCCGCGCGCTGCTCGACGCCCACCGCGACGAGATCGCCGAGCTGATCACCGCCGAGCACGGCAAGGTGCACTCCGACGCGCTCGGCGAGGTCGCGCGCGGCCTGGAGATCGTCGACCTGGCCTGCGGCATCAACGTCCAGCTGAAGGGCGAGCTGTCCACGCAGGTCGCCAGCCGCGTGGACGTGGCGTCCATCCGCCAGCCGCTCGGTGTCGTCGCCGGCATCACGCCGTTCAACTTCCCGGCGATGGTTCCGATGTGGATGTTCCCGATCGCCATCGCGACCGGCAACACCTTCGTGCTCAAGCCGTCGGAGAAGGACCCGTCGGCCGCCGTGAAGATCGCCGAGCTGCTGTCCGAGGCCGGTCTGCCCGACGGCGTCTTCAACGTCGTCCACGGCGACAAGGTGGCCGTGGACCGGCTGCTGGAGCACCCGGACGTCAAGGCCGTCTCCTTCGTCGGCTCGACCCCGATCGCCCGCTACATCCACACCACCGCCTCCGCCAACGGCAAGCGCGTGCAGGCCCTGGGCGGCGCCAAGAACCACATGCTGGTCCTGCCGGACGCCGACCTGGACGCGGCGGCCGACGCGGCGGTCTCGGCGGCGTACGGCTCGGCCGGCGAGCGCTGCATGGCCATCTCCGCGGTCGTGGCCGTGGGCGGCATCGGCGACACGCTGGTGGACAAGATCCGCGAGCGCGCCGAGAAGATCAAGATCGGCCCGGGCAACGACCCGGCCTCCGAGATGGGCCCGCTGATCACCAAGGCGCACCGCGACAAGGTGGCCTCCTACGTGGAGGGCGCCGCCGCCGAGGGCGCCGAGGTGGTCCTGGACGGCACCGGCTACACCGTGGACGGCTTCGAGGACGGCCACTGGATCGGCATCTCGCTGCTCGACAAGGTGCCCACGAGCGCCAAGGCGTACCAGGACGAGATCTTCGGCCCGGTGCTGTGCGTGCTGCGCGCCGAGACCTACGAGGAGGGCGTGGCGCTCATCAACGCCTCGCCGTTCGGCAACGGCACCGCGATCTTCACCCGGGACGGCGGCGCCGCCCGCCGCTTCCAGCTGGAGATCGAGGCGGGCATGGTCGGCGTGAACGTGCCGATCCCGGTGCCGGTGGGCTACCACTCCTTCGGTGGCTGGAAGGACTCGCTCTTCGGCGACCACCACATCTACGGCAACGACGGCACGCACTTCTACACCCGCGGCAAGGTCGTCACCACGCGCTGGCCCGACCCGGCCGACGCCCCGGCAGGCGTGGACCTGGGCTTCCCGCGCAACCACTGAGTGCCGCCCGGAGGTCGCCTCCGGTCCCCGTCAGGCCGTCCGGATTCCGGACGGCCTGACTTTTTTTTGACGCCCCGGCTGCGATTCTCGTTAGTGCTGGACGAATCGGGTGGCGAAGGATTGAACGAAGAATGACCTTCGAAAGCAAGGTCACGCACGCCTGAGTCTTGATGGATGCGTCTATTGGGCGTAACGGCCTGTGAAAGTGATGCAGAGGAGATCGTTCCACAACTGCGGATTTCGAAGGTAAACAGCCATTGACGCAGTGGTTTTCGTCGGGGTTCCCTATGGCAGCACCGGGAGCGGACGAGACGAACGTACGACGATCCGCCGGAGGCGATAGCGCTCCCGAGCCCACCCCCAGTCGCACGAGTCGATCGGATTTCGCCGCATGACCGACACGCTCCGCCCTGTCGAGGCTCCCCTCGTAGAGGCCCCCGACAGTCCCCAGAAGCTCAAGCGCTCCATCGGCGTAGTCGGCGGCACCCTCCTGACCCTCTCGTGCGTCACACCGGCCTCCACGCTCTTCGTGGTCGTCCCCGACCTGTTCGGCTCCCTCGGCACCGCCACCGCCCTGACGATCGCCATCGGCTCCCTCCTCTGTATCGCCGTGGCGTTCTGCTACTCCGAGCTGGGCACCCTCATCCCCAGCGCGGGCGGCGAGTACGCCATGGTGTCGACGATGGCCGGACGCCTCGCCGGCTGGCTCGTCTTCGTCCTCTCCCTGCTGGTCGTCATGATCGTGCCGCCCGTCATCGCGATGGGCACCGCCGACTACCTGGCCCCGATCGTGCACCTCGACCCCGCGATGACCGGCGCCGGCGTCATGCTGCTCGCCACCCTCGCCGGCCTGCTCGACCTGCGCGCCAACGCCTGGATCACCGGCATCTTCCTGGTCCTGGAGGTCATCGCGGCCGGTGTCGTCGCGCTGCTGGGCTTCTCCCACAGCCACCGCGGGCTCGGCAGCCTGACCTCGATGCAGGTCGCGGGCTCCGGCGGGCACACGGACACCGTGACCGCGATGCTGGTGGTCTCCGGCCTCGCCATCGCCCTCTTCGTCACCCAGGGCTTCTCCACCGCGGTCTACCTCTCCGAGGAACTGGAGCACCCGCGCCGCAACGTCGCCCGCACGGTGCTCGCCACCCTGGCCATCTCCACCGTGATCATCCTGGTGCCGGTCGCCGCCATCACCATGGGCGCCTCCGACCTCAAGGAGCTGACCGGCGGAGACATCAGCTCCATGGTCACCGCCTGGTCCAACTCCGCGGTCGGCACCTTCGTCAGCCTCTGCGTGGCCCTCGCGATCATCAACGCCGGCATCGTCATGGTCATCCAGAACTCCCGCGTGCTGTTCGCCTCGGCCCGCGACAAGGCCTGGCCCGGCCCGGTCAACACCGTCTTCTCCAAGCTCGGCCGCTTCGGCTCCCCCTGGGTCGCCACGCTCGCGGTCGGAGTCCCCGGCGCGCTGCTCTGCTTCGTCAACCTGGACACCCTGTACGGCGTCACCGGCGTCTCCGTGACCGCCATGTACCTGCTGGTCGCGGTCGCCGCCCTGCTGGCCCGCCGCGGCTCCCACAAGCACACCCCCGCCTGGCGGATGCCGCTGTGGCCCGCGCTGCCGATCCTGCTGATCGTGGTCCTCGCCTACATCCTCACCCAGCAGGAGGCGAGCTACCTGATCTGGACCGGCGGCATCACCGCCGTCGCCACCCTCTACTGGGCCTTCTACCTCCGCCCGCGCCGCGACACCCGCTGGCTGGTGTCCATCCCGGAGGACACTCAGGTCCCGGAGCACCCGGAGCACCCGCAGGCATGACCACGGGATTTCGTACCGCGCCTGGCGTACGCCGGGCCCGGCCCGTACTCCGCGAGGAGGGTCCCCGGTTCAGACCGGCGGCAGCATCGCTTGTCGGCGCCGCCCCGTACGGTTGACGCATGGATCTTCGCCCGTCCCCCCGGGGGCGAATGAGGAAGGGCGTACCCGCGCTGCGGGGGCTGCCGAAGCGGCCGCGCCGGCTGATCGCCGCCGCGGCCGCCGTCGTGGTGCTCGTCGGCGCCGGTACGTGGGCGACGGCGGCCGTCGGCTCCGAGGGCACACGGTCCGTGCGCGTCAGCGACCGGATCATGACCTTCGACGGTGTGCGCCTGGACACCTCCTTCTTCGCCCCGGCCGACGCCGGCCGCCACCCCGCCGTCCTGCTGGGCCACGGCTTCGGCGGCAGCAAGGACGACATGCGGACCCAGGCGGAGGACCTCGCCCGGCACGGGTACGCGGTCCTCACCTGGTCCGCGCGCGGCTTCGGCCGCTCCACCGGGAAGATCGGCCTCAACGACCCGAAGGCCGAGGTCGCCGACGTCTCCCGGCTCGTCGACTGGCTGGCCGGGCAGCCCCAGGTCCGCCTCGACAAGCCCGGCGACCCGCGCGTGGGGATGGCCGGCGGTTCCTACGGCGGCGCCATCGCGCTGCTCGCCGCAGGACACGACGACCGCGTCGACGCCATCGCCCCGGCCATCACCTACTGGAACCTCGCGGACGCCCTGTTCCCGGGCGGCGTCTTCAAGAAGCTGTGGACCGGGATGTTCTTCAACACCGGCGGCGGCTGCGCCCGCTTCGAGCCCGCCCTGTGCCGGATGTACGACCGGGTCGCCGAGTCCGGCACCCCGGACGCGGCAGCCCGCGCGCTGCTGGAGGAGCGCTCGCCGTCCGCCGTCGGCGACCGCGTCAAGGTGCCCACCCTGCTGATGCAGGGCCAGACCGACTCCCTGTTCACCCTCGACCAGGCCGACGCCGCCGCGAAGGCCATCAGGGCCAACGGCGCCCCGGTGGACGTCGACTGGATCGCCGGCGGACACGACGGCGGGGACATGGAGACCGGACGGGTACAGGGGCGCGTGGAGAGCTGGTTCGACCGGTACCTGAAGGGCGACAAGGGCACCGCCACCGGTCCCGCCTTCCGGATCACCCGCACCGGAGGCGTCGACTCCACCGACGGCACCGCCCAGCACCGCGGCGCGACCGCCCCCGCCTACCCGGGCCTGCACGACCACCCCCGTACCGTCGCCCTCACCGGAGGCACACAGCGCGTCGCCAACCCGGCCGGCGCCAGCCCGCCCGGCGTCTCCGCGCTGCCCGGCCTCGGCGGCTCGGGCGGTCTCGGTCAGCTCTCCGCGCTCGGCGTCGGGGTCTCCCTGGACTTCCCCGGGCAGTACGCGCGGTTCGACTCGGCGCCGCTCACCCGCGACCTGCGGATCACCGGCGCCCCGACCGCCACCGTCCACGTCACCTCCACCCGCGACGACGCGGTCCTGTTCGGCAAGGTGTACGACGTCGGCCCCGGCGGCACCCGCCAGGTCCTGCCCTCCCAGCTGGTCGCGCCCGTCCGGGTGACCGGCGCGAAAGCGGGCAGG
This sequence comes from Streptomyces sp. NPDC015139, assembly GCF_043079785.1. Taxonomy (NCBI): domain Bacteria; kingdom Bacillati; phylum Actinomycetota; class Actinomycetes; order Kitasatosporales; family Streptomycetaceae; genus Streptomyces; species Streptomyces sp. NPDC015139. The sequence goes on along the minus strand of NZ_JBIBUW010000007.1, from coordinate 158,673 downwards.
GACGTCACGCTCACCCTCCCGGCGATCGACCACGAGGTGCAGCGCGGCCACCGGCTCCGCCTGGTCCTCGCCTCCACCGACCTCGGCTACGCCTCACCGGCCGCCCCCGCGACCTACAGCGTCTCCCTGAAGGGAGACCTCGCCGTGCCCACGGCCCCGGCCGTCAGCACCGCCGCGGCACCCCTGCCCTCCTGGGTCTGGTGGCTGCCCGCGGCCGGTGCCGCGGCCGCCCTGGCGCTGCTGCTGACCACGCGCCGCCGTACGGCCGCCCCCGGACCCGACCCGGAGCTCACCGACGTCCCGCTCGTGATCACCGGCCTCGCCAAGCGGTACGCGAAATCCGCCGACCGGTACGCGGTGCGCGAGCTGTCCTTCCGGGTGGAGAAGGGCCAGGTGCTCGGCCTGCTCGGCCCCAACGGCGCCGGCAAGACCACCACCCTGCGCATGCTGATGGGTCTGATCACCCCGGACGACGGCGAGATCCGCGTCTTCGGGCACGCCGTCCGGCCGGGCGCCTCGGTGCTGTCCCGGGTCGGCGCGTTCGTGGAGGGCGCGGGCTTCCTGCCGCACCTGTCCGGCCGGGAGAACCTGGAGCTGTACTGGCGGGCCACCGGCCGTCCGGCCGAGGACGCGCACCTGGAGGAGGCCCTGGAGATCGCCGGCCTCGGTGACGCCCTCGCCCGCGCGGTGCGCACCTACTCGCAGGGCATGCGCCAGCGCCTCGCCATCGCCCAGGCCATGCTCGGACTGCCCGACCTGCTCATCCTCGACGAGCCCACCAACGGCCTCGACCCGCCGCAGATCCGCGAGATGCGCGAGGTGATGATCCGCTACGCGGCCGGCGGCCGCACGGTGATCGTCTCCAGCCATCTCCTCGCCGAGGTGGAACAGTCCTGCACCCATTTGGTGGTGATGGACCGCGGCCGGCTCGTCCAGGCCGGCCCGGTCCGGGAGATCGTCGGCTCCGGCGACACCCTGCTGGTCGGTACCGCCACGCCCGTGGAGGAGCCGGTCGCGGAGAAGGTGGCCGCGCTGCCCGGTGTCGCCTCCGCCGTACGCACCGACGACGGGCTGCTCGTCCGGCTCGAACCCGGCGGCACGGCCGAGCGGCTGGTCGTGGAGCTGGTGCGGCTGGAGGTGCCGGTCGCCTCCGTCGGCCCGCACCGCCGGCTGGAGGACGCGTTCCTGACCCTGATCGGAGGTACCGCATGAGCACGCTCGCCGAGCGCGCCGAGACGGCGTCCGGCTACCGCGCGGGCCGCACCCTGCCCCTGCGGGTGGAGCTGGTCCGCCAGCTCAAGCGGCGCCGCACCCTGGTCATGGGCGCGGTCCTCGCCGTGCTGCCGTTCGTGCTGCTGATCGCCTTCGCCATCGGCGGCGAGCCGGGGGGCCGCAACAACCAGGTCACCCTGATGGACACGGCCACCGCGTCCGGCGCCAACTTCGCCGCGGTCAACCTGTTCGTCTCGGCCGGCTTCCTGCTGGTGATCCCGGTCGCCCTGTTCTGCGGGGACACGGTCGCCTCCGAGGCCGGCTGGTCCTCCCTGCGCTATCTGCTGGCGGCGCCCGTGCCGAGGGCCCGGCTGCTGTGGTCCAAGCTCGTCGTCGCGCTGGGGCTGAGCCTCGCCGCGATGGTCCTGCTGCCGGTGGTGGCCCTCGCGGTCGGCACGGCCGCCTACGGCTGGGGCCCGCTGCAGATCCCCACGGGCGGCGTGCTGGACGCGGGTACGGCGGCCCAGCGCCTGGTGGTCGTGGTCGCGTACATCTTCGTGTCCCAACTCGTCACCGCGGGGCTCGCGTTCTGGCTGTCCACGAAGACGGACGCCCCGCTGGGCGCGGTCGGCGGGGCGGTCGGCCTGACCATCGTCGGCAACGTCCTGGACGCCGTCACCGCGCTCGGCGACTGGCGCCACTTCCTGCCCGCGCACTGGCAGTTCGCCTGGGCCGACGCCGTCCAGCCCCGTCCGGAGTGGTCCGGCATGATCCAGGGCGCGGCGATCTCCGTGACGTACGCCCTCGTGCTCTTCGCCCTGGCGTTCAGGGGCTTCGCCCGCAAGGACATCGTCTCCTGACCCCGCCCGGCCGCCCGGGAGATCGCGCACGCCCCATTGACCTTTCCTTACTTACGAGTAAGTTGACGCACCGGTAAGGAGCTTGGCAGGGCACGAGCCGCGACCGGGAGCCGTCATGGGCGTACGCAGGGAACTGAAGCGGGCACGGCGGCGGACCGATCTGGCGGCCCGGAGCGCGGTGGAACTCGTGCGGGACGCCAGGGGTGTCGTGCGCGAGGTGCGGGCGGCGCCCCTCGCGCCCGCGCTCACCATCGGGTCCCTGGCCGACCTGCCGTTCGCGCACGCGGACGAGACCCCCGACGCGGTGCTCCTGCGCCGCCGCCTACAGGGCGCCTGGCACCCGGTCACCGCGGCCGCCTTCGCCACCGAGGTCGCCGCCGTCGCGAAGGGACTGATCGCCGCCGGTCTCGAACCGGGCGGCCGGGTCGCCGTGATGTCCCGCACCCGCTACGAGTGGACCGTCCTGGACTTCGCGATCTGGGCGGCCGGCGGCCAGTCCGTCCCCGTCTACCCGACCTCCTCCGCCGAGCAGGTGGAGTGGATCGTGCGCGACTCCGGCGCCCGCTTCGCCGTCACCGAGACCGTGGAGAACGCCGCCACCGTCACCGCCGGCACGGCCGGCCACACCCGCCCTCCACGCCTGTGGCAGCTCGACGCGGGCGCCCTCGCCGACCTCACCACCCTCGGCGCGGACGTCCCCGACGACGACCTCGCCAAGCGCCGCGCCGGAACGACCCCCGACACCGTCGCCACGATCTGCTACACCTCCGGCACCACGGGCCGGCCCAAGGGCTGCGTCCTCACGCACGCCAACCTGCACGCCGAGGCCGCCAACACCGTCGAGCTGCTGCATCCGGTCTTCCAGGCCGTCACCCGCCGGACCGCCTCCACCCTGCTGTTCCTGCCGCTCGCCCACATCCTCGGCCGCACCCTGCAACTCGCCTGCCTGCTCGCCCGCATCGAGATCGGCCACTTCCCGAGCGTCCGTCCCGACGAACTGAGGCCCGTGCTCAAGGAGTTCCGGCCCACCTTCCTGGTCGGGGTGCCGTACCTCTTCGAGAAGATCCACGACACCGGGCGCGCCACCGCCGAGAAGATCGGCCGCGCCGCCTCCTTCGACCGCGCCGAGCGGATCGCCGTCCGCTTCGCCGAGGCGTACCTGCGGAAGTTCCTCGGCACCGGCAAGGGCCCCGGCCCCGGCCTGTACGCCGCCTGGGCCCTGTACGACCTGCTGGTCTACCGGCGCATCCGCGCCGAGCTGGGCGGCCGCATGCGGTACGCCATCAGCGGCGGCTCCCCCCTCGACCGCAACCTCAACCTGTTCTTCCACGCCGCCGGGATCATCGTCCACGAGGGCTACGGCCTGACCGAGACCTCCGCCGCCGCCACCCTGGTGCCCCCGCTCGGCCCCCGCCCCGGCACCGTCGGCCTGCCCGTCCCGGGGGCCGCCGTACGCATCGCCGACGACGGCGAGGTGCTGATCAAGGGAGGGATCGTCTTCGGGTCCTACTGGAACAACCCGGCGGCCACGGACGCCGTGCTGACCGACGAGTGGTTCGCCACCGGCGACCTCGGCTCGCTCGACGAGGACGGCTATCTCACCATCACCGGCCGCAAGAAGGACATCCTCGTCACCTCCGGCGGCAAGAACGTCTCCCCGGCCGTCCTGGAGGACCGGCTGCGCAGCCGCTCACCCGTCGGCCAGTGCGTGGTCGTCGGGGACAACCGCCCCTTCGTCGCCGCCCTCGTCACCCTCGACCCGGAGGCGCTCGGCCACTGGCTGGCGGTGCGCAAACTGCCGGCGGACACCCCCGTCGCGGAACTCGCCGGCGACGAACGGCTGCGGGCCGAGGTGCAGAAGGCCGTCGACTACGCCAACGAGGCGGTCTCCCGCGCCGAGTCCATCCGCGCCTTCGCCCTCGTCGCGGGGGAGTTCACCGAGGAGAACGGACTGCTGACCCCGTCGCTGAAGGTCAGACGGCAGGCGGTGACGGCCGCGTACGCGGAGACGATCGAGACGCTCTACCGCCACTGAAACGCCGCAGCGGGCCGCCGAGTTGCTCGGCGACCCGCTGCACGGACCGGGATCGGTCACTTACCGGCTTCGGAGTTCTGCGACAGGACAGACACGTCCTCCAGCAGGTGCGCCAGCGCACCGTCGCGCTTGGCGTTGGTGCTGTTCTCGGTGCACTGCTGCTGCATGTGGTCCGACAGGATCGGAAGGTCCTGGACGTTGACGCCGATGAGGGCGCCCACGCCGACCGGGATGTCGTTGACCGCGATGCACGGCTTGTTGAACGAGCCCTGGATCAGCGCGATCTGGGGGCTCATGTTCCCGTACGTGGCCGAGTTGCCGTAGCTCTGCCAAGCACCGTTGCCGTTCGCGGCGGTCGGCCCGCTGTCGTTCCCGATCGCCAGCGCCTGCGGTGCCGCGGCAGCGGAGGCGCCCATGGCGGAAGCGGCGACGGCCGCAGTGGCAACAATCTTCCTGATCACTGGCCAGTCCTTTCTGAGGAAACCCCGTCCACCGGAGCGTTCTGGACAACTCCCCCGGCCCCGTGTGGTTTCTCCCGTTCACTCCCACGGCGGACAGCGCGGACTGGTGGTGCGCTTTTAGGCTTTGGTGATTTCCGGCCCCGTCCACGGCTGTGCGGGCCAACCGGGTGAATGGGCGCAACCATTCCTGGTGGGCCGGGTTGATGTCGCCGTAGGACATGCGTCGCTACGAGGAAAGGAACGCGAAGTGCTCAAGAAGGCAATGGTCGCCGCTGCGACCGCCGCTTCTGTCGTGGGAATGGCGGTGGCGGCCGCGCCGCAGGCGCTTGCCATCGGCAACGACGACGGACCGACCGTCGCCAACGGCAACGGCGCCGTGTCGTCGTTCGGCAACTCCGCGACGAAGGGCAACATGAGCCCGCAGCTGTCGCTGGTGCAGGGCACGCTCAACAAGCCGTGTGTCGGCGTCGAGGACGTCGACGTCGCGGTCGACGCCCTCATCGGCGTCACCGCCCAGGACATCCCGATCCTGTCGGACCACCTCCAGCAGCAGTGCGACGACAACTCGTCGAACACCAAGCGGGACGGTGCGGTCTCCCACGTTCTGGAAGACCTGTCGGTTCTTTCGTCCAACGGCGAAGGCTGAGCCGACCTGGTCGGGCCCGGGCCGTCCGCTGCTTTTGTCTGCGGGCTGCCCGGGCCTTTTCCACGTTCATTTCGAGGGAGCTGTACGGGGCATAGCGGGTGCGATCGAGTGATAATCCATCAGTTCGCGTTCCGCAATGGCGAATTCCGTCAATCCCTCGTTCCGTGCCACGACCGTCCACGTCGTGTCTGCACGGTTCTGGCCGTCATTGGGGCATGACCCCAGAGAAGGGAACATCCATGAAGAAGAGCGTTGCTCTCGTCGCCGGCGCCCTCCTGGCCCTCGGCATGGCCGCTCCGGCCTTCGCCGACTCCGGCGCCGACGCCGCCGCCGCCAACTCCCCGGGCGTCCTGTCCGGCAACGTCATCGAGGTTCCGGTCCACGTGCCGGTCAACCTCTGCGGTGACTCGGTCGACGTCATCGGTCTGCTCAACCCGGCGCTCGGCAGCGGCTGCGCCAACGACTGAGACGCACCACAACTCACCAGCCTCCGGCTGTGTACCGCCGGCCTCGGATCGTCGATCGCTTTCGACTCTGCGCTCCGAGGCCGGCTTTTCCACTTCTACGAGCAGGAAGACAACGAGATTGCGACAGACCCTCAGTAAGGGCATGGTCGTGGCCGCGGCCGCGACCGGCATGCTGTCCCTGTGCGGCGGCGCAGCGCTCGCCGACACGGAGGCGCAGAGCGTCACCCAGGGTTCGCCGGGCCTGGTGTCCGGCAACAGCGTCGAGGTTCCGGTGAACGTCCCGGTCAACGTCTGCGGCAACTCCGTGGACGTGGCAGCCGCCCTGAACCCGGCCTTCGCCAACGCCTGCGCGAACGACGACGACGCGCAGGACAACGGTGGCAGGAGCCTGCACCGTACCCGAGGTGACTCCGACGGGGCCGGCACCCGCGCCCACGGAAACCACCCCCGCTCCGGCGGCGACCGGTCCGAGCCGCCCTCGTACGGCGACGAGGACGAGGACTACTCGACCCCGCCGTCGTACGGGGACGAGGAGTCGACGCCGCCTTCGTCGCCGCCCTCGTACGGCGACGAGGACCACTCGAAGCCGCCGTCCTATGGCGACGAGGACCACTCGAAGCCGCCCACGTACGGCGACGAGGACCACACGACCCCGCCGTCCTACGGCGGTGACGACCACTCGAAGCCCCCGTCCTACGGCGACGAGGGCCACTCGAAGCCGCCGTCGTACGGCGACGAGGACCACACGGCCCCGCCGTCGACTCCGCCCTCGTACGGCGGTGACGACCACACGACCGCGCCCCCCTACGGCGGCGAGGACCACTCGAAGCCGCCGACGTACGGCGACGAGGACCACTCCACCCCGCCTCCGTACGGTGGCGACGACCACACGCCGCCCCCCTACGGTGGCGACGACCACCCCACCCCACCCGGATACGGCGAGGACGACACCCCGCCCCACGGTGGGCATCACCACCGGCCCAGCCTCCCGCACACCGGCGGTGACGCCCGGGCCATGCTCGCGACCTCGGCCGCCAGCGCCGCGCTGATCGCGGCCGGGACGATCCTGTACCGCCGCGGCCGGGCAACCTCCCGTCGGTAGGGCGCCGGGTGCCGGTCCCGAGCGCCCGGCACCCCGCGACCTCCGGCGTCCTCAGTGCCGTACCGCGTGCGGCGCTCCGCCGGTCCGGCCGGCCGGGATCCGCCAGCCGGCCGGTCCCGCGCGCAGCCGCCGCCGCACCCCCCGTACCAGCGTGCCCGCCGTGAAGGCCGCGCCGTGCACGAAGCGCATCGCCGGGCCGAAGCCCGCCGCGGTGACCGGACCGGCCAGGAAGAGCCCGGGGTACGACGACTCGAACTCCAGCCCCACCTCGGGTGCCCCGTCGGCGCCCGCCGCCAGCAGCGCGCGCAGCTCGGGGGAGAGCAGGCGCAGCCGGTCGGCCGTGGCGCGGAAGCCGGTCGCCGCGATCACATGACCCGTCTCCAGCACCCCGCCACCGCCCCGCCGGACCGCCGTCTCCAGACGCAGCCCGCCCGGCACCTCGTGCGCCGCGACCACCGTGCGTCCGGGCAGGATCTCCACCCGCTGCTCCACCCGCTCGCGCAGCCACCAGGCACCCGCCGGGCCCAGCGCCCGGGACGCGATCCGGGCCCGCGTCCGCTCGGGCAGCCGCCGGTACAGGTCGGGCCGCCCGGCGTAGAACCCGTTCCGCCAGCCGGTGCCGAGCCCGCTGTGCGGGGAGCGGGCCGCACGCCACCAGGGACGCTCCCGGGGCGGCGGCACCTCGTTCCAGCGCAGCCGGTCGGCCACTACCAGGACCCGCACCCGCGTGCCCTGTTCGGCGAGGAGCGCGGCGGTCTCCAGCGCCGACTGGCCGCCGCCGACCACGGTGACGTCCCGGTCGCGGAAGCGGTCGAGGGAGGCGTGGTCGCTGCTGTGGGAGACCAGGGCCGGGGGCAGGCCGCGCAGGGGGGCCGGGATCTCGGCGAAGGGCAGGACGCCCACGGCCAGCGCGACCGTCCTCGCGGTCAGCGTCCCGCCGTCCTCGGTGACGGCCTCGAAGCCGCCGGTGCGCGGCGCCAACCGGGTCACGGTCCGCTGCTCGAGCATGGGCACGGCGTTGCGGGCGAACCACGTGCCGTACTCCGCGAACACCTCCAGCGGGATCGGCTCGGCGTGCCGGGACCGCTCCCCGCGGAAGGCGCGGAAGACGTCGAGGCGCCAGCGGCCCTCGGGGTCGGAGAGGTCGGACGCCCAGGACTCCGACGTCAGGAACATGCCGCGGGGCATGTGCTCGCGCCAGGTCTGCATGGGCCGTCCGAGTACGCGGACGTCGAGTCCGGCCGCCGTGGCGTGCGACGCGATGGACAGGCCGTAGGGGCCCGCGCCCACCACCAGCAGGTCGTGCATCAGCAGCTGCTCACCTTCTCGTCCGTTCGCCCGTGCGGGGGTTCGGGTCACCTGGAAGCCGTAACCGCGCCGGGCGGAATTCATATCGGTATGACCGTCCGTCAATAACAGGGACAGCAATGCGGGAACGCAGTCGAGCGGAGGGAGGAGCAGCGTGGCTCCTCGGCACAGGGCTCCTCAGCAGTACGCGGCTCCACAGCGGCGGCGGCGCCGCCTCGGGCGGCTGACCGGCATCGCGGCGGCGGTCGCCGCGTCGCTCGTGCTGGCGGCCGCTCCCGGACCCGGAGCGGGGGGCGCACGGACCGTGGAACCGTCCGCGCCCGCCCCGGCGGCGGGCAGCGCCGCCGACACCGTCCCGCCCTTCGGCGCCTTCCTCGACTCCGGGCCGCTCGGGGTGGCCCGCATGGCCGCGATGAGCGCCTGGCTCGGCGGGACCGAGCTGAAGGTCGCCCACACCTACCTGCCCGGCGGAACCTGGCGCGACATCGAGGGGCCGCCCGGCTTCCTCGACGCGTGGGCGCAGTGGCGGCGGCAGAAGTCCGACCGGACCCTCGTCCTCAACGTGCCGATGCAGGAGCGCAACGAGGAGGGCCTGTCCGACGACGAGGTACGGGGGCTGCTGAGCCAGGCCGCGGCAGGCGCGTTCGACCGCCATTTCCGGACCCTGGCCGAACAGTTGGTGCGGCTGGACGTCCCGGACACGGTGATCGTGCTCGGCTGGGAGATGAACGGCATCACCTACACCCACCGTTGCGGACCGGACCCCGAGGCCTGGAAGACGTACTGGAGGCGGATCGTCACGGTCATGCGCGCGGTGCCCGGCCAGAGGTTCCGGTTCGACTTCACGCCATCCCGCGGCCGGGACGCGGTGCCGTGGACCGACTGCTACCCGGGGGACGACACCGTCGACATCATCGGCATGGACTCCTACGACCAGCCGGCGGGCATGTCGTTCGACGAGCAGGTGTCCGAGCCCTACGGGCTCCAGCAGCACGTGGACTTCGCCAGAGCCCACGGCAAGCCCGTCTCGTATCCGGAGTGGGGGCTCTTCCGCAACGGTGACGACGCCGAGTACATGCGGCGCATGCTCGCCTGGTTCGACGAGCACGGACCGGTGTACAACACGCTGACCGACTACTGCCCGCACGGCGTGTGGCAGTGCGCCGCCAACCCCAGGGCGTCGCAGGTCTACCGGACGGCGCTGTACGGCCTCACCGGCGAACGCACCCCGTCCGAGCCGGTCCCGACCCCGCCGCGGCCGGCACCCGCCGACTGCTCGCCGCTGGAGCTCGGCGACTGGATCGAGTCCCTGCTCGGCCGGAAACTCTGCCTGCCCCTCGGCCGGTGGTCGGCGAACCGCTAGCCCCGCCCCCGTTCCCGCCACCGGCGCAGCACCTCCCTGCCCCGGTGCCGGGCGGCCGCGTCGCACAGCGCGGCCGTCAGCAGCGGGGCGGTGCGCCGCCGGGCCAGCAGCAGCCGCTGGTTGACGACCGGTTCGGGACGCCAGTGGTGCTTGTACGGCTCGTCGCCGCGCAGCAGACTCAGCGTGCCCCGCCCGCCCGGGCCGCCGCCCGCCGCGTGCTCCGCGCACGCGTCCAGCAGCATCGCCGCCACGTCCGCCTTTCGCTCCCGGAGGCCGGGATGCGCGCCGTACAGGTAGCCGCCGACCAGGCTGCGCGACAGCAGGGTCAGGTCGACGGCGACCACCTCGCCGTCGATCAGGAACTCGGTGACCACCGCGTTCCCGGACTTCACCATCGGACCGACCGCCCGCACCAGATGCGCGCGGAACCGCGGCTGGAGGTGCTCGGACGTCACCTTCCGCCCCTGCCACTGCAACCGGTGCAGCTCCAGCAGCCGGCCGAGCGCGGCGTCCACCTCCTCGGGGCCGACCGTGCGCCGGGTCACGCCGAGCGCGTCCAGCTTGCGCAGCTTGGCCCGCACCCGCTGGGCCTTCTGCGACGGCAGCCGCGCCACCAGTTCGTCCATGGGCAGGGCGGGCAGCTCCAGGCACGGCGAGTCCGCGAGCGTGCGGCGCGGTCCGCGCCAGCGGTCGTGGACCCGCTGCACGGTGCCGCCCGGGCGCACCTCGCGGAAGTCGACGAGTGCCGTACGTGCCGCGTCCGCCAGCGCCTCGGTGAGCGCGTCGGCCACGCGCCCGTCGTCGCCGTCGTCCAGCAGCACGTCCGCGTAGTCGGAGATCGGCCCGCCGAGCGGTACCAGCGCGGGCAGCGGCCGGCGGACCAGCATCAGCGGGGCCGCGGCCAGCAGTTCACCGCCGGAGCGTACGAGGAGCAGCCGCAGCCTGCCGCGCCTGCCGTACGACAGCCACCACGAGTGCAGCCAGGCGTGGCTCTGGAACGGGGTCGCGGCGGCACACCGCGCGTGCAGCCGTCCCCAGGCCGGGGCCAGGGCCGCGAAGACCTCCTCGTCGGTGACGAGTTCGGCGGTGACGGCGGCCCGGGTGGCGGGCGCCGTGCGCGTCGCCGTCACAGCCGGCCGCGGGCGTCGGCGGCCACGGCCGGTGCGGGTACCGACGCCGGCCGCAGCAGTTCCTCCTCCGGGCGGCGCCGCGGCCGTACCAGCAGCGCCAGCCCGCCGAGCAGGCCGCCCCCGCTGGCCCCGACCAGACCGGTCAGCCCGGCCGAGGGCGAGGTGGGCGAGGCCGGCCGCACGGCCCGGGAGAACTGCACCAGCTGGACGTGCGTGTCGGCCTTGGTGCCGTTCGCCTGCGCGGTGAGCGCGGCGGCCACCGCGTTGGCCATGGCGGCCGCCTGGGCGGGGCGGGCGGAGGTGGCGGAGACGGCGACCATCGGGGCGTCCGGCGAGGTCGCGGTGCGCACGCTCTCCCGCAGGGTGTCCACCGGCACCCCGGCCGCCCCCTGCGCGTCGCCGAGCACCGCGAGCTGGGTGGCGACCCGGCCGTAGGCCTGCGCGAAGCCCAGCGCCGAGGACGTGTCCGACCGGTCCGTGGGTACGACGACGACATAGCTGGTCGCCGTGTACGTCGGCGCCTTCAGCCCGCCGTACGCACCGCCCAGCAGCCCGCCCGCGAGGACCCCGGCGGCCACCAGCGACCAGGGGGGCAGCGCGCGGACGCGGGCGAGGCGGGCGGGACGGTGGCGCCGGCTGTGATGGTCGGTCATGACGGTCTTGCTCCCTGCTGGACGGGGACTCGGGTGGACGCGGGGGCGAGCGCCGCCGTGTAGACCTCCATGAGGCGGGCGGCGCTGCGGGTGATGCAGTAGTGACGGGCCGCCTCGGGGGCGGTGCGCGGGCCGGGGCCGGCGGCGCGGACGGCGGCGAGCGCGCGGGCGTAGGCGCCGGCGTCGCACGGGACGCGCACCGCGTCCGGGGCGGCCTCGGGCGGCAGGTCCTGAAGGGCGGGGCAGGAGGTGTAGCGCACCGGCAGCCCGGCCGCGAGCGCCTCCACCGCCGCGAGCCCGAACGCCTCCTCGGGGGACGGCGAGGCCAGCACGTCCATCGCGGAGGCCAGCGCGGGCAGGGCGGGTCCGGGCGAGCCGTCGGGCAGGTACGGCCGCTCGCCGGCGAAAAGCACCCGGTCGGCGACCCCCGCCGCCCGTGCCGCCTGCCGCAGGGCCCCTTCCTCCGGGCCGCCGCCGACCAGCAGCAGCCGGCAGTCGGCGGGCAGCCCGGCCAGGGCGTGGATCAGGACGTCGAAGCGCTTCCCGGGGGCGAGCCGGCCGATGCCGCCGACGACGAACGCGTCGGCCCCGAGACCGAGTTCGTCCCGGACCCGCCGGCGGGCCGCCGGGTCGAAGGCGAACCGCGCCCGGTCGATGCCGTTGGGGACGACCGTGATCCGCGGCCCGGGCACGCCCCAGCGGCCGAGCCGTTCGGCGACCGTGGGGGAGACGGCGACGGTCGACCGGCCCAGCCGTTCGCCCAGGAGGTACAGGCCGCGCACGCCCGCCGTGAGCGGACGGCCCTCCATCTGCGAGTCCCCGAGGGAGTGCTCGGTGGCGACGACGGCGCGGACTCCGGCCAGCCGGGCGGCGATCCGCCCGTACAGACAGGCCCGGTACAGATGCGTGTGCACCAGGTCGTAACGGCCGCGCCGGACGATGCGGGCCAGCCGGGGAAGCGCGGCCAGGTCCCGGTTCCCGGTCATGCCGAGGTCCACCACCCGCACCCCGTCCGCGGCCAGCCCGGCCGCGACCGGGCCGGGGTCGGTCAGCGTCACCACGTCGCAGCGCACCGGCAGATGCCGCAGCAGCAGCCGCAGTTGCTGCTCGGCACCGCCGACACCGAGCCCGGTGATGATGTGCAGCGCCCTCACAGCCCCTCCACGGGCCGCCGGCGCAACCGGTGCAGCCGCCGCTTGAGGAACAGGCGTACGGCGGTGTCGTTCTGCCCGACGTGGACACGCGGCAGGACGTGCGGGCCGTTCAGCCGGCCGGGGTCGATGGCGCAGGCGTAGCCGTACCCGGCGTCCCGCACGGCGTCCACCGCCCGCCGGTCGACCGTGCCGTACGGGTAGCAGAAGCCGGTGACCGGCCGCCCGGTCAGCTCCTCCAGCAGGGCCCGGCTCTCGGCGGTCTCGGCGGTGAGCAGGGCGTCGTCGGCCCGGGTGAGGTCGACGTGGGTGAGGCCGTGCGAGCCGATCTCCACCCCCGCGTCGGCCACGCGCCGGATGCCGTCGGCGGTCAGCAGCGGCTTGCGCGGGCCCAGCGGATCCCAGGCGTTGTCGCCGCCGAGCCGGCCGGGCAGGACGAACAGGGTGGCGGTGCATCCCCAGCGCTCCAGCAGGGGCAGGGCGTTGTCGAGGAAGTCGGCGTAGCCGTCGTCGAAGGTCAGGCCCACCAGGTCGCGTCCCCCGTCGCGCGCCCGCGCGGCGAGCAGTTCGGCCACCGACACCCCGCGCAGACCCCGCCGGCGCAGCCAGTGCAGCTGCCGGTCCAGGCGCTCGGGAGTGACCGTGATGCGGTACGGGTCGTCGGCGCAGTCGCCGACGGAGTGGTACATGGCGATCCAGGGGACCGGTCCGGTGGTGGCCGGCCGGACGGGGACGGCGTGCTCAGCGGAAGACGGCATGGGCGACCCTTCGGGTGCGGGTGCGTACGAGACGGAGTGCGGGTGCGAAACCCTGGGCCCCCAGGGCGCAGCCCAGCAGGGCGAACACGACGGTGACGGTGGCGCCGCCGGCCACGAGACCGGCGAGCGGCGCCGGAGGCAGGGTCGCGACCCAGGCGCCGGCCCCGGTGGCGGCCGCGGCCGCCACCAGCGGCCGGCCGAGCCCGCCCAGCACCTGCCGGGTCCGCAGGGGCACACCGCGGCGGCCCGTGCCGGCCAGCAGCAGGACGGCGGTGACCGTGATGCCGGCGGCGTTGGCGGCGGCGATCCCGGTGACGCCCCGGGTGCCGACGGCCCAGTCGCCGATCCAGAAGGTCACGGCCAGGCCCACGGCCATCGCACCGGCCGGGTACCAGGTGGCGCGGCCCGCCGAGAAGTACGAGCGGATCAGGACCCCGGTCAGCGTCTGGCCGAGCAGCCCGAGCGCGTACACGCGCATCACCGCGGCGGTCGCCGCGGTGTCCGCGGCCGTGAACGCGCCCCGCTGGAACAGCAGGCCGATCAGCTGCGGGGCGCAGGCGATCACCGCGGCGGCGCCCAGCAGCACCACGGCGGCGGCCACCGCCAGGTCCCGCTCCACCCGGGCCCGGGCCCGCTCGGTGTCGCCCTCGGCCAGCGCCCGCGCCACCACCGGGAAGGTGACCGTGCACAGCATCGTCGACAGCGTCATCGGGATCTGCGCGACCTTCTGCGCGTAGTTCAGATGCGAGATGGCACCGGCGGGCAGCCCGGAGGCGAGGAACCGCTCGATCAGCACCTGCGACTGCCGGCCCAGCGCGAACAGCAGCACGCTCGCCAGCAGCGGCACGTCCATCGGCCGCGTCTCGGCGGTGTCCCCGGGGCGCGCCCGGGTGGTACGGCGGCGGCTCAACTGCCCGAGCAGGGACGGCAGCTGCACCAGAACCATCAGGCAGCCGCCCGCCGCGACCCCGACCGCCGCCGAGCGCACCCCCCAGCGGCCGCCGAGGGCGTACATCGCCGTGACGATCCCGATGTTGTAGGCGACGTAGATGGCGGCCGGCGCCAGGAAGCGGCGGTGCGCCCGGAGGGCCGCGCTGCAGTACCCGGCGAGGCCGAAGCTCAGCACGCAGGTCGCGGTGAGCCGGGTGCAGTCCACGGCGAGACCCGGATCGGGCAGGCCCGGCGCGAGGACCCCGACGAACTGCGGTGCCGCCAGCGCGAGCAGCGCGCCCACCGCCGCGAACGCCAGCGCCAGCCGGGGCAGCGTGCCCGCCACCAGTGAGCGGACCGGGTCCCCCGCGGCGCCCTGCGCACGGCGGGCCAGGGCCAGGCTGAACGCCGGGATCAGCGCGAACGCCAGCCCGTCCTCGATCAGCAGCGTGGCCGCGAACTCCGGCACGGTCCAGGCGACCAGGAAGGCGTCGGTGCCCCGGCCGGCCCCGAACAGACGGGCCAGCGACTGGTCCCGCACCAGCCCGAGCAACGCCGCCGCGACCGTGAGGGAGGCCGTGAGCAGGGTGGCCCTGGCCAGGAAACGGCCGGTGGGCGGGGCGTGTTCGGGAGCGCCGGCCGGCTCCCCGGAACGGGCCTTCGGCAGGGTGAGGCCGCCGGTGCCCGCGTCGGACCGCGGCAGGCGTACGGCGTCCGCCGCCGGTCCGTGCGGGGCGCCGGACGCGCGCGCCCTGCCGGTCTCGGGGCCCGGCGGCCGTCCGGGTCCGCGGGTGTCGCTCATCTCAGTGCCGCCTGCCCGGCCGGCGCCCGCAGCCCGCCCGGCACGGCGGTGCCCGGACCGGTGCCGGCCCGGTCGCCGCCCACCAGGGCCCACCAGGCGACCAGACCGAAGCACACCGCCGTCAGCACGGTGGAGGGGCCGCCGATGTCGGCGTACGCGAAGTCCACCAGCTGCCAGACCAGCAGTCCGCAGGCGATCAGCGGGCACTCCAGATCCGTCCCGCCGGCCGTGCGCACCCGCCACAGTCCGCGCAGGGCGCACACCAGCAGGGCCAGCCAGCCGCCCGCGAGGCACAGCAGCCCGATCAGTCCCTGTTCGCCGAGGACCAGCAGGTACATGTTGTGCGGGGAGAGCAGCGGCTGCCTGCGGAAGGCGGCACCCGCGCCCTCGGTGTCGCTGCCGGAGGACAGCGCGAGCGAGGCGTGCCCGTCCCGGTACTCCGGGAAGCCCTTCAGTCCGACCCCGGTCAGCGGGTGCTCGCGCCACATGTCGGCGGCCGCCGCCCACATCGTGTACCGGTCGGTGACCGACTGGTCGGGCGCGTCGGCGACCTGCCCGATGCTGTCGATCCGCTCCTGCAGCATCGCCGTACCCACGCCCAGCCCGCCCACCAGGACGACGCAGGCGGCCACCACGACCGCGCCGACCCGGAGCGCCCGGCGCAGCCCGGACAGCGTCAGCTGCACGGTGAGCGTGACGGCGGTGGCGATCCACGCGCCCCGGCTGAAGGACAGGGCGAGGGGCAGGAGCAGGGCGAGGGCGCAGCCGGCGGCGAGACCGCGCTCCCGGCCCGCCGAGCGGCCGAGCGCCAGGCCCACCGCGCACACCAGCCCGAAGGCCACCACCGTCGCCATGCCCATCACGTCGCTCGCCCCGAAGGTGCCGACCGCGCGGACGTCCTCGCCCTGGTAGGAGGCGCCGGTCCCGGTGAGGTACTGGTGCACCCCGATCCCGCCCTGCCAGCCCGCGAGGGCCACGAACGACCAGGCCAGCAGCCGGAAGTCGGACCGGTCGCGCACGAGCAGCACGACGGCCGCCGGGACCAGCACGAAGATCTGGAGGTAGCGGCCGAGGCCGCTGATCCCGGCGCCCGGTGCGACCGCGTTCATCGCGGCGAGCGTCAGGCCGGTCACCGGCAGCCCGAGGACGAGGGCCGCGGCGCGGTCGAGCGGACGGCGGCGGTCGCGCAGCAGCCGTACCGCGCAGAAGCCGACGACCAGCGCGGACAGCGCGTCGGCGGGACCCGCGCCGCCCTCGCCGCCGGGCGTGACCGGCAGCGCGAGAGCGGCGACGACGGCCACCACGGCCAGCACCGGGCGGAACCGCGGGGGCCGGCGGAGCGGCGGGGCGAGGGCCATGGGTCAGCTTCCCGTCGAGCGCACGAGCGCGGCCGCGGTGCGCAGCAGGATGCAGATGTCCTGCCACAGCGACCAGTTGTCGATGTAGGCGTTGTCGAAGCGGGCCCGGTCCTCGATGGAGGTGTCCCCGCGCAGCCCGTTGATCTGGGCGAGCCCGGTCATGCCCGCCGGCATGCGGTGCCGGGCCGCGTAACCGGCGTGCAGACCGCTGAACTGGACGACGAAGTACGGCCGTTCCGGGCGCGGGCCGACCAGGCTCATGTCGCCCCGGAACACGTTCCACAGCTGGAGCAGTTCGTCCAGCGAGGTGCGGCGCAGGAAGCGGCAGAAGGGGCTCATCCGCCGCTCGCCGGCCACGCTCCACCGGGTGGCCGACTCCTGCTCGTCGACCGGACGGTGGGTGCGGAACTTCAACAGCGTGAAGGGGCGCCCGTCCCTGCCGATGCGCTCCTGCCGGAAGACCACCCCGGGCCCGGCCGTGAGCCGCAGCACCACCGCGCACACCAGCAGCAGCGGAGCGGCCGGCACCAGCAGCGCCCCGGACACCACCATGTCCAGCGCCCGCTTGGCGACGCTCGTCCGCCGCCGGGACCCCAGCTCCAGCCGACGCACCGAGAACCCGGCGAGCTGGTCGCGCATCTCGTACGACGGGCAGTCCGCGTCCACCTCCCAGACCGTGCAGCCCGATTCGGCGAGCGCCCGCAGCAGCGGCCCCTTCTCGGTCCGCACGGCGGGGTCGACGGTGAGCACGACCCGCACCCCGTTCTGGATGAGCGCCCGCTCGACCTCCTCGCCGGTGCAGAGCAGGGGCAACCCGCTGCTGCCGTCCGGGTGTTCCGCGACGACGCCGACGGGCCGCACACCGCAGCGCGGGTACCGGAGGAGTGCGGCGGCCACCCGCTGCGCGGTCGCGGCGGGCCCGATCACCAGCGCCGTGTGCGGGTGACGCAGCTGCGCGACCCGGCGCCGCCAGTGCACCACGGCCCGGCCCGCGCAGGCCACTGCCGCGTGCAGCGCCCAGCCCAGCAGCAGGGTCCGCGCGGACAGGGCGCGTTCGGGGGCGTGGGCGGCGATCAGGGCGGCCAGCCCGAGCCAGACCACCGCCGTCCGTCCGCACACCAGGGGCAGTTCCTCCAGCACACCCGGCCGCGGACGGGCGGAGCGCGGGCGCAGCACCAGGGTGCCGGTGAGCAGGGCGGCGGCCGGCAGCGGCCGGCCGGCGGCCCCGTCCAGGGCGGCCGTGCCGGCCAGCGCGGCGAGCAGGTCGGCGGCGAGCAGGGGCGCCGGGGACGCGGGCCGCGCGGGCCGCCGCCGCGGCGGGAACCGGAAGCCGCCGCCGGCGTGGGCCGGCCGGAGGGGGGCGGACGCCGGTGCGCGGCCCCGGGACCGGGTGGCGGGGGAGGAGACGGTGCTTTCCGTGGTCACGAGTGGATGGACTCCCTGCGCTCCGAGGGCACGGACGCGGCCGACGCGCCACCGTCCCGGCCGCGTGCCTCCTGGGCGGCGCCGAGGAGTTCGCGGTAGAGGCCCGCGATCCGTTCCGCGGTGTGCCGCACGTCGTGCGTGGCGAGGACGTGCCGGCGCCCCTGCCCGCCGAGCGCCGCGCACAGCGGCGGGTCGGACAGCAGACGGGTGATCGCCCCGGCCAGCGCCCCGGGGTCGTCGGGCGGCACCAGGCAGCGCGCGGCGAGGGCGGCCGGCAGGCTCTCGCGGGCGCCGTCGACGTCGGTGACCACGACCGGCCGGCCGCAGCCCATCGCCTCCAGCGGGGCGAGTGCCATGCCCTCCCAGCGCGAGGGCAGCACCGCCAGATCGGCGGCCCGGTACCAGGGCACGGCGTCGGCGACCGCGCCGGTGAACCGTACGGAGGGGTGGGCGCGACGGCGTAACGCCTCGCGCTCCGGCCCGTCCCCGACCAGCACCAGCCGGGCCCCCGGATGCGCGGCGAGGACGTCGTCCCAGGCGCGCAGCAGTACGTCCTGGCCCTTCTGCCGGCACAGCCGTCCCACGCAGACGACCAGGGGGCCCGGCCCGGTGCCGCCCCCGGCCGGTGCCGGGGAGAAGCGGGCGGTGTCGATGCCGTTCGGGACGACCGTGTACCGGGCGCGCACTCCGGCGCGCAATCCGGTCGCGCGCTCTGCCTCGCTGACGCACACCACCCGGTCGGCCCAGCGCGCTCCCCGGCGCTCCCAGCGCAGGGCGAGGGCGGCGGTCGGTCCGCCGACGGCCTCGAACGACCATGCGTGCGGCTGGAACACGGTCGGTACCCGCCCACGGACGGCCAGCCGGCCGGCCAGTCCCGCCTTCGCGCTGTGCGCGTGCACCAGTTCGGGCCGTACCTCGTCGATCAGGCGTACGAGCCGTCGTACCTCTCCCGGCAGGCCCGGCCCCGGGGACCGGGCGGCCCGCCAGTCCCGGACGTCCGCCCCCAGTTCGCGCAGTCCCGCGCCGAGTTCGCCGCCGGGGCAGGCCACCGTGACCTGCAGGCCCGCCGCGAGCTGGGCCCGCGCCAGATCCAGTACGACCCGTGCGACACCGCCGTCGACGGGCTGGGCGACGTGCAGGACCCGCGCTCGGGGATCGGGTGCTGACTGGTGCATACGCGGGTTCCTCGCTCACGGGGCGCTCGGGACGGGCGGCCGGGGACGCGCCTGACTGCCGGGCGTCCACCGGGACGCGGAGTGCGCCGGCCCACGCCGCGTCCCCGTGAAAACGAGCCGCAAGCCCGGCTGGTCACCACCCCGCCGCGAAGCGGCGCCGGGATCGAACACGACGGCGCACCGGCCGGGCGTGTCGGCGTGCGCCGGAGGGCGGAGGGGAGAGCGCGTGTACGCACCGGCGCTCCCGAGGGAGGAAGTGGGCAATTGTGACGGAATCGCCCGGGCTTCCTTCCATAGGCGTGAGTGGCCCCCGCGCACATCACTCCATTGGCGGCACAACCCCTGGGGGCGCCACGCGTTGACACAGCGCCGGGCATCCGCCCGAATGTTGTGTCGATCCCAAGGAGCTCCTCTCCATGTCGCGTATCGCGAAGGGCCTGGTCCTGACCTCCGCCGCCGTCGCGGCCGTCGCCGGTGGTGCCGGTGTGGCCGCCGCCGACTCCGGTGCCCACGGCGCTGCCGCCAACTCGCCGGGCGTGCTGTCGGGCAACGCCGTTCAGGTTCCGGTCCACGTGCCGATCAACGTCTGCGGCAACACCGTCGACGTCATCGCTCTGCTGAACCCGGCGTTCGGCAACGCCTGCTACAGCGACTGACGTCGGGGCACCCCCCTTCGGCCGGCCGGTCACCCCGCGATCTCCTCGCGGGGCGGCCGGCCGGTTTTGCGCTCCCCCGAATGGGTCACGCGGCGTGTTCGCGCGGTTGCAGTGAGTCGTCGGTGAACGGACGGTGGGCTCAGGTCCCCACAGTTCACCGGAAGGAACACTCATGCGTGGTCTGCCGCCCCGGCGTCTCGCGTCCACTGTCCTCTGCGCCGCCGTCCTGGTCGGCATCACCGGCCCCGCCGTCGTCGCCGCCGACTCGTCCCAGGAACACACGCGAGCCGCCTCGCCCGCGTTCGCCCCCGCGGCCGAGAAGCTGCTGGCCCAGGTCAGAGCACTGGACCACACCGGTACCGTCCCCAGGCCGGTGCTCGACCTGCTCGAACAGTCGCTGGAGAAGGGCAAGCTGCCCGCCGCCGAGGCCCGGAGACTGGGTGACGCGGCGAAGAAGGCCCTCGCCGAGGCCGCGGCGCACCCGGCGTCCGCGGTCGCCCCGTCGGCGACGGCCACGCCCGCCGCCCCCACCGCGACGCCCACGGCACCGGCGGCCTCCACCCCGGCCTCCACCGGTGCCTCCACCGCGCCGACGACCTCCGCCGAGCCGACGACTCCCGCCAAGCCCGCGGCCGCCACTCCGGCGGCTTCGACGCCCGCTGCGTCGACTCCGGCGGCGGCCAAGCCCGTCGCGTCGACCCCGGCTGTCGTGAAGCCCGCGGCTTCCACTCCCGCGGCGGCCAAGCCCGCGGCCGCCACTCCGGCGGCTTCGACGCCCGCTGCTTCGACGCCCGCTGCGTCGACTCCGGCGGCGGCCAAGCCCGCTGCGTCGACCCCGGCTGTCGTCAAGCCCGCGGCTTCCACTCCCGCGGCGGCCAAGCCCGCGGCCGCCACTCCGGCGGCTTCGACGCCCGCTGCGTCGACTCCGGCGGCGGCCAAGCCCGTCGCGTCGACCCCCGCAGCCGCCAAGCCTGCGGCTTCCACCCCCGCGGCGGCCAAGCCCGCGGCCGCCAAGCCCGCCGCGTCCTCCTCCGCGTCCGCGTCCGCCTCTCCGAGCCAGTCCGTGGCGCCGGACGCGGCGGCCAGCCCCTCGCAGTCGGTGGCCGCGAAGTACCGTGACGACGCCAAGCCCGCGGCCCGCGACGCCGTGGACGACCTGCTCGCCGCACTGGACAAGGCGATCGACAACCTGGTCGACGCCATCACCGCCCACCTCGACCAGGTGCTCTCCTCGGCCGACGGTCTGGTCGACGGCCTCCTCGACCTGATCGACTCGGTCCTCGGCGGCACCCCCTCCACCCTGCCGTCACCGGTCTCCGTCGCCGCCGCGGCGGTGCCGGACGCGGCCGTGCCGTCGTTGCCCGCCCTGCCGTCGACGAGCACGTCCGCGGCCCCGGAACTGCCGGCCGGCTGACGCCGTACCCCCGCGTCCCAGCCGTCACGCCCCCGGGTGTGACGGCTGGGACGCCGAGGTGAGGCACGCCGAGGTGAAGCCGGCTGAGGGCTCCTAGGGGATCTCATATGTCTTGTGACCCGAGGGTTTCCGGCCCGGTCGCGACTCGTTAGGCACGGCGCCGGACATTCCCCGGGGTGACGTGAGTCGCCGAAGAAAGGAGCACGATGAAGTCCCTGAAGGCCGCCGTCGTCGTCGCCGGTTCCGTGGCCCTCGCCGGTGCCGCCGCGCCCGCGTTCGCGTCCACCGCCCACGACCTGCCGCCCATGAGCCTCAACGGCGGGCTGGCCTCGATCGCCGAGCACCCGCCCACCGTCCAGGACCTGATGCCGCTCCAGCACCAGTCGGACGCGCTCGACACCGAGAACAAGGACTCCGTGCTGAGCACCGTCAAGGACGCCACGACCACGCTCAACAAGCCGGGCCTGCTCGGCGGTCTTCCCCTGCGCTGAACCTCCTCGCCCCGCACAACTGGGCCGGTACCGCAGCCGCGGAACCGGCCCGCGCCGTGTCCGGGACGGCTTCCCTCGTTCGTGTGGAGCGCTCCGGGCCACTGCTCCGGACGGGTGAGAAGCCGTCAGGTCGCCCCACGGCCCGTCGGTATGGTCGCGCGGTGACCTCAGCGACAAGTGAAACCCGTCCCTTCCGCGCCGCCGACCTCGGCACGCTCGTCCTGCTCGCCTGGATGGCCAGGAACGAGGAGGGGGACGGCAGGACACCCTGTCTCCTCGCCTGCTCCCTGGGCGACGGCCCCGACGGTCCCGAGGCCGCGTCCGCCGCCGTGGAGCGGCTCCTCGGCGACGTCGGACTGCCCATCGGCGGCGAGCCCGTCGACGGCACCACCCGGCCGGGCCTCAAGGTCAGCATGCTCGTCGTGGCCGGGCAGATCGTCCTGCAGCTGCCGAACGTCAGCAGCCAGGTCACCCCGCCCGCCGAGTGGGTGCGGGCGGTCGAGAAGCTCGGTTACACCTACTTCATGTTCACCACGCGGATCTGTCCCTCCACCGGCCCCCGCCGGCCGGTCCAGGGACCGGAGCTGGCCGTGTTCGCGGGCTCCCCGGAGACCACCGACGCCGCCGCCCACGTCTTCCTGCCCGCCCGCGGCCTGCGCACCTGATGCAACGCCACGCGGGCGGCGGCCGTGCCTTCGCCCTGCTGGTCGTGCTCACGGGGGCGGCGGGTCTGCTCGCCTCCTGGGTCATCACCCTCGACGAGTTCAAGCTGCTGAAGAACCCCGCCTTCGTGCCCGGGTGCAGCCTGAACCCGGTGGTGTCCTGCGGCAGCGTGATGAAGAGCGACCAGGCCTCGGTGTTCGGCTTCCCGAACCCCATGCTGGGCCTGGTGGCCTACGGGATCGTCGTCTGCGTCGGCGTGAGTCTGCTCGCCGGGGCCCGCTTCCCCCGCTGGTACTGGCTGGTCTTCGAGGCCGGCTGCCTGTTCGGGATCGGCTTCGTCACCTGGCTCCAGTTCGAGTCGCTGTACCGGATCGACGCGCTGTGCCTGTGGTGCTGCCTGGCCTGGATCGCGACGATCCTGCTCTTCTGGTACGTGACGTCCCTCTGCGTGCGCCACGGCTTCCTGCCCGCTCCGGCCTGGCTGCGGACGTTCTTCGCCGAGTTCACCTGGGTGGTTCCGGTGCTGCACATCGGGGTGATCGGCATGCTCGTGCTGACGCGCTGGTGGGACTTCTGGACGAGCTGACTATTACGGCACCCGGGGGAATTGTGCACTGGTGGCGTTTTCGGCTCGTTACGCGGTACGGACGCCGAACCTCCCGCACCCTGAAAGGGACCGTACCTGAGATGAAGTCGACCACCCGAGGAACCCTTGCCGCCGTCGTCACGGGCATCGCTGCCACCGTGGGAGCCGCCGGTCCCGCGGCGGCGTCGGGCGCGGTCCCCGTCCCCGTGCCTCTGGGCGGCGTCTCCACGGCCCTCGACATGGAGCTGCCCCGCCTCGGCGCGCAGGTGCCGCTGGTGAAGCCGGGTGCCCCGGAAGGACCCCGGTACGTCACGGGCCGGCTGCTCCCGGAGCGGACGCTGCCCCAGCTGCCCGTCAGCAGCGGCCTGCCCGGGGTGGACGCCAGGTCCCCGCTGCCCCATGTCCTCGGTGACGGCGGCTTCGACCACGTCGGCCTCGACGCGCCCGCCTCCGACCTGCGCGCGCTCGCCCCCGGCCTGTCCGTGGACGCACCCCTGACGAGCCCCGACGCGGGGAACTTCGGCCTCCCGCGGCCCAAGCTGCCCCAGGCCGGCATCCTCACCCCGGTCCTCCAGAACGTCTCCAACGCGAACCTGGAGTCGGGGCCAGGTCTGTAGGGCGCGCGGGGCCAGGAGCCCGGCGGGCCTGCCGCAGGCCCTGGCCCCGGTCCGCCGATCCGCGTCCGGCACGGGCGCACCGACTGCACCCCGGCCGCCGCATCGGCCGGGGCGCCGTCGGGGACCGAGGCTTCTCGGAGGTCACCTCCCCCCCCCGCGTGTCACCGCCGCATCGGCAGCCCCGCCGACCGTTCCGTGGGCCGTCCCATCGACCGTTCCGTGCGCGTCTCGTCGGCCGTTGCGCAGGCCGCTTTGCCGGTCGTTCCCTCGGGGCCCGTCGCTCGCCGTATCGCCCGTACTGCCGTGCGGCATTCGCCCGTTAGCCGTCGTCGTACCACCGGATGGCCCTCCGACGGTGACTCCGCGCGGCCTTCAGCGGTTACCACTCCGGACAAGATCTGTAATCCGGACGAGGAGTGCGCGATGGTCGTCGGTGCCGGTGGCGTGGCTGTGGGCGCGGAACAACAGCAGGTGTCAGGGGGAGCGGGCAGACCGTCGCGCAGGGAGGTGACGCGGGGCCTGATCGCCTCGGCCGCGGCGCTTGCGCTGGCACCGGTCGTCGCCGCCTCCCGGCCCGTGCCCGTGAACGAGGAACCCGACGGCGACTCCTTCGACGAGACCTACCGGGGCCGCCGCATCCAGGGCTTCCTGGTGCCGACCGGGGGACGCAAGGCCACCGACGTCGAATGGCAGATCACCATCGACGGCCGCCCGCTGCACCTGATGCGCCGCGCCGACGGCAGCTGGCTGAGCATGGTCGACCACTACACGTCGTACGCGACGCCACTGGAGGCGACGCGCGCGGCCGTGGACCAGATCGGCCCCCGCCAGCGGCTGCGCGACCTGGCACCCGGCCCGGTCGGCGGCGAGCAGCCCGGCGGTCACCTGCACATGGCGATGGGGGGTCGGCATGGCGTACGTGCGTAAGAACGTCCGCAATCTCACCGCGACGGAGCGGCGGCGGTTCGTCGACGCGCTGCTGGCCCTGAAACGGCGCGGCGAGTACGACGACTTCGTGCGCATGCACATCCAGTACTACACCGCCGACGGCGAGGACGGTCTGCGTACCGCCCACATGGCCCCGTCCTTCCTGCCCTGGCACCGCAGGTTCGTGCTGGACCTGGAGCGGGCGCTGCGCCGGATCGACTCCTCGGTGACGGTGCCGTACTGGGACTGGACCCGGGACCGCTCGACGACCTCCGTGCCCTGGACGAAGGATCTGCTCGGCGGCAACGGCCGGCGCTCCGACCGGCAGGTCATGACCGGTCCCTTCGCCTACGCGTCGGGGCACTGGACCATCAAGGAGGGCGTCACGGACGGCCGGTTCCTCGCCCGGGACCTGGGCCGCTCCGCCTCCCCCATCCAGTTGCCCACCAGGAAGGAACTCCAGGGGGCGCTGGACGACCCGGTCTACGACGCCTGGCCCTGGAACTCGACGGTCCGCAAGGGCTTCCGCAACAAGCTGGAGGGCTGGGGGTCGGGTTCCGGCAGCGCGTCCTGGCACAACCACAACCGGGTGCACCGCTGGGTCGGCGGCGCGATGCTCGGCGGGGCCTCGGTCAACGACCCGGTGTTCTGGCTGCACCACGCCTTCCTGGACCTGCAGTGGTACCGCTGGCAGCGTGCCCACCGCAGCCACCGCTACCTGCCCGCCGAGCCGCCCGGCGCCCGCGACGAGCAGCACGAGCGGGTGGTGGCCCGGCATCAGAAACTCCCGCCGTGGAACGACACCCCGGACCAGCTCGAGGACATGAGCGGGATCTACCGCTACGCCTGAGACGCGAACGGGAGCGGGAAGAGGAAAGGGAAGGGCCCCGGCGCTCGGAGTGCCGGGGCCCTTCCTTCTCGTACGGCCGGATCAGTTGCCGTAGCCGCCGTCGTGGCTGGGGCCGGGGTTGCCCGGCATGCTGTCGCCACCGCTGTGGTTGAGGCAGTTGTCGCCGAAGGCGGGGTTCAGCAGGCCGACGACGTCGACCGTGTTGCCGCAGAGGTTGACCGGGACGTGGACCGGAACCTGGACGGCATTGCCGGACAGCACGCCGGGCGAGCCGGCGGCCAGACCATGGGCACCCGCGTCGGCCAGAGCCAGCCCGGCCCCGCCGACCACCACGGCACCGGTGCCGAGGGCGACAACGGCTGACTTCGCGATGCGAGACATCACGTTCTCCTTTTGTTGCTCGGTAAGGCGCAGCAGCAGGCCAGCCACCGCACTCCCCGTTCAACGGCGGCACACGTACCTGGTCACGGTGATCGGCGGGGGATCACCCTTTTAACGGCAGCCACCCGGCGGGAGGCCACACCCCCGGCCCCGCACCCGGCGTAATTCGGGGGCGGCGGGCCCGGGCGCTGACCTAGCCTCCGGCCATGGACACCGACAACCCTCCCGAGCCGGCCGAACGGTCCCGGCAGCTGATCGGCCTGCTCGCCGAGGAGCGGCGGCTGCGGGCCTTCGCGGCCGTGGTGCTGGGCGCGGACAGCGCCGGGCAGGTCGCCGAGGCGGCCGGGCTCCCGGCGAAGGACACGGCCCTCGCGCTGCTCAGGCTGCGCGAGCAGGGCGCCGTGACAGAGCGTCCGGACGGCGGACTCACCGTCTCCTACGGCCTGTTGCGCGAGCTGGCCCGCACCGAGCGGTCCCCGCGGCCGTCCGGGGACGCCGTACTGGACACCTTCGTGCGCGGCGGCCGGCTCGTCCGGCTGCCCGCCCAATGGACCCGCAAGAAGCAGGTGCTGCGGCACATCGCCGAGCGGAGCTTCGAGCCGGGCGTGGAGTACCCGGAGCGCGTGGTGAACGAGCGGCTGCGGGGCTGGTGCGAGGACTCCGACGACACCGACCATGTGACGCTCCGCCGCTACCTGGTGGACCTGGGGCATCTGCGCCGCAGCGAAGGCGTCTACACGCGCGTGACGACGTCCTGACGGGCGCTCAGGGCAGCCGCCGTACCGGTGAGCCGGCCAGGTAGGCCTGGATGTCCTCCACCGCCTGGCCGTAGTAGGTCGTGTAGTTGGCCCGCGACACATAGCCGAGGTGGGGCGTGGCGAGCAGGCGGGGCGCGGTGCGCAGCGGGTGGCCGGCGGGCAGCGGCTCGACGTCGAAGACATCGACGCCGGCGCCCGCGATCCGGCCCTCGTGGAGCGCCGCGAGCAGGGCCTCCTGATCGACGATGGCCGCGCGGGAGGTGTTGATCAGGAAGGCGGTCGGCTTCATCACCGCGAGTTCCGCGGCGCCGACCAGGCCCCGGGTGCGGTCGCCGAGGGCCAGGTGCACGGAGACGAAGTCGCTCTCCGCGAGCAACTCCTCTTTTGATGCGGCTAGTTCGACGCCTTCCTCCTCGGCGCGCTCCGTGGTGAGGTTCTGGCTCCACGCGCTGACCCGCATGCCGAAGGCGAGCCCGACACGGGCCACCCGGCTGCCGATGCGGCCGAGCCCGAGCAGGCCCAGTCGGCTGCCGTGCAGGTCGGCGCCGACGGTGGACTGCCAGGGGCCGCCCGCCCGTAGCGCGGTGCTCTCCTCGACGATGCCCCGGGCGAGACCCAGCAGCAGCGCCCAGGTCAGCTCGACCGGCGGGGTCCCCGAACTCGCCGTGCCGCACACGGTGACGCCGTGCGCCTGGGCGGCGTCGTAGTCGATGACGCTGTTGCGCATGCCGGAGGCGACGAGCAGCTTCAGGCGGGGGAGGCGGGCGATGAGGGAGCCGGGGAAGGGCACGCGTTCGCGCAGGGTGACGACGATGTCAAAGCCGGCGAGGGCCGCGGCGAGGGCGTCCTCCCCGTCGAGGTGCTCGCGCAGCGCGACCACCTCGACCCTGTCCTCGATCACCGACCAGTCGGCCATGCCGGTGGCCACGCCCTGGAAGTCGTCCAGCACCACACAACGCAGTCGCACGCGATCCCACCCCTTCGACGCTCCCGAAGATCCCGAGGGCGACTGTAACGGCAGGCCGGGGGCGGGCGCCGGCGGGGACACCGGCGCGGACGGAGAGCTCCGACCGGGTGATTTTCAGCCTCGGCCGAGGATGCCGGCCCGTCCGGGACACCGGCTTCGGCGTGTCGCGCGTCACCCGTTCCGAGCAGCAAAAACGCCCTCCCACCGGTCCCACTGACCAGCGGAACAGAGGAAGCCCATGGCTCTGACCTCGTCGGATGCCGTGGGCTTCTGTCGTTGTTGGTTGGCGTCGGTTGGCCTCGTACGGCCCAGCTGCCAGTCCTTACAGAGGTACGGCCCCGGCGAGTGACCCAAGGTGCTGATCACCCGGCCTGGGCGTGCGTTGGCTCCATCGATGGCCAGGAGGACCGACCGCGCACCATCTCTCCAGTGGCCGAGCCATTGTCCTGACCGGCTCGGACCTGTCGGTGCCTGGCCCTGTCGCGAGACGCCAGCTGAGGAACCACACTTGTCGGTGGGGCGCCCTCCTGGAGGGGCTTGCCCGCGACGGAAGGACGGATCCATGCCCACGGACTCGCTTCCCGGCCCGCTGCGGTTCCTGGTCTTCGGCGCGGCCCTGCGGGCCGATTCTACGAACGCCCGCCTCGCCTCCCTCGTGGCCCGGCTCATCTCCGACACCGGTGCCGCCGTCGACCTCGTCACCATGCGCGACTTCGAGATGCCCTTGTACGACGGCGACATGGAGGCCGGCGCAGGGCTGCCGCACGGCGCTCTCGCCCTGCGCGACCGGCTTGAGCAGAGCGACGCCTTCGTCATTTCCTCGCCGGAGTACAACGCCTCCGTGCCAGGGGTACTGAAGAACGCGATCGACTGGGTCTCGCGTGTCAGGCCGCAGCCGTCCAAAACCAAGCACGCGTTGCTCGTCTCCGCCTCGCCGTCGCTGGTCGGAGGCAACCGCGGATTGTGGGCTCTGAGGATTCCTCTGGAACACCTGGGCACCCGCGTCTACCCGGACATGTTCAGCGTGGCCAACAGCTACCAGGCCTTCGCCGAAGACGGAACGCTGGCCGACCCCGGGCTGCAACAGCGTCTCACCGAGACGGTGTCGGGTTTCCTCAGCCTCGTCGAGGCAGACGTGCGCTACGTCTGTCTCGAACGCCGCTGGTACGAGTTCCTGGGAGACCGCACCGAGGCGGCCATCACTCAGCGGGCCGAGAAGTGAGTCCCTCGATTGCGATTCCGGTGTCGATTGTTCCCCGGGGTACCCCGCTTGATCCGGCACACGTCTGGCACGGCTCCGGCTCGCCGGCGCGTGAGCTCGATGGGGAGTGACCATCGCTTTAGGAGTTCGCACACTCTGGGGAGCGGCGTGCCGAAACGAGGCGTGGTGGTCACTCGGCGATCCAGATGCGACTGCTTCGGTGCACCACCGTTCGCCGCCGTTGATGTCAGCTGGTGATGTCAGATCTGCTCTGTCGCTTCTTAGGTCAGCCAACCCGCGGAGGCACCCGCAGAGGCACCGGCTCGTCCTGCCCATCCCACCTCACCCGCAGCACCGAAGGTATCGACGCCTGCTGGGCGGATCCGCATCGGCCCGGCTACAGGTCGCTACAGGTACTGAGGTCATCAGGCAGGGGGCCTGTGCTGCTCGTGTGACGTATGCGCACGCAACGCCGCTGTACTACTGAGCAGTCGTACAGGACAGCCTCGCTGCCGTGGAGTCCGTGGCAGCCCTGGAAGGGATACGAGAGTGGTACTTCAGGCAGCACGTCACCGGCGTTCGGCAAAGCGCCGCCTCATCGGCGCAGGCGCCGTGGCGACCGTGGCCGGAATCGCGCTCACCGCGACGCTCGTAGTGAACGCCGACGCCGCGTGGACGTCCGCGTGGAATGTCACCGCGTCCGGCTGGTCAGGCCAGGACGACCCCCAGGTCTCCATCGACCGCTCCGGCGATACGCTCCTCGCCTGGGCGGCCATGGACAATGCGAACAGCTCCTATTTCCGCGTACAGACCCGGGTGAAGTACGCAAACGGCACCCTGGGTGCGACCCGCACCCTGTCCCCGGACGGCCGCGCCATCAGCTGGGTGCAGGCCGACTCCGATGACACCGGCGACTCGTCGGTGGTGTGGCAGCAGGACAGCACCGTCGTCGGCCGCCGGGTCGCGTCCTCCGGCAGCCTCGTCGGCTCGCTGCAGATGCTCTCCACCCCCGGGTCGCCCGCAACCACGCCCTCGGTCGCCGTGACGCCCGGCGGCAGCTCGATGGTGGCGTGGACGGAGATCCGCGACGGCAGCTGGTACGCGGTGGCCCGCCGGCTGAAGCTCGACGGCACGCTCGGCGCGGTGCACACGCTCGGCTCGGGCTCGGCGGAGCCGCCGGCCATCGGCGTGGACCGCAATGGTCAGTTCGTCGTCGCCTGGGTACGCGGCTCCGAGGTGGTGGCCAAGCGGATGACCGCGACCTCGATCTCCGCGGCGAAGGTGCTCACCACGCCGATCGCGGCATACGGCGGCTTCGGCATGGTTCGGGTCGGCGTGGACCGGGACGGCGACGCGGTGATCAGCTACCACTCCGGCGGCGGCGACCGCTCGCAGGTCTGGGCCTCGCGCTGGAGCCACACCGGCACGCTGTCGAACCCGCTGCGTATCTCGACATCCACGGAGAACGTGGACTTCCACCACACCCTCGGGACGGACCTGGACGGCGACTCGATGATCGTGTGGGTACGCAACAACGCCGGCAAGCGCGAGCTGTACGGCCGTAAACTCTCCGCCGGCGGCACCCTCGGCGCCATCACGTCGCTGGGCGCCGGCGACCGCCCCGACCTCGCCCTGGACGACGACGGCGACGGCATGCTGGTGTCGCAGACCACCACGGCCATCTCCACGCCGCCGTACAGCGTCACGAAGGCCACCGCCCGGCTGATCAGCCGCTCCGGCACCTTCGGCAGCGCGAAGACGCTCACGACGGACGGCCGCGTGCCACAGGTCGCAGCGCGTCCGACGGCCGTGTTCACGACCACGTGGCAGCAAGAGTCGTACCCGTACACGATCAAGGCGATCACTGGTCCTTGATCTGTCTTGGTCGACGGTGCCGACGCCGGAGTCCGAACCATCCCTGTGCGCCCTGCCGCTGACCCTGCGCCCCTTCGTGGACAACCCCAACGCCCGAGGGATGGGGAGCCCAGAAGGGCACGGGCCCGTCGGCCTCCGCTTTAGGAGCGAGGTTGGGCCAGTGCTGCTCTGCCCTGGAGAGCCGGATGTTCTCACCAGTGTTGCGAGCGTGGGTCTCCACCAGGATCGCCGAACCAGGGACACCGAGTTCGATGGCTCGCTCTCGATAGTGAACGGCCTCACCCCTCGGCATACGTTCGCGGGTTGTCGGGCTGGTGGCTCCGGTGAACAGAAGCAAGCGAGCCATGCCACGCTTGTACAGATCCACCGCACGTTCGCTGTCGAGTACGTGGATGCCCGCTGGGCCCAACTCGGCGGCAACAGCCGGAAGAACGTCGCCAAGGCCCTGACGGCGACCACCGTGGCGCTGCTCCGGACGCAGCCCGCCCAGTTCGAGCCGGCGGCCGTGCGCACCGCTCTGCGTGAGTGGGGGTTCAACGCGAACCGCCGGGCGCAGGCCCCACGGGACGTGGTGAACATCCTCAGGTGGGTCGAGCGGCATTCCCTGCCGGTCTCGGCCTGGGAGGACCCGGAGACGGTCGACCAGGTCCTCCGTGCCATCGACACGCGCCTGGACGGAAAGCAGGCGGCGGCCTGGTCGCGGAAGCGCAACCGGCGAATCCTCAACGTCGTCATGAAGCACGCCGTCAGGCGGCGCATCCTCCGGGCCGGCCCCCTGCCCAAGGGGAAGGAGACGACGGCCGCCACCAAGACCACCAGCGCCGTGGACAAGCGGTCCCTGCTGAATCCTGAGCAGGCGGCGGCGATCCTCGACTGGATCCGGCGCCGGCCGCGCGGGGGCAAGAGGCTGCACGCGTTCTTCGCGACGCTGTACTACTGCGGTCCGCGGCCCGAAGAAGCCGTGGCCATGCGCGTGGAGGACGTGACGCTGCCGCACCCCGACGCCGAGGATCAGTGGTGCGAACTGCTGTTCCACACGGCCACACCAGAGGTCGGGAAGCAGTGGACGGACACGGGGGAGATCCACGAACAGCGCGATCTGAAGGGCCGTGCCGAGGGAGAGACGCGTACGGTGCCGGGGCATCCCGCTCTGACGCGCGTCCTGCGGCAACACATCCTCGACGAGCACCTCCAACCGGGTGATCTTCTCTTCCAAGGTGAGACCGGTGGCATCCTGGCCGGCTCCGTCATCCGCCGGGCTTGGCGCAGTGCCCGCCAGGCCGTGTTGCCGACGCACGTCTTCGAATCGCCGACCGGGCGGCGTGTGTACGACAACCGGAACACGCGGTTGACGAAGTGGCTCAACGACGGGATTCCGCCCGCTCAGGTGGCGGAGCGGGCCGGGAACAGCGTCGCCGTCCTTCTGGCCACTTACGCGCGGTGCGTCGACGGTCAGCTGCCCGATCTGAAGCGGCGGCTGGAGGCTGCGGGGGATCTCCCTGGGGCGCCCGACGGCGGCTGACCCGGCCCGGCCGGCCCCCGAGGACTTCGACACGTATTCGACACGGCCACCCGCGAAAACCCGGTGACAGCCGGACAGCCCCGGAGTCTCGCCCTGATCATCAAGGGTGGGCCCGGGGCTTCGGCGTGTCGCGCGTCACCCATTCCGAGCAGCAAAAACGCCCTCCCAGAGGGAGGGCGGAGACTGGCGCCCCCGGCAGGACTCGAACCTGCGGCCAAGCGCTTAGAAGGCGCCTGCTCTATCCACTGAGCTACGGGGGCCGGTGTGGTGGCCTCGTACCTGGTGCCCCGGTGAGGGCTGATCCGTGACGTTGCCGGGGACAAGGATAGGGCTCCCGGTTCCTTGACCCTGCCGCTTCGCCTCCGTGACTTGATGTGGAGGTTCGGTGAAGCGGTCCTGATAATCGCAGGCAGGTACGAATCGTGCACCGCTTTTGGCGCGGGACGCACCGGGTGTTGTGCACTCGTTATGCCTGGACTGGGCCCGTGTCCCGGTCATCCCTTGTGCCTGATCTGTCCCGTCGGCGCGCAGACATGTCTATATGCTTCAGAATTCCCCTAAAATTGGGCATTCTTCGCATGTGGTGACCTTGGACGTACGGCCTCAGCTGCTCGACACACTTTCCGCTCTGCGCGACCGTGTCGCCGCCGCACGCTTTCCGCTGCCCCTGGCCGGAGCGCCACGCGCGCGTGCCAACCGCGACGAGTTGCTCGCACAGCTCGACGACTACCTGCTACCCCGGCTCCGGGAGCCCGCCGCACCGCTCCTCGCGGTCGTCGGCGGCTCCACCGGCGCCGGCAAGTCGACGCTCGTCAACTCGCTCGTCGGACGCCGCGTGAGCGAGGCGGGCGTGCTGCGGCCGACGACCCGGACGCCGGTGCTCGTCTGCCACCCGGAGGATCATCACTGGTTCAGCGGCGTGCGCGTGCTGCCCGATCTGGCGCGCGTGTGGGAGCCGCTCCGGGAGGTCTCGGACGACCTCGCGCTGCCCGGCCAGGACGCCGGGCGCGGACGCGTCCTGCGTATCGAGACCGCCGACAGCCTCCCGCCCGGCATCGCCCTCCTCGACGCACCGGACGTCGACTCCCTGTTGTCCGACAGCCGTAGGCTCGCCGCCGAACTGATCTGCGCCGCCGACGTGTGGATCATGGTGACCACGGCCGCCCGCTACGCCGACGCCGTCCCCTGGCACCTGCTGCGCACCGCCAAGGAGTACGACGTCACCCTGATCACCGTGCTGGACCGGGTGCCGCACCAGGTGGTCTCGGAGGTCTCCCGGCAGTACGGTGCCCTGCTCACCAAGGCAGGTCTCGGGGACGTGCCCCGGTTCACCGTGCCCGAGCTGCCCGAGTCCGCCTGGGGCGCGGGGCTGCTGCCCGGCACCGCCGTCGCGGCCCTGCGCACGTGGCTCGTGCACCACGCCCAGGACTCCACCGCCCGGCAGCAGGTCATGGCCCGGACGATCCATGGCGTGCTCGACTCGCTCAAGCCCCGCATGTCCGAGCTGGCCAGTGCCGCCGCCGCGCAGTACGCGGCCGCCCTGCGGCTCACCTCCGCGGTGGACGCCGCCTACGACAACGAGCAGGCACGCGTGCGCGGCCGTCTCCAGTCCGGCGCCGTGCTCGCCGGGGACGCCCTCAAGCGCTGGCGCGCCTTCCCGCTGGACTGCACGGCCGGGGAACTCCTCGACGCCCTCGTGGAGAGCCTGGCCGCGCTGCTGCTGTGCTCCGTCACCGCCGCCGACGAGCGCGTCGACGAGGCCTGGCGTCGTGAACCCGCCGCGAGCGCCCCGGGACTCACCGGCCGCGACCCCTCCGTGGAGCGCGCCGAGCACCGTATCGGGCTCGCCGTACGGCGCTGGCGGCGCGAGCTGGAGGAGCACGCGGAGGAAGAAGTGCGTCATCTGGAACGTACGGCCGCGCCCGACGCGGAGGTCGTCGCCGCCGTGGTCGCCACCGCGCTGCTCGGCGGGCGCCGGGCCCGCAACGCCGGCGAGGGGCTGGCCGAGCGGCTCGGGGCGCACGGCGCCCTGCGCCTGCGCGACCGGGCCGGGCGGTTGCTCACGGAGCACGTGGACCGAGTCATGCACGCCGAACGCGAGCGGCGCCTCGCGCCACTCGACGCCCTGGACGTCCGGGCGGAGCCGCAGGCCGAGCTCATCGCCGCGCTGTCCGTACTGCAGAAGGAGAGGTGACCGGTGACCGCCGTCACTGATCAGGACCACACGGAGCACACCGACCACATGGGGCGCATGGAGCACGGCGACGACAGGGGACCCGTGCAGCGCAACGGTCACCCGGGCCACGGTCAGCCCGGCAACGGCCAGCCGAGTCCGGGCACGGTTCCGGCCGCCGGCACCGGAGCCGGACCCGGCGTGGGTTCGCAGGCCGGGCCGGGGAGCGATGCGGGGTCCGGCGAGGCGGGCGACGGGCCGACGGGTTCGGGTGCGAGCGCCGCGGAGGACGTCGGCACGGACGGCAGGGACGGCACCGTCGGGCAGCTCCTGCTGGACGCCGGCAAGGAGGGCACCGGCGAGGGCCCCTCGCGGAATGACCACGGGGATGCCGACGCTGCCCGTCCGCCGAGCGGCGGCCGGGCGGGCTCGGCGGAGGACCGGTCGCCGGACGGCCGTGCCGGTGACCGCCCGGGCTCCGTGCCCCGCGCCGCGGCCGACGCCTCGGCCGCCGCCGTCCGTGAGTGGGAGCGCGGGCAGCACGCGCGCGTGGAGGACGAGAACGGCAACGCGCGCGGTACGGGCGAGAACGCGGCCTCGGTCGGTCCCGCGCGCGGGCACAGTCCCGAGACGGGCATCCGGCCGCGGCTGCTCCCCGCGCCGATGTCCCGCTCCGCCGAGGAGACGCCGAGGCTCCGGCCCACCGGCGAGGTACCGAGGGCCTCCGCCGGTGCCGGCTCGCTCTCGTTCCGGCCCCTGAGGGAGCTGTCCACGCCCCGGCCGACCGACACCGCACCGGCTTCCCGGTCCGCCGACACCGCACCGGCTTCCCGGCTCGCCGAGGACGTTCCGAAGTCGCCGGCCGCAGAGGAAGAACCGGCCGCCGAGGCGGCCCCGGCCGTAAAGCCGCCCGCGGACGAGGCACCCGCCCTCGAGCCCGTCGGAGAGGCACCGGCGCTCACGCCCCCCGGCGAGGCGCTGAAGCCGGGCGCCGGTCCGCAGGCGCCGGAGTCCCCGCTCGCGGGGGAGGCGCCGGACTCCCGGTCCGCCGAGGCGGCGCCGAAGCTCCGGTCCGGCGAAGAGCCGCCGACGTCCGGCAGCACCGACACCGACCAGGGGGCGAAGTCCCGGGCCACCGGCGAAACGCCGAAGTCCGGGGCCGCCGACGAGGAGACGAAGCCCCGGTCCGCCGACGAGGCGCCGGACTCCCCGGCCGCCGGCGAGGAGGCGTCGAACTCCCGGATCGCCGGCAAGGACGCGTCCAAGGCCCCGCTCACCGAGCGGGCGCCGAAATCCCGTCCCGCGCAGGACTCGCGGAAGCCGCGTCGTTCCGAGGACGCGCCGAAGTCGCGGTCCACGGAGACGTCGAAGTCCCGGTCCGTCGAGGAAGCGCCCAAGGCCCGCCCCGCCGCCAAGGAGTCCGCGAAGAAGCGGTCGGCCGACGACGCCTCCGGTAACAGTGCCGCCACCGCCACGACCGTCGATGCCGACGCGGATGCCGAGTCCGAGGAAGCCTGGGACGACGGGCTGATCGCCCGGCGGGTCACGGAGGCCAACGCCGCAGCGCTCGCCGCCGAACGCGCCTCCGCACTGGAGACCCCGAGCCGTGCCCCGGGCAGTCAGGTCCCCACGCCGCTGGCGTACGACGGCCCCCTCCGGTCCCGTCTGGACGCCCTGCGCGAACTCGTCGGCCTCTCCCGCACCCGCCTGGACAGCCGTACCCTCGCCGAGGCGGGCCGTGTCCTGGACGAGGCCGCCGCCCGCCGCAAGCTCTCCGGCAGGCACACCGTCGTAGCCATCGCGGGCGCGACCGGCAGCGGCAAGTCCCAGCTGTTCAACGCCCTGGCCGGAGTCGCCATCTCGGAGACCGGCGTACGGCGCCCGACCACGGCCGCGCCCATCGCGTGCAGCTGGAGCGACGGCGCGGCGGCCCTCATCGACCGGCTGGGCATCCCGGGGCGGCTGCGCCGCCGTCCGCTGCAGAGCCCCGAGGCCGAGGCGCAGCTGCGCGGCCTCGTCCTGGTCGACCTGCCCGACCACGACTCCGCCGCCGTGCAGCACCGCGAACAGGTCGACCGGATCCTCAAGCTGGTCGACGCGGTGATCTGGGTGGTCGACCCCGAGAAGTACGCCGACGCGGTCCTGCACGAGCGCTACCTGCGGCCCATGGCCGGGCACGCGGAGGTCATGTTCGTCGTGCTCAACCAGGTCGACCGGCTGCCCGGGGAGGCCGCCGACCAGGTCCTGGACGACCTGCGGCGGCTGCTGGACGAGGACGGGGTCGCGCTCGGCGAGTACGGCGAACCGGGCGCCACCGTGCTCGCGCTGTCCGCCCTCACCGGTGACGGTGTCGGCGATCTGCGCGAGGCCCTCGGCGAGTTCGTGGCCGAACGCGGTGCGGCGGCCCGCCGGGTCGCGGCCGACGTGGACCTCGCGGCGGCCGAACTGCGGCCCGTCTACGCCACCGGACAGCGCGCCGGCCTCAGCGAGGAGGCACGCGAGGAGTTCGCCGCGCGGCTCGCGGACGCGGTGGGCGCCACCGCGGCGGGCGAGGCCGCCGAGCGCGCCTGGCTGCGCAACGCCAACCGGGCCTGCGGCACACCGTGGCTGCGGCTGTGGCGCTGGTACCAGGGCCGCGGCGAGCCCAACACGGGCCGCATCCAGATCCGTAACCAGGCCGACGAGGAGGCCACCGCCCGCCAGCGGGTGGAGCAGGCGGTCCGCACGGTCTCCGACCGGGCCTCGGCCGGGCTGCCCGTGCCGTGGGCTCAGGCGGTGCGCGAGGCGGCCGTACGCGGGTCGCAGGGACTGTCGGAGGCGCTGGACGAACTGGCGGCCAAGGCCGCGCTGCCGGGCCGGCCGCCGAGGCCGGGCTGGTGGCCGCTCGCGGTGCTGGTCCAGGCGTCGATGACGCTGCTGCAGGTCGTGGGCGGGCTGTGGCTGGTGGGGCAGATCGTCGGGGTCATGGCCCCCAACCTGGGCGTGCCGGTGCTGTTGATGGTCTGCGGGATCGTCGGTGGCCCGCTGGTGGAGTGGGCCTGCCGGATGGCGGCCCGGGCCCCCGCGCGGCGTTACGGCCAGGACGCGGAACGGCGCCTGCGGGAAGCCTCCGCGAGCTGTGGCCGGGCCCGCGTCCTGGACCCGGTGGCGGCGGAACTGCTGCGGTACCGGGAGGTGCGCGAGCAGTACGGGCGCGTCGTGGGGGCCGGCACCGGTGCCGGCGCCGGGGCGGGCGTGGGCGTGGGGTGAGGCGGGCCTCCCGCGGGGAGGCGGTCCTTTTCCCGTCGTGGGCGGTCCCGGACTCTCGGGGTCGCCCACGACCGCGTCCGGGGGTCGGTGAAGAGGTGGCCCGGGGGGCGGTGTCACCCGTGCGAGTGGCGGGCTTTTCCACAGGCGAGGGGCTCGTCCACAGCGCTCGGCGGGCCCGGCCCGGCGGAGGCAGTCTGAGGTCGCGGCGATCGCACGGCGGTCGTACGCACAGGCACGGCAGCCGTACGGGAAGGGCCCGTGCGCGTGTCGGCCGGCCCGGCAGGGACCGGGTGGGTGACCTGTCCGGCCGGGACCGGGCGGGGGAGGGGAGCGAGGACGATGAACGAGACCATCGTGTGCGTGGTGGGCAACGTGGCGACGCCACCGGTGTACCGGGAGCTGCCGACGGGTCCGTCGGCCCGGTTCCGGCTGGCGGCGACCGCCCGCTACTGGGACCGGGAGAAGGGCGTCTGGACGGACGGGCACACCAATTTCTTCACGGTGTGGGCCAACCGGCAGCTCGCGGTCAACGTGGCCGCGTCGGTGGAGGTGGGGCAGCCCCTGCTGATCCAGGGGCGGCTGAAGGTGCGCACGGAAGTGCGTGACGGACAGCAGCAGTGGGCCTCCGCCGACATCGACGCCATGGCGATCGGACACGATCTGTCGCGGGGCACCGCGGTCTTCCACCGTGCGGCCAAACCGGAGTCGGCGGCGACGGCGGCACGACCGGAGCCGAACTGGGAGACACCACCTCCCGCGCCCGCCACGGACGGTACGGCGGCACCACCCGCCGAGCAGGAACCGGCAGCGGTGACATGACGTCAGGGCCGGTTCGGCGCACCGTCGTTCGAGGGCGCGCCATGGGTGGATTTGTCGATAAGCGCAGCTCATGAACCGTATCCGCGATAACGATTGCGGATCGGATCGGCCATCGGATGATCCGACCGGCAGGTGAGGCTCCGTCCGATCCATAGGATGCCGGGCGTGCCCCTAGGGGCTGCCGATTCTGCTGGTGGGACCGTCCCCCACGTTCAACGGGTCCTGCTCGAAGGGGAATTCTGTGCTTGCTGCGCTCGTTGGGTTCTGCCGGTCCACCGGAACGGTCCGTGTGGCCGCCGCCACCGCGGTGTCCGGTCTCGTGGCCGCCGGTGTGCTGTCCGGCGCCGGTACGGCCGTGGCCGACGTCAGCCCGCAGACGCAGGGCGGGGCGGCGGCCACCATCAACGGTCTCAAGGTCTACGGCGAGGCCGTGATACACGCGGACGGCGGCGATCAGCGGGTCGACGCCGGCCTGTTCGAGATGTCCGTGGACGGCGGCGGCACCCTCCAGACGTACTGCGTCGACCTGCACAACCCCACCCAGCGGGACGCCCGGTACCAGGAGACGCCCTGGAGCGGCACCTCGCTGGGCGCCAACAAGGACGCCGGAAAGATCCACTGGATCCTGCAGCACTCCTACCCGCAGGTGAACGATCTCGCCTCGCTCGCCCGGCAGGCGGGAGTCGGCGCCCTCAGCGAGCAGGACGCGGCGGCCGGCACCCAGGTGGCCATCTGGCGGTACTCGGACGGCGCCGCGGTCGACGCCGTCGACCCGCAGGCCGAGAAGCTCGCCGACTACCTGGAGAAGAGCGCCCGGAACAGCGGTGAGCCGCAGGCCTCGCTCACCCTGGACCCGCCCGCGATCTCCGGCCGGCCGGGCGACCTGCTGGGACCGCTGACCGTGCACACCAACGCCGGTGCGGCCACGGTCGTCCCGCCGGTGGACGCGGACACCAGCGGAGTGCGGATCATCGACGCGACCGGCAAGGTCGTCACCTCGGTGCGGGACGGCAGCCGGGTCTACTTCGACATCCCCGAGGACGCGGCGGACGGCACCGCCGACTTGACCCTTCAGGCGTCGACGACCGTGCCGGTCGGCCGGGCCTTCGCCTCCGAGAGCCGCAGCCAGACCCAGATCCTCGCCGGATCCAGCGAGTCCACGGTCTCCGCGACGGCGACGGCCACCTGGGCGGCCAAGGGCGCCGTACCGGCGGTGTCGGCGCGGAAGAACTGCGCCGAGGGCGGGGTCGACATCATCGCGGCCAACAAGGGCGACCAGCCGTTCACCTTCGAGCTGATGGGCGCCGAGCACACCATCCCCGCGGGTGCCTCCCGCACGGTGACCGTCCCGCTCCAGGAGGACCAGGCCTACGACTTCACGGTCACCGGCCCGAACGGCCTCAGTCACCGCTTCACCGGTGTCCTGGACTGCAGGACGCAGGGCACCCTCACGACCCAGAGCGCAGAGGTCCGCAGCCTGCCCAGCCCCGCCACGGTGGGCGGTGCCGCCCCGGACACCACCGACCTGGCCGCCACCGGCGGCTCGGCGATCACCCCGCTGATCGCGGGCGTGGCCATCGGTCTGGTCGTCATCGGCGGTGCGGTACTGGTGCTGCTGCGCAACCGCGAGCAGCCGCTCGACTGACCGGCCCGGCCCGGTCAACGGATCGTTCTCGTAACCCGGTTGATGACCGGGGGGCCCGTGCGCAAGGTTGGGACATCACCGACCAGCGCTCCGGGGGGCGACCAGAGATGAGAAAGATCCTCAACACGGCCCACATCTACATGATCGTCGGGCTGATCAGCGGTCTGTACTACCGCGAGATCACCAAGGCGGAGGACTTCACCGGCGACACCCAGCTCGCCGTCGTGCATACGCATGTCCTCGCTCTCGGCATGCTGTTCTTCCTCATCGTCCTGGCGCTGGAGAAGCTGTTCGCGCTGACGGCGCTCCCGTTGTTCCGCTGGTTCTTCTGGACGTACAACGCCGGCCTGGTGCTGACCGTCGGCACCATGACCCTGCACGGGACGCTGACGGTGCTCGGGCGCTCCAGCGGCGCCGCGACGGCCGGTGTCGCCGGTCTCGGCCACATCCTGCTGACCGTGGGTCTGGTGCTCCTGTTCATCACCCTGGGCAAGCGCATCCCCGCCACCAGGACGGACGTCACGACCGCCGCGCCCGCCCCGGTGGCCGCATCCACCGACGAGCGGTGACACACGCCGCCCGTTCGCCGCGCCCTACCGGATGACTCCGGCCGTGCGCGCGGTGGCGAGCCACTCGGGGAACTCCTTCATGAGGCAGTCGTACAGGTCGTCGTCGGAGCGCGTGAGGGGATGCTGGCCGGCGCCGAAATAGCCGGCATTGTCGACGACCCGGCCGTCGAGGGTGTCCAGGCTGCGCAGGAACCGCATGTTCCGGCCGGGTCCGAACCCGACGAACTGCCAGAAGATCGGCAGGGAGCTGGAGGCGCGCAGCAGTTCCCGGGTCCCTCTGCGGTCGGACGGCTCACCGTCGGTCTGGAAGATCACGAAGGCGGGGTCCGTGGCGCCGCTCGACCGGTAGTGGTCGATGACGGCCTGCATGGCCGGCGCGTAACTGGTACCGCCCCAGTCCAGGCCTCCGTGCAGGCGGTCGATCAGCCCCTGGTACGTGTCCAGACCGATCTCGGTGACGAGGTCGACGCGGTGGGAGAAGAACACCAGGGGCACCCGGCCGTCGTCGTCGAGGTTCGCCGACAGCCCAAGGGCCTGTTCCGCGAGGTGCTGCATGGTGCCGTTGCGGTAGAAGCCGTGCATGCTCGCGGAGTGGTCGAGGACCAGGTAGACGGCCGCACGCCGGCCCATGACACCGGCCTTGTCCAGGGAGACCTGCGCGGCCTTGTAGAGGTTGACGAGCCCCGGTGCCGACTGCTGGACCTTGCTCAGACTGATGGCCGGCGCAGGGACCGCCCCGCCGCCCCCGTTGCCCTGCCGCGGTGCGGCGGGAGGCGCGGGGGCCTCCTCGTCGACCACCACACCGAAGTCCGTGGCCAGTCCCGCAAGCCCGGTGTCCCAGCCCTGGCCGACCGCCCGGACCTTCCACGCGCCCGCACGGCGGTAGATTTCCACCAGCACCGCCGCGGTCTCCCCGTTGAGCAGCGGCGGCGGGACGAAGGCCAGCTGTACGTCACCGCACCGGATGTCCGCCCTCGGGGTGCTGCCCGCATCGAACCGGCCGCCGGGCAGGGAGGGATCGGTGCTGGCGACGATCACGACGCGGTCCACCGAGGCCGGTATCGCGGTCAGGTCCGCGATCATGGTCGCACCCGTGAGGTGGACACCGTCCTGCGCGGGATGGTTGTAGAACACGAGGTCGTCGTCACCGCGCACCTTGCCGTCCTGGGCGAGCAGCACGGCGCAGACGTCGATGCCCACGCGGGCCGCGGTGAGCGTGACGTGGCAGGGTGCTGCCGGCAGCGGGGCGTTGCCACCCTTTGAGAGCGTCGTGGTCATGGCGAGCCTCCTGGTCCCGTGACGTGAGCCGGCGCCCGAAGATGCGGGCGCCGGTCCGGCCGAGCAGCGCGAACAGGGGCATCGGCGTCGACACGCGGTCCCGTACGACCCCCCACCGCACAGGTTCAGCAGGCTATCCGGGGCCGCCACCGGATTCGGGCGCTTTCGCCGAGATCACCGGATGGCCGGCGGCCCCAACTCCGGTCGCCGCTCGTGTGCAGGACGAGCCGTGGGCCGGTACGTGCCGTGTCGGCCTCCTCGCCTTGCTGTTGGCCGTGCGAGCACAGCAATGGCAAGGCACGCCAAGTCACTCGACTTCCCGAACCCAGCTCCCCGAATTGGGTGCCGTGCTCGGCCGGGACTGATCTCAGAACGCCTTCAGGTAGACCCTGGCCTGATCTCCCTTGAGTGCCTGGACGTAGATGTCGATCCACTGCACCTTCTTGCGGCGATCGTCCGTCACGCACGAGGGGCAGACCCCGCCCGAGCGAGCTCCCTTCACCGTCTGCGGCTCGGCCAGCCCGAGGTGCTTGAAGAACTCTCCATCCGGGGCGAAGTCGACCTTCTTCGCCTTCAGCGGCTCGCCGGAAAGAAGGTCCTTCGCGATGCCTTCGACGTTCTTCTCACTGGTGACGAACGAGAGGAGGTAGATGTCCTCCTGAGGGTTGATCTGCACGGCCCCCTTGACCTCGGTTGCACCCCTGGGCGCCTTCACGTTCATGAAGGCCGACGCCTCGGGCGCGCCGGCGTTCTCGTCCCAGTGCGAGGTGCGCCCATCGGTCACGCCGCGATCGTCCGGGTCCGGGCTGGAGCACGCGGCAAGCAAGAGGGTGGCAGCCAGCGCCGCGATGAGGGGGCCGCCTCGTGTGATCGTCACCGGTTCTCCTCGTCGCCGCGGGAGACGTCGCCGCGGGTACCTTCTCGTCCTTGGTCCGGCGGGCTCACTGTCGGTTTCCTGTCGCTGTCCAGGTCGTAGGTATACGTGGAGCTGCTGCCTCGCATGTCGAACTCCTGGGCAAGACCGGTCTTGTGCAGCCGTCCCATCTCGGAGTCCGGGATCACCACGCCTCCCCCGGATGCAGCCGCCGCATCATGCCGGCCGTCCGGTCGGGATCTGCCGCGCCCACGTGCCGCAGCAGTCCCGGCACGTCGCCGTCGGCGTACACCAGCAGTCCCGTCCTGGCTCCCACAGCCACTCCCCCGAGCGCTGCCCTTGACGGACGCACCCCAGCTGCACGCACTTACAGAGGGAGCGGGCTGCCGAGCCAGGCCGTTCCCGGGCCGTGCGAGGGCGAGCGAGGGCGACCGGTGGTGACCGGCAGTGACCGGCGGGCCTCCAGGCGGCCCCGGCGAAGCCCCAGGTCAGGGCGGCCGGACTGATCGGGTTTCCATCCAGGGGTGGCGGTCAGGCAAGATGGGGTGTATCTGCCCACTGCCAGATTTCAAGCTGCCGGACGGTTTCTCTTGGCTGAGTACATCTACACCATGCGCAAGGCGCGCAAAGCGCACGGCGACAAAGTGATCCTCGACGACGTCACCCTGAGCTTCCTGCCGGGGGCGAAGATCGGCGTCGTCGGGCCGAACGGCGCGGGTAAGTCGACCGTCCTGCAGATCATGGCGGGACTGCAGCAGCCGTCCAACGGTGACGCCTTCCTGTCGCCGGGCTACAGCGTGGGCATCCTGCTGCAGGAGCCCCCGCTGAACGACTCGAAGACCGTCCTGGAGAACGTCCAGGAGGGTGTCGCCGAGGTCAAGGGCAAGCTCGACCGGTTCAACGAGATCGCCGAGCTGATGGCGACCGACTACTCCGACGCGCTGCTCGACGAGATGGGCAAGCTGCAGGAGGAGCTGGACCACGCCAACGCCTGGGACCTCGACGCCCAGCTGGAGCAGGCCATGGACGCCCTGGGCTGCCCGCCCGGCGACTGGCCCGTCACCAACCTCTCCGGTGGTGAGAAGCGCCGCGTCGCGCTGTGCAAGCTGCTGCTCGAGGCGCCCGACCTGCTGCTCCTCGACGAGCCCACCAACCACCTCGACGCCGAGTCGGTGAACTGGCTGGAGCAGCACCTGGCCAAGTACGCGGGCACCGTCGTGGCGATCACCCACGACCGGTACTTCCTGGACAACGTGGCCCAGTGGATCCTCGAGCTCGACCGCGGCCGCGCCTACCCGTACGAGGGCAACTACTCCACGTACCTGGAGACCAAGGCCACCCGTCTCAAGGTCGAGGGCCAGAAGGACGCCAAGCGGCAGAAGCGGCTCAAGGAAGAGCTGGAGTGGGTGCGGTCGAACGCCAAGGGGCGCCAGGCCAAGTCCAAGGCCCGTCTCGCCCGCTACGAGGAGATGGCGGCAGAGGCCGACAAGATGCGGAAGCTGGACTTCGAGGAGATCCAGATCCCGCCGGGCCCGCGTCTGGGCAACGTGGTCGTCGAGGTCGACAAGCTGAACAAGGCCTTCGGTGAGAAGATCCTCGTCGACGGCCTCAGCTTCACGCTGCCGCGCAACGGCATCGTGGGCGTCATCGGCCCGAACGGCGCCGGCAAGACGACCCTGTTCAAGATGATCCAGGGTCTGGAGACGCCGGACTCCGGTGACATCAAGGTCGGCGAGACCGTCAAGATCTCCTACGTCGACCAGAGCCGCGAGAACCTCGACCCGAAGAAGACGCTGTGGGAGGTCGTGTCCGACGGGCTCGACTACATCAACGTCGGCCAGGTCGAGATGCCGAGCCGGGCGTACGTGTCCGCCTTCGGCTTCAAGGGCCCGGACCAGCAGAAGCCGACCGGCGTCCTGTCCGGTGGTGAGCGCAACCGCCTCAACCTGGCGCTGACCCTCAAGCAGGGCGGCAACCTGCTGCTCCTCGACGAGCCCACCAACGACCTCGACGTCGAGACGCTCTCCAGCCTGGAGAACGCCCTGCTGGACTTCCCCGGCTGCGCCGTCGTCGTCTCCCACGACCGGTGGTTCCTGGACCGGGTCGCCACCCACATCCTCGCCTACGAGGGTGAGTCGCGGTGGTTCTGGTTCGAGGGCAACTTCGAGTCGTACGAGAAGAACAAGATCGAGCGACTCGGTGCCGACGCCGCGCGTCCGCACCGCGCCACCTACAAGAAGCTGACCCGGGGCTGATCGATCTTGCGGCACGTCTATCGCTGTCCACTGCGCTGGTCGGACAT
Organism: Streptomyces sp. NPDC015139; assembly: GCF_043079785.1. Classification (NCBI taxonomy): domain Bacteria; kingdom Bacillati; phylum Actinomycetota; class Actinomycetes; order Kitasatosporales; family Streptomycetaceae; genus Streptomyces; species Streptomyces sp. NPDC015139. The sequence continues at coordinate 114,020 of NZ_JBIBUW010000007.1, read as the reverse complement.
GGACGCCTACGGCCATGTCAACAACGCGGTCTTCATCCGGTACCTGGAGGAAGCCCGCATCAACTTCCTGTTCCGCCCGGACAAGGAGTTCAAGCAGGGGTCCGTGGTGGCGCGCCATGAGATCGACTACAAGATGCAGCTCGTCCACCGGCACGAACCCGTGGACATCGAGCTGTGGATCACCGAGATCAGGGCCGCGTCCTTCACCATCGCCTACGAGGTGAAGGACGACGACCAGGTCTACGTGCGGGCCTCGACGGTCGTCGTACCGTTCGACTTCGAGACCCAGCGGCCGCGCCGGATCACCGCCGAGGAACGCGAGTTCCTCCAGGAGTACACGGACGGGGCCGCCAAGCCCGGAGAGAAGGCCGTCGCCGCATGACGGTGCTGCACCTCGCCGACGAGACGGAGGCGGCGGACCTCGCCGCCTTCCTCACCCGGCTGCTGCGCTACGACCGCGGAGCCGCGGTGCGCCTCCAGGCGGCCGGTACGGCACTCGCCGTCTTCGGGCGGCCGCCGTCGTTCGAGGTGCTGACGGTCCGCGCGGTCCGGCTGGCGAAGCCGTACGAGGACGGGCTCGACGTCACCCTCGACGTGACCGTCTCCGCCGGTGAGTTCCTGGAGTCCGTCGACGAGCGCGCGGCCACGGCCGCCGTTCCGGGCGCGGTCACCGGTCCGCCGTGGTCCGGTGTGCTGCCGCCCCGCGGCGGCTGGCAGCCCGAGCCCGGGCTGCCGGCCCCGGACGCGCTGCGGGCGACCGTCGCCGCGGCGGTCTCCGAGTTCCGGTCGCGCACGGAGGAGCTGGCGCCCGAGGGTCGTACCCGTGCCGAGCTGGACCGGATCGGCCGGGACATCTGGTCCCGCGAGGTCGGGGGCACCCGGCTGCCGGTGCGGGCCGTGCACGCGGCGCAGTCCCTGGGCTTCCTGCGGTCAGGAACCGGGGCGGAGGACACCGGGTTGTTCTCCTCGGGGGCGTGGCTCAGGCTGCGTACGCCGTACGGTTCCGTCGCCGTCCGCCGCGCGGGTCTCGGCTCGCTGGGCGTCAGCGTGCGCTGAGCGGGCGCGTCCCCCGGTCACCCGACGGCATCCCCCGCCCCGCCGGCGGATCGGCGCGTGTCGTCCGGCCATACCCCGATGTGGTCGGCCTCCAGTTCCAGGGCCACGCGCTCGCGCATGTCCAGGGCGCGGAGGTAGTCGGCGGGCAGTTGCAGCCGGCCCGCCCGGTCGAGCATGGCGTACTCGCGGGCGACGACCGTCTCGTGGCCGGTCGTGGCGTCGATCTCGCTGCGGCGCAGCACCTCGGTGGAGGTGCGGCCGTCGCGGATGGCGACCGTGCGGCGGACCTCGCCCGCCACCGCCTGGTCGTGGGTGACGATGACGATCGTCGTGCCGAGGGTCTCGTTGGCCGTGCGGAACGCCTCGAAGATCCGCGCGGCCGTCTGGGAGTCGAGTTCGCCGGTGGGTTCGTCCGCGAGCAGGACCGAGGGCCCGCCCGCCAGGGCCACGGCGATGGCGACGCGCTGCTGCTGACCGCCGGACAGCTCGCGCGGGTGCCGGTCGCGGCAGTCGGCCACGTGCAGCAACTCCAGCAGTTCCAGGGCCCGTTCGGCGCGGGCGCGCCGGCCCCTGCGGGTGCCGGAGAGCTGGAGGGGGAGGGCGACGTTCTGGGCCGCGGTGAGATAGGGGAGCAGATTGCGGGAGGTCTGCTGCCAGACGAAGCCGACGACCTCGCGGCGGTAGGCGAGGCGGTCGCGGGCGGTCATGGTGAGCAGGTCGCGGCCGGCGACCCGGGCGGCTCCGGCGGTCGGGGTGTCCAGGCCCGCGAGGATGTTCATCAGCGTGGACTTGCCGCTGCCGGACGCGCCGACCAGGGCCATCAACTCGCCCTCGTGGACGAGGAGATCGAGACCCTGGAGGGCCTGGACCTCGACGCCGTCCGCGGTGAAGACGCGGACCAGGCGGTCGCAGGTGATCAGGGCGTCGTGGCCGTAGACCGGGCGGTCCCTGGCCTCGGTGACGCGGTTCGCCAGCTCGGAGAGGCTCGGGTTCGCCGTCATGGGGTCTCCTGCGTTCCGTGGGTGCGGGGCGCGGTCCGGTGGCTGGCCCTCCGCCGTGTCCGGCCGTGCCCGCGCGGTCCGTGCCCGCGTGGTCCGTGTCCGCCCTTGTTCATCCCGGCTCCCCCGCCCGCAGCTCGCGTACCGAGCCCTGTCGGCCCGTCCACCACGCCTGGAGGGCCGCCACGGTCACCGACGCGACCAGGACCAGCAGCGCCGGGACCGTCAGGGACCAGGCGTCGGCGTGCAGCTCGGCCTCGGTGAGCGGTGTCCGGGCCGAGGGCAGGGCGATGGCCGTGAGGTCGATGCCGGGGGAGAGGAGACGGATGGCGGACCAGCCGGTCAGGACGCCGCCGAGCGCGGCGAGCAGGGCCTGCGGCAGGGACTCCAGCACGAGCAGCCGGCGGCCCTGGGCGCGGGTGAGGCCCATCGTGCGCAGCCGGGCGAGGAGCGCGGCCCGTTCGGGTGCCGCGCGCAGCAGGCCCAGGAGCAGCGCGAGGACCGCGAAGCCGGCGCCGGCCGCCACCGCCGCCGTGTAGACGTGGACGGCACCGGTCTGGAGGGGCGAGTCGGCGTAGCGGGCGCGTTCCTCGGCGCGGACGTGGATTCCGGCCGAGCCGCCGACGGCGTGCCGCAGCGCGGCCGTGTCCAGGTGCGCGCCGGTCACCAGCAGGGCCGTGGGACGGTTCGCCGGGTCGGCGAGCCCGGCGCGGTCCACGACGAGGAAGTCACCGCCGGAGACGGCCGGGGTGCGGTCGCGGACCAGCACGATGCGCACGGTGACCGCACTGCCGTCCTCCAGCCGGACCAGGAAGGGACGCCGGGTGCCGTACGCCGACGCGACCGACGGGGAGGCCACCGCGGGCAGCGTGCCCGTGCGGCCCGCCAGCCGGCCGGCGGGTACGGCGCCGAGTCCGGTGCGGGCGGTCAACTCCCCGTAGGAGCGCGGGTCGGCGCCCACCAGCGGTACCGAATCCTGGCCGTCCTCCGGCTTGGCCTGGTAGTCGATGCTGACCGGGGCCACCGCCCGCACCCCGGGCACGGCCCGCACCCGGCCGGGGGCGGTGGCCGGGAGCGGGCCGTCGGCGTCCGCGCGGGCGTCGGCGCCGACCGTGAGGAGCGCCGCACGGTCGCGGGCGTCGGCCACGCCCGCCAGCACCGAGCCGCCGAAGGCCGCCGTGGTGAGCGCGGTCAGCAGGGCCAGCAGCGGCAGGACCGCGGAGGCCGAGGTGCGGCCCGCCCTGGCCAGCGAGAGGTGGCCCACCGCGCCGCGCAGCCGCCCCGCCGGACCGGTGAGCCGGCGCAGCAGCAGGGGGTACAGACGGAGCAGCACCAGGGCCGCGACGACGCCGATCAGCACCGGCGCCACGGCCATCAGCTGGTCGCCCGAGGTGCCGCGGCGGCGCAGGGCGGCCACGGCGCCGACCGCCAGTACCAGCAGGGTCAGTTCGGCGACGGTACGGCGCCGGGAGGGCCGTACGCCCGCCACGTCCTCGCGCGGGGCGGTGACCCGTACCGTGCGGTGGGCGAGGGCGGCGCGCAGGGGCAGGGCGGCGCAGCCGGTGAGCGTGACGGCCGCGGCGGTGACGGCGGCGGGCCACAGGCGCCCCTCGGGTACCGCCGGCAGGGCCGCCGCCAGGCCGAGCGCGCCCGCCGGTACGGCGACCACGGCGGTCTCGGCCAGCAGCCGCCCGGTGAGTCCGGGCAGGGAGGCGCCGCGGGCGCGGAGCAGGGCGAGTTCGGCGCGGCGCCGGTCGGCGGCCAGGCCGCCCGTCATCAGCAGGACCACGGCGACGACCGTGGCGGTCCCCGCCGCGGCGACGGACACCAGCGGGGAGATGCCGGAGCGCAGCCGGGCGAACAGCGTGAGGGTGTCGTCCAGTTCGGTTGAGACGTCGGTGCCGGAGTCGGTGACGGAGCGGGCGCGGCGCAGCGCGGGCCCCGACTCCAGGGCGGCCACGGCCGACTTCAGCCGGTCCAGGTCATGGGCGCGCAGACCGCGCAGGGCGGGCGCGAGGTACCAGTAGCGGACCGGGTCGGTGCTGGTGCCGAGCAGGGCGGGGGCCGCGTCCTGAGGGAGCAGCAGCGCGCCGCGCCAGTACGTCACCGGGTCCGGGCCGGGGGTCGGCAGGGTCACCAGTTCGGGCGTGCGCAGCAGCGGCTCGGTCGACCAGTAGGCGCCGTCGGGTGCGCGCGGGGCGAGGACGCCGGTGACGCGGACCGCGAGCGGCCTCCGGCCGGGGGCCGGTACGTGGACGACCGAACCGACCTCGATGTTCATGCTCTTCGCGGTGGCGGCGGTCACCGCGGCCTCCACCTCGGCGGTGGCGGAGCCCACGGGGCGGGCGGCGCGCGGCAGCCGGCCGGCGCGGACCCGGGAGTGGCCGGCCAGGCCGCTGGGCGCGACCAGCCGGACACGGGCGGGCAGTCCGGAGGGGCGCGGCAGGAACGGGTCGGGCACCTCCGGGCTGACGGTGGCGGCGACCCCGTACGCGGACTGGGCGCGGTCGACGGTCAGCGGGCCGCCGGCCGCGCCGAGCACCTTTACGTACTGCCGTTCCAGGGCGGCGGCGCGCATCGCCTCGGCCCGCTGCCGGGCCGGCAGACCGAGGTCGGGCTGGGGCGCGGTGACGCGGACGGTGGTGTGCTCCGGGCGGGCCTGCCGCAGCGCGGTCCGCAGGCCCGCGTCCTCGTACCGGTCGACGGCGCGCGGGTAGGCGCCGGCCAGGCACGCGGTCAGGGCGACCAGCAGCGCGAGCGCGGCGGCGGCACCGGGCGCGGCCCGCAGCCGGGTCCGTACCCACGGGGCCACCGGGCGGGGCGCCGGTCGGCTCATCTCACTCACCTCCCGGTACGCGCAGGTCCCGCGCCGGGTCCGCGCGGCGCAGGGCGGTCACCGCCGCCACGGCGAGCGGGGCCGCCGCGACGCCGGCGAGCAGCAGCACCACCTGTCCGGCGGGGAGCCGGACGAGGACGTCCGGTACGGGCCGGGCGGCCTCGCCGGTCAGGACGATCAACGGCAGTACGGCACGGGCCAGTACGGTGCCCAGGCCGAGGCCCACCGCGAGCGCCAGGCCCACCAGCACGGCCTGTTCGGCGGCGACCGTCCGGGCCAGTTGGCCGCGTGGCGCCCCGAGGGCCCGCAGCACCGCGAACTCCGGGCGGCGGGCCCGCCGGGCCCCGGCCGCGCCGACCGCGAAGCCGACCGCGGCGAGCGCCGCCGCCACCACGGCCGCGGCCGTGAACGCGGCCGCGGGGCCCGCGCCGAACGGGTCGTCGCGCAGTTCGGCGGCGATCTCGTCGCGCACCACCACCTGTCCCGGGCCGACGTCCGGCAGGTTCCGTACGGTGGCGGCGACCCGCGCGGCGTCGCGGGGTGCGGTGGTGAGCCACCATTCGGTGGGCGGCACGCTCTCGCCGTACCGGGCCTGGAGCACCTGGTTCACGGCGCGCAGGTCGAGCAGCACGGCACCGCCGTCGCGGGCACCGGTGTCGGCCGGGTCGGCGGTGGCGGGCAGCGCCCGTACCGCGCGGACGATCCGCACCGGCAGCGTCCGGTCGCCGACGGTCAGGTCGACCCGCTGGCCGGGGCGGGCGTTCGCCGAGGCCAGGTAGCGGTCGGTGGCGACGGCGCGGACCTCGGCCGGTGCGGGCTGGGTGGCCCGGAACCGGACGGTCAGCGAGGCGACGGTCCAGATGTCCGCGTCGGGGAGGTAGCCGGTGCTGTACGTGAAGGTCGGCGGCCGGGTGCCGGTGACCCGGGGGCGGGTGGGGCTGGTCGCCGCGCTGGGTACGGCGGCACCGCCCGCCCGGGCGTCGGTGGTCCACTGGGCGGGGAGCGCGAGCCGGTGCTCCCGGCCGTCGCGGCCGGCCGCGGTCAGTCCGCCGAGGGTGAGCCGGTGCCGCTCGGCACGGTCGGCGGGCTGCGCCAGGTCCAGCCGGAGCCCGGTGAGGGTCAGCGGGCCGGCCGGGGCGCCGAGGCCGAGGGTCAGGGTGTGCTCGCGTCCGTCGGCGGGGAGCTGACCGAACGGCACCTGGTACGGCACTCCGTACCGGTCCGTCAGCGTCACCGTCACCTCGGTGGCGGTGCCCGGCCCGGTGGAGCTGTGCAGGCGCGCGGTCAGCCGCAGCCGGGCGGTGCCCGCGGGGACCGGGGTTCCGGCGGGGGATCCGCGGGGGGCGAGGCCGGCCAGCATCGGCCGGACCGGCCGGTCCGCCAGGTCGGGGCGCATCAGCACGGCATCCGCCGCGTGCCGGGTGTCCAGGGCCAGTACGGCCGCCGTGCGGTCGCCGGACAGCGGCTGGGAGACCCGGACGGCCGGGGCGGCCTCGCGGACGTGCGGCAGGCCGGCGTACAGGTCGGTGCGGCCGAGCCCGCCCTCGCCCGCGGAGAACACCCGCACCGGCACACCGGCGCGGAAGTCGGCCTGGTCGTCCTGCGAGCGGTCCCAGGAGGCGGCCTGGCCGACGGCGAGCATGCCGAGCGCGACGGCGAGGACGAGGAGCAGCACCGGGCCGGCACCGCGTGCGGTGCGCCGGCTGAACTGCCAGCCGGCCAGCGCGGCCGGCAGCCCGCGCCCGCCGGCCGCCCACCGCTCGGCGAGCCGGGCCACCGGGGGCAGCAGCCGCAGCGTGAGCACGGTCCCGGCGAGCAGCGCGAGCGCGGGCGCTGCCACCAGCAGCGGGTCGATGCCGAGGGTTCCCGTCCGGTCGGCGGCCACGGCGCCGGAGCCCTGCCGGCCGAGCTGCCAGTAGGCCACCCCGGCGATCGCGAGCAGTCCGAGATCGGCGCCCGCGCGCAGCGGGGCGGGGACGGCCCGGGGCACGGACGCGCGTGCCGTCCGGCGGCGGTACTTCCCGATCGGCGACCACGCCCGGGACGGACCGGGCCGCGTGCGCCGCGCCCGGTCCCGTACCTGCCCCCCGGTACCGGTGACGGCCGGCACGGTGACCGCGAGCGCGCAGCCCAGGGCCACCGCGGCCGCGACCAGCCAGACGGCGGGCCGGCCCGCGGCCGGGAGGTCCAGGCGCAGACCGAGGCGGGCCAGCGGGCCGTGTCCGGCCAGCAGGGCGGTGAGCGGCCCCGCGACCGGCGGGGCGCACACGGCCGCCGGGACCGCGAGGAGCAGGGCCTCGGCGGCGGCGAGGCCGGCGATCCGGGCGCGCCCGGCGCCGCGTGCCCTGAGCAGCCGGGTCTCCTCGGTCCGTTCGGTGCTGAGCAGCCGGGCCACCAGCAGCAGCGCGTACCCGGCGAGCAGGACGAGCAGCAGGGCGACGACGAGCAGCGTGGACCGGGCGACCAGCAGCGAACGGTCCGCCCGGTCCAGGACGTCCGGCAGCGCGGTCTGCGAGACGGTCGTACCGCGCAGGGCCGTGGGGCTGCGCAGGGCCGCGCTGCCCTCCCGGGCGGCGTCGCGCAGCCTGCCGATCCGGGCGGTCGTCACCGACGTGAAGTCCGCCGTCGCCAGCCAGGCCGTCGAACCCGCGCTGATCCGGCCCCCGGTGAGTACGGCGGGGTCGGTGAGCAGCGGGCCGTACGTCGTGAAGCCGGCCTTCTTCACCCCGCGGCCGAGCAGGTCGTCCAGCCGCCAGTACGGCGCGGTCACCGAGGCGGGCCGGTACACGCCGGTGATCCGCACCCGGACCGCCGGGCCGTCCAGCCGGTCGGCCAGGGTGAGCCGGTCGCCGGGCCGCAGCCGCAGGGTGCGGGCGGCGGCCTCCGGGAGCGCCACTTCGGCCGGGTCGGTGGCGGGGCGCGGCAACCGGCCTTCGGTCAGCCGCAGTTGACGCCGGTCCAGGGCGGCGAAGTAGGTCAGGTCGGGGTCGTCGGAGCGGCTCGCGGGCGACCGGGGTGATCGGGGGAGCGCGTACGGCCCCGAGCGGCGCAGGGTCCGTACGGTCACCGGCAGACCGTCGAAGGTCCGTGCGGCGCCCTCGCGTACGGCGGTGTCGGCGGCGGCCCGCTCGCCGGCGGGGACGTCGGCCTTGACGACCAGTGAGGTGTCGGCCGCGTTGCGGGCGTCGGCCAGCACGTGGCGCAGCGACGCGTCGCCGATCGCCCCCGAGTACGCGGTGAGCGTGGCCAGTACCGTGGTGGTCAGCACCACCGTGAGCAACGCGGCACCCAGCAGCAGGCGATGCGCACGCGCGCGTGAGAAGACGAACCCCGTCACCCGGCCCCCGTGTGTCCGGACTTCCGAACCTTCGGGCGATGCTGGCAGAGGTGCCCGGTCCGGGGTAACCGGTCGTCGGCCGGTCTATACCGGATCGTGACCGGTTTCCGGCGACGGGTGACCGGAATCCGGCCTTCAGTGACGACCGGTCAGCGACCCGTGATCAGCGCGGAAGACGCCTGATCACTCCGGGGTGTTGATCATCGACTGGGCCGCGTAGGTCAGGTAGTTCCACAGCGTCCGCTCGTGCTCCTCGGACAGACCGAGCTCGTCGACGGCCACCCGCATGTGCCGCAGCCAGGCGTCGTGCGCCGCCCGGTCCACGACGAACGGGACGTGGCGCATGCGCAGCCGGGGGTGGCCGCGGTTCTCGCTGTACGTGGTGGGGCCGCCCCAGTACTGCATCAGGAACAGGGTGAGCCGCTCCTCGGCCGGACCCAGGTCCTCCTCGGGGTACATCGGCTTGAGAAGCGGGTCCCCGGCGACACCCTCGTAGAAACGGTGGACGAGCCGGCGGAAGGTCTCCTCCCCGCCGACCTGCTCGTAGAAGGTCTGCTCCTGAAGCGTGCCGCGCCGAATCTCATTCACCCCTCCATGGTCTCAGACCCGCGGACCGAGGACTCGGGACTTAGGACCGCAGCGGGCGGCGCGACCCTACTGTGGACCCATGGGCGCCTACGACACGGAGATCGACGGCCTCGCCGCCGCGGAGCGGGCCGCGCTGGTGCGGGAGATCGACGCCGACGGCGCCTGGGCGGAGGACCCGGTGTGGCGGGAGGCGTTCGCCGAGGTGCCACGGCACCTGTTCGTGCCCTACTACTACGTGGCGGGCAGGGGCGGCTACGAGCGCCGCTGGGGCGAGAGCCCCGACCCGGGGGCCAGGGAACGCTGGGTGCGCGGCGCCTACGAGGACGTGCCGCTGGCCACCCGGCTGCGCGACGGCGAACTGCTCTCCTCCAGCAGCCAGCCCTCCCTGATGGCGCGGATGCTGGTCGCCCTGCGCGTCGGGGACGGCGACCGGGTCCTGGAGGTGGGCGCGGGCACCGGCTACAACGCGGCGCTGCTCGCCCACCGGCTCGGCGACGACGACCTCGTCACCACCATCGACCTCGAACCGGAGATCACCGAGTCGGCCCGGCAGCACCTGGCCGCCGCCGGCCACCGTCCGCCGGTCGTCACCGGCGACGGAGCGCGCGGGGTGCCCGAGCGCGCCCCCTTCGACCGGATCATCGCCACCTGCGCGCTGCCCACCGTGCCGCGCGCCTGGCTCGCCCAGTGCCGCCCCGGCGCCCGGATCCTCACCCCGCTGGCCACCGGTCTGCTGGCGCTCACCGTGCGGGACGCCGAGCACGCCGAGGGCCGCTTCCTGCCCTCGGCCGCCTTCTTCGTACCGCTGCGCGGCGAGGGCCGGGCGGAGCCGGAGGAGGTGTCCCTGAGCGGACTGCCGGCCCGGGCCCGCGAGCAGGAGCCGTTCCGCTTCCTGCTCGCGCTGACCCGGGGCGCGCTCGATCCGCCGGCGGCCCACGCGCTGTGGGAGCGCGAGGGGGAGCCGGACCGCGGACGGTACGGCGTCACGGTCGACGGCGAGCACGCCCGGGCCTGGCTGGACGACCCCGAGGGGCCGTACCTGTGGGCGCTGCCCTGACGGGCGCGCCCCGTGGACCCGGGCGCCCGGCGGTTCTCAGCCCCGGCGGATCGTGATCGTCGTCCAGGCGCCCACGTGCACCCGGTCGCCGTCCTGCAGCGGGACCGGCACGAACGGCTGGATCGGTTCCTCACCCATGTTCACCGTGGTGCCGTTCGTCGAGTTCTGGTCGACGACCGCCCACGTGCCGTCCGGCTGCTGCACCAGCACCGCGTGCTGGTGCGAGACGCCCGGGTCCTCCGGCGGCACCGACAGGTCGACGTCGGGGGTGTCGCCGGTGGAGTGCCGGCGGCGGCCGATGGTGAGCTGGTTGCCGGTGAGCGTGCGCTGCTGCTCAGGGGAGTACGCGGGCAGGTTCAGACCCGCGGCCTCGGGGCCGGAGCGGTGCATCATCGCCATGAAGTAGTCGCGGTCCGGACCGATGGTCGCGGTCCAGGTGGCCCGCTGCTGCGGGAAGCCGGGGCCGGACGGGGCCTGGGTGCCGCCGGGCTGCGGGTAGCCGTAGCCGCCGCCCTGACCCGACGGGCCGGAGGGACCGGTGGACGACGGCGGGGAGAGCACCCAGTCGTCGTCACCGCCGCCGAAGGGCGCGCCGCCGGCGGACGGGCCGCCGGGGCGGCCGGTCTCCTGCGGGAACGCGGGCGGGGCGGGCGGCCCGGACTGCTGGTACGCCTGCGGGGCACCGCCGGGAGCGGCGGACGGGTTCGGACGCGACGGGTCGCCGCCGAACGCCGAGGGGCCGGGGGCGCCGGGGCCGCCTTGGGGCGGGCCGGACGGCTCACGGCCGAAGGGCGGCGGACCGGAGGGGCCGCCGGGCCCCTGGCCGAAACCGGGATTCTGACCGGGACCACCGCCGTAGCCGGACGGGCCACCGGCACCCGGGCCCTGGCCGGGACCGCCGTAGCCGGACGGGCCGCCGGGGCCCTGGCCGGGGCCGCCGCCGAAGCCCTGCGGCGGGCCCGAGGGACCCGGCGAGGTCGGCGGGCCGGCCGGGCGGCGCTCGCCGCCGAACGGCGTCGGGCCCGACGGCTCGCTGCCGAAGGACGGGATCGGCTCGGCGGGCCGGTTCATCTGCGAGGGCCGAGAGCCCTGGTACTCGTACGAGTCACCGCCGCCGTACGTCGCGCTCGGCGGCTCGAAGCGGGGCTGCGTCGGGCGCGGGGCGGCCGGCGTGTACGAGGTGGCCGTGTTGGTCAGGAAGTTCCACCGGCACTCCTCGCAGAACGGCGCACCGCCCTCCCGGGGCGTACGGCACTGCGGGCACAGTTCCGGCTCGGGCGCGCCCGGCTGCGGGCGGCCGCCGGGCTGGCCGCCCTGCGGCGGAGGGAAGCCGTAACCGCCGGCGGGCGGGGGCGGCGGAGGGGGCGGAGGTACGGCACCGGCCATGCGGTGACCGCAGACCTCGCACCAGTCGTCGGAACCCGACTGGTGTCCGTTCGGGCAGGTCGGCATGTCGGTGCTTCCCCTTCTCCTAAGGGTCGGTCTGGATGGCTCGGATCGCTTCCAGCGTCACTTCTTTACACGAACAGTCTTTGTGGACCGGGTCTCCAGAGTCATCTCGTCCGCCTCCGCGACCCTCGTCTTCAACCGCACAGTACCTGTCGCGGCGTCGACCACGTCCACCACCTTCGCAAGCAGTTTCGCAGTATCCGCGTTCCCCGAGACATTGGCGAGCTGAACAGCGCGCCCCAGTTTCGCCGTTGCTCCGTCGAAATCGCCCGCTTTGCGCAGATCGAGTCCTTGCTGGATGGCTTGTGCCAGTTCGGCCTGCCCGGTGTAGTGGGCGACTTGGGGGTTGATCGACGTGGAGGCCGCCATGTCGTCGGTCCACACGGCCCGTACGAGACCCTGGGCGCCGAGGTTGTGCACCGACCCGTCCGGCTGCGGGACGACGAGCGAGACCCGGGCGGCGAGCATCTCCTGGCCGAGACCGGCCGCCGGGACCTCCACGCACAGGTGGTAGTCGCGGGACTCGTCACCCCAGGACCCGGTGGGGTAGTCCCCGGCGCGCGGCCCGGCCTCGGTGCGTCTGCCGGTCAAGTCCGCCACGGTGGGGGCGACTTGCTTGACGTACCGGATGGTGGTGCCGACCGGCGTCCACACCCGCAGGGCGACGTCGGCGACCTCCTTGCCCATCGCCGTCTCCATCATCCGCGTGAAGTCGGCGGCCAGCCCCGCCGGATCGGCCACGATGTCGGCGGTGCCGAGCAGCGCCGAGGCGATCCCTGTGACTTCTTTCACTTCCCAGTCGGTGCCCACGCCCCGCGCGTCACAGGTGAACCGGCCCGCGCACGCCTCCAGCGCGGCCCTCAGGTCCTCCGGCGACTCGTGCTCGTTGCGGCCGTCGGTGAGCAGGATGCCGTGCCGGATGGTGACGTCCGCGGAGGACAGCAGCCGGTCGGCGAGCCGCAGCCAGGTCCCGATGGCCGTACCGCCGCCCGCGCTGAGCCGCCGCAGGGCCCGCTTGGCCTGCTCGCGGGTGGCGGCGTCGGCGACCGCGAGCCGCCCGCCGCCCGGATAGACCTCCTGCGCCACGTGCGTGCCGCCGATCACCGCGAAATGGGTGCCGTCGCGCAGGGTGTCGACCGCGGCGGCGGTGGCGTCCCGGGCGTTGCGCATCTTGGTCGGCGGGTAGTCCATGGAGCCGGAGCAGTCGACCATGATCGCCACCGCGGCGGAGGGGCGCCCGCCCGCCGTGTACACCGGCGCGGCGATCGCGCTGCCCACGGTGCCGCCGCCCGTCGCCGTCACGGTGACGATGGCGTTGACCTCGCGGCCGCCCTCCGGCAGGTACTCGTTCTGGTAGACGTCCATCGAGAACTGCGGCACGTTCGACTTGGCGAAAATGGCCATGCTTGTTCGACTCCCCCTAGACAGCACCCCGCTGACGCGAGGCGGTGGTGTGGACGGGCCGGTCCCCTCCGGCCCGCCGCCGCTTCCCCGTCCCCCACGGCGTCGTGCACGCCGTTTTGTACGGCCTCAGGCCGATACTGCCCCCTGCGGAGGCGCCGGGAACGGCAGGACCGCCACTGTTACGTTGTCGTGGCCCCCGCCGTCCAGGGCGTGCCCCACGAGCACCCGGGCGCTGTGCAGCGGTCGTACCGCCGCGTCCGGGGGCACGATCTCGGACATCTCCTCGGCCGTCTCGGCGTAGTTCCACAGGCCGTCGGTGCACACCACCAGGACACCGGGGCGGTCCGGTTTGAAGGAGGCGGTGTGCGGCTCCAGTTCGTAGGCGTCCGCGCCGAGCCAGCCGGTGATGGCGTGCGCGCGCTCGTCGGCGTACGCCTCGGCCTCGCTCATCAGGCCGGCGGCGACCATCTGCGCGGCCCAGGAGTCGTCCTCGGTCAGCCGGGCCGGGGGCGCGTCGGCGTCGCGGGGTACCCAGTAGACGCGGCTGTCGCCGACCCAGCCGACGACCAGCAGCCCGGAGGTGACGACCGCGCCGACGATCGTGCAGGCCGGGGCGTTCTGGTGCGGGGAGTGCTCGCGGGCCGTGGCCGGCTCCTCGGCGAGCGCGTTGACGGCCTGCGCCGCGGCGACGATCGCCTCGTGCATGGCCGCCTGCGGATGGGTGCCCCGTGGCAGGGCGGCCAGCAGGGTGTCCCCGGCCACCCGGGAGGCGGCCATCGAGGCGTCGTCGGGCCGGGTCGCCGAGGAGACCCCGTCGCAGACGACGGCCAGCGCCGCGGGCGTGCCGTCGGGCAGCGTGGTGTGAGCCACGGCGAAGGAGTCCTCGTTGCGGTGGTGGCGCAGCCCGCGGTCGCTGACGGCGGCGACCGGACCCGACTCCCGCTCCATGTGGTCGCGTTCGCGGGGCTGGGCGTGCCCGCAGTTCTCGCAGTAGCCGTCGCTGTCCACCCGGCCCGCCCGGCAGGCCACACACACCTGCGCCGGCTCGGCGGCCGGTACGGCGGCCGCGGCGACATCGGCGGACGCCCGCGGGTCGGGTGCCTGCAACGGGTACTCGTCGGGCTCGGCCGGCCGGTCGAAGCGGACCCCGGGCGTGGCCGGTTCCCCGTCGGCGGGCAGGGGCTTGCCGCCCGAGTCGGTGCCCGGCAGGTCGGTCGGCAGATGCGCCGCGGGCGGGGTGGCGCCGGAGCCGGTCGGCTCCGGGGCCGGCCAGTCCACGCCGTCCCCGGCCGCGGCGGACCCGGTCATGGTGAGCGTCGGATGGTCCTGCGGCGCGGCGGGCACCACCGATAGGTCGTGACCGCACGCTCCGCAGAACAGGTCACCCGTCTCGACGGGTTCCGCGCAGCTCGGGCACTTCGGCAGTGCGGCCTGCTGGGGCATCTGCGACATCAACTACACCCACGTCCGGGGGCGGTAACGGTTGGCCCGTTCCACCAGTTCGATCCTCTCGTCGCCGCCGGGCGCCAGCCGGGCCAGCGTGCGGTAGGCGCGCTCCAGGCCGAAGCGGAGACCCCGCTCGTCCAGGCCGCTGCCCAGCAGCACCCGTCCGCCGGCGGCCGGCGGGGCGGTGCCCTGGCCTCCGGAGAGTATCCAGTCCAGCGCGCAGCCGAGCACCTCCACCGACAACTGCTCGCGGCGCGCCGGGTCGAGACCGTACGCCTGGAGCGCCTCGACCTGTCCGGCGGCGGCGGTCAGGTCGTCCAGGAACGGTACGTCACCGGCGGTCGCCGTGCGCTGTCTGAGCCGCGCCCGGACGGCGGCGACCCGGGCGGCCGTGTAGTGGATGGAGGACTCCGGCACCGACTCCAGCGTCGTCACGGCGCTGTGCCGGTCCCCGGCCGCGAGCTGCACCCGGGCCAGGCCGAAGGCCGTACTCACGAAGCTCGGATCGGTCGCCCACACCAGGTGGTAGTACTCGGCGGCGTTGTCCAACTGGCCCAGCACCTCCGCGCACAGACCGAGCGCCAGCTTGGGCGCGGCCTCGCCGGGGAAGGCGTCGTAGATCGCGTCGAAGGCGAGCGCGGCGCCCTCGTGGTCACCGGTGACCAGGGCGGTCACACCCCGGTACCACACCACTCGCCAGTCGTCCGGCCGTTCCTCGTCCAGCTCGGCCAGGGCCGACACGGCGGCCCCCTGGTCGCCGCTCTCCAGCCGGGCCCGGATCAGCCTCAGCCGGGTCTCCACGGTCCGGGCGGGCGCCGCGTCCAGCGCGCTGATCAGCTCGGCCGGGGCGGAGGCCATCAGGCCCGCCAGGAAACCGGCGTCGGGGTCGTTCGGGTCGACCAGCGGGACCGGCAGGGCGAGCGCGGCGGCCGGCACGTCGACGGGCCTGACCAGGGACGGCGGCGGCAGGGCGGGCGCGGACCCGGCGGTGCCTCCCGGCCGGCTCCCCAGCCGGGACACGTCCTCTGCCAGGCGTGGGAACAACTCCGCGTCAGTGACCCGCAGTTCGGGCCCGAACAGCGTCGACAGCGCGGGCCGCGCCTGCCCGGTCTGCAGCGAGACGACCTCACGCAGGACGCCGGTCAGCTGCTCGGACATCTCCTGCGCGGAGGCGAACCGGCGGGCCGGGTCCGGATCGGTGGCACGGACCAGCAGCCGGTAGAAGGACTCGTACCGGCGGAAGACCTCGATGTTGTCCGGGTCGGGCAGCGAGTCCACGAAGACGTTCGTGTAGCCCTGGAAGTCGAACGTCAGCACCGCGAGCGTACGGCCCACCGTGTACAGGTCGCTCGCCACGGACGGGCCGACCTCGGCGACCTCCGGCGCCTGGTAGCCGACCGTGCCGTAGATCGCCGACTCGTCGTCGTCCATGCGGCGCACGGCGCCCATGTCGATCAGCTTGAGCTGGTCCTCGGTCTGGATGGCGTTGTCGACCTTGAAGTCGCAGTACAGCAGGTTGCGGCTGTGCAGATGACCGAGCGCCTCCAGCGCCTCGATGCCGTACGCGCAGGCCTGCTCCACCGGCAGCGGGTCGCGCCTGCCGTCCGGCGTGCGGCGGGCGTTCGCGATCTCCTTGAGCGACTTGCCGCCGACGTACTCCATGACGATGTAGCCGTCGAGGGAGCCGGTGCGCTGGTCGAGGTGCTCGACGAAGTTGTAGATCCGCACGATGTTGGCGTGTTCGATCTCCGCGAGGAAGCGCCGCTCGGAGATCGCGGCGGCCATCGCGTCCTGGTCGCCGGTGTCCAGCAGACCCTTCAGCACCACCCACCGGTCGGACACCGCACGGTCCACCGCCAGGTAGACCCAGCCGAGCCCGCCGTGCGCGAGGCAGCCCGCCACCTCGTACTGGCCGTGCACGATGTCCCCGGCCTTCAGCTTCGGCACGAAGGAGTACGGGTGCCCGCACTTGGTGCAGAAGCCCTCCGTGCGGCCCGGCCGCTCGCCCCGGGCCCGGCCGACCGGCGCCCCGCAGTCCGACCGCGAGCAGAACCGCTTCCGCTCCGGCACCTCCGGGTTCGCCAGCACCATCGCGCGCGGGTCCGGCCGCGGCACCTGCGGCACGCTCACCAGACCGGCGCCCAGCCGGCCGCGCGTCGACGTACCGGACGCGGAGCCGGAGCTGCGCACCGACACCGAGCGGCCGGTCGACTTCCCCGACAGGGACCGGGAGAGCCGCCCGGACACCGAGCGGCGCGACTTGGACGACTGCGAGGAGGTCCGCGCGCTGCGCGAACTGCCGCTGTCCGCCGCGCCCCTGGTGACACCGGTGGGCGGCGAGCCGACCATGCCGTTCGCGGCCACCACGGGCGCGAGACCGCAGGTGTCGCAGTACAGCTCGCCGCCGCCGACGTCCTCGTACGTCCCCTCGCAGCCCGGCCGCTGGCACGTCTGCCCCGGCTGACTCATGACTGGTCCCCCTTACGGTCCTCCGGCGCGCCCGGCCCGCCGAGCAGCTCGGTCGCCAGCCGCTGGTAGCGCAGCACGGCCTGTTCGGCCACCCGCAGATCGCAGGGCGCGCTCCACAGCATCCGCCGGGCGGCGTCGTACCGCTCGATCAGGAACGGGTCCTCGGCGAGTCCGTGCCGGGCGACCTTCGCCCGGTAGGCGTCGAGCCGGCCGCGCAGCTCGGCGCGGACCGCGAGCGGTGCGGTGACCGCGCTCAGCGACTCGCGGGCGCGCAGCAGTTCGTCCTCCGCCTTCTGCTCCAGGGACTCCAGCAGCGGGGACAGCCGGTGCCACTGCGCCTGCCTGCGGTACTCGGCGGCCGTCGCCAGCTGCTCCTGCAGCGCGGTCGGCGGACCGCTGACCACCGGCACCTCGGTGGCGGCGATCTTCGCGAGCACCTCGCCGCGCGCCGTACGGGCCTCGGCGAGGGTGCGGTCGGCGCGCGAGAGCACGTCCCGCAGCCGGATCAGCCGCGCCTCGGCGTCCTGCCGGACGGTGAGCACGGCGTCGATCTCCCGCCGCACGTCCTCCAGGGCGCGCGCCTCCCGGTCGTACACCGTGGTGTCCGGGCGGCCCCCGCCGGGCGCCGAACTGCCCTCGGCGGGCACCCAGAACGCGAGCGGGTCGGAGACGACGTCCTCGCGCAGCTTGGTCAGCGTGCGGGTGATCCGCTCCAGGTCGTCACCGGAGGGGTGCTCGCCCGGGCGGACGCCGACGGAGTGCGCGAGCCTGCGGGTGCGCTGGAGCTCCGCGGCGAGTAAATCGATCCGGGCGGGCAGCGCCGACCAGACGGCGTCCGCGGCGACGACCATGTCCAGGCTCGTCGCGTACAGCTCGTTCATCCGGTCCACCAGGGAGGACAGCGTGAACGTCTCGCTCAGCGTGCCGTCCCCGGCGACGGTGACGGACTCGCCGCGCAGCCGCCCGGTCAGCTCCACCAGGTCCTCGCGGCTGGACCAGCGGCGCCGGGCGCGGATCTCGCGGGCGGCGCGCAACGCGTCCGCGTAGGCGTCGAAGTACCCCCACAGCAGGGTGATCCGGGCCTCGGCGGCCTGCCAGCGCTCCTTGGTGAGACCGGTCAGTTCGGCACCCTCGAGGAGTCTGCGGCCCGCATGGTCCTGCAGCGCCAGCAGCGAGGTCTCGATCGCCTCGTGCTCCTGGCCGAGCCGCGCCAGCGCACGGTCCACCTCGTCCCGGTCCATCACCGGCCCGGCGGGGTCCGTGACGCCCATCGATCACCTCTCGCTTGCTGTCCGGTCGGCCTGTCGTCCACCACGGTGTTCAGCTCGTGCGCAGATACTGCGGCGCGGGCGGCTCGGACGCCGCCGAGTCCTTCCCCAGTGTCGCCGACAGCCATTTGTCGTACGACGCCTGCCAGCCGTGCTCGTGATAGTCCACCAGGATGCGGTTGACCCGGCGTACCAGATCGGTGGCGTCCTTCTTCATCGCCACGCCGTAGTACTCGGTCGTGAACGCCTCGCCCTTGAGCTCGACGGTCGGGTCCTGGGCGGCCTGGCTCGCGGCGAGCGCGCCGTCGGTCACCACGGCGTCCACTTCGCCGAGTTGCAGCCGCACCAGGCAGTCGAGCTGGTTCGGCACGGTGGTGGAGATGTCGGTGGAGGCGGGCAGCTCGCCGGCCTTCCGGTCCGCGTCCAGCTTGGTGTATGCGGTCGAACCGGCCGCCGTACAGACCTTCTTGTGCGCGAGGGAACCGCCGTAACCCTTGATCGGCGCGGACTTGGGCGCGAGGACCTGCTGACCCGTCTTGAAGTAGGGCGCCGAGAACGCCACCTGCGACAGACGGTCGCAGGTGATGGTCATGGTCCGTACGACCATGTCCACCCGGCCGTCCTGGATCGCCGGTATGCGCTGGCTGGTCGGTATCGCCTTGAACTGCACGGCTTCCGGGTCGCCGAGGATGTCCTGCGCGATCCGGCGCACCAGGTCGATGTCGAAGCCCTCCAGTTCCGCGCCCTCGGTGTTCGGGTTGCGGTAGCCCCAGTGGTAACTGTTCTGGTCGACGCCGACGACCAGCTTGCGCTTGGCACCCGTACGGGCCTTGATGGCGTCGATCGTCGGACCGTCCGCGCCGGACGGCGACAGCGTCTGCTTCTGCGCCTCGGAGTCCTTGCAGCCGTCCGCGCGGGCCTGGCTGCCGGTGACCACCCGCTGCCCCACCCGGCTGTCCCCGGCAGGCGCCTGGGTGCGGGGCAGCAGCAGGACGAACGCCAGCGCCAGCGCGCACAGCACCGCCATCGCGCCGACCCCGCCCCAGCCCCGCAGGGAGGCCCGTGCACGTGCCGCGTACATCGCTGCGCCCCCTGTCACCGGTACTCCGAAAGCCTGCGCCCGATGCCGGCCACGGCACCGGCCGCGCCCAGCACCGCGAGGACCGCCGCGCCCACGGGGAGCCCGGTCATGGCGTCCCGTCCGTGGCCGGCGGACCGCTGGAACTCGGCCTGCTCGTGGTCGATGGCCCGGGCGAGGTTGGCGTCGACGCTGTCGAAGCACTCACCGGTCGCCCCCTTCGCGCCGATCACCTTGTCCAGCGCCTGCTGGAAGTTGCCGTTCTCGTCCTCGGCGCGGGCCGAGGCGTGGCGCTGCTTCCACACCGCCATGTTGCCCTCGGCCGCCTTGACCGGGGTGGTGCCCGCCCGGTCGTCGGCGAGCGTCGCCGCCCGGCTCAGTCCCTTGCCGAGCACGGCCATGTCCTTGTCGAAGTCGTAGTAGTACGCGTCGTAGGGCTTCCCGCCTACCGTGATGGTCTCGGCTCCGCGCGCCACCAGGCTCAGGTTCTCGTTGCCGCGCGCCTTCAGCGAGGCGATC
The DNA here is from genome assembly GCF_043079785.1 of Streptomyces sp. NPDC015139. NCBI lineage: Bacteria > Bacillati > Actinomycetota > Actinomycetes > Kitasatosporales > Streptomycetaceae > Streptomyces > Streptomyces sp. NPDC015139. The sequence continues at coordinate 94,515 of NZ_JBIBUW010000007.1, read as the reverse complement.
CGGGCGTCGTGCAGGACGCTCAGCGAGCGGATGCCGTTGTCGTAGGAGCCGTCGAGGCCGGACCGGGCGATCGTGTGCCCGACGACCAGCCACAGCAGCACCACCGCGGTGGCGGCGCTGCCGGCCACCAGACCGTGGTTGAGGACGCGGTTGGTGCGCTGGTAGGTGCGGTGCTGGGCCCAGCCGAGCGCGGCCAGCGCGAGCAGACCGAGGGCGATGGCGGCCCACGGGTACGGCGTCGCGTCCGCGTAGTCGGCGTCGAGCCGCTGGTTCTCCTTGGTGTAGAGGTCCTCCGCCGCCGGGAGCATCCGCGTCTGCATCTTCTCGTTGGCGTACCGCAGATAGGCACCGCCGACCGGATAGCCCTGCCGGTTGTAGGTCCGGGCCCGCTCGATGAGGCCCTTGTACTCGGGCAGCAGCCGGTTCAGCTTGGCGATGGTGGCCTCGGAGGCCGAGCCGGGCTCGGCGTTGGCGGCGGCGGTCACGAGGCCCGAGGCGGCGGTGCGGATGTCCTTCTCGTACCGGTCGCGGGAGGCGGCGCTCTCCTGGCCGCCCGCGAGGAACCCGCTGGACGCTGTCGTGTTGGCGTCCGCCAGCGACCGGTAGATGGCGGCCGCCCCGGAGCTGAGCGGCTGGCTGCTGTGCAGCACGTCGTCGGCGGCGGCCGCCCGCTCACTGCTCTGCCAGGCGGTGACCGCGCCGAACGCGACGACGAGCAGGGCGAGTACGGCTCCGATGATCCGCAGCCGCCCGGGCTCGGTCGTCGCGGCGGCCCGGACGCGGTCGACGCCCTCCGCGAAGGCGGTACGGCGGCCGGGCGGAGTGGGGGAGACGGGGGCGGACGCGGGGGCCGGCCGGGCGGACTGGGCGGGGATGCCGGGGGCCGCGGGCATGCCGGGCCCCACCGCTGGCGGGCTCGCGCTCTTCGGCGGGTGTGTCACTCGACCTCCCCCATGGTCATCCGTACGCCGCCAAGTATCGCCGCACGGACCGACATTCCGCACCGGCCTTCACTGGATCTTGATCGGATCGCAGCGTGCGCCGCTCATGTACACGCCGGGAGCGTGTGTTCGGTTCCGGGCGGCACGGCCCTGTGATCAGGGGTGTCCCGTCTGCCAGTGACCCCGGGCACGCTCCTGCGCCTCCACGCCCGCCCGCAGCCGGTCCAGGCCCAGCAGCACCGCGCCGAGGACCGGGCTCGCCGTCACCACGCGGACGTCGGCCTTCGGGGCACGGGCGGCCAGCAGCTCGCGGACGGAGTCGTCCAGCTGGGCGTGGCCCGCGGTCAGGACGCCCCCGCCGAGCAGGACCGGTGTCTCCTCCTCCAGGAGGCCCAGGCGGGTCAGCGCGACGGTGGCCATCACCGTCACCTCCTCCGCGAGCCGGGTGACGATGGCGCGGGCCCGCCCGTCGCCCTCGGCGGCCGTCGCGAAGAGGACCGGGGCCAGCTCGTGCCGCCGGTCGTGCCCGATGTGCTCCAGGTGGAGCGCCTCGATGAGGGCGTACATGGACGGCAGGCCGAAGTGCGCCGGGAGCGTGCGGGACAGGGCCGTCGGCCCGCCCCGGCCGTCCTCGGCGCGCGCCGCGTGCCACAGCGCCTCCTCGGCCAGCCCCCAGCCGCCGCCCCAGTCCCCGGAGATCCGGCCGATCGCCGGGAAGCGGGCCGTGCGGCCGTCGGGGCGCATACCGACGCAGTTGATGCCGGCGCCGCAGACGACCGCGACCCCGCGGGGCTCGGACACACCGGCCCGCAGGATCGCGAAGGTGTCGTTGCGGACCTCCACCGCCGGCCCCCACGCGCGTGCCCGGAGGGCGGTCGCCAGCTGCTCCTCCTCGACCGGCAGGTCGGCGTTGGCCAGGCAGGCGGAGACGTGGTCGACGGACGTCACGCCCGCGTCGGCGAACGCCCGCGCCACCGGTTCGGCCAGCGCGTCCAGCGCGGCCGCCACACCGACCACGGGCGGACGGAAGCCGCCGCCGCGTGCCGTGGCCAGCACCTCTCCGGTGGCGGTGACCACGGCCACGTCGGTCTTGCTGTTGCCCGCGTCGACGGCGAGGACGCGCGCGGTCTCAGGTGCGGTCAGGCCCACGCCAGGTGCTCCCGGTTGTGTGCGATCAGCTGGTCGGTGAGGGTCTCGGCGTACGCGTACTGGCCGATCAGCGGATGGGCGAGGAGGGCGCGGAAGACCCGGTCCCGGCCGCCGCGCAGCGCGGCCTCCAGGGCGAGGTCCTCGTAGGCGGTCACGTTCGCGACGAGGCCCGCGAACAGCGGGTCGAGGTCGGGCACCGGCAGCGGCGCGGGGCCCGACGGGCCGACCGCGGCCTGCACCTCGATCACCGCGTCGTCGGGCAGGAACGGCAGCGTGCCCCGGTTGAGGGTGTTGACCACCTGGTAGGGGCTGCCGCCGCCGCCCAGCAGCGCCGCCGCGAGGTCCACGGCCGCCTCCGAGTAGTAGGCGCCCCCTCGCTTCGCCAGCAGGGCCGGCTTCTCGTCCAGCGACGGATCGCCGTACATGCGCAGCAACTCCGCCTCCATGGCGGCGACTTCCGCCGCCCGGGAAGGCTTGGTGCGCAGTTCGCGCACGACCTCGTCGTGGGCGTAGAAGTACCGCAGGTAGTAGGAGGGGACCACGCCCAGGCGGTCCAGGAGCGGGCGCGGCAGGCGGACGTCGTCGGCGATCGCGTCACCGTGCTCGCCGAGCAGCTTGGACAGGACGTTCTCGCCCTCCGGGCCGCCCAGCCGGACCTCCGTCTCCCAGGTGAGGTGGTTCAGGCCGACGTGGCCGAGGTGGACGTCCGCGGGGCTCACCCCCAGCAGTCCGGCGAACTTGCGCTGGAAGCCGATCGCCACGTTGCACAGGCCGACCGCGCGGTGCCCGGCCTGGAGCAGGGCGCGGGTGACGATGCCGACGGGGTTGGTGAAGTCGACGATCCAGGCGCGGGGGTTGGCGCGGCGGACGCGTTCGGCGATGTCCAGGACCACCGGGACCGTGCGCAGTGCCTTGGCGAGGCCGCCCGCGCCGGTGGTCTCCTGGCCGATGCAGCCGCACTCCAGCGGCCAGGTCTCGTCCTGCTGCCGGGCCGCCTGCCCGCCGACCCGCAGCTGGAGCAGGACGGCGTCGGCGCCGTCCACGCCCGCGTCCAGGTCGGAGGTGGTCACGATCCGCCCCGCGTGGCCCTGCCGGGCGAAGATGCGGCGGGCCAGGCCGCCGACGAGTTCCAGGCGGTCCGCCGCCGGGTCCACGAGGACCAGTTCCTCGACGGGCAGGGTGTCCCTGAGGCGGGCGAAGCCGTCGATGAGTTCGGGGGTGTAGGTCGAGCCGCCGCCGACCACGGTGAGTTTCATACGTGGATCAACCCTTTACTCCGGTGAGGGTGACGCCCTCGACGAACGCCTTCTGGGCGAAGAAGAACACGAGGATCACGGGGGCCATGACCAGCACCGTCGCCGCCATGGTGAGGTTCCAGTCGGTGTGGTGGGCACCCTTGAAGGACTCCAGGCCATAACTCAGCGTCCAGGCACCGGGGTTCTCCGAGGCGTAGATCTGCGGGCCGAAGTAGTCGTTCCAGGCGTAGAAGAACTGGAAGAGGGCCACGGCGGCGATCCCGGGCCTGGCCATGGGCAGGACGACCTTCAGCAGGGTCCGCAGGTCCCCGCAGCCGTCCACGCGCGCCGCGTCCAGGTACTCGTTCGGGATCGTCATCAGGAACTGGCGCAGCAGGAAGATGGAGAACGCGTCCCCGAACGCCATCGGGACGATCAGCGGCCACAGTGTGCCGGACAGGTCCAGTTGCTTCGCCCAGAACAGGTACATGGGGATGATGACCACCTGCGGGGGCAGCATCATCATCGAGATGACCAGCATGAGGGACAGATTGCGGCCCCGGAAGCGGAACTTGGCGAGCGCGTAGGCCACCGGGACGGAGGACACCACCGTCAGGACGGTGCCGAGACCCGCGTAGAGCAGGGTGTTGCGCCACCAGGTGAGGAAGCCGGGGGTGTCGAAGACCTTCCGGTAGTTGCCCCATTCCCAGGTGTGCGGGATCAGGTCCCGGCTGAGGGCCTGGCTGTCGCTCATCAGCGAGGTCAGGAACACGAACACGAACGGCAGGGTGAAGAACAGCGCGGCGGCGACGCCGAGGGAGTGGACCGCGATCCACTCCAGCAGGGCGCGGCGGCGGGCGGTGCGTTCGGCGCCGTACGGCACCGTGGGCGCCGGCTTGACCGGCTGGTCCAGTACGTGGGTCATGGTCAGTCACCTGCCTGGAGGAGGCCGCCCCGGCGCCGCATCAGCAGCGTGGTGAACGCCATCGACAGGGCGAAGAGCACCAGTGCCACCACGCAGGCGGACCCGTAGTCGAAGCGCTGGAAGCCGAGGTTGTAGACGAGCTGGGGAAGGGTGAGCGTGGACTTGTCCGGGTAGCCCGGCTCGAACTGGGTGCCGGCGCCCTGGATCACGCCCGAGGCGACCTTCCCGGCGACCAGCGGCTGCGTGTAGTACTGCATCGTCTGGATCACGCCGGTGACCACCGCGAACATCACGATGGGGGAGATGTTCGGGAGCGTGACGAACCGGAAGCGCTGCCAGGCCGAGGCGCCGTCCAGCTCCGCGGCCTCGTACTGCTCCTTCGGCACGTCGAGCAGCGCGGCCATGAAGATGACCATCAGGTCGCCCACGCCCCACAGCGCCAGCAGGGTCAGCGCCGGCTTGGACCAGGTGGGGTCGTTGAACCAGCCCGGCGCCGGCACGCCCACCTTCTCCAGCACCGAGTCGACGGGTCCGGTGCCGGGGTTGAGCAGGAAGGCGAAGGCCATGGTGGCCGCGACCGGCGGGGCCAGGTAGGGCAGGTAGAACAGGGTGCGGAAGACGCCCGTGCCGGTCCTGATCCTCGTGATGAGCAGGCCGACGCCGAGCCCGAACACCACGCGCAGGCTCACCATGATCACGACCAGCCACAGGGTGTTGCGCAGGGCGGGCCAGAAGAGCGGGTAGTGCCGGAAGACGTAGGCCCAGTTCCTGCCCCCGCTCCAGGTCGGCGGCCGGAAGCCGTCGTAGTGCATGAAGGAGAAGTAGACCGTGGAGATCAGCGGGTAGGCGAAGAAGACCCCGAAGCCGATCAGCCAGGGCGACATGAAGGCGAGTGTCCGCAGCGCCGAGCGCCGGCGCCTCGATTGCGCGGTGAGCGTGGTCATGGGCTACTTCGCCTGCGCGATGTCCGTGTCGATCTGCGCGGCCGTCGTCTTCAGACCGGCCTTCAGATCGGTGGCCTTGCCGCTCTCGTAGTCGTAGCCGAACTGCTGGATCGTCACCAGGTAGACACCGCCGTTGAGGGAGGCGGGCGTCGTGGTGGAGTGCGGGTTCGCGGCGATGTCCAGGAACGTCCTGAACCGCGGGTCGTACTTCAGCTTCGGCGACTTCAGCGCCGCCAGGGTGGAGGGCACGTTGTGGATGCCGTTGGCGAAGCCGACCACCGCGTCGGTGTCGGTGGTCATGTACTTCACCAGTTCCCAGGCCGCGTTCTGCTTGTGGCTGTTGGCGGCGATGCCGGCGATGGTGCCGGTGATGTAGCCCTTGCCGTACTGCGCGGCCTGGTCGTCGGGCACGGGCAGCGGGGCCACGCCGATCTCGAACTTGGGCTTGGCCTCCTCTGCCATGCCGAGCCGCCACTCGCCGTCGAGCTGCATGGCCACCTGGCCGGTGTGGAAGGGGTGCTTGGGGCCCCACTCGTCGCCGAGGGTGGCCCGGAACTTCTCCAGCTTCTGGAAGCCGCCGAGTTCGTCCACGAGCTTCTTCTGGAGCGTGAAGCCCTTCTGGAACGCCGGGTCCTCGGCCAGGGCCGACTTGCCGTCCTTGCCGAAGTACGTCGGCGAGAACTGCCCGAAGTAGTGCTCGGTCGTCGACTCCCAGCCGTGGTAGTTCGGCATGAAGCCGAGCTGCCGGTAGGAGTCGCCCCGGGCGATGGTCAGCTTCTTGGCGTCGGCCGCGAACTCCGACCAGGTCTTCGGCGGGTTCGCGATGCCCGCCTTCTCGAACGCGGTCTTGTTGTAGTAGAGCCCGTAGGCGTCGCCGAGCAGCGGGACCGTGCAGCGGTTGCCGTCGAACTGGGTGTACTCGTTCATCGGCTTCGGGAACGTCGTCCGCGGATCGATCTTCGACTTCTCGAAGAAGGGGTTCAGATCGACCAGCGCGCCCGAGGAGCAGAACTTGCCCACGTTGTTCGTGGTGAAGGAGGAGATCACGTCCGGCGCCCGGTCGCCGCCGGAGCGCAGCGCCTGGTTGATCTTGTCGTCGGTCATGTTGCCGACGACGTTCACATGGATGTTGGGGTGTGCCCGCTCGAAGCCGGCGACCAGGGATTTGACCGCCTTCACCTCGTTCGGGGCGCTCCAGGCGTGCCAGAAGTTGATCGTCGTGTCCTTGGAGGCGTCGTCCGTGGCGCCCGAGCCGGACTGGCCGGTACAGGCGGTGGCCAGCAGAGCCAGCGACGCGGTCAGGGCAAAAGCCGTCTTTCGGGCAAGGGAGGGTATGGCTTCGGGCATGGCGAGGTCTCCCGGGGCGGTGTGGGTGAGCGGGGGAAGGTGCTACCGAGGTGCTGCGGAGGTGCTTTCCGGGCGTTGCGGGGTTCAGCGCGAGGTGTCGAAGACCTCGTCGCGGGTGGTGGCGAGCGCCGATTCCAGTGCGCCGCGCAGGACGGGGTGCTCGTGGACGTCGCCGACGACCAGCCGGGGGCGGGCCGCCGCCAGTTCCTCCAGCTCGGCCTGGACGAGGGCGCGCAGCACCTCGCCGCCGGCCGTCAAGGCGGAGCCGCTGAGTACGACGAGTTCGGGGTCGAGGACGGAGACGAGCGAGGCGAGACCGGTGGCCAGCCGGGTCGCGTAGGTCTGGAGCAACTCCCGGTGCGGGCCGCCCGCGTGATCGGCGGCGCGGGCCACGAGTGCGGCGGCCACGTCGGTGTACGGCCCCGACGGGATGTCGGTGATGCCGAGTTCACGGGCCAGCTTCGGTACCGCCTGGGAGCCGGCCAGCTCCTGGTAGCCACCGCTGTTGGCCTTGGTCACCTGGCGTACGAGGGGGGTGCCCGGCACCGGCAGGAAGCCGACCTCGCCGGCGCCGCCGGTCCAGCCGCGGTGCAGCCGGCCACCGAGGACCAGGGCGGCGCCGAGGCCCTCCTGGTTCCACAGCAGCACGAAGTCCGCGTGGCCGCGGGCGGCGCCGAGCCGCTGTTCGGCGATGGCCGCGAGGTTGACGTCGTTCTCGTACTCGACCGGCATCGGGAGCGCCGCCGCGAGTTCGTCGAGCAGCGTGGGGGAGTGCCAGCCGGGCAGGTGGGAGGCGTAGCGCAGGCGCCCGGTGTTGGGGTCGAAGGCGCCGGGGGTGCCGATGACCAGCCGGTGCACGTCGGACCGGGCGAGCCCGGCGGCCTTCACGGCGCCGTCGAGGGCCTCGGTGACCTGCTGGACGACCGGCTGGGCGGGCCGTCTGCCCGGGGTGGGCAGCTCGTGCTCGCCGACCGTGCGGCCGGTGACGTCGGCGACCGCGGCCCGGATGCGGTGCGGGCTGACGTCGAGCCCGGCGGCGTACGCGGCACCGGGATCGACCGCGTACAGCTGGGCGTTGGGGCCCGGCCGGCCCTCGCTGGTGCCGGTGACCCGGACCAGCCCGGCCGCTTCGAGGCGGGCCAGCAGCTGGGAGGCGGTCGGCTTGGACAGGCCGGTGAGCTTGCCGATCCGGGTGCGCGACAGCGGCCCGTGCTCCAGCAGGAGGTCCAGGGCGGCGCGGTCGTTCATGGCGCGCAGGACGCGCGGGGTGCCCGGCGTGCCGGCGGTTCCTGCCATGGGGTCGACACCTGCCTTTCCAGCCGCCCAGCTTCTCAGTGACCTGCGCAGGACGTCCAGTCTTGATCACCGGCCGCCTGGAGATCATTGTTAGGAAACTTTCCTATTGGGGTGGGAGGAACGTAAGCCCAGGACGAAGGGGGCGTCAATAGACAACGCCCCCGAGGCAACAGAGTCGTTACCTCGGGGGCGTGGCCGTGCGGGCCCGTGCGGGGCCCGGGTCTACTCGGCGGTCGTGGCGGCTACTTGACCGTCACGTGGTCGCCGGCGGACGTCTTCGCGGCCGTCGTGGCCGTACCGGCGAAGACGAAGCGGTAGGTGCCGCTCCGGGTCGCCTTCACCGTGGTGGACAGGGCGCCCTGGGTACCGGAGGTGATGCCCTTGACGTTCGCGTAGGAGCCGCCGTCCGCCTTGAACTGCAGGACGACCTTCACCCCCTGGTAGCCGCGGTACGTGCCGTGCTCCCAGTCGGCCCGCGTCAGGCTGCCCTTGACGGTGAGCGTCCGGCCCTTGACCGCGGGCTCGGGGCTGGCGTTCACGGTCAGCCGCGCGGCGCGCTGCACCTTCACCGAGGCGAGGTTGCCCCACATGGTGACGTCGTTCTCGCTGTGCAGGTAGTCGTCCGAGAAGACGCTGTCGCTGTGGCCGTAGACGCCCGCGGCCTTCCACGTGGTGGCGTCGGCGGCGTCGAACAGCGCCTCCTCGGGGTCGACGACGATCTTCTCGGTGCAGTTCTCGGTGACCGTCGTGTCCGTGGTGGCGGCCGTCGTGCAGACGGGCGGGGCGTCGGGGCCGAGCTCGTTGTCGACCGACCGCAGCGTGCCGCGGTACAGCATCACCGCCTGGATGTTCTTCTCCTGGTCGATGACCAGGTCCTTGGGGCGGGTCAGGGTGTACGAGACCGGCACGGTCACCGTGTCGGTGGTGCCGACGGTCACCGCCTTGCCCTTGTTCACGGTCACGCCCGCGAACGTCAGGTCCGGCGCGTCGGCCGCGGAGGCGGCGGGCGCGGCCAGGCCGGCCAGTGCCAGGGTGCCGGACAGGGCGGCGCCTATGGCGAGCTTGCGCATGTTTCCCCACATTCGAGACGGGCCCCCGGGCGGCGTCGCGCTCCAGAGCAAGGGCCCGATGTGGAGGTGACCCTAGGTGATCACGAAATGCGGAGGCGACGCGGGGTTCCTGTGAAGACGATCTTTCGTCGGGGCGCGTCACGACCGCGTCGTGGGACCGGTCTTCGGACGCCCCGGCAGAACGACGGGGCACCCCGTGCGCCGGAACGCCCCGCGTGTCCGCCCGAACGAGCCTGCTGAACCGTGCCCCTACTTCGCCGGTGGTGACGGGCGCTGCGCGGCGATCGGGGAGGCCGCCGCCGACTGGGGGGAGTCCGCGTTGGAGTACACCGACGGGGCCGCCATCGCCGCCGCCGGGTCCGGGGTGTCCGCCAGGTCCTCCACGGCCGTCGCCCCGCCCACGATCCGGATGCTCGCCGCGTCGAACGCCCGCTTGACGCGCCAGCGCAGTTCCCGCTCCACCGTCACCGACTTGCCCGGCATCGTCCGCGCCGAGACGCGGACCACCATGGAGTCGATCAGCACGGAGTCCAGGCCGAGCACCTCGATCTGGCCCCACAGCAGCTCGTTCCAGGGCTCTTCCTTGCTCATCTTCTCGGCGACCTCGTCCAGCGTGCTCTTGACCCTGTCCAGGTCCTCGCTCGCCTTCACGGTCACGTCGACGCCGGCGGTCGCCCAGCCCTGGGAGAGGTTGCCGATCCGCTTGACCTCGCCGTTGCGGACATACCAGATCTCGCCGTCGGCGCCCCGCAGCTTGGTCACCCGCAGCCCGACTTCGATCACCTCGCCGGAGGCCACCCCCGCGTCGATCACGTCACCGACGCCGTACTGGTCCTCCAGGATCATGAAGACGCCGGAGAGAAAGTCCGTGACCAGGTTGCGGGCGCCGAAACCGATCGCCACACCGGCGACACCGGCGGAGGCCAGCAGCGGCGCCAGGTTGATCTTGAAGGTGCCCAGCACCATCAGCGCGGCCGTGCCGAGGATCAGGAAACTCGCCACCGAGCGCAGCACCGACCCGATCGCGGCCGACCGCTGCCGGCGCCGCTCGGCGTTGACCAGCAGCCCGCCCAGCGCGCCGGCGTCCGCCTGCGCGGAGCGGCCCATCCGGTCGATCAGCTTGCTGATCGACCGCCGCACCACCGCTCTGAGCGCGACCGCCACGGCCACGATCAGCAGGATCTGCAGCCCCATGGCGAGCCACGTCGACCAGTTCTGCTCGACCCAGCTCGCCGCGTTCGTCGCGCTCTCCTGGGCGTCCTGGAGCGTCGGCACGGCCGGAGGCGTCGAACCGGAGGGGGACGGGGACGGCGATGCACCGGCGGCCGACACGGCGGCGGGCAAGGACGACACGGCAGGTACCTCCAAGGTGCTGCGCGGTCCGTACCGGCAAGGCGGTCAAGGTCTGCAAGGTCACGAAAAGATCACCGGTCGGACAGGACCACCACACTAACGGGGGATTGTGTGTGCCCCGGGCCGATCCGTCGAGGAGCGGCGCAGGAGAGACAGGGCTCACCCTGGCTTGAACAGGTCATGATCCTGGGGATGAATGCGGTGTGGTCGAAAACACTCCCAGCCCGTTACCGGGACATGGTGGCGCTTCCACCAGGCATGAGGGGAGACTGACTGCAGATCGTCCCGGCGCGAGCCACGCGCCGCCGACGCCCAAGGAGGCACCCGTGCCGCATGTCCTGGTCCTCAACGCGTCGTACGAGCCGCTCGGCGTCGTACCGCTCCGCCGCGCGCTCGTCCTCGTCCTGGAGAACAAGGCCGTCTCCCTCGAGGAATCCGGCGCCTATCTGCACAGCGCAACCGTCACAGTCCCCGCACCCAGCGTGGTCCGGCTCAAGCGATTCGTGCGGGTCCCCTACCGCGGGCCCGTTCCTCTCACCCGGCGGGCGCTGTTCGCGCGCGACGGGGGCCGGTGCATGTACTGCGGTGGCGTCGCAACCAGCGTCGACCACGTCATCCCGCGCAGCCGCGGGGGCAAGCACGTCTGGGACAACGTGGTGGCTTCCTGCCGCCGCTGCAACCACGTGAAGGCCGACCGTCACCTCGTGGAGATCGGCTGGCGGCTGCGGCACAAACCGGCGCCGCCCACCGGTCTGGCCTGGCGCATCATCGGCACAGGTCACAGGGATCCGCGCTGGCTGCCCTACTTGCAGCCGTACGGCGCGGACGACGCTCTGGCCCGGATCGACGGCATCTCCGCCTAGTCGCTCCGGGCCCGTTGTATGTGGGCGGGCAGCCCCTCCTCGCGGCCGGCTGCCCCGCCCACCGTCTCAGGTGCGCTGCCGCTCGGGGCGCGCACCCCGGACCGCGTACCAGGCGGTGCCCAGCGCGAACGCGGCCAGGGCCGTCGCCCATGCTCCCCGCTCCGCCCCCGGCTGCATCGGCCACGCCCACACCGTCGCCCCCCAGCCCCGGACGCGGTGGAAGCCCAGGTACAGGGCGGAGACGTAGGCGAAGGCCGGCAGCCAGCTCAGCCGGGCGCCGAGCAGGACGGCGGCGGCCGCCGTGACGCCCGTGCAGCCCAGCGTGTTGCGGATCACCGCGCCCGGCCCGATCGTCTCCGGGTGCCCGAGGACGGCCAGGGGCAGCAGCGCCGCCGCGACCGCGGTCAGCGCCGCGAGCTGGGCCATGCGCCGCGGCCACCACGGTCGTACGGCCGTGCCGTCCAGCTCGGCCGAGGCCGAGTACAGACTCGCCCCGATCACCGCCGACGCCAGCAGTGGGGCCGACGTCACGATCGCCACCCGGTGGTAGGGGTCCGGGGAGCCGTCCAGCCGCCCGGCGGCCCACACCGCGAAGGCGGTCGTCGCGGCGAGGGCGGCCAGCGCGAGGGGCAGCGAACGGGAGCGGGCGTACAGGAGGGGACCGTGCGGCGGGGGAGCGTTCACAGGGCCGGCACCCCCTCGGCGTCGCAGCGGCCCGCCGTCGCGAAGTACGCCGACAGCCATGCCCTGCGCTCCTTCCCGCTCATCGCCGCGAGGCGCGCCCGCGCGGCCTCCTTCCTGCGCTGTTCGGCACGCTGGGCCTTGGTGCCGTGCCGGTACAGGTCGTCGAAGTGCGACTCGGCGGGGCTGGGCGCCAGGTAGTGCTCGACCAGCTCGTCCAGTTCCAGCACCCGCGGGTCGTCGCACTCCTCGTGCCCGTCCAGCGCGGCGGCCGCCTCCCAGGCGTACTGCCGCGGATCCGTCAGCCGCCCCCGTACGACCGACCACCCCATCGGCGTCACCATCGGCAGGTGCGCCCGGTCGTCGGGCCCGCCCGGCAGGTCGTCCCAGCGCGCCGGCAGGTTCTCCACCCCCGCCAGCTTGTCCGTGATTCCCGACAGGGCCTCCTTGACCTGCGGCAACAGACCCGCGTACCGGGCGTTGACGCAGATCGCCGGCGTGGTCGAGGTGTCACAGACCTGGCGGCGCGTCAGCGGATCGTGCCGCCACAGGCCGTCGCCGGTCTGCACGAGCAGCACGCCCGCGGCCACGGCGGCGGCCAGCGGCAGCAGGGCCGTCGCCCGGCGCCGGGCGGCGTACGCCAGCACGGCGGCGAGGGCCAGGCCGCCCGTCCAGGCGGCCATCGCCGCCGGCTGCCACCACACGGGCAGCTGGGCGTCGCCGACGACACGGGCGGGACTCAGTTCATGGCTCGCGTCCGAGGGGCCCCGCAGGAGCAGCGCGAGCCCCACGTACCCGGCGAGGGCCAGCAGCGGTGCCGCCAGCCGCGTCGGCACGACCCGGCCGAGCACCTGGCCCGCCAGCGAGGCCGACGCCATGGCCACCGTGTCCCCGGGCAGCAGCCCGAGCCGCGGCCCGCCGCCGAGCGCGTACGGCCAACACGCGAGCAGCGCCAGAGCCGCACCGGCCAGGTAGCCGGCCGCGACCCAGGCCGCCGTCGGGAGCGCCGAGGCCAGGAACCCGGTCAGCGGCGGCCGTACGGCCGTGGCCCACAGCTCCTCGGTACGGCGCCGCCGCTCACGCCCGCCCTGCCAGCATCCCGCGGCGGCGGCCAGCGGCACCAGGATCAGCAGCGCGGTGTGCAGGAGTGCGGCGGTCGCCCCCCAGTCGCCCTGCCACCGGTCCGCCTTGCCGCCCAGCATCACGCCGGACGTCAGCAGGACCGCGGCCCCCGCGAAGGGCGCGAAGCCGCGTACGGCCTCCGCCCGGACGGGATGCGGTGCGCGCCGCCGTGCCGCCGGCGCGCTCCTTTCGGTGACCGCGGTCATCACACCGCCTCCCGCGCGCCCGTGCCCGCCGCGCGGTGGGCCCGCAGTGCGGCGCTGTACCCACGCTCGATCGGATGGTCGCCGGGGCCGCCGGAGGTCTCGCCGAGCGCGGAGAGCGCCTCGGGCGTGCCCCGGTAGGCGACCCGCCCGGCGTCGAGGAGGGTGACCTCGGTGCAGGCGGCGGCCACGTCCTCCACCAGGTGCGTCGCGACCACGACCGTCGCCGTGACACCCAGCTCCCGCAGCAGCGCGCGGAACTCCACCCGCTGCTCCGGATCCAGTCCGGCCGTCGGCTCGTCCAGCAGCAGGACGGCCGGGTCGTTGACGACGGCCTGCGCGATGCCGACCCGGCGGACCATGCCGCCGGACAGCGTCCGCACCTTCGCGTCGATGCGGTCCGTGAGGCCCACCCGGGCCACGGCCCGCTCCACGGCGTCCGGCACCCGCTCGGCGGGCATCTCCTTCAGCCAGGCCATGTACGCCACGAACTCCCGCACGGTGAAGCCCGGGTAGTGGCCGAACTCCTGCGGCAGATAGCCGAGCCGGCGCCGGACCTCCGTCCGGCCGCGGTGCCCGGCGGTGTCCTCGCCGAGGATCTCCACCCGCCCGGCGTCCGGCCGGGCGACGGTGGCCAGCACCCGGATCAGCGAGGTCTTCCCGGCCCCGTTCGGCCCGAGCAGCCCGTGCACACCGGGGCCGAGGCCGAGGTCGAGGGAGTCGAGGGCGAGCGTTCTGCGGTGCCGGACCCGCAGGCCGGACACACGTATCGAAGTCAAGGTCTCTCCAGGCGGATCAAGGAAAGCGATGAAGGGCGGAGGTCGGCGGGGGCGGGTGTGCCGCCTGCCGTCACCGGCCGAGCGGGCGGTCGTACACCGGGCGGCGGGCCGTCACCAGGACGGCGCTCAGCACGGCCGCCGACGCCCACGCGCTCTGCGCGCCGACGCCGTCGAAGCAGCGGGAGAGCTGCTCGGCCAGCCGCGCGCCGGCCGCGCCGCCGGGTGCGGCGGGCACCGGGCCGAGGACGGCCAGCAGCCAGCCGCCGCCCGTCAGCAGGGCAGCCGTCCGGCACCCCACGAAGGAGGCCAGGGCCAGCGAGCCGAGCGCCAGCGCCAGCCCCGGCAGCAGCCAGGCCGCGGCGGCCGGGGCGCCGGACGCGGGCAGCAGCAGACCGGTGAGGGTCAGCAGCGGCAGGCTCACCGCGAGGACGGCGACCGTCCGGGTGAGCGCGAGCCGCAGCCCGCCGCCCGGCGTGGCCGCGGTGACCTCGTGCAGCGGGTCGGCGTGCGGACCGTAGGACAGGGCGACCCCGGCGACCGGCACGACGGGGGCGACGGCCAGCAGCAGTGCCCGCGCCCCGGGGTATCCGGTGCCGTACGCCAGGGCCAGCGCGCCGGCGGCCACCACGAGCACCGCGGGCAGCCACGCCCCGCGCACCGCGGGCCCCGCGGCCCACAGCAGCCTCGCGAACCGGTGGGGCACGCGCGGCCTCCGCGGGCTGCTGCGCCGCACGGCGGGCGCCGCCTGCGCCGGGGGCATCGAGGCCAGGACCGCGTCCCGCACCTGTGCGAGGACCGTCCCGGCGGCCGTGCCGCGCACCGCCTCCGACACCGTGGCCGCGCAGCCCCCGCAGCCCTCCACGTGCTTCTCCAGGGACCACGCGTCCGGCTCCGGCAGCACGCCCTCGGCGTAGCGGGCGGCGAGGTCGTCGGACACGTGCCAGATGCGCGCGTTGCCGTTCGTCATGCCGTGCCTCCCAGCGGGGACGGGTGCAGCAGGTCCAGGGCCGCCCGCAGCTCGGCGCGGGCCCGCCGGGCGCGGGACTTGACCGTGCCCTCGGGTATGCCGAGCAGCCGGGCCGCCTCCCGCGTGGTCAGCCCGTCCACGACGGTCGCGCGCAGCACCTCGCGCAGCTCGGGCGAGATCCGGTCGAGGGCGGCGCCGACATCGCCGTACTCCAGCCCCGCCAGCACCCGGTCCTCCGCGGACGGCGCGGCGGCGGGCTCGTACCGCCCGGCGGAACCGGGCTCCAGCGGAGGCCCGGCGAACCGCGCGACCCGTTCCTGCGCGCGCCGGGCGTCGACCAGGCGGCGCGCGGCGATCGTCCACAGCCAGCCGCCGGCGTCCTCCCCGCGGTGCCCGGCCGCCGACCGCCACACCGTGACGAACGTGTCCTGCACCACCTCGCGCACGACCTCCGGGTCGGCGCACCGCCGGGTCAGCCGCGCGTGCAGCCAGCCCGCGTGCCGGTCGTACAGGGTGGCCATCGCGGCCGCGTCCCCCGCGGCGACGGCCCGCAACAGCGCCGCGTCCGCGCCGTCGTCCTTCTCCCGCTGGCCCCCCATGGGGCGGAACAGTCTCACACCTCCTCTATCGATCACCGGCCCGGCAACGGATCACCGCCACCCCATCAGGTGCTCCGGCAACGGCCACGCGTGCCGACGCCGTCATTGGGTAGGCCTGCCGTAAACCGTCAAAAGCCGCACCATCGAAAAGGAGGCCCCAGTGGCCGCACCCACGATCCCGGCCCAGTTCAAACCCGTGGCGGAGCAGTCCGCCGACACCGACACGGTCCGCCTGTGCGTCTTCAGCGCGGAGAGCGCCTGCACCCAGGCCCCCCTCACCAGCGAACCGCCGCTGCCCGACGCCGAGCCCCTGACCAGTGAGCCCCCGCTCGCCGAGACCGCCCCGCTGACCAGCGAGTCCGACCCGGTCCCGGACTGCTACGCCCCGGGGCTGTAGATGGCCGCGGGGCACGACGACGCGGAGCTGCCCGGGCCGGCCGGAACCGTCGCGGCCGGACCCGGCGACACGGGCGCGGCGTCCGCGCCCGCCGGTGAGGACCTCACCCGGCTCGCCGGGCTGCACGGGGTCGCCACCTCCTACAGTCCCGCGCCGGACCGCACCGTCGCGGTACCCGCCTCCGCCGTGGCCGCCGCCCTGACCGCCCTCGGCGTCGACGCGGGCACCCCGGACGCCGTCCGCGCCGCGCTCGCCGAGCGGGAACGCGAACTGCGCGAACGCCTGCTGCCGCCGACGGTGGTGCAGTGGGCCGGCGCCGAGCCGCCCGCCGCCCTCGCCGCACTGCCCCCCGGAACCCGGCTGGACGTGCTGACCGAGGACGGGCAGGAGCGCTCAGGGACCGCCGGCCTCCCGCTCGGCGTCCACCGGCTCACCGCCCTCGCGCCCGACGGGCGCACCGGCCGGGCCCATCTCGTCGTCGCCCCCGACCGCCTCCCCGCCCCGCCCGGACGCTCCTCGGGCGTTCTCGTCCAGCTGTACTCCCTGCTCTCCCACCGCTCCTGGGGCATGGGCGACCTCGGTGACCTCGCCGAGCTCGCGAGCTGGGCGGGGCGCACCGCCGGAGCCGGGTTCGTGCAGGTCAACCCCCTGCACGCGGCCGTGCCCGGTGCTCCCACCGACCCCTCCCCGTACCGGCCCTCCTCCCGCCGTTTCCCCGACCCCGTGCACCTGCGGATCGAGGAGATCCCCGAGTTCGGCTACGTCGAGGACCGCGCGCGCCTGGCCGCCCTGCTGGAGCGGGCCGGGCGGCTGCGGGAGGACGTACTCGACAAGGGCGCGCTCATCGACCGGGACGCCGTGTGGGAGCTGAAGCGGGAGGCACTGGAACTGGTCCTCGCCGTCCCCCTCGGCCCCGGCCGGCAGGCCGCCTACGACGACTTCCGCGCCGCTCACGGCCAGGCCCTCGACGACCACGCCACCTGGTGCGCCCTCGCCGAGGTGCACGGCTCCGACTGGCACGGCTGGCCGGACGGGCTGCGCGACCCCCGCTCGCCCGCCACCGCCCGTGCCCGCGCCGAACTCGCCGGCCGGGTGGCCTTCCACGCCCGCCTGGCCTGGCTCACCGACGGCCAGCTGCGGGCGGCCCAGCGTGCCGCCCGCGAGGCCGGCATGCCGGTCGGGATCGTGCACGACCTCGCCGTCGGGGTGCACCCGGTGGGCGCCGACGCCTGGGCGCAGCAGGACGTGTTCGCCGCCGGAATGTCGGTCGGCGCGCCACCGGACGCCTTCAACGCCCGCGGCCAGGACTGGGGCCTGCCGCCCTGGCGTCCCGACCGGCTCGCCGCCTTGGGCCACGCCCCCTACCGCGAACTCCTGCGCGCCCTCTTCCGGTACGCGGGCGCGCTGCGCATCGACCACGTCATGGGCCTGTTCCGGCTCTGGTGGGTGCCGCAGGGCAGCCCGCCCACCGAGGGCACCTACGTGCGTCACGACGCCGACGCCATGCTCGCGACCCTCGCCCTGGAGGCCACCCGCGCCGGGGTCGTGGTCATCGGCGAGGACCTGGGCACCGTCGAACCCGGCGTGCGCGAGGCGCTGCAGCGGCGCGGGGTGCTCGGCACCTCCGTGCTGTGGTTCGAGCGGGACTGGGAGGGCGACGGACACCCGCTGCCGCCCGAGCGGTGGCGCGCCGACTGTCTGGCCACCGCCACCACCCACGACCTGCCGCCCACCGCCGCCCGGCTCACCGGCGACCACGTCGACCTGCGCGACCGCCTGGGACTGCTCACCCGTTCGGCGGTCGAGGAACGCGCCGAGGCCGCGGCGGACACGGCGGAGTGGCTCGCCCTGCTCGGCAGCCTCGGCCTGCTGGACAGCCCGGCGGCCGGACCGCCCGGTTCCGACGAGGAGGAGGAGATCCGCGCGGTCCACCGCTTCCTGCTGCGCACTCCGGCCCGGCTGATCGGGGTCTGGCTGCCGGACGGCGTGGGCGACCGCCGCCCGCAGAACCTGCCGGGCACCTGGGACCAGTATCCCAACTGGCGGCTGCCGATCGCCGACCGGGAGGGCAGGCCGGTGCCGCTGGAGGAGCTGACGGCGTCGCCGCGGCTGCGGGGCCTGCTGGAGGTGCTGCGGCCGTCAGGTCCGTGAGGTCAGTCGGCCGCGCCGGGCGCGCCGGGCGCGTGAGGAGGAGGGACTGCCGTACGGCGGAGGGCGCCGGCGTACGGCAGGGGCCGTCGGCGTGCGGTCGGGGCGCCGGCGTGCGGCGGGGTGTCGGCGTGCGGTCGGCGTGCTGCCGTTGCCCGGGGCTTCCGCCCCGAGGCCGCGGTCCCGCCCGGTGCGGAGGTCCTGCTAGGGCACCCCGGGCGCGCGGCCCCGACGACCGTTCGCTAACTTGAGTTCCGTGGACAAGAAGAACGCCCTGCGCGCCGGCGCCCTGGCCGCCGGTACGACGCTGATGATGCTGCTCATGTCGTCCCCCGCGCTCGCGCTGACCCGCGACGACGGCGACGACCCCGGCCCCGGCCTGAGCGTCATCCAGACGCTGGGCCTCTACGTGCTCCTCCCGGTCGCGCTGTTCGTGGTCATCGCCGGCCTGGTGATGCTGCTGGACAAGTCGCACGGCAAGAAGGACGACACCACGTCCAACGTCCGGGCCAAGGCCTGACGACTGCTTCTCCCACCGGGGCGCCCGTCCCACCCGCGGTACGCGCACACGCCGTACCGGGGTGAGACCGGCGCCCTCGGTGTTTTCGGCCGGGGGACCGCCCGGGGGACCGGTCAGGGGTTCGGCTAGGGGTTCGGTGCCGTCAGGTAGCGCTGGACCGTCGGCCCGAGCCAGGCCACCAGTTCCTCCCGGGTGAGCGCGCGGGCCGGCGGCAGCCTCAGCACGTAGCGGGTCAGCGCGAGACCCAGCAGCTGTGCGGCACAGAGCGCGGCCCGGGCCGGCACCTGCTCGGGATCGGGGCAGGCCTGCCGGGCCACCGGCAGCAGCTGCTCCCGGAAGATGCCCTGCATCCGCTCGGCGCCGGCCTCGTTGGTGGCACCCACCCGGAGGACGGCCGTCAGCTCCTCGTTCTCCTCCCACAGGTTCAGGAAGTGGCCCACCAGCGTCCGCCCGATGTCCTCGCGCGGTACCTGTGCCAGGTCGGGCAGCCGCAGATCCAGCGCGACGGCCGCCGCGAACAGGCCCTCCTTGCTGCCGAAGTAGCGCATCACCATCGACGGGTCGATGCGCGCGTCCCTGGCGACGGCCCGGATGGTGGCCCGCTCGTACCCGTCGGCGGCGAAGCGCTCCCGGGCCGCGGCGAGGATGGCCGACCGGGTGGCGCCGGAACGGCGCGCCTGCCCGGTGACGCGGTCGCCGGACTCCTTCCCCGCCTGCTTCGTCCGCGCGCCGGACTGCTCCCCGGCCTGGTTCGTCTCCGTGCTGCCCATCATGCCCACGAGCGTAGGCCAACACGCGTGGGCCAACAAGTGTTGACCAGACGTCGCCGCCGTCCTACGCTTGCCAACAAGCGTTGACCAACAGTTGTTGACCTACAGGCGTCGGCACCCCGGAGGCCATCATGAGCGGCACCACCGAACCCACCGGCACCCACCGCACCGACACCGCCCCGGCGCCCCGCGTCGTGATCGTCGGCTGCGGCCCCACCGGGCTCCTGCTCGCGGGCGACCTCGCCGCCGCCGGCGTCCCCGTCACCGTCCTGGAGAAGCGCCCCCACCGGATCAGCAACCTCTCCCGCGCGTTCGTCCTGCACGCCCGCACCCTCGAACAGCTCGACGCCCGCGGCCTCGCCGACGACCTGGAGGCCGTCGGGCAGCCCCTCGACCGGCTCGGTCTCTTCGGCCGGCTGACCATGGACCTCTCCGCCCTCCCCTCCCGCTACCGCCACCTCCTCGTCCTCCCGCAGTACGAGGTGGAGAAGGCGCTGGAGCGGCGCGCGGTCGAGGCGGGCGCCGACTTCCGCTACGAGACCGAGCTGACCGGGCTCACCCAGGACGCGGCCGGCGTGACGGTCGAGGCCCGGGGACCGGAGGGGCGCACGGAGACGGTCCGGGCCGCGTACGTCGTCGGCGCCGACGGGATGCGCAGTGCGGTGCGGCAGGCGATCGGGCTGCCCTTCCCGGGCCGGTCGGTGATCCGGTCCGTCGTGCTCGCCGACGTCCGGCTCGCCGAGAAGCCCCCGACCCTGCTCACCGTCGACGCCGTCGGCGACGCCTTCGCCTTCCTCGCGCCGTTCGGCGACGGCTACTACCGGGTGATCGGCTGGCACCGCGGCCGTGACGTCGCCGACCACGAGCCCCTGGAACTGGCGGAGGTCAAGGAGATCACGCGGCTCGCGCTCGGCCGGGACTTCGGGATGCACGACGCCCGCTGGATGTCCCGCTTCCACAGCGACGAGCGGCAGGCGCCGGCCTACCGGGTCGGCCGGGTCTTCCTCGCCGGCGACGCCGCGCACGTGCACACCCCGGCCGGCGGGCAGGGGATGAACACCGGCCTCCAGGACGCGGCGAACCTGAGCTGGAAGCTCGCCGCCGTGGTGGGCGGCCACGCGGACCCCGCCCTGCTGGCCACCTACCAGGACGAACGGCACCCGGTCGGCCGGGCGGTGCTGCGCAGCAGCGGGGGGATCGTGCGCCTCGCCATGGCCAAGCGCCCCTGGACGCTGGCGGCCCGCGCCGCGCTCACCGCTTTCCTCGACGCGTGCGGCCCGGCCCGCCGCAAGGTCGCCGGCCAGGTCACCGGCATCGGCTACCGCTATCCCGCACCGCGCGGCGCCCACGCCCTCACCGGCGCCCGCGTCGCGGACGTCACGCTGTCCGGCGGCGGCCGCCTGTACGAGGCGCTGCGCGGCGGACGGTTCGTGCTGATCACGCCGGAGCCGTACGAGGCGGGATCCGGCCGCGCGGACCGGCTGGCCGTGGTCCGCCGGGCGGGCGGCCGCCGCACCACCGTGCTGGTGCGGCCCGACGGCTACGCGGCCTGGGCCGCCGACGCGCCGACACCGGCGGAGATCGAGACGGCCGTCACCCGCCACCTCGGCCCGACGACCCCCGCGACCGTTCGGTTCAGCTGAAGAGAACGGTCGAAAAGTTTCGATGGACCTGACAGGTCGGGCGCTGGGACGGTGAGGAAGCACCCACTCCCGCACGGAAAGGACCCCCGTGGCCGCCGTCCTGCACCGGACCACCGCCTCGCCCCGCCCCACCCTCCCGCCCCGCCCCACCCTCCCGCCCCGCCTCCCGTCCCGCCTTCCGTCCCGCCGGGCCGCCGGCCCGCTCCCCGGACTCGCCTGCGCCGCCCTCGCCACGGTCGTCTGGTCCGGCAGCTTCGTCACCTCCCGGGGTCTGCACGACAGCGTCCCGCCCGTCCAGCAGGCCTTCTGGCGCTGGGTCGTCGCACTGATCGCCGTCGCTCCCTTCGGCGCCCGGCAGGCATGGCGGGCGCGGGCCCGGATCCGGCGGCACGGCCGCTACGTCCTGTGCGCCTCGCTGCTCGGCGTGGCCGTCTACAACACCCTCGTGAACCAGGCCGGTCTGACCACCCCGGCCGCCACCATGGGCATGATCATGGCCGCCTCCCCTGTGCTCATGGCGGTGTGCGAACGGCTGGCCGGCGTCCGGCTCGGCGGGCGGCGCACCGCAGGACTGATCGTCGCCTGCGCGGGCGTGACGCTGCTCGTCGGCGGCGACGCGGACCTCTCGGCCGGTGCTCTGTGGATGATCGGCGCCGCCTGCTGCTTCGCCGGCTACAGCGCGCTGCTGCGCCGCCGGCCCGCGGAACTCGGCGGAGCCGCCTTCCTGTTCACCACCTTCCTGACGGGCACGGTCCTGCTGCTGCCCGCGCAGGCCGTCAGTCTCGCCGTGCAGGGCGGCTTCACCCCGTCCCCCGGGACGGTGCTGCCCCTGCTCTACGTCGGCGTGGCCTCCTCCGCCGTGGCCTTCTTCGCCTGGAACAAGGCCGTCGCCCTGATCGGCGCCACCCGCGCCGGCGTCGTCTACCACCTCCAGCCGGTCTGCGTGGCCCTGCTGTCCTGGGCGGTACTCGGCGAGCGCACCGGATGGCCGCAACTGCTGTGCCTGGCACTGATCCTGGGCGGCGTCGTCCTCGGCGCCGGCACCGGTCGCCGGACTGTGCCGCACGGCGCGGGACCCGGCAGCCCGGCGGCCGGCCGGCGCGGTGACGACGGGTAACGTGCGCGCCATGGCCGAGTGGGACCTGAGGAAGCTGCGGATCCTGCGCACCCTGCGCGAGCGGGGGACCGTGACGGCGACGGCCGAGGCCCTGCACATGACTCCGTCCGCCGTCTCCCAGCAACTCACCAACCTCGCCCGGCAGCTCGGCGTACCCCTGCTGGAGGCGCAGGGCCGCCGGGTGCGGCTCACCGACGCGGCCCGGCTGGTGCTGGCCCACGCCGAGGCGGTGTTCGAGCAGCTGGAGCGGGCGGATGCGGCACTCGCGGCGTACGCGCGGGGAGACGCCGGCGAGGTACGCGTCGGCGCCTTCCCGACGGCGGTGCCCGCCCTGGTCGTACCGGCCGTGCGGGCCCTGCGCGAGTCGCACCCCCGGATCTCGGTACGGGTCAGGGAGGCGGAGGCCGCCGAGGCCTACGAGCTGCTGGCCGCGGGAGAGGTGGACCTCGCCCTGTCCCTCGCGGCCGAGGCGCCGAGCGCGGCGGACCCCCGCTTCACCCGCGTGCCCCTGCTCACCGACCCGCTGGACGTCGCCCTGCCGCCGGGCCATCCGCTCGCCCGCGCCGACGGGCTGCGGCTGCCGGACCTCGCGGCGGAACCCTGGATCTTCGGCGGCAGCGGACCCTGGTCCGACATCACCCGGCGGGCCTGCGAGGCGGCCGGCTTCAGCCCCCACCAGGGTCACTCCGCCTCCGGCTGGACCGCGATCCTCGCCCTGGTGGAGGCGGGGATGGGCGTCGCCCTGGTACCGAGGATGGCGGCCGGCCGCCGTACGGGCGTGGTCCTGCGCGAACTGGGCCCGGACCGGCCCGTACGCCATGTGGTGGGCGCGGTGCGCAGGGGCGCGGAGAGCGGAACCGCGGTGACCCGTGTCCTGCGGGCCCTGCACGACGCGGCCGCCACCCGGGCCGGCGGCTAGCGGGCGCGGCGGCCCGGTGGCGGCCCATGCGAAAGGGCACCCGGTGGGTCACCGGGCGCCCTTTCGTCGTGGTCCGGCGGTTACGCGGCGGCCGCGGCGTCCGCCGCCTGGGCCCGCAGCGCGCGCTCGACGCCCGCACGGGACTCCGAGACGAGGCGGCGCAGGGCCGCGCTCGGCTCGGCCGCGGCCAGCCAGGAGTCCGTCTTCGCCAGGATCTCCTCGGACACCTGCACCGACGGGTACAGACCGATCGCGATCTGCTGGGCGATCTCGTGGGACCGGGAGTCCCACACGCCCTTGAGGATCTCGAAGTACCTGTCCGTGTAGTCCGCCAGCAGCTCGCGCTGGTCGGTCTGCACGAAGCCGCCGATCACGGCCTCCTGCACGGCGTTGGGCAGCTTGTCGGACTCGACGACCGACGCCCACGCCTCCGCCTTGGCCTCGGCGGTGGGCCGGGCCGCGCGGGCGGTGGCCGCGTGCCGCTCACCGGCGGCGGTGCGGTCCCGCTCGTACTCGTTGGCGATCTCGGCCTCGTCGAACCGGCCGACCGCCGCGAGCCGCTGCACGAACGCCCAGCGCAGCTCGGTGTCCACGGCCAGCCCCTCGACGGTCTGCGTGCCGTCCAGCAGGGCCTCCAGCAGGTCCAGCTGCTCCGGGGTGCGCGCGGTCGCCGCGAACGCCCGGGCCCAGGCCAGCTGGTGGTCGCCGGCCGGCTCGGCCGCCCGCAGGTGGGCCAGCGTGGCGTCGGTCCAGCGGGCCAGCAGCGCCTCGCGGGCGGCCGGGTCGGCGTACAGGTCGATCGCCAGCTTGACCTGGCGGTGCAGCGACTGCACGACGCCGATGTCGGACTCCTTGCCGATGCCCGACAGGACGAGGGAGAGGTAGTCGCGGGCGGCCAGCTCGGCGTCCCGCGTCATGTCCCAGGCCGACGCCCAGCACAGCGCGCGCGGCAGGGACGCCTCGAAGTCGCCGAGGTGCTCGGTGACGGTCCTCAGCGACTCCTCGTCCAGGCGGACCTTGGCATAGGACAGGTCGTCGTCGTTGAGCAGGACGACCGCCGGACGGGGCCTGCCGCCCAGCTGCGGTACGGCGGTCAGTTCGCCGTCGACGTCCAGCTCGATCCGCTCGGTGCGCACCAGCTTGCCGCTCGCGGCGTCCAGGTCGTACAGGCCGATTGCGATGCGGTGCGGCCGCAGGGTCGGCTCGCCCTTGGCACCGGCCGGCAGGGCCGGGGCCTCCTGGCGGACGGCGAAGGAGGTGATGACACCGTCGGCGTCGGTGGCGATCTCGGGCCGCAGGATGTTGATGCCGGCGGTCTCCAGCCACTTCTTCGACCAGGTCTTCAGGTCACGCCCCGAGGTCTCCTCCAGGGCGCCCAGCAGGTCCGACAGACGCGTGTTGCCGAAGGCGTGCCGCTTGAAGTAGGCCTGCACGCCCCGGAAGAACTCGTCCTCGCCGACGTACGCGACGAGCTGCTTCAGCACGCTCGCGCCCTTGGCGTAGGTGATGCCGTCGAAGTTGACGAGCACGTCGTCCAGGTCGCGGATGTCCGCCATGATCGGGTGCGTGGACGGCAGCTGGTCCTGCCGGTACGCCCAGGTCTTCATCGAGTTGGCGAACGTGGTCCACGAGTGCGGCCAGCGGGAGCCCGGCGCGGCGGCCTGGCAGGCGATGGAGGTGTAGGTGGCGAACGACTCGTTCAGCCACAGGTCGTTCCACCACTCCATGGTGACCAGGTCGCCGAACCACATGTGGGCCAGCTCGTGCAGGATGGTCTCCGCCCGCACCTCGTACGCCGCGTCGGTCACCTTGGACCGGAAGACGTACTGGTCGCGGATGGTGACGGCGCCCGCGTTCTCCATCGCGCCCGCGTTGAACTCCGGCACGAACAGCTGGTCGTACTTGGCGAACGGGTACGCGTAGTCGAACTTCTCCTGGAACCAGTCGAAGCCCTGCCGGGTGACCTCGAAGATCGCGTCCGAGTCGAGGAACTCGGCGAGCGAGGGCCGGCAGTAGATGCCGAGCGGCACGGACTGCCCGTCCTTCTCGTACACGCTGTGCACCGAGTGGTAGGGGCCGACGATGAGGGCCGTGATGTACGAGGAGATCCGGGGCGTCGGCTCGAAGGCCCAGACGTCGTCCTTGGGCTCCGGCGTGGGCGAGTTCGAAATGACCGTCCAGCCAGTCGGTGCCTTCACCGTGAACTGGAAGGTGGCCTTCAGGTCGGGCTGCTCGAAGGAGGCGAAGACGCGGCGGGCGTCCGGGACCTCGAACTGGGTGTACAGGTAGGCCTGCTCGTCGACCGGGTCGACGAAGCGGTGCAGGCCCTCACCGGTGTTGGTGTAGGCGCAGTCGGCGACGACCCGCAGGACGTTGCGTCCCTTGAGCAGCCCCGGCAGGGCGATCCGCGAGTCGGCGAAGACCTCGGCGGGATCCAGCTGGTCGCCGTTGAGGACCACCTCGTGGACGGTCGGGGCCACCAGGTCGATGAACGACTCCGCGCCGTCCCCGGCGACGTCGAAGCGCACCGTGGTCACGGACCGGTAGGTACCGCCCTCCTGCGCGCCGGAGAGGTCGAGATCGATCTCGTACGAGTCAACGGTCAGCAGCTCGGCCCGCTGCTGTGCCTCTTCGCGAGTCAGGTTTGTGCCAGGCACGCGGTCATCTCCTCGTTATGTGTCGGTTGCGCCATCCTTCCATGCGATCGAGGGGTAAGGCGATGTCCGGTTCCCGCCGGTGGGTGTGGCGGTGGGTGTGGCGGTGCGGGCGGGGCCGGGGAACGGGGAAGGGGCGGTCACGTCGCCGTGACCGCCCCTTCCCGCACACGCCGTGCGCGCCCTACTTCTTCGCGGACAGCTCCGCCGCCACCAGCTCCGCGATCTGCACCGCGTTCAGCGCGGCGCCCTTGCGGAGGTTGTCGTTGGAGATGAACAGCGCGAGGCCGTTGTCCACCGTCTCGTCGCGGCGGATCCGGCCGACGTACGCGGGGTCCTGGCCGGCCGCCTGCAGCGGGGTCGGGATCTCGGAGAGGGCGACGCCGGGGGCCTTCGCGAGCAGCTCGGTCGCGCGCTCGGGGGGGATCGGGCGGGCGAAACGGGCGTTGACCTGGAGGGAGTGGCCGGAGAAGACCGGGACGCGCACGCAGGTGCCGGAGACCTTCAGGTCGGGGATCTCCAGGATCTTGCGGGACTCGTTGCGCAGCTTCTGCTCCTCGTCGGTCTCGTTCAGACCGTCGTCGACGATGCTGCCCGCGAGCGGGAGGACGTTGAAGGCGATGGCGCGCTTGTAGACCTGCGGCTCGGGGAAGTCGACCGCCGCGCCGTCGTGGGTCAGCTTGTCGGCCTCGGCGGCGACCTTCTGCACCTGGCCGTGCAGTTCGGCCACGCCCGCGAGACCGGAACCGGACACCGCCTGGTACGTGGCGACGATCAGCGCCTCCAGGCCGGCCTCCTCGTGCAGCACCTTCAGAACCGGCATGGCGGCCATGGTGGTGCAGTTCGGGTTGGCGATGATGCCCTTGGGGCGGTCGGCGATCGCGTGCGGGTTCACCTCGGAGACGACCAGCGGGACCTCGGGGTCCTTGCGCCAGGCGGAGGAGTTGTCGATCACGACGGCACCCTGCGAGGCCACCTTCTCGGCCAGCGCCCGGGAGGTCGCGCCGCCCGCGGAGAAGATCACGATGTCGAGGCCGGTGTAGTCGGCGGTCGTCGCGTCCTCCACCGTCACGCCGTCCAGCACCGTCCCGGCCGAGCGGGCCGAGGCGAACAGGCGCAGCTCCGTGACCGGGAAGTTCCGCTCCACGAGGATCCTGCGCATGACCGTGCCGACCTGACCGGTGGCTCCGACGATTCCGACCCTCACAGCGTCTCCCTCTTTGTGTCTCTCGCATGACCGGGGCTTTTCCATCATGCGGCCGACCCCGGTCCACCTGTCCAATTCTTTGCGCCGCGTGCCCGAAGAATGGGACACGGGCACCCGGCGGACGGTTCCACAACTCCGTCGGACACCCCGCTGAGCTGGAGAAATTCGCTCATCAAGCCGTCCGCGCCGGAAGCTGTGCTGTGCGGTTCCTGCCCGTCCGGGTTCCGGCCACACGGAGGTGTGACGTACACCTCTGCGGGCGGCGGGGAAATCCCGGGCGCGCCCGAACGTTCCGCCCGGCTGCGGCGTCGTAGGGGCAAACGCGTGAGGGGGTGGCTTGTGCTGCGCGGAGGGGCGCGCCGCGACCAGGGGGCGTACGCCGGTGCGGAACGTGCCGGTGACGATCCGCTGGACGCGGCCCAGGAACGCCGGGTGCGGGCGGTGCTCGCGCTGGGCGGGGTGCCGCAGTCGGACCTGCCGGACGGGGTGCAGCAGGTACGGCTGCGGCTGCTGGAGCGGACGGCGAGCGGCCGCGAGGCACCGCGGGACGTGTCGGCGTGGGCGGCGGTGGTCGCCTCCAACCTCGCCATGGACTGGCACCGGGCCAAGCGGCGCCGGGAACGGCTGGGGGAGCGGCTGGCCGCGCTGCACGAGCCCGCGCACCCCTCCGGCGAGGAGACCAGCCTGCTCTCCCTCGCCGTCGCCCGGGGCCTGGACGAACTGCCCGCCGCGCAGCGGCAGGTGGTCGTCCTGCGCTTCTTCGCCGACCTGCCGGTGCGGGGCATAGCCGAGGAGCTGGGCATCCCCGAGGGCACGGTCAAGAGCAGGCTGCACACGGCGGTCCGCGCGCTGCGCGAGCGGCTGCACGACGACGAGGTGGTGTGACGTGACCGCCGGACACGACAGTGCGCGGGGCGCGGAGAGTGCCGGGGAGTACGGCGGCATGGACGCCCTGATGGCGGCGATCACCGGCGACCCCCTGCCGGCGGACGCCCGACGGGACCCCGCCTTCCTGGCCGAGCACCGGGCGGCCGAGGCCGACGTGTCGCTGCTGAGGGAGCACCTGGACCGGCTGGCCCGGGCGCTGACCGAGGAACCCCTGACCGGGGGGCGCGAGGACCGGTCCCCGGAGTCGCCGGCGCCGACGGAGGGCCCGGCGCCCTCGCCGACCGCGGCCGGACGCCCGGCGGGTGGACGGCCGCGGAGCGTCACGCGTCCCGCAGGGCCGTCCCGGCCCCCGCGTCCGGGCCGTCCGTCCGGCCCCCGCCGTGCGCTGCGCATCGCGCTCGGCACGCTCGCCGGTGCCGCGGCCTGCTCGCTGGTCGTCGGCTTCGGCTGGCTGGTCACGCGGGCGGGCCTCGGCGCGGACGACAGCGGCGGGGACGCGAAGAGCGCCGCCGACGCCGGGGGGAAGGCGGTGACTCCGGAGGCCGCCGGGCGCCCGGCGGATCCGGAGCGCGAGCTGGCCTGCTCCCGGCTGGTGGTCGAGGGCACGGTGGTGAAGGTGCAGCGGCGGCAGGGCTCCTCGTGGAGCCGGGTCACGCTGACCGTGACCCGCTCCTACCGGCCCGCGCACGGCCCGGCCGAGGTCGGTTTCCTGCTCGACGGCACCGCGGAACCGGCGCCCCGCACCGGACAGCACGTGCTCGTGCGGGTCGCCCGCGGCGAGGAGCGCGCGAGTCTGTGGTCGGTGGGTGACGCCCGGGTGGCCGCCGACCGCGCCTGGATCGTCCGGGCCCTGCCCGGTTCCCGGCACACGGCCTGCACCCCGGAAGGCGGGTCGTGAGCCCCTGCGTGGCGGTCGGCCGGACATCCGGCCCCGGTGCGGCCGGTGCGCCACATACGGAAGGGGCGGGTGTCCGGTCGGACACCCGCCCCCGCCGTGCGCGTCACTCCGTTACGGCGTGACCTTCTCGATCTTCACGCTGCCGCTGCCCGCGACCGTGCCGCGGGCGTTCACCAGCTGGACCCGGCCGAAGAACTCGCGGCCGGCCGGGGCCTCGGCGGCGGCCGTGACCTGGCCGGTCACCGTGGCCGAGTCACCGGTGCCGAGCTTGACCGGGGCCGAGCCGTCGACCGTGACGGAACCGAGCGAGGAGGAGAAGAACACGTCCCGGTAGTCGTAGTCCGTGGAGCCGGACGGGACCGAGTAGCCCACGACCTGGATGGTGTACGTGCCGGCGGCCGGGGACGGTACGGAGACCGCCTCCTCCGAGTCGCCGTCCGCGGACTGCGCGACCTGCTTGCCGCTCGCGTCGTAGACCGTCAGGTCCAGGTCGGCGGCAGTGTCGGAGACGCCGCCGATCGCCACGTCCAGGGACTTGGCGCCGGCCGGGACCGCCACCGTGGTGGTCTGCGTCTCGCCCTGCTTGATGGCCGGACGGGCCGACTTGGCGGAGCCGAGCGGGCCGCCGACCAGCTTGCCGTCGAGCGCGGCGTACTTGTTGGTCACCTTCCAGGAGGCGGCGGTCGGGGTGCCGACCTTGGCCTCGGGGACGGTCACGGTCTCCGGGTCGAAGGCCGCGCCGAGGACGGAGACGTCCAGCCGGAAGGGGTTGTCGAGCAGCGGGGACGTACGCCGGGCCTCGACCTCGACCTCCCAGACGCCGGGCTGCGGGTCGGCGTACGCGCGCACGTCGGGCTTGCAGCCGTTGCCGTCCAGGTAGTTGTTGTAGCAGTAGGGCGTCGAGGTGTTGTCGGACGGGACGCCGTACGGGTGGATGGCGATGAACCGGGTCTGGCTCTTGTCCTTGAGCCCGCCGATCGCGACCTCCAGCGACTTGGCGCCCTCGGGCACGTTCACGAAGTACGACCGGGTGGCGTTGCGCTGCACCGAACCCGACGCCGACCAGGTGAAGTCCACCGGGGAGGCGACCACGACGGTGGTGAGGATCTGCTTGTCGACGCCCTCCGTGCGCGGGTCGTCGACCTCCAGGATCGCGCTCTTGATGCCCGCGGAGCCCGGGGCGGCCTGGACCTTGACGGTCACCGGCTGGTTCAGCGGCAGCTTCACGACGTCGTCGCCGAGGATCCGGAAGGTGTGCCCGGCGTTGTTCTCGAAGTGCAGCTCGTGCCGGACGGCCTTGTCCGGGCCGGAGGTGCGGGTGACGGTGACGTCGTACGTCTTCTTCTGGCCCGCCTTCAGGCCGCCCTCGCGGTCGTAGAGGCCGGTGCCGAAGCCCGGCGTCTTCAGGGCGTAGTCGATCGCCGTGTCGACCGGGGCCTTGACCGTGTAGTCGTGGGCGGTGGCGTCGTCACGGATGGCGTCCCACGCGTCCACGATGTTGATCAGGCCGGCGCCCTCCTCGTACGCCTGCACACCCTTGATGTGGTCGGCGGTCGAGGTCAGCGCCGTGCGCAGGACGGCCGGGGTGAGGTCGATGTGCTTCTGCTTCGCGGCGCTCAGCAGCAGCGCGGAGGCGCCGGCGGCCTGCGGGGAGGCCATCGAGGTGCCCTGAAGCATCGAGTAGCCGGCCGGCAGCGAGTAGCCCGCCTCGGCGACCGGGGAGCCCGGCAGCCAGGTCTGGGTGGTGTTGATGGCGGCGCCGGGCGCGCTCAGGGTCGGGGTGAAGCCGCCGTCCTCACGCGGGCCGCGCGAGGAGAACGGCATCATCGCGTACCGGGTCTCCACGGCCGAGCCGTAGTTGGCGGCCCAGGTCTCCTTGGAGATGGTGGCGCCGACGGAGATCACCTTGTCCGCGAGGCCGGGGTCCCCGATGGTGTTCGCGCCGGGCCCGGAGTTGCCCGCGGAGATCACCAGCTGGACGCCGTAGGTGTCGATGAGCCGGGTGTACAGCTCGGCGCGCGCGTTGTTGCCGTCGTTGAGCGCCGGCAGGCCGCCGATCGACATGTTGACGATGTCGACGCCGCGGTTGGCGACGAGGTCGATCATGCCCTCGGTGAGGGCGACGTTGGTGCAGCCGCCGCTCCAGGTGCAGGCACGTGAGGAGACGATCTTCGCGCCGGGGGCCGCGCCGTTCATCCTGCCGCCGAACAGGCCGTTGGCGGAGGTGATGCCGGCGACGTGGGTGCCGTGCTCGGACTCGATGACGCCGATGTTGACGAAGTCGGCCTTCTTGCCGACCCAGTCGCCGCCGTACGGGTCGGTGGGCACGTCCTTGCGGATCTGCACGACGAACGGCTGCCGCTCGACGACGTCGGTCTTCGGGTCGTCGGTGCCGAAGTAACCGATCTGGTAGCCGTCCTTGTACGGCTTCATCGGCGTGTCGTCGGTGAAGTCGAAGTTGTTGTTCAGGTCGACGCGGACGGTGCCGCCGGCCGGGTCGTAGAGGACGCCCCAGACGTCGGTGGTGTCGCCGTCCCGGTTCGCGTCGCCCGCGGCGTCCCCTCCGGCCGTCGCGGACTCACGGAACAGGTTGACCTGGTAGTCGCCCGCGGGCGCCTTCCAGTCGGCGCCGCCGTACGAGAACGACGGGCCGCTGACCGGGTTGGTCATCCGGCGCCAGGTGCCGTCGCCGTCCAGGATCGGGTCGGTCGCGGTGACCCAGTCGACGATCTTGCGCTCGCCGGTGGTGGTCTTCTGCAGCGCCGGGTGGCCGAGGTCGACACCGGAGTCGAGGATGCCGATGGTGACCCCGCGGCCGTCCGCCTTCGGGTGGTCCTGGACGAAGTCGACGGCACCGGTCTCGAAGGACGGGTTGTACGGGTTCTCCGCCGGGGTGTTCCTGCCCGGTCCGGAGTAGGTGCCCTTGGCGGCGCCGGACTTGCCGGCGGTGTCCCCGCTCGGCGCGGGGTCGTCGAGCGGGATCTCCTGCTTGAGGTCGATGGCGTGCACCGAGGAGAGTCCCGCCGCGGCCTTGATGGCCGCGTCGGCCTTGGCGGTGGGGACGGTCGCGCGGACGTAGCCGACCTTGTCGTAGCTGCGGCCCACCGAGCCGCCCTTGACCGCGTCGAGCTTCTCGGCGACCTGCTCGGTCTGTCCCGGGGCCGTCGCGATCATCATCGTGACGTTCTTGTCGCCGGCGGCCTTGGCCTCCGCGAGCACGTCGGCGTCGTCCGAACCGAGCTTGTCGTGCCCGGACTTGACCGGGTCCGCGGCCGGGGCGGGCGGCGTGTCCGCGGCGAGGGCCAGGGGGACCGGCCCGGCCGCGGAGAGAGCGGCCACCACACCCACGGCCACGGCTATGCGGGCCAGGCGTCTGGGACCGGATATGGGATCACGCTCGGGCGTGTGGGTCATCGGCATCCCTCAGGTAA
Organism: Streptomyces sp. NPDC015139; assembly: GCF_043079785.1. Lineage (NCBI taxonomy): Bacteria > Bacillati > Actinomycetota > Actinomycetes > Kitasatosporales > Streptomycetaceae > Streptomyces > Streptomyces sp. NPDC015139. The sequence continues at coordinate 62,449 of NZ_JBIBUW010000007.1, read as the reverse complement.
AGGAACGAGCGGACGAGAGCGCTCAGCTTTACCGAAGGGCAATGATTTGGGGACCCGTTGACCGAATCGATATGCATGTATGGGGAAAACCCCCGATGGGATTTGAGCGTATCCGGCCCTGATGGTCCGGTATTTGCTCAGTTCTCCTTCGAACGCGCGTAATGCCGGGAGGCCTTCGCCCGGTTGCCGCACGCCGCCATCGAGCACCAGCGGCGGGTGCCGTTGCGGGATGTGTCGAAGAAGTGCAGGACGCAGCCGCCGCCGGCGCAGACGCGGATCCGGTCGGGGGCGCGGGTCAGCAGGTCCAGGTAGTTCCGGGCGGCGAGCCAGGCCGGCCCCCACGACGGGTCGGCGAACTCGGGCTCCTCGGCCGGGCCGCCGGCGGTCAGCCGGGCGCGGATGCGCCCGTGTCCCAGCACGGCGTCCACGAGCGGAGCCGCCTGTTCCGCAGGGCCGTCCACCGCGGCCCGCAGTGCCTCCCGGGCCTCGCGGAGGTGGTCCAGTACGGCGGTGTCGGCAGGGTGGTTTCCGGCCAGCCCGTTGCTCGCGAGCCACACCGCGAGACCGTCGGGAGCGGCGAGCAGGTCCTGGGTGGCGCCCTCCTTGTTCCACCGGGTGTTGAGCAGGTCGAGCGCGAGGGGCTCGCCGGTGAGCGGGCGGGGGTCGCGGGCGGTGGACATGGGGCTCTCCTTCTCTGCTAACCGGTCAAGCGTACGTGACCGGTTGACCCGGCTGGGCCTAACTGTCTAATGTTGTTTACGACGGTTAGAAACCTCGAAGGGGAGAGTCATGACCCTGCGCACCGCGCACATCGGCCTGAACGTCACCGACCTCGACCGCTCGCTCGCCTTCTACCGGGACGTCCTCGGCTTCGCCCTGCTCGCCGAGGGCAAGGAGGACGACCGGCGGTACGCCTTCCTGGGCGACGGCGGCGACCAGCCCGTCCTCACCCTCTGGCAGCAGGCGCGGGCGCCGTACGAGGGCGGCCGGGCCGGGCTGCACCACCTCGCCCTCGCCGCGGACTCGGTCGACCGGGTCCGGGAGTACGAGACGGCCCTCAGGGCCGCCGGCGTGGACTTCGCCCACGAGGGCGTGGTCGCCCACCGGGAGGGCTCGGCCTCGGGCGGGATCTTCTTCCACGACCCGGACGGCACCCGCCTGGAGATCTCCGTACCGCACGGCGCCGAGGACGCCCCCGCCCCGCACGGATCCGCTCCGACCTGCGGTTTCTTCTAGTCATGGGTGGCTATCGCGCGGGCTCGCTCGCCGTGCAGCGGCAGCTGGGCGTGCGGGAGCGCGCCGAGCACGTGGGCCGCTCCCTGGGCCAGGGCATCAAGCCCGTCGCCGCGGCCTTCCTGGAACTCCAGCCCCTGCTGGTCGTCGGCGCCGCGGATCCCGCGACCGGCCGGGTGTGGGCCTCCCCGGTCGTGGGCACTCCGGGGTTCGTCCGGGCCACCGGGTCCCGGCAGATGTCCGTCGCGGGAGGGCCACCCCCGACCGACCCTCTCGCGACGGCCCTCACCACCCCGGGCGCGCCCGTCGGCACCATCGCCCTCGATCCGCGCACCCGCCGCCGCATGCGTCTGAACGGCAGGCTGCGGCCCACCGCCCGCGGCTTCGCCGTCGAGGCCGACCAGGTGTTCGCGAACTGCCCGAAGTACATCCAGCGCAGGGAGTCGTACGAGGTGACCGGCGCACGCACGCCGGGTCCCGCCCGGCGGAGCGGGCGGCTGGACCGGGCCGGCATGGAGTGCGTCCGGGGTGCCGACACCTTCTTCGTGGCCACCGTGCACCCGGCCGGCGCCGACGCCAGCCATCGCGGCGGCAATCCCGGCTTCGTCCGTGTGGCCTCGCCGGACGAGCTGAGCTGGCCGGACTACCCGGGCAACGCCATGTTCCTGACCCTCGGGAACCTGCGCGCCGACCCGCGCGCGGGGCTGCTCTTCCTCGACTGGGAGACGGGCACCACCCTCCAGCTCACCGGCGAGGCCCGCACCGAGTTCTCCGACGCGGGCGGGCGGACGGTCCGCTTCACCGTGACCGAAGTCGTGCGCACTCCCGCCGCCGTGCCCCTGCGCTGGTCCGCACCGGAGTACTCACCGGCCAACCCCGACCGGTAACGTCGGGGAATGAGACGGAAGTTGAGGGTGGCGGCCTACGCCGTGTGCGTCCGCGACGGACAGATCCTGCTCGCCCGCTCACCGGGGCCCGACGGCACGCCCGAATGGGTGCTGCCCGGCGGCGGCACGGAGCACGGCGAGGATCCGTACGACACCGTCCGCCGCGAGGTCGCCGAGGAGACCGGCTACCGCATCGAGGTGACCGGTCTCCTCGGCATCGACTCCTCCCGCCACGTCTTCCGCGGCGGCCGCCTGCGCCGCCGCACCGACCACCAGGGCGTGCGCGTCCTCTACGAGGGAACGGTCACCGGCGGTGAACTCCGGCACGAGATCGGCGGATCGACCGACTTCGCCGCCTGGCAGGACCTGGACGCGGTACCCGGACTCACCCGGATCCGTCTGGTCGACGTGGCGCTGCGGCTCTGGCGCGAACGTCCCGCCCCCGGCCATCTGCCGCCCGGGGACCGTCCCCTACCCCGGTAGATGAACGGGGCGTGACCGGTCCCCGGCCGCCCGCGATCCAGTCCATGACCGCACTCCCCGCCCGAGATCCACGTACGGTGATCGGCGCTGCGCGTTGCCGCCGCGTTCACGCGCAGGTCATCCCCGCTGCCAACCATCCAGAGCGAGCGGGGCGTTCGCGCCAGCGACGGCCCGCGACCACTGCCGACGCGTTCGCACTCGGGGAGATCGCGCCATGTCGCGCATACGCTCTGTCGCCACCTCCGCTTCGGGGGTCAACCGCCGTACCGTCCTTGCCGCCGCCGGAGCGGTCTCGCTCTCCGCGGGCGTCGGCTACGCCCTGCGCCCCACCGACAGCGAGGCCGCCACCGCGGCCTCCGCGGCGGAGGCGCCCGTCGCCCACTCCCGGCAGGCCGCCGCCGCGGCTCCACTCGCCCCCTACACCAAGGGCACCACCGTCGCCTCCGTCGCCGCCCCGCGGAACAGTTCCGGCTACCGCCGTCTCGGCGACGGGCCCGGCTGGAAGCGGGTCGTGCGCAGCGAGCTGGCCACGCCCAAGTCCGGCCGCGCCGGCCGCCGTAAGGCCCTCGCCGCCTTCGTGCAGTTCACCGACCTGCACCTGATGGACGTCCAGCACCCGCTGCGGCTGGAGTACCTGCGCGCCTACGACCCGCACGCCTGGCGCCCGCACGAGGCGCTCACCGTGCCCGGCGCGATCTCGCTGGTCGAGCGGGTCAACGCGCTGCGCGGCGCCCCCGTGACCGGCGCCCCGCTCCACTTCGTCATGACCACCGGCGACAACACCGACAACAACGCCCACTCCGAACTGGAGTGGTTCATGAAGGTGATGAGCGGTGGCCGCATCACCCCCAACTCCGGTGATCCCAAGCACTACGAGGGCGTGCACAACAGCGGCCTGAAGCTGTACTGGCAGCCGGACTCCACCACCCGCGACAACGACAAGGCGGTCGGCTTCCCTCACCTCAAGGGCTTCCTGGCCGCGGCGATCCGCGAGGTGAAGAGCCCCGGCCTGAAGCTGCCGTGGTACTCCACCGTCGGCAACCACGACATGCTCCCGCTCGGCTGCTACGGCTCTCACGGCGACGGCTACCTCGCCGAGGCGGCCATCGGCGGCAAGAAGCTGATGACCGCCACCCCCGCCGAGGCCAAGAAGCTCCAGGACGCCGTCAAGCAGGCCACGGACCCCAAGGGCAGCGGCTACCGGGACTTCCTCAAGGCCCACACCCGCTCCATGCGCTCGGTCACCCCGGACGAGAAGCGGGCCCCGTACACCCAGGCCGACTACCTCAAGGCCCACCTGGACCCGGCCCACCAGGGCGTCGGCCCCGTCGGGCACGGCTACTCCTCGGCGAACCTGGACGCGGGCACCCAGTACTACGCCTTCCGCATCTCCGACGACGTCATCGGCATCAGCCTCGACACCACCGACGCCGGCGGTCACTACGAGGGCTCCATCGGCACCGCCCAGCTGAAGTGGCTGGAGCGGACGCTGAAGGACAACAAGGACTCCTACGCCGTCGTCTTCAGCCACCACACCAGCAAGACGATGACCAACACCCGCCCCGACCCGGCCCGCCCGGGGGAGAAGCGGCACGAGGGTGCCGACGTGCTCGCGGTCCTGACGGCCCACACGAACGTGCTCGCCTGGGTGAACGGGCACATCCACAAGAACGTCATCACCCCGCACAAGGCCTCCGGCGGCCGCTCCTTCTGGGAGATCTCCACCGCCTCCCACGTCGACTACCCCCAGCTCGCCCGGGTCATCGAGCTGGTCGACAACAAGGACGGCACGGTCTCCCTGTTCACCACCCTGATCGAGTCCGCCGCCCCGCACCGCACCGACTACGCCGACCTCTCCCAGACCGGCCTCGCCGCCCTCTACCGCGAGCTGTCCTACAACGCCCCCGGCGCCAAGAAGACCCTCGCGGGCAGCGCGGCCGACCGGAACACCGAGCTCGTGCTGAAAAAGGGCTGAAAGTCACTCAACCGGTCCACATCGAGGCAACCTTCGCGCAACACCCCCGGGTCCCTTCCCCCGACCGCACCGCACACCTCAGGTTGGGGGAAGACATGCGCGTACGCACGACTCTGGTGGGCGCCACCGCCCTGCTCGCCACGGCCGCCCTGGCGGCCCCCGCCGCCCTGGCGGCCGGGCCCGCCACCGGCGGACACGGCCACACCGGCACCCGCGAGGCCGTCCGGGCGGCGGTCGAGGCGGGCGTGCCCGGCGTGACCGCCACCGCCGTGGACGGCCACGGCACCTGGTCCACCACGGCGGGCGTCGGCGACCTCCGCACGGGCGCGCCCCGCTCCACGGCCGACCGCTACCGCGTCGGCAGCATCACCAAGACCTTCGTCGCGACGGTCCTGCTCCAGCTGGAGGCGGAGGGCCGGCTCTCCCTGGACGACAAGGTCGACACCTGGCTGCCCGGGCTGGTGCGCGGCCACGGCCACGACGGGCGCCGCATCACCGTCCGGCAGCTCCTCAACCACACCAGCGGTATCTACAGCTACACCTCCGACGAGGACTTCGGCCGCAGGTACTTCCTCAAGGACGGCTTCTTCCGGCACCGCTACGACACCCTCACCCCGCGCGAGCTGGTGGCGATCGCCATGAAGCACGCACCGGACTTCGCGCCGGGCGCCTCGTGGAACTACTCCAACACCAACTACGTCGTGGCCGGCATGGTGATCGAGAAGGTGACGGGCCGGCCGTACGCCACCGAGATCCGGCGCCGCGTCCTCGACCCGCTGCACCTGCGGGCCACCTCCGTGCCCGGTACGAGGGTCACCGTCCCGCGGCCCAGCAGCCGGGCCTACTCCAAACTGGCCGAGACGGCGACGGGCCCGACGTACGACGTCACGACCCTCAACCCCTCCCTCGCCTCCTCGGCGGGCGAGATGATCTCGAATTCCGCGGATCTCGACCGCTTCTACTCCGCGCTGCTCCGCGGAAAACTGCTCCCGCCCCGGCAGCTGAAGGAAATGAAGACCACGGTGAAGATCGAGGGAGTGCCGAACGCGGGCTACGGTCTCGGGCTCATGGACCGCACGCTGACCTGCGGCGTTCACGTGTGGGGCCATGACGGCGGCATCCACGGCTCCGCCTCCTCGGCGGTGACGACGGCCGACGGCCGGCATTCCCTCGCGCTGAATTTCAACGGGGACTGGACGGGCGACATGGACGCGGTGATCGAAAAGGAATTCTGTTAGCCGACGTTCCATTCGTGTCATTGTGCGTTAACCGGGACGCAATGTCCGTACCGCCTCATATCGGCTAACCCGCTGTTCACGGGTTTGGCTCGATCTGTACAAGGCGGGTGGTCGTGTGCGCGCAGAGCACGGACTGCGTGTGCTGTCGGTCTACGAGGGCTTCTTCTCCGGAGGGGCCCGGATCGTCCACAGCGACGTCGTACGGGGACTGGCCGAGGGCGGCCAGTCCCACCAGGTACTCAGCATCCATGGCGAGGTCCACCGCGAGGCCACCCGGCAGCGGATGGAGGACGACCACTGCTACCGGGCGCTGACGGCCGCCGGGGTGGGTGTCACCTCGCTCGGCCGCACCGCCGGGCTGGTCGACGGCGCCCTCGCGGCGAACGTTTTCAGCGGCCCGGAGCTGGCCGAAACCGCTCGGGTGACGGCGGCGGCGGACGTCGTCCTCGCCCTCAAGGAGCAGCCGCTGGCGCTGCTGAACCAGCGCGGGCTGCCCCGCCGCCCGGTCGTGGTCTGCCTGCACCGCTCCGATCCCGAGAACCAGGGCCCGGCCCTGGACGAGCTGAAGGCCGCCATCGCCGACGGCACGGTGGTGGCGTGCGTGTGCTGCGCCGAGTCCACCCGGGCCGCGTACCGGGCCGCGGGCGTCCCGCGCGAGCTGCTGCACGTGATCCCCAACGGGGTGGACCTGCTCCGGTTCCGGCCGGACCCGGCGGCCAGGCTCGCCTTCCGCACCGCGCGGGGCATCCCCGCCGGCGCCCCCGTGGTCGTTCTCGCGGCCCGCTACGCCCCGATGAAGAACGTCCCCCTCTTCCTGCGGGCGGCCCGTGCCTGGCTGGGCCGCGAGGGCGGCGGGCACGTGGTGATGTGCGGGGCCGGGATGGCCGCGGACAACCCGGGGCTCCGGGCGGACCTGGCGGGCGCCTTCGCCGGGGAGCGGGAACTCGCCGACCGGGTGCACCTGCTCGGTGTCCGGCACGACATGGAGGCCGTGTACGCCGCCGCCGACGTCGTCGCCCTCACCTCCGTCTCCGGCGAGGCGGCCCCCCTGTGCCTGATCGAGGGCATGATGTGCGGCGCCGTCCCGGTCGCCACCGACATCGGCGACAGCGCGTCGATCGTCGCCGGGCACGGGTTCGTCACCCCGCCGGACCCCGGCGCGATCGCCCTGGCCTGGACGGCCGCGGCCGCGGGCCGCGCGGAGCTGACGCCCGCCCTGGAGCGCAGCCGCGAGCGGTTCAGCCGCACCCGGATGATCGCCGCGTACGCGGCCCTGCTGGACGGCGTGCACACCTCTCGCTCCGCGCGCACCGGGGCGTACGGCCCGCCGACCGCCCTGTGATCAATTCGGTTGACGGTGTGCATGCCATGGGGGAGGGTGCCCGTCGATGACACGAACCGATACGCCTCCCTCCTGGGACGAGCGCACCCAGCTGACCACCTTCCTCGACTACGCGCGGGCCACCGCCCGCGCCAAGTGCGAGGGTGCCTCGCCGGAGGACGCCCGCCGGGCGCCGCTGCCGGGCTCTCCGCTCATGACGCTGTGCGGTCTGATCAACCACCTGCGCTGGGTGGAGTACTACTGGTTCCAGGTCGTCTTCCTCGGCGAGGAGGACGAGGGCCCGTGGACCGACGAGGACCCCGACCGCGAGATGCGGATCGCCGTCGACGTCCCGCTGGCGCAGCTGCTCACCGAGTACGAGGAGCAGAGCGCCCGGTACCGGGAACTGGTCGCCGCCACCGACCTGGACGCGCAGGCGAAGCGGTCGATGCGCGACGACCGCCACCCCGACCTGCGCTGGGTGCTGCTGCACCTGATCGAGGAGACCTCCCGGCACAACGGTCACCTCGACGTCGTACGGGAGCTGCTGGACGGGACCACCGGCTCGTAAGGGCACGAGGAGGGGCCACCGGAACCGGTCCGGTGGCCCCTCCGCTCCCCTCCTGACGCTCCCTGGGTCCGTCACTACCGGGGCAGCACCACGACATAGGCGGCCGGATCGCGGTCCCCGGACGCCATCAGCGCCGTCCGCACCACCGCCGCCTGCTGCTCCCTCGCGTCCCTGAGCTTCCTCGGCGTGATGTACACGACCGTGATCCCGAGGCGCTCCAGGTGCTCGCGCTTGCGGGCGTACTCCGACCACAGCGCGTCCTCGTCCTGGCGCGGGGCACGGGTGTCGAGTTCGACCGCGACCGCCTGCTCGGGCCAGTACGCGTCCAGACCGCCGAGGTGCGGGCCGCCGGGCAGCCGCAGGTCCACGTTCCACACCGGGTCGGGCAGTCCGTGCTCCCGCACCATGCGGTAGAGGCGGTCCTCGGCGATCGAACGGCCCTCCGCCAGCAGCGAGTCCACCGCGTCCACCACGTGCGGCCGGGTCAGCAGCTTCGCCGCCGTCAGCTCGCGCACCACCGCGGCCGGTTCGCAGTGGCCGGCGCGCACCGCCTCCGTCAGCAGCCGGCGCACCGCCTCCGCGTCCGTCAGCTCCGCCACCGCGTCGGCCAGTGCCCGCGGCACCGGTGCCACCGGCAGGCCGGCCACCACGCGGGGCGTCGGCAGGGCGGCGGTGCGCAGGATGCGCACGTACCCCGTCGAGCGCAGCCGGCGCAGCCGCGGGACCAGGACGTCGACCCGGTCCACCGAGAGCAGCTGCGGGGTGGCGGAGAACCCGTACAGGGTGAGGGCCGCGAGCCCGGTGATCACCGCCTCCGTGTACGTCGGGCGGTGCGGTCCCTCGGCCGTCGGCTGCGCCGGGACGCCCGGCGCGGCCTCCCGGGCCGCGTACAGCAGGGCTCCGTGCAGCCGCTCCTCGCCGGTGGGCGCTCCGGTGTGCAGCAGGACCACGTTCGGGAGCAGTTGACGCCACGGGCCGGTGGGGCGGCACTGCTCGGTCAGTTCGGCCGCGGTCACGCCGTGGGAGCGGAGCTGAGCCGCCGTCAGGACGCGGCGGTGGACCTCGGAGAGGTGACGGAGGGGGCGGGGGGAGAGCGGGGTGTTGTGCGTCATGGCCTCGAATTTCCCGCACCCGGTGCCGCTCGTAACCGCTGTTACACGCCCGTCGAGGAATGCGGACAAGCCGGGACTAAAGGTCAGGTGTTCGGGTGCCGAGTAGGAACCGAAAACCCCTGGTCCACTCGGGTGCGGACCAGGGGTTACGGTTCTACTTGCCTGAATTTCGTAACGGTCACCGACCGGGCAAGCTCAGGCCAAGGCTCATCGGGTTCAGGCCGTCGCGTCGCACTCCTGTGCGCGCAGCGCCCGCGCCAGGTCGTCCCGCGCCTCCAGCACCAGCCGCCGCAGCGCCGGCGCGGCCTCCCGGTGCGCGTCCAGCCACGCGTCCGTCGCGTCGAGCGTCTCCGCACGGTCCTGGTAGGACGGGAACAGACCCCGGACCACGTCCATGCCGATCTGGATCGACCGCTCCCGCCAGACCCGCTCGATCGCCGCGAAGTACAACTGCGCGTACGGCGCGGTCAGCTCCCGCTGCGAGGGCCGGCCGAAGCCCGCGATCGTCGCCTCCACCAGCGCGTTCGACAGCGCGTCGGACTCCACCACCTGCGCCCACGCCTGCGCCTTGACCGCCGCCGACGGGCGGGCCGCGAGGCAGCGCACCTGGTGCCGCTTGCCGGAGGCCGTGTCGTCACGTGCCAGTTCTGCCGCCAGGACCCGCTCGTCGGCCACCCCGTGCGCGGCCAGCGGCTCCAGGAACGCCCAGCGCAGCTCCTGGTCCACGGCCAGGCCCTCGATCGCCGTCGTCCCGTCCAGCAGGTCCTTCAGCAGCGCGAGGTCCGGCTCGGCGGACGCGACGGACGCGAAGAACCGGGCCCAGGCCAGCTGGTGCTCACTGCCCGCGCCGGCCGCCCGCAGCTCCCGCAGCGCCCCCTCGGCCAGCAGCCGGCCGCCGGTCTCCCGCCATCCGGGCGCCGCGTAGTGCACCAGCGCCGAGTCGGCCCAGGCGTGCAGCATCTGCAGCACGCCGATGTCCGACTCGCGGCCCGCGAACCGCAGGACGAGATCGACGAAGTCCCGCGCCGGCAGCAGCGCGTCCCGGGTCAGGTTCCACAGCGCCGACCAGCACAGCGCACGGGCCAGCGGGTCGGTCAGCGCGCCCAGGTGCGTGCGCAGCGTGGCCAGCGAGGTCTCGTCGAAACGGATCTTGCAGTAGGTCAGGTCGTCGTCGTTGACCAGCACCAGCTCCGGCGCCTGGGACCCCGCCAGCTCCGCCACGACCGTACGCGGGCCGTCCACGTCCGTCTCCACGCGCGCGTACCGCTCCAGCGCGCCCTCGGGCGTCCGGCGGTACAGGCCCACCGCGACCCGGTGCGGGCGCAGCTCCGGGTGCGTCTCCGCGGCCTCCTGCAGAATGGCCAGCTCGGCGATCCGGCCGCCCTCGGTGTCCAGCAGCACCTGCGGGGTCAGCGAGTTCACCCCCGCCGTCTGGAGCCAGGAGGCCGACCACGCGGTCATGTCCCGCCCGCTGGTCTCCGCCAGCACCGACAGCAGGTCGCCGAGGCGGGTGTTGCCGTACGCGTTGCGCTTGAAGTAGCGCCGGGCGCCCTCCAGGAACGCGTCCTGGCCGACGTACGCCACCAGCTGCTTGAGTACCGAGGCGCCCTTGGCGTAGGTGATGCCGTCGAAGTTCAGCTTGGCGTCCTCCAGGTCACGGATGTCCGCCGTGATCGGGTGGGTGGACGGCAGCTGGTCCGCGCGGTACGCCCACGCCTTGCGGCGGTTGGCGAAGGTGATCCAGGCGTCCCGGAAGCGGGTCGCGCCGACGTTGGCGAACGTGCCCATGAAGTCCGCGAAGGACTCCTTCAGCCACAGGTCGTCCCACCACTCCATGGTGACCAGGTCGCCGAACCACATGTGCGCCATCTCGTGCAGGACGACGTTGGCCCGCGCCTCATACGACGCCTGCGTCACCTTCCCGCGGAAGATGTACTCCTCGCGGAAGGTCACCAGGCCCGGGTTCTCCATCGCGCCCAGGTTGTACTCGGGCACGAACGCCTGGTCGTACTTCCCGAACGGGTACGGGTAGTCGAAGTGGTCGTGGAAGAAGTCCAGGCCCTGCTTGGTGACCAGGAAGACGTCGTCGGCGTCGAAGTGCGGGGCGAGGCCCTTGCGGCACATCGCGCCCAGCGGGATCTCCAGCTTCGTCCCGTCCTCGAAGGTGCGGGAGTAGGAGTCCGTCACGTAGTGGTACGGGCCCGCGACGACACAGGTGATGTACGTGGAGATCGGCTTGGTCTCGGCGAACCGCCAGACGCCGTCCACGAGTTCGCCCGCGCCGTTGCTCCACGCCGTCCAGCCCTCCGGCGCGCGCACCTCGAAGCGGTAGGGCGCCTTGAGGTCGGGCTGCTCGAAGTTCGCGAAGACCCGGCGCGCGTCGGCCGGCTCGTACTGCGTGTAGAGGTAGACCTCGCCGTCCTCGGGATCGACGAACCGGTGCATGCCCTCGCCGGTGCGCGAGTAGGCGCACCGCGCGTCCACCACCAGCTCGTTGTCGGCGGCCAGGTCCTCCAGCGCGATCCGGGAGCCGTCGAAGACCTCGCTCGGGTCCAGGTCCTTGCCGTTGAGCGAGACGGCGGTCACGCTCGGCGCGATCAGGTCGGCGAAGCTCGACGTGCCCGGCTCGTTGCAGCGGAACCGGATCGTGGTCACCGAGCGGAAGGTGCGCGGCTCGGCGTCCCCGTCGCCCACGGCGGACCTCAGGTCCAGGGACACGTCGTACCCGTCGACGGACAGCAGTGCGGCCCGCTCCCGGGCCTCGTCGCGGGACAGATTCTCACCGGGCACGGGCGGCACTCCCTCGTGGTCGCGTGATAGGTGGTGGATCAGGACCGATCCTGCCATGTGCTCCTGACAGGAGGCACCCGGGAATGCGGGCCGAAGTGATCTCGTTGAGGCTTCAAAAGACCGCTGTGCTGAGGAGAGCCATGTCCGAGACCACGACCTCGACCGGCAGGACCCCCGTCGACTTCTGGTTCGACCCGCTGTGCCCCTGGGCCTGGATGACCTCCCGGTGGGTGCTGGAGGTCGAGAAGGTCCGCGACATCGAGGTCCGCTGGCACGTCATGAGCCTCGCCGTGCTCAACGAGAACCGGCTGGACGAGCTGCCCGAGGACTACCGGGAGATGCTCACCACCAAGGCGTGGAAGGCGGTGCGCGTGGTCACGGCGGCCTGGCAGAAGCACGGCGACGACGTGCTCGGCCCGCTCTACACCGCGCTCGGCACGCGCTTCCACAACAACGGCGAGGGCGTGACCCCGGAGGCCATCGCCGGCGCGCTCGCCGACGCGGGCCTGCCGGCCGAGCTGATCGACTACGCCGAGCAGGAGGACTTCGAGTTCGACGCCGAGCTGCGCGCCTCCCACAAGGAGGGCATCGAGAAGGTCGGCCAGGACGTCGGCACCCCGGTCATCGCGGTCCCGGGCCCGGACGGCGAGCAGATCGCCTTCTTCGGCCCGGTCGTCACCCCCGCCCCCAAGGGCGAGGAGGCGGCCCGCCTGTGGGACGGCACCCTCGCCGTGGCCTCCGTCCCGGGCTTCTACGAGATCAAGCGGTCCCGCACCAAGGGCCCGGACTTCAGCAACCTCTGAGCCCCTGCCGGCGGGCCGGATCCCCCTTTCCGGGTCCCGCCGCCGCCCGTACGACGGAGGGCCCCCGCGAGTCATGTCCTCGCGGGGGCCCTCTTTTCTCCGCCTGCCCGCGTGAAGGGTGAGAAGACGATCACGAGGCAGGACGTTCGGGGACGCTCCGGGCGCTCAGGGCGCGAGCAGCAGGACGTCCGCGCGGGACTTGGCGGCCTCGTACCGGCGGGCCACGTCCTGCCAGTTCACGACCTCCCACATGGCGTCGACGAAGTCGGCCTTCTGGTTGCGGTACTGCAGGTAGAAGGCGTGCTCCCAGGCGTCGAAGACGAGGATCGGGACCGACCCCTGGCCGACGTTGCCCTGGTGGTCGTAGACCTGCTCCACGATCAGCCGGCCGCTCAGCGGTTCGTGGGCGAGCACCCCCCACCCCGAGCCCTGGGTGGTGGCGGCGGCCTTGGACAGCTGTGCCTTGAAGGCGGCGAACGAGCCGAAGGAATCCCTGATCGCCTCGGCCAGCCCACCCACGCCGTCGGCCGCGAGGGGCTCGCCGCCGCCCTCCTTGGGACCGGTCATGTTCTGCCAGTAGATGCTGTGCAGGATGTGCCCGGAGAGGTGGAAGGCCAGGTTCTTCTCCAGCCCGTTGATCGAGCCCCACGTCTCCCGGTCCCGCGCCTCGGCGAGCTGCTCCAGCGTGTCGTTGGCCCCCTTCACATAGGCCGCGTGGTGCTTGTCGTGGTGCAGCTCGATGATCTCGGGGCTGATCACGGGCGCGAGCGCCGCGTAGTCGTAGGGCAGGTCGGGCAGCGTGTAGACGGGCATGGGGGACCCCCTCGGGAAGCTTATTGCAAATAACTTGCAGGTACACGCTAGCAACAACTGCGGCGAGGCAACAGAAAGGCCCCCACGTGTCGCACGTGGGGGCCTCGCCGGCGTGGCCGGGACGCGGGGTCAGCGGACGGCGCGGGCCCGCTGCCAGCCGTAGCCGGCCGCCGCCAGCGCCAGGGTCATGGCGCCCGTGGAGTAGAGCTGCACCCGGGTGTCGGGCTGGCGGGCCATGAGGACGAAGATCGCGACCATGCCCGCGAGCGCCACCCAGGTGAGGTACGGAAACGCCCACATCCGCACGACCAGCCTCTCCGGCGCCTCCCGCTCGATCCGGCGGCGCAGCAGCAGCTGGGAGACCGCGATGAAGATCCAGACGACCAGGATCACCGCGCCGATCATGTTCAGCAGCCACTTGAAGACGTCGTCCGGCCGCCAGTAGCTGAGCAGCACACAGACGAAGCCCAGCACGCAGGAGACGAGCACCGCGATCCGCGGGACCCCGCCGGACAGCCTCCCCAGCGCCCGCGGACCCTGTCCGCGCTGCACCAGCGAGTAGGCGATGCGCGAGGAGCCGTAGATGTTGGCGTTCATCGCGGACAGCAGGGCCACCAGCACGACCACGTTCATCAGCTGGCCGGCACCGGGAATCCCCAGGTGGTCGAGGGCGGCGACGTACGGGCCCTTCGCCACGACCTCCTCGGAGTCCCACGGGACCAGGGTCACGACGACCGCCATGGAGCCGATGTAGAACAGCGCGATGCGCCACATCGCCGTACGGACGGCGGACGCCACGCCCTTGACCGGGTCCTCGGACTCGGCCGCGGCGATGGTGACCGTCTCCAGGCCGCCGTACGCGAAGACCGACGCGAGCAGGCCGATGATCAGGCCGTTGCTGCCGTGTGGGAGGAAGTCCGTCAGGTTCGAGGCGCCCGGGGCGTCCGTGCCCGGCAGCACACCGGCGATGGCCAGCACGCCGAGGACCAGGAAGAGGCTGATCGCGCCGACCTTCAGCGCGGCGAACCAGAACTCGAACTCGCCGAAGTTCTTCACGGCGGCCAGGTTCGTCCCGCAGAACACCACCATGAACAGCGCGACCCACAGCCACTCCGGGGTGCCGGGCAGCCAGCCGGAGACGATGTGCGCGGCGCCGATGCCCTCCAGGCCGACGGCCGTGCACAGCAGGATCCAGAAGGACCAGCCCGCCGCGAAGCCGGCCCAGGGGCCGATCGCCCGCTCGGCGTGCGCCGAGAAGGACCCGGAGGACGGGTAGGCGGCCGACATCTCGCCGAGCATCCGCATCACCAGCATCACCAGGAGGCCGGAGACCGTGTAGGCGATCACGATGGACGGGCCGGCGGCGGCGATGCCCGCACCGGATCCGACGAACAGGCCCGCGCCGATCACCCCGCCGAGGGCGATCATCGACAGATGGCGCTGCTTGAGGCCGTGGGAGAGGGAGTCGCCGGCCCGCTGCTGCGGCGGCGTCCCGGTCTTCGTGCTGCTGGGCATGGCGCGGCTCGTCCAGTGCAGTAGAGGGCAAAATCGCCCACAGTCTGGGCGGCCCGTCCGCTCACGCGAAGGGGCCGCCCAGTATCCGGACACCTGCCGTACGCAGCGTGGACGGCCGGTTACGCGGCGACGGCCACCGGCGTGTAGTGGGACGCGTCCCCCTCGATCGCGTAGCTCTCCTTGCCCTCGATGCCCACCGGGACGTCACCGGCGACGGTCACCCGGTGCAGACGGCGCGGCCGGCCGTCGTAGTTGTCGATGGCGTAGTGCTGGGTGATGCGGTTGTCGAAGAGGACGAGCTGGTTCTCCGACCAGCGGTGGCGCAGCACGTTCTCAGGCCGGGTGACGTACGCCTGCAACAGGTCGAGGACCTTGCGGGACTCGCCCACCGACAGGCCGGCGATCCGCTGTGCGAACCCGCCGATGAACAGTCCCCGCTCGCCGGTCAGCGGGTGGACGCGCACCACCGGGTGGGCGGTGCGGTACTTGATGGACGTGAACTGCGCCCGCTGGGCCGCCTTGTCCTCGTCGACGTCCTCGTCCGGCACCGCGTAGTCGTAGTCGTTGGTGTGCTCCGCCCACAGGGTGTCGGCGAGGCGCCGCAACGGCTCCGGCAGGTCGCGGTAGGCGGCCGCCGCGTTCGCGATCAGGGTCTCGCCGCCGTACGGCGGGACGGTGATCGAGCGCAGGGTGCTGGCCTGCGGCGGGTTGAGGACGAAGGTGACGTCGGTGTGCCAGTGGTTGGCGCGGCCCCGCTCGCTGTCGACCGGCAGCACGTTCGGGGCGTCGTCGACCGCGCCGACCGTCGGGTGCGCGGTGGTCAGGTCGCCGAAGTGGCGGGCGAAGGCCTGCTGGCCGGCGTCGTCCAGGGTGCCGGCGTCGAAGACGAGCGCCTTGTGCACGTTCAGGGCCTCGCGGATCGCGGCGACCTCCTCCGGGGCGAGCGGCGCGGCGACGTCGACGCCGGTGACCTGCGCGCCGATGCGTGCGGTGACCTTGGTGATCTCGATGGACATGCGGGTTCCTCTCGTGCGGATCAGGCGAACGCGGGGGTCAGGTACTGGTTGGCGGGGCGGGGCAGGCCGTAGCGCTCCCGCAGGGTCCGGCGGGGGCCGTACCCGGTGCGCAGCAGGCCGCGGGCGCGCAGGAGCGGTACGACGTGCTCGACGAAGGCGTCCAGGCCGGAGGGCAGTACGGCGGGCATGATGTTGAAGCCGTCGGCGGCTCCCCGGGTGAACCAGGTCTCGATCTTGTCGGCGACCTGCTCGGGCGTCCCGGCGAAGGTGAGGTGGCCGCGTCCGCCGCCGAGCCGGCCGATCAGCTGCCGTACGGTGAGCCGTTCGCGCCGGGCCAGCTCCACGACGAGCGTGTAGCGGCTCTTGGCGCCCTCGACGGCGGACTCGGGCGGCAGGTCGGCGGGCAGCGGGGCGTCCAGCTCCAGGGAACCGGGCTCCAGTTGCAGCAGGCTCTCCAGCCGGTCCACCCCGTGGTCGTACACGATGTGGTCCTCCAGCAGCTGCTCGGCCGCCCGCGCCTCGGCCTCGGTGGACCCGAGCACGGGGACGATGCCGGGCAGCACCTTGATGCGCCCGGGATCGCGTCCGGCCTGCGCGGTGCGGGACTTGAGGTCGGCGTAGAAGGCCTGCGCGTCGGCGAGGGTCTGCTGCGCGGTGAACACCGCTTCCGCGTACCGGGCGGCGAACGCCTTGCCGTCCTCGGAGGAGCCGGCCTGCACCAGCAGCGGGTAACCCTGCGGGGAGCGGGGCACGTTGAGGGCGCCCGCGACGCTGAAGTACGTGCCCCGGTGCCGGGGCGGGTGGATCTTGCCGTCGTCGCCCCAGACACCGGCCGCCTTGTCGGCGACGATCGCGTCGTCCTCCCAGCTGTCCCACAGTTTCAGGGACACGTCCAGGAATTCCGCGGCGCGGGCGTACCGCTCGGCGTGCGCGGGCTCGGCGTCAAGACCGAAGTTGCGGGCCGCCTCGGCGCCGGCGGTGGTGACGATGTTCCAGCCGGCCCGGCCGCCGCTGATGATGTCCAGCGAGGCGAACCTGCGGGCCAGGTTGTAGGGGGAGTTGTAAGAGGTCGAGGCGGTGGCGATCAGCCCGATGTGCTCCGTGGCCGCCGCCAGCGCGGTCAGCAGGGTGAGCGGTTCCAGGGCGCCGGCCGGCCGCTGGGCGAGGTTGTTCCACAGCTGGGGGCCGTCGGCGAGGAAGAGCGAGTCGAAGGTGCCGCGCTCGGCGATCCGGGCGAGGTGCACGTAGTGCGCGAGGTCGGTGTGGGCGTACGGGTCGCTCTCCGGGAGCCGCCACGAGGCCTCGTGATGGCCGGTGTTCATCAGGAACGCGTTGAGATGGAGGTGCCGGGTCATGGGCGTCCTTCGCTACGGACGGGTGCGGGGAAGTGGGGACGGCGCCGACGTGCGCCGGCCGGCGGACCGGCACGGCCGGTACGGGAGCCGGTGCGGAAGAGGGGGCGGGGCCGCCGGTCAGCCGGCGTCCTCCGTGACGCCCAGCGCGGCGAGCAGCCGCGACCGGTACTCGTCGCGCGAGCGCCCGTGGTCGATGGCCAGGTCGAGGCCGATCCGGCCGTTCTCCAGGACGAGGACGCGGTCGGCGAGCACGATCGCCTCGTCCACGTCGTGGGTGACGAGCAGCACGGACGGCCGGTGGCGCTTCCACAGCTCGCGCAGCAGGTGGTGCATCCGGATCCGGGTCAGCGCGTCGAGCGCGCCGAACGGCTCGTCGGCGAGCAGCAGTTCGGGCTCGCGGACCAGAGAGCGGGCGAGCGCGGCACGCTGCGCCTCGCCGCCGGACAGTTCGCCCGGCCAGGCCCGCTCACGGCCGCCCAGTCCGACCTCGGTCAGTGCCGCCCTGCCGCGTTCCTCGGCGTCCTTGCCGTCGAGCCCCAGGAGGACGTTCGCCAGCACCCGGCGCCAGGGCAGCAGCCGGGAGTCCTGGAACACCACCGACACCCGCTCGGGCGCGGTGAGCCGTCCGTCGCCGGCGACCCCGTGGTCCAGGCCGGCGATCGCCCGCAGCAGGGTGGACTTGCCCGAGCCGCTGTGTCCGAGCAGGGCCGTGAACTGTCCGGCGGGCAGATCGAGGTCGATGTCGTCGAGGACGGTACGGCCCCCGAAGGAGCGGGTCAGGCCCTGGATCCGGACGGTGGGCCGGGTCAGCTGCTCAGTGTGCGGCGCCACGACAGCACCCTCCGTTCGACGAGACGGACCGCGCTGTCGGAGATCAGGCCGAAGACGCCGTAGATCAGCAGGCCGACCAGGATGACGTCGCTCTGGCCGTAGTTCTGGGCCTGGAACATCAGGTAACCGAGGCCGCTGGTGGCGTTGATCTGCTCCAGGACCACCAGCCCCAGCCAGGAGCCGGTCACGCCGAGCCGGAGTCCCACGAAGAAGCCGGGCAGCGCGCCGGGGATCACGACCTGGCGGACGAAGGCGAGCCTCGACAGGCCCTGCACCTCGGCGAGTTCGACGAAGCGGCTGTCGATGCCGGACAGCGCGGCATGCGTGTTCAGGTAGATCGGGATGTAGACGACGATCGCGATGATGGCGATCTTGAAGGTCTCCCCGATGCCCAGCCAGAGGATGAACAGCGGGATCAGACCGAGGGTGGGGATCGCCCGGTTGAGCTGGACGGTTCCGTCGATCAGCGCCTCACCGGTCCGGCTGAGGCCGGAGGCCAGCGCGAGCAGCACGCCCGCGGTCAGGCCGATGGCGAAGCCGTACGCGGCGCGCTCCAGGGAGGTCAGCACATCCGTGGGCAGCGTGCCGTCCGTCCACAGGTGCCCGGCGGTCCTCAGCACCGTCCAGGGCGCCGGGATCGCCCCCGTGTCCAGGGTCCCGGCGGCCGAGGCCGCGGCCCACAGGGCGAACAGCAGCAGCGGGCCGGAGAGCCGGGTGGCGGGCAGCCGCCGGCCGGGGGACAGGCGCCGGCGCCGGCGCACCTGGGGGAGTTCGGCGGCTTCGGGCGCCGCCACGGCGGTCGTCGTCGTGGTCACGGCGCTCACCTCCGGTACTCCGCCGGTACGGCCTCGGCGGCGAGGGACTCGAAGCGGTGGTCGAACAGGGAGGAGACGTCGAACTTCTTCACGAACCCGCCCTCGGCGAGCAGGTCGGCGGTCTCCTGCTCCCACTTGATCGCCTCGTCCCAGCTGGGCGGGAACAGCGGCTTGTTGGCGAGCTCGGTGATGGACTTCGCCTGCTCCGGGGTCAGGTTCTGCGTCTTGACGTAGAACTCCTCGTTCCACACGTCCGGGTGCTCGTACTGCCACACCTGGCCCTTGGCCCACGCGGGGATGTAGGCGGCGATCGCGGCGGCCTTCGCCGGATCGTTCAGCACCGACTGCGGCGCCCACAGCAGGTTGAGCAGGTCGACGACGTCGGTCTCGATGGTGTGGGCGCCCTTGCCCCGGTACTGCTTCAGGTACGCGGGCGCCTGGCTGTTGGCGAGCGGGGCCACGTCCACCTGGCCGGACTGCAGGGCGGTCAGGAACTGGTTGCTGGTCAGCGGGACCAGCTTCACCTCGTCGTACTCCAGGCCCGCCCGCTTCAGCGCCCGCAGCAGTACGACACCCTGGGCCTGCCCCTGCGAGAAGGCGAGCCTCCTGCCCTTGAAGCCCCGCACCGTGCGGATGTCGCTGCCGGGCTTGGTGGCGAAGAGGTAGTTGGGCCTGCGGGTGAGGCCGATCGCCACGATCTTCGCGTCGAAGCCCTGGTAGTGCGCCTGTATCGGCGGGATGCCCGCGTTGTTGGAGAGGTCCAGGGACTTGGCGCGGAAGGCGTTGATGACGTCGGGTCCCGCGCCGATGTTCACCCAGCTGGACACCGTGAACGGCAGCCTGGGCAACTTGGCCAGCCGGAACTGCAGTTGCTGCACGTCCTGGTACGAGGCGATCCTCAGGGCGGTGCCGGCCGGCACCTTGTCGGCCAGCGGCTCGGTCGCCGCCCCCTTGGCGGCGGCGGACGCGTCGCCCTTGGCGCATCCGCTGAGTCCCGCGGCGGCGGCGGACGCGCCGAGCAGGGAAGTGAGAAACACACGACGGTGCATGGGAGGACTCCCGGGAGAAAAAGAGCGGAAAGGCAGGAGGAATTCCGGGAAAGACGAGCCGGAAGAAGAGAACTCACGCAGCGGGAAACACGCGCTTCATGCGCGGCAATGTGTCAGCAACAGAGGGTGCGACAGCTGGTGAGAGGGCTCATGACCAGCATGTTCCTTTCCCGGTGCGAGGCCTGTCAACATTCCGAGTTTCTGAATTAAATAGCCTCAGGTGACGCACTCAGCGGGTCCCGGAACAGCACGTCCAGCATCACTGATCCGCCTGCCGTGGCGAGCACGGAGTCCGGGAAACTCGTCGGGAGCACGGCGGCCGAACGGGCCGTACCGGCCGCGTCCCGCAGCGCGCCGAGGCAGTCCTCGAAGTGCATGACCCCGACCTCGGTGACGACGACCGTCTCCGGGTTGAGCACGTCCAGCAGCAGCCCGGCCGCCCGCCCCGTCGCACGGGCCCGGTCCACCAGCAGCCGCCGCGCCACCGCGTCCCCGCCCGCCGCCGCGGCCACCACGTGCATCGGGTTGTCCGAGCCGGTCACCCCGGCCGCCCGGGCCCGCCGGCACAGCGTCCGCTCGCTCAACTCCGCCTGGAGGCAGCCGGTACGGCCGCACGCGCAGGGCTCGCCGCCGCCCGGCACCGGCAGATGGGCGATCGCCCCGGCCGCCGAACGCGGCCCGTGGTGCACCTCGTCGTTGGTCGCGAAGGCCGCGTCGACCATGTTGCCCACGAACAGGTGCAGCACGCTGCGGCTGCCCCGGGCCCGCCCGAACAGCCGCTCCGCGTTCACCAACGCCCGTGCGTGGCCGTCCACATGGACCGGCAGGCCGGTGCGGGCGCCGAGCAGGTCCCGCACCGGCACCTCCCGCCAGCCCAGCAGCTCGTGCTCGACGACGGTGCCGGTCTCCCGGTCCACCCAGCCGCCGACCGCCACCCCGACACCCAGCGGGTGACGCCCCGGCACCCGCGCGAGCAGTTCCGCGAGCCCGTCGGCGGCCCGCGCCAGCACCGGGCCCGGATCGGTCCGTCCGTGCTTCAGCTCCCGCCGCGCCACCACCCGGCCGCGCAGGTCCAGCAGCGTGACCGTGGTGTACGGCACCGCCACGTGCACGCCGGCGACCAGGAACCGGGAGTCGTCCAGGTCGACGGGCACGTGGGGCCGGCCGACGCCGTTCGAGCGGCGGGGCGCGGCCGACTCCCGGATCAGGCCCAGTCCGGCGAGCCGGGCGCAGTGCTCGGTCACGGACGCCGGGGACAGCCCGGTCAGCCGGGCGACGGTGCTGCGCGCCACCGGACCGTGCTCCAGCACGGAACGCAGTACGAGGCTGGCACTGGTGCGCCGCCGGTCGGGGTCGGCGGCACGTGGAACGGGGGAATCAAGGGTGGATACGGTGCTGCTGGGCATGGAGGACCGTCCTCGGGACCGGGGCCGACACGTCTCGGAGTGGTGGAGAAGGCGAGGCGTGCCGGGAAGCCCGCCCCTACCCCGGGCGGCGACAGGTGGCCGTGCCCTGGCGTCGCAGGTCGACATAGCGACGCGACGTGAGGTACCGGGCCTGGGCAACCATGCGGTCGAAGCTAGCAAAGGGCCCCCGCGCTGCCCAGACGGCGACCGACGGGCGAGACGGTTCCCGGACGGCGTTTGGTGGGATTCCACAGTCGGTGGCCGGTGCGGGGGAGTGAGCGGAACGTCGCTGCCTCAGTGACCGGTGTCACGCCCGACCGCGTGTAGGCGGCACGGTTTGTGCGAAGGTCACGAAGGCGCCGTTCCCCGCTTTGTCGAGCGCCGACGGTGATCACCTGGCGGACGCTGGGATAGCGTCACGATGTCCCGACGTGTCCACACCATCCCGCGGAGTCCCCATGAGCACCGCCACCGCCACCGCCCGTCCCGGTGCAGTCCTCGCCGACCTGCTGCCGGCGTCCCGTGTCCGCGACGCCGCCCTCGTGCTCGGCGGCGCCGTGCTCACCGGCCTCGCGGCCCAGCTCTCGGTGCCGGTGCCCGGGTCCCCGGTGCCGGTGACCGGCCAGACCTTCGCCGCGCTGCTCGTCGGCACCTCCCTCGGCGCCCGCCGCGGCTTCCTCTCGCTCGCCCTGTACGCGGTCGCCGGTGTGGCCGGCGTGCCGTGGTTCGCCGGGGGCACTTCCGGCGGGGGCGCCGTCTCCTTCGGTTACATCCTCGGCATGCTGCTCGCCTCCGCGGTCGTCGGTGCCCTGGCGCGGCGCGGCGCCGACCGCTCCCCGCTGCGCACGGCGGGCACGATGATCCTCGGCGAGGCGATCATCTACGCCGTCGGCGTGCCCTACCTGGCCCTGGCCGCCCACCTGTCCGCCTCCCAGGCGATCGCGGCCGGCCTCACCCCGTTCCTCCTCGGTGACGCCCTCAAGGCCCTCCTGGCCATGGGCGTGCTGCCGACGGCCTGGAAGTTCGCGGACAAGCGCTGACGCGGAAGTCATCACGCAAGAGGCTCGCCGAACCCGGCGAGCCTCTTGCGCGTTTCGGGGTCCGCGCGGCCGCCCACCGAGACGGCTACGGCGTCCGGCACGACCCGCGCCGGGGGGCCTGCGGCGGTGGGGCGGGGCACGCGAACGCCTAGCCTGCGGGGCTGACCTGCCCGACTCGCGGACACCTGGGGCTCCGGCCCAGTGCGCTCGCGGGGGCGTTCCTTGGGTCGCCGGCCCGAGCGTTCCGGTTCCCGGCGCGGGCACGCGGTCCGGCAGGGCCTGCTTGCGGTCCCCGGCTTCGCGGCGGGGCGCCTGTCGCGTCAGGGCGCGGGGTGGGCGAGGGTCCGCCCGGAGGGCTGAGCCGCCCGACGCGTATCGGCTCCGTTCGCGGACGCCCAGGGCGCCGCGCCGGTGCAGCCCGGGGGCACGTCTCCAGTCGCGCCCGAGCGGCCACCGGAGTTGGCTGCCGGCCTTCGGCGCGGCTACGGCGTCCGGCACCGCCTGCATCCGGTCCCGCCCCGCGGACGAAGGCCCGACCCGCACGACGCGCGTCGCTCCGCCCGCGGACGCCTGGGCTCCGGGTCCGGTGCGACCCGGGAGCACAGGGTCCGTCGGCCCCGGGGCCGGCGCGGGACGCACGAGGGCCGCATGACCCGACACTTCTGTCAGGTCATGCGGCCCGGTGCCACGGGGGAGTGGGTCAGCCGACGGACACCTTGTCGGCCGGGGCCTCGACCGCGGGGTCCGGGCGCTTCGCCGAGACCGTCTGCTTGATCACCGCGATCGCCACCACGACCGCGGCGACCAGCAGGGACAGCAGCACCGTCTCGCGGCCGTCGTGCTCGGTGTCGAACAGCATGTAGACGAGGACGAACACGATCATCGCGGCCGTCGCCCAGGTCAGGTACGGGTACAGCCACATCTTCACGACGAGCTTCTCCGGCGCCTCACGCTGGATGATCTTGCGCATCCGCAGCTGCGAGAAACAGATGACCAGCCACACGAACAGGGCGACCGCACCGCTGGAGTTCAGCAGGAAGAGGAAGACGCTGTCCGGGTACTGGTAGTTGAAGAAGACCGCCACGAAGCCGAAGACCACCGAGGACAGGATCGCGGCCATCGGGACACCGCGGGAGGTGGTGCGGGCGAACGCCTTCGGGGCGTCACCGCGCTGGCCGAGCGAGAAGGCCATCCGGGAGGCCGTGTAGAGGCCCGAGTTGAGGCAGGACAGCACCGAGGTCAGCACGATGACGTTCATGACCTCGCCGGCGTGGGCGATGCCGAGGGAGTTCAGCGCGGCGACGTAGGAGCCGTCCTTCGCGATGGACGGGTCGTTCCACGGCAGCAGCGTGACCACGACGAGGATCGAGCCCAGGTAGAAGACGCCGATCCGCCAGATGATGCTGTTGGTGGACTTGGTGACCGCGCGCTGCGGGTCCTCGGACTCGCCGGCCGCCAGGGTGGCGATCTCGCTGCCCATGAAGGAGAAGACGACCAGCAGCACACCGGTGAGGATCGCGCCGGGCCCGTGCGGCAGGAAGCCGCCCTCGCCGGTCAGGTTGGAGAAGCTCGCCTTGTCGGCGTGGACGCCCGGCAGCACGCCGAACACCGCGAGCAGACCGATGACGACGAACGCGCCGATCGCCACGACCTTGATGCCGGCGAACCAGAACTCGAACTCGCCGTAGGAGCCGACCGAGACCAGGTTGGTGGCGGTCAGGACGACCATCACGATCAGGGCCCAGCCCCATTGCGGGACGGCCGGTACCCAGCCCTCGAGGATCTTCGCGCCGGCGGTCGCCTCGACGGCGAGCACGACGACCCAGAAGAACCAGTAGAGCCAGCCGATGGAGAAGCCTGCCCAGCGGCCGAGCGCGCGGTCGGCGTGGGCCGAGAAGGAGCCGGAGGTGGGGTTCGCGGCGGACATCTCGCCGAGCATCCGCATCACGAGGACGACGAGCGTGCCGACGAGGGCGTACGACAGGAGGATGCCGGGGCCGGCGGTGGCGATACCTGAGCTGGAGCCGACGAACAGTCCGGCACCGATCACGCCGCCGATGGCGATCATCGTCAGGTGACGGTTCTTGAGACCTGCTTGAAGTCCGGAACCAGGGGTCATGGGACGGATTTCCTTTGCGCCGGTGGAGCGATTCCCGTCCGAGGGGGGTGCCGTTGTGCGGCTGCGAACGGGACCTCGCACGAGCGGTGTACGAGGCGGTCCAGTGAATCCGAGGTGTATGGATTCGGGAACCTCTGAATCCAGATTGTTACTTGAGGTTCCCTTGAGCTTCTATGGTTTGGCTCACATCTCGCGGCGCCGACACCCGGAGCTGCTGCCCGGATGGGGGCGTGTCACACTCGTCCCATGCGCGTGTATCTCGGCTCCGACCATGCGGGCTACGAACTCAAGAACCACCTCGTCGAGTGGCTCAAGGCGGCGGGGCACGAGCCCGTCGACTGCGGGCCGCACATCTACGACGCCCAGGACGACTACCCGCCCTTCTGCCTGCGTGCCGCGGAGAAGGCGGCCGCGGACGCGGACGGCCTCGGCATCGTGATCGGCGGCTCGGGCAACGGCGAGCAGATCGCCGCCAACAAGGTGAAGGGCGTGCGGGCGGCCCTGGCCTGGAGCGAGGAGACCGCGGCGCTCGGCCGTCAGCACAACGACGCCAACGTGGTGGCCGTGGGTGCGCGTATGCACAGCACGGAGGAGGCGACCAAGTTCGTCGAGGTCTTCCTCAACACCCCGTTCTCGGGTGACGAGCGCCACATCCGCCGGATCGACATGCTGTCGGCCTACGAGACGACCGGTGACCTGCCCCCGGTCCCGGCCCACCACCCGCAGCAGGACTGAGCCTTCCCTCGGGGCCCGGCGGACACCGGGCCCCGAGGAGCGGAAAGGAACGGGCGACCGTGCCAGAGGGGCACACGATCCACCGGCTGGCGCACGACTACGCCGCCCGGTTCTCGGGCACGGCCCCGCGCGTCACCAGTCCCCAGGGCAAGTTCTCCGACGCCGCCGACCTGCTGGACGGGGCCGAGCTGACCGCCACCGAGGCGCACGGCAAGCACCTGTTCCTGCGGTTCCGGGACGCCGACTGGGTCCACATCCACCTCGGCCTCTTCGGCAAGGTCGGCTTCGGCGACGCCCCGGCGCCCCCGCCGGCGGACACCGTCCGGCTCCGCCTCGCGAACGACACCGCGTACGTCGACCTGCGTGGCCCCACGACCTGCGCGCTGATCACGGACGCCGAGAAGCGGGCCGTGCACGACCGGCTCGGCCCCGACCCGCTGCGCGAGGACGCCGACCCGGGCGCCGCCTACCGCAGGATCTCCCGCAGCCGTACCACCATCGCCGCGCTGCTCATGGACCAGAAGGTCGTCGCCGGCGTCGGCAACGTCTACCGCGCCGAGGTCCTCTTCCGGCGCGGCGTGGACCCCTACCGTGCCGGCCGGGACATCACCCCGGCCGAGTGGGACGCCCTGTGGGCCGACCTCGTCGAGCTGATGCGCGAGGGCGTGCGGAACAACCGGATCGACACCGTCCGCCCGGAGCACACCCCGCAGGCCATGGGCCGCCCGCCCCGCGTGGACGACCACGGCGGCGAGGTGTACGTCTACCGCCGCGCCAGCCGGCCCTGCCACATCTGCGCCACCGAGATCCGCACCGCCGGCCTCGCCGCCCGCAATCTCTTCTGGTGCCCCGCCTGCCAGAAACCGTGACCGCACCCCGGCGGTCCGCCGGGTCAGAAGCCGTGGGAGATCCAGGGGGCCACCGGTGAGCCGAAGGCCACCGACGCCTCCGTCAGCGCCCCCGGGCGCAGTTCCCGCACCCGTCCGGCCGCCGCCAGCGACAGCAGCGTCACCCCGCCGAGATAGGCCGCGCCCAACTCCCGTACGGACAGGGCGAGATCGGCGGCGTCGTCCGTACGCTCGCAGGACGCGCCCTTGGCGTCCCCGGTCAGCCGCCAACGCCCCGTGTTCCAGGGGCAGAAGGCGTCCTCCACCTCGAGGACGACGTCGACCGGAGCCTGATAGGTCCGCACCGCCAGGGCCGCGTCCACGTCCACGAGACGGACGTACCCCGCGTCCCGCAGCCGCGGCAGACAGCGGCGGATGTCGGAGACCAGGTGCTGCCAGGCCTCGTCGACCGGCCGGCCCCGCACCTCCAGCGTCGTCATCAGGTCGATGCCGAACAGGAACCGCCACAGCGCGGCCCCGCTCGCCGGGTCGAGCGCGGCCAGCTCCTCCAGCGTCACCGTGCCGTCGTGCCCGCTCGGGCCCCAGCCCAACTTGGTGCGGAAGCGGGCGTACCCGGTGACCTCGCCGTCCCGTTCGGCCACCACGCACTGCAGGGCCGACGCCCCCTCGCGCTCGCTCTCCGGGTCGAGCAGCCCGGCCCGCTCCCAGCCGGGCATGCGGGCCAGCATGCCGGGGCGCCGGGGCACCAGTGCCGCGTACACCGCCTCGCACTCCCGCAGCACGTCGGCGGGCGGCGCGTAGCGCACCCGCACCTCGTCGGTGCCCTCGGGCAGCGCCAGGGTGACCCGGCCGGTGTCGATCTCCGCGCTGATCTGGGAGGTCGCCGCGCCGTACCCGAAGCGGCCGTAGATCGCGGGCTCGGAGGCGAACAGGGCGGCCAGCGGCTCGCCCTTGGCGCGCGCGTCGTCCAGCAGCCGCCGCATCATCGACGTCAGCACCCCGCGCCGCCGGTGCGTCGCGGCCACGCTCACCATGGTCACGCCGGCGGTCGGCACCACCGCCCCGCCCGGCACCGTCATCCGGAAGCTGAAGGCCCCGGACGTGCCGACGATCGCGTCCCCGTCCCGGACGACCAGCGAGCGGTCGAACTCGGTGAGCGATTTGTCCAGTTCGCGTTCCTCGGCCGAGGAAGGCCCGCCGCCGAACGCACGGACCAGGTGCTCCCACCACTGGTCGAAGTCCTCGGGGCGCAGCGTCGTCAACTCGGTCCCACGGTCATTCCCCATGAGCCATGCCTACCAGGGCATTGCAGGACGAGCCAGCGAATTTCTCCCGGTCGGCGCCGCGAGGGCCGCGCGTGCCGTTCACTGTGAGGACGCACCACGAAACAGGGCCTCGCACGGGGGACAAGTGGGACCTCCCGTGCCAAGCAGCCGGTCCGATGGATAGGGTCCCGAACTAATGGCAGCAGGACGAGAGCGGCGCGCCAAGGCCGAGACGTTCACGGCCCGGTGGCGTATGCAGTGGCACCGGGCCCGGGTCGGCCTGCGCAGAAGCGCCGTGGACTACTTCCGCGGCGACGGTTCCGACTGGATCGCGTTCGCCGGACTGCTGCTCGCCGTGCCCGTCCTCGCGGCCATGACCCTCGCCGACTCGGTGTGGTGCTCCCCGGCCACCCTGGTCCTGCCGATCGTCGCGGGCGGCCTGCTGCTGCGCCCGGCGAGCCTGCTCGGCCTGTACGCGGCGGCGGCCTCCGCCCTGATCGTGGAGTCGGTACGGCTCGGCCCCTACACCGAGGGACCGTCCCGGGTCACTCCCGGTGTGGTCCTGGTGGTCGCCGCGTGCGGCTTCTTCGGGCTGCTGACCGCGCAGTTCCGCAGCCGGGTCGGCGTGCCGTGGCGGCGCGGCGGCACCATGCTGTTCGACCTGCGCGAGCGGATCCGGGTGCAGAGCAAGCTGCCGAAGCTGCCGCAGGGCTGGCACCACGAGATGGCGCTGCGTCCGGCGGGCGGACAGTCCTTCTCGGGCGACTTCGTCGTCGCGGCCCGTACGAACGGCGGCCGCACCCTGGAGGTCGTGCTGACGGACGTGTCCGGCAAGGGCATGGACGCCGCCTCGCGCTCCCTGCTGCTGTCCGGCGCCTTCGGCGGCCTCCTCGGCTCCCTCCCGCCGCACGCCTTCCTGCCGGCCGCCAACGGCTACCTGCTCCGCCAGGAGTGGGACGAGGGCTTCGCCACCTCCATCCACCTGGTCCTCGACCTCGACTCCGGGGACTACGAGCTGTACTCCGCGGGCCATCCACCGGGCCTCCAGCTGAGCGCGGGCAGCGGCCGCTGGGAGGAGAAGGCGGCCGAAGGGCCCCTGCTGGGGGTGTACGACGGCGCCCAGTTCGACCCCGTGAAGGGCTCGCTGCGCCCGGGTGACGTGCTGATGCTGTTCACGGACGGCCTGGTGGAGACGTCCGACCGCGACATCGTGGAGGGCATCGACCGGCTCACCGGCGAGGCCGACCGCTATGTCGCCGGCGGCTTCCACGGCGCCGCCTGGCACCTCATCGAGGCGGTGGCCAAGGACGTCAACGACGATCGCGCCCTGCTGCTGATCTGCCGCCAGCACGCGACGAACGGCCGCTGAGCGCCGGGGGAGACACTGGGGCCATGACACAGCTCTCCCCGGCCGAGGTCGAGGCCGTCGCGCGTGCCGCCCACGAGGGACAGACCGACAAGGCGGGACGGCCGTACGCCGAACACCTCGCGGCCGTCGCGGAGGGCGTCCGGGCCCGCGGCGGCGACCGGGACCAGATCGCGGCGGCCTGGCTGCACGACTCCGTCGAGGACGACGCGCTCAGCCGCCAGTGGCTGGCGGAGGCGGCCCTCACCCCGCGCACCAGGGCCATCGTGGACGCCCTGACCAAGCGGCCGGGCGAGGAGCCGGAGGAGTACGCCCGCCGCATCCTCGCCA
Organism: Streptomyces sp. NPDC015139; assembly: GCF_043079785.1. Lineage (NCBI taxonomy): Bacteria > Bacillati > Actinomycetota > Actinomycetes > Kitasatosporales > Streptomycetaceae > Streptomyces > Streptomyces sp. NPDC015139. Next base: position 33,533 of record NZ_JBIBUW010000007.1, on the reverse strand, counting down.
CCCCGGGCGCGCTGCTGGTGAAGGAGTCCGACCTGGCGCACAACGCCGACCCGGAGCGGCTGGCCGTGCTGCCGGAGCCGACCCGGAGACGACTGACCGAGAAGTACACGCGGATGCGTGCGCTTCTCGGTCTCGTTCAGGGGTGAGCCGGTGAGCAGCCGGGCGGGCCCGGGGTGGCTGCCCGGCGGAGGTCGGTCCGGGCGCGGCCGGTCCGGGCGCTAGGCGCCGACCTTCTCCCGCTCCCGCTCGCGCTCCTTCTCCTTCTTGTGCCGCTCCCGGGCCAGTTCCGCCGCGTCCTGCTTGAACGCCCACTCCATCTTCGGCTCCATCGCGAACCGGAAGGCGCGCTGCACCGGCTTGGTGCACAGCAGGGTGACGGCGGTGCCGGCGAGGAGGGTCACCAGGATCTCCCCGGCCGGGTGGTGCAGCCAGGGGTGTTCGAACAGGCCCCGGTAGTCCGCGAACTTCGTCAGGAAGCCGTGCAGCAGGTAGCCGTAGAGGGTGCCCGCGCCGAGGGCGGTGAACCACATCCTGCGGCCCGGCACCCAGGAGAAGAAGCAGGCCGTCAGCAGCAGCGAGCAGCCCATCAGCGCCAGCGTCATCACCGGGCCGCACCACCACGGGGCACCGAGTTCCTGCGCGGCGTCACGGTGGTAGAACCACGAGGCGTTCATGCGCGGTGCCGCCCACCAGCCGACCACGAGCGCCACCGCCAGCACCGGCACCGAGGCGATGCGCACGGAGCGGCGGCGCACCAGCTTGAAGTGCTCGGGCTTCATGCACAGGCCCAGCACGAAGTACGGCAGGAACTGCAGGACGCGCTGGAGGTCGAGGTCGTCGCCGATGTCCGGGCTGACGCTCGCCAGCATGGCGAGGCCGACGGCGAGGGGCAGCGGCCAGCGGACCAGCTTCCAGATGGGCGTGGTCAGCCGCCATATGAACAGGGCGACCAGGAACCAGGTGAGATACCAGGGGTCGAGCAGGGTGATGGGCTCGTGGGAGCCCTCGTCGACGAGGTTCTTGAAGAGCGGGTACGCCGTCTCGAAGAGGATGTACGGCACCGCGACACCGGTGATCAGCCGCTTCAGCCGGTCCGGCCGCATGTCGAAACTGCGCGAGAAGAAGCCGGAGATGATGATGAACGCCGGCATGTGGACCGTGTACACGATGGTGTACAGCGTCTCCACGACCCGGCTGTCACCCTTGAGCGGTTCCCACGAGTGCCCCATCGCGACGAGCACGATGGCCAGGTACTTGGCGTTGTCGAAGAACGCGTCGCGTTGTTTGCCGGGTCTGTCCGCCTTCGCCTGCCCTTTCTGCGCACTCATCGGGGTACGCGGTCCGGGCACTCCGTCCACCGGCGACTGTGCCGGGGGGAGCGGCCTGCGGGTCTGGCCGGGGGACGAGGCGGCTTCAAACATCTCAGGCACCCTAGCGTCGGCTGCGGGATTTCGTAAAACTCCCGCAGTCATTCCTGGTTATCGCCTTCGGGTACCCCCTGATTTACAGAACTTGCCACCCCTGTCGACGTGATGGTGCCCACACGAGGGTCGTCAGTTCACCCTCGATGTCCCGATTCATCCAGACTAAATGGGGCATACGGCGTCTCGGTATCATCAATTCGAATTACCTGCGCACGACATGTGTGGAGACGGAAACGAAGTCACGCAATTCCCGGGGCGGTCACCTGCGGAAGCTCCGTCGAATTACCGCACGGCGCACCGTGCGTGCCGGGTCGTCAGCCGACGTTGTGTCACGGGCCGCATACGGACGCCTGGTTGGTGGCACGATGGTTCTGGCGGGGGTGCGGCGGCCGTACCTCCGGGCCGGGAGAGCGGACCGACCGAGGGTGTGATCAGTGTGGCCATTTCACTGTCCGTGGTGCTGCTGTTGGCGATCATCCTGGTGGTGCTGATCCGAGGGGGGAACATCAAGGCCGGCCCCGCGATCGTCGCGATCCTCTTCGGCTTCTTCCTCGCGTCGACCGGCATGGCGCCGTCCATCAGCCGGTTCCTGAACTCGATAGCGGACTCCATCAACTCGATCAAGTTCTGAGTCGGCCCGGGGCGCCCGCGGGAGCGCGGGGCGCGGGGCCGGGCGCTCAGGGCGGCGAGGGGGCGCGGGCGTCGACCCCTCGCACCCCGGGGCGGCCGCGTCCCCGGCCCGAGGAAGGCGTGTACGGAGCGTGACCGCACGGGTACGGAAAACACTCAGGGCCGGACCGAGGAGAGATCCACGGTCCGGCCCTGAGCCGTACAGAGCGGGCGACGGGAATCGAACCCGCGTAGCTAGTTTGGAAGACTAGGGCTCTACCATTGAGCTACGCCCGCAAGAGCGCGCCGCAGGTCCGTGACCGCGGCACTGCAGGCATCGTAGCGGGTCGTCCGGCGTCGAGGCCAACGAGTAGCGACACGCGGATCCCGCGCGCGCCGCCCGGAAGAATGCGGCGGCCCCGGCGGGCCCGGGCATGTACCCTACGTGTCGCACCAGACGGGGTGTGGCGCAGCTTGGTAGCGCGTCCGCTTTGGGAGCGGAAGGCCGTGGGTTCAAATCCCGCCACCCCGACCATTGCCTCGCGTACGTCGCGAAGATCGCCTTTTGGGGCGCTGACCGGCTGCGGTTACTATGCAAGCTGCGCGCCCGTGTGTCCCGGCCCACTCGGCCTACGAACTCCTCCGGGCGGCGAAATCCGCCGGACCAGTCTGGCTCCGGCAGAAACCCAGAAGTCAGCCACAAGGAGACCGAACCGTGAAGAGCGCCGTGGAGACCCTGAACCCGACCCGGGTTCGGCTCACTGTCGAGGTGCCCTTCGAGGAGCTCAAGGACAGCCTCGACGCGGCGTACAAGAAGATCAACCAGCAGGTCACGGTGAAGGGCTTCCGCAAGGGCAAGATCCCGGCCCGCGTCATCGACCAGCGGTTCGGCCGCGGTGCGGTCCTGGAGGAGGCGGTCAACGACGCGCTTCCGAAGTTCTACACCGAGGCGGTCAACGAGGCCGAGCTGAGCCCGCTGGGCCAGCCCGAGGTCGACATCACGGAGCTGAAGGACGGCGAGACGCTGAACTTCACCGCCGAGGTCGACGTGCGCCCCGCCCTGGAGATCCCGGACTACTCGGGCATCGAGGTCGAGGTCGACGCCGTCGAGGTCACCGACGAGGACGTGGAGAAGTCGGTCGAGCAGCTGCGCGAGCGCTTCGCCTCCACCTCCCCGGTCGAGCGTGCGGCCGAGGACGGCGACGTCGTCACCATCGACCTGCAGGCCAAGGTCGACGGCGAGGTCCTCGAGGACGGCATCGCCGAGGGTGTCTCGTACACCATCGGTTCCGGTGAGCTGCTCGACGGCATCGACGACGCCGTGAAGGGCCTGGAGGCCGGTGGCGAGGCCACCTTCACCTCCGAGCTCAAGGGCGGCTCCGCCGCGGGCAAGGAGGCCGAGGTCGTCGTCAAGGTGTCCCAGGTCGCCGCCCGCGAACTGCCCTCGCTGGACGACGAGTTCGCGCAGCTCGCCTCCGAGTTCGACACGCTGGACGAGCTCCGTGCCGACAGCCGCAAGCGCCTCGCGAACATGAAGCAGTTCGACCAGGCCACCCAGGCCCAGGAGCGCGTCCTGGAGAAGCTCCTCGAGCTGGTCGAGGTCCCGGTCCCCGAGAAGCTGCTCGAGGACGAGGTCAACACCCGCAAGCACAACCTGGAGCACCACCAGCTCGGCCAGATGGGTCTGGACCTCGACAAGTACCTGGAGATCCAGGGCAAGACCGCCGAGGAGTTCGAGACCGAGACCCGCGAGGCCGCGGTCAAGGGCATCAAGACCCAGTTCGTCCTCGACGAGCTGGTCAAGAAGGAGAACCTCAACGTCAACCAGGAGGAGCTCACCGAGCACCTCATGCGGCGTGCGGCCTCCTCCGGCATGTCCCCCGACCAGTTCGCCCAGGCCGTCGTCGAGGGTGGCCAGGTGCCGCTCCTCGTCGGCGAGGTCGCCCGCGGCAAGGCCCTGGCCGTCGTGGTCGAGGCCGCCACGGTGAAGGACACCAACGGCGAGATCGTCGACCTGGACGACGAGGAGGAGGAGACCGAGGCCGCCGAGGCGTCGGAGACCTCCGAGGAGACGACCGAGGCCTGACCGGCCCCACGGCGTTCCTGACGGCGTAACCGGGCCCCCGCGGAGTGTGTCTCCCCGGGGGCCCGTGCCGTACCCGCCGCGGACGGCCCCGGGCCCGCGGGGACCCCGCGACGAGCCGCGTCCGGCCCCGGGGCCCGGCGGAGATCCGCGCCGGCTCCCCCGATCCGCGTCCGGCCCCCGGCGGAGCCCTCCGCTACGCCCCCGGCGAACACTCCCATCTCCGGGATTCCCCGAAGGGACCCGCGCGTTAGGGTCCATGAGTACGGGGGCAGGGGAGTCTCCTGAGACCCCCAGCCAAGCCTCCGGCAGGACGACGTGAGACGGCCCGGCGCCGTCGTAAGACGAGCAGGTGGATACGTGACGAATCTGATGCCTTCAGCCGCCGGCGAGCCTTCCATCGGTGGTGGCCTCGGCGACCAGGTCTACAACCGGCTGCTCAACGAGCGGATCATCTTCCTCGGCCAGCAGGTTGACGACGACATCGCCAACAAGATCACCGCACAGCTGCTGCTCCTTGCCGCCGACCCGGACAAGGACATCTACCTCTACATCAACAGCCCCGGTGGCTCGGTGACGGCCGGCATGGCGATCTACGACACCATGCAGTACATCCCGAACGACGTGGTCACCATCGCCATGGGCATGGCGGCCTCGATGGGCCAGTTCCTGCTCACCGGTGGCGCCGCGGGCAAGCGCTTCGCGCTGCCGCACGCGGACATCATGATGCACCAGGGCTCCGCGGGCCTCGGCGGTACCGTCTCGGACATCAAGATCCAGGCCGAGTACCTGCTGCGCACCAAGAAGCGCATGTCCGAGCTGACCGCGGAGCACTCCGGCCAGACGGTCGAGGCGATCATCCGCGACGGCGACCGCGACCGCTGGTTCACCCCGGAAGAGGCCAAGGAGTACGGTCTCATTGACGAGATCATCACGCACGCCTCGGGTGTTCCGGGAGGCGGCGGCACCGGTGCCTGACCGGCCAGGCCACGCCACGCACCGCCGAGACCCCAGCCCCCAGAACGCCACCAGGACGGTGAACACCCCATGAGCAACTTCCACGGCGCCGCCAGCGGCATGTACGAAGGGCCCCGCCCGGACAGCCGCTACGTCATCCCGCGCTTCGTCGAGCGCACCTCGCAGGGCATCCGCGAGTACGACCCGTACGCGAAGCTCTTCGAGGAGCGCGTGATCTTCCTGGGCGTCCAGATCGACGACGCCTCGGCCAACGACGTCATGGCGCAGCTGCTGTGCCTGGAGTCGATGGACCCGGACCGGGACATCTCGATCTACATCAACAGCCCCGGTGGCGACATGACCGCCCTCACGGCGATCTACGACACGATGCAGTTCGTGAAGCCGGACATCCAGACGGTCTGCATGGGCCAGGCGGCCTCCGCGGCGGCCATCCTGCTGGCCGCCGGCACCCCCGGCAAGCGCATGGCGCTGCCGAACTCCCGCGTCCTGATCCACCAGCCGGCGGGCTCCACCGGCCGCGGTCAGCTCTCCGACCTGGAGATCATCGCGAAGGAGTTCACCCGGATGCGTGACCAGCTGGAGCAGATGCTGGCCAAGCACTCGAACCAGCCGCTCGAGAAGATCCGCGAGGACATCGAGCGCGACAAGATCCTCACGGCCGAGGAGGCGCTGCAGTACGGCCTCGTCGACCAGATCATCTCCACCCGCAAGCTGAACAACTCCGAGGTCCGCTGACCCGGAGAGGTACGCTCTCTGCCCCTCTTGGCACCGTGCACGTCAAAGTGAACCCTGCCAAGGGGGGCCCGAACACCGGGCCCGGCAAGGTACCGTCGGACATAAGGCAGCACCAGGAGCCGCTGGACTCGTGACGTCCAGGCGTCTCCCAGGCGAAGGGGAAGCACACCGTGGCACGCATCGGTGACGGCGGCGATCTGCTCAAGTGCTCGTTCTGCGGCAAGAGCCAGAAGCAGGTCAAGAAGCTCATCGCAGGGCCCGGTGTGTACATCTGCGACGAGTGCATCGATCTCTGCAACGAGATCATCGAGGAAGAGCTCGCGGAGACGAGCGAGGTCCGCTGGGAGGAACTGCCCAAGCCTCGCGAGATCTACGAGTTCCTCGAGGGCTACGTGGTCGGCCAGGAAGCGGCCAAGAAGGCGCTTTCCGTCGCGGTGTACAACCACTACAAGAGGGTCCAGGCAGGCGAGAACGGCGGCGCGAGCGGCCGTGACGACGCCATCGAGCTGGCGAAGTCGAATATTCTTCTGCTGGGCCCAACGGGCTCCGGCAAGACGCTCCTCGCGCAGACGCTGGCGCGCATGCTGAACGTCCCGTTCGCGATCGCCGACGCCACGGCGCTCACCGAGGCGGGTTACGTCGGCGAGGACGTCGAGAACATCCTTCTGAAGCTGATCCAGGCCGCGGACTACGACGTCAAGAAGGCCGAGACCGGGATCATCTACATCGACGAGATCGACAAGGTCGCCCGCAAGAGCGAGAACCCGTCGATCACCCGGGACGTCTCCGGCGAGGGCGTCCAGCAGGCCCTGCTGAAGATCCTCGAGGGCACCACGGCCTCGGTGCCGCCCCAGGGCGGACGCAAGCACCCGCACCAGGAGTTCATCCAGATCGACACGACGAACGTCCTGTTCATCGTGGGCGGTGCCTTCGCGGGCCTGGAGAAGATCATCGAGGCGCGGGCCGGCGCCAAGGGCATCGGCTTCGGCGCGACGATCCTCTCCAAGCGCGAGCTGGAGGCCAAGGACGTCTTCGAGGACGTCATGCCGGAGGACCTGGTCAAGTTCGGCATGATCCCCGAGTTCATCGGCCGCCTCCCGGTCATCACCTCGGTCCACAACCTGGACCGCGAGGCCCTGCTCCAGATCCTGGTGGAGCCCCGCAACGCCCTGGTCAAGCAGTACCAGCGCCTCTTCGAACTCGACGGCGTGGAGCTGGACTTCGAGCGTGAGGCCCTGGAGGCCATCGCCGACCAGGCGATCCTGCGCCAGACCGGCGCCCGCGGCCTGCGCGCCATCATGGAGGAGGTCCTCCAGGGTGTGATGTACGAGGTCCCGTCCCGCAAGGACGTGGCCCGCGTGGTCATCACGGCCGACGTGGTCCTCTCCAACGTCAACCCCACCCTGATCCCCCGCGACGCCCGGGGCCGGGGCTCTGGGGAGCAGAAGACGGCGTAACGCACGAACCATGCGAAGGGGCCCCGGTCACCGACCGGGGCCCCTTCGCACGTCCTGCGGCAAGGTCAGGCCTTGACGCGGACCTCGTTGCGGAACTTGGCGACGAGCGCGGCGTCGGCCGCCGGGTCGCTGCTCCTGCCGGCCACCAGGCTCGCGAAGTCCATCGGCATGACGAACCCGAGGGTGCTGTGGTCACCCCAGATGCAGATGGTCATCGTCACGTCCTTCGGGCCGCCGCTGCTGCTGCCGGTGGGCGCCGAGGCCTGCTGGCACTTGAGGACCGCACCGTCGAGCCCGTCCGGCGTGTACGCGGTCGGCTCGCCCTTCAGGGAGGCCCCGCTGTCGCTGTCCTTCTGGGACTCGCTCTTCATGTACGCGAACATCGCGTCCACGGCCTTCCCGGGGTCGTCGATCGTGCCGTAGACGCCGCCGAAGTTGATCCCCTTCTTGCTCAGCGGGTTGTCGGGGTCCCCGGACGCGTAGGAGGCGCTGACGTCGTGCGGGTCCTGCACGCCCCACTTCTCGGCGTCCTTCAGGTCCTTGTCCGTCATGGAGCCGCTGTCGCTCTTGGACTTCTTGTACTCCGTCAGCACCGTCGCCGGAGTCGTCAGCTTGTGGGGGCCGTCGTCCGCGACGTCGCTGCTGCCACTGCTCCCGCCGAGCACGAAGTACGCGCCCACCGCCACGGCCGCCACCACGGCCACCGCGCCGAGGATCAGGCCCGTCTTCTTCTTCCCGCCGGCCGGCTGCGGCGCCTGGGGCATGCCGTACGGCGCCTGCTGCTGCGGCACACCCTGCTGCGGGTAGCCGTAACCCGGCTGCGGCGGAGCCGCGGGAGCCTGCTGGGGGTAGCCATAGCCGGGCTGCGGAGCCTGCGGCTGCTGGCCGTAAGGGCCCGGCTGGCCGTACGGCCCAGGCTGCCCCGGCTGGCCGTACGGACCCGGCTGCTGGGGCTGCTGGCCGTACGGGCCCGGCTGGTTGCTGCTCATTACTGGGTTCCCCTCCAGATGCTTATGTGTTCCTGACATCCTGGCCCAGGCCCGGGAAAGGCACGGCACCGGGGGCCGCACCGTTACAGAACAAACGTGTTTCGGGACCACGCCGTGACACCTCTAAACTGACCCCCGTGACCGAGAACGCTCATCAGCAGCCACCCGCGCCCGACTCCGAACTGCCGACCCAGTACGCGCCGGCCGATGTAGAGGGGCCGCTGTACGAGCGCTGGGTAGAGCGCGGTTACTTCGAGGCGGACGCGAAGAGCGACAAGCCGCCGTACACGGTCGTCATCCCGCCGCCGAACGTCACCGGCAGCCTGCACCTCGGGCACGCCTTCGAGCACACGCTCATCGACGCCCTGACCCGCCGCAAGCGGATGCAGGGCCACGAGACGCTGTGGCAGCCGGGCATGGACCACGCCGGCATCGCCACGCAGAACGTCGTCGAACGCGAGCTGGGCAAGGAGGGCAAGTCCCGGCACGACCTCGGCCGTGAGGCGTTCGTCGAGCGCGTCTGGCAGTGGAAGGCCGAGTCCGGCGGCCAGATCAGCGGCCAGATGCGCCGCCTGGGCGACGGCGTCGCCTGGTCCCGCGAGCGCTTCACCATGGACGAGGGCCTCTCCCAGGCCGTCCAGACCATCTTCAAGCGCCTCTACGACGACGAGCTGATCTACCGCGCCGAGCGCATCATCAACTGGTGCCCGCGCTGTCTGACGGCCATCTCGGACATCGAGGTCGAGTACCAGGACGACGACGGCGAGCTCGTCTCCATGAAGTACGGCGACGGGGACGACGCCATCGTCGTCGCCACCACCCGCGCCGAGACGATGCTCGGCGACACCGCCGTCGCCGTCCACCCCGACGACGAGCGCTACAAGCACCTGGTCGGCAAGCTCATCAGGCTGCCGCTGACCGACCGCTCCATCCCGGTCGTCGCCGACACGCACGTCGACCCCGAGTTCGGCACCGGCGCCGTCAAGGTGACCCCGGCCCACGACCCGAACGACTTCGAGATCGGCCAGCGGCACGACCTGCCGTCCATCACCGTGATGGACGAGCACGCCGTCATCACCGTCCACGGCCCCTTCCAGGGCATGGACCGCCTGGAGGCCCGCTCCGCCATCGTCGCCGCGCTGCGCGCCGAGAGCCGGATCGTCGCCGAGAAGCGGCCCTACGTCCACTCCGTCGGCCACTGCTCGCGCTGCAAGACCACCATCGAGCCGCGCCTGTCCATGCAGTGGTGGGTCAAGGTCGGCCCGCTGGCGAAGGCGGCCGGCGACGCCGTCCGCGACGGCAAGGTCAAGATCCATCCGCAGGAGATGGAGAAGCGGTACTTCGACTGGGTCGACAACCTCCACGACTGGTGCATCTCGCGGCAGTTGTGGTGGGGCCACCGCATCCCGGTCTGGTACGGCCCGAACGGCGAGGTCGTCTGCGTCGGCCCCGACGAGGAGCCCCCCGGCACCGAGGCGGACGGCTGGAAGCAGGACACGGACGTCCTCGACACCTGGTTCTCCTCCGGCCTGTGGCCGTTCTCCACCCTCGGCTGGCCCGAACAGACCGAGTCACTCGCGAAGTTCTACCCGAACTCCGTCCTGGTCACCGGCTACGACATCCTCTTCTTCTGGGTCGCCCGGATGATGATGTTCGGCCTGTACGCGATGGACGGCACCCCGCCGTTCCACACCATCGCCCTGCACGGCATGGTCCGCGACCAGTTCGGCAAGAAGATGTCGAAGTCCTTCGGCAACGCGGTCAACCCGCTGGACTGGATGGACAAGTACGGCTCCGACGCCCTCCGGTTCACGCTGGCCCGCGGCGCCAACCCCGGTGTCGACGTGCCGATCGGCGAGGACTGGGTCCAGGGCTCCCGCAACTTCGCCAACAAGATCTGGAACGCCACCCGCTTCGCGCTGATGAACGGCGCCACGGTCGAGGGACCGCTCCCGGAGCCGTCGAAGATGTCGGCGACGGACCGCTGGATCCTGTCCCGGCTGAACTCGGTGGTCGCCGAGGTCGACGCCCTGTACGAGGACTTCCAGTTCGCGAAGCTGTCCGACGCCCTCTTCCACTTCGCGTGGGACGAGGTCTTCGACTGGTACGTCGAGCTGTCCAAGACCGTCTTCCAGGCGGGCGGCGAGCCGGCCGAGGTCGGCAAGCGGGTCCTCGGCGAGGTCCTGGACGTCACCCTCAAGCTGCTGCACCCGGTCGTGCCGTTCGTCACGGAGACGCTCTGGACGACGCTGACCGGCGGCGAGTCGGTCGTCATCGCCGAGTGGCCGGCCGACAGCGGCTTCCGTGACAGCGGCGCCGAGCGCGAGATCGAGACCCTCCAGTCGGTCATCACCGAGGTCCGCCGCTTCCGCGCCGACCAGGGCCTGCAGCCCGGTCAGCGGGTCCCGGCCCGACTGACGCTGGACGGCACCGCCCTCGCCCCGCACGAGGCCGCCATCCGCCAGCTGCTGCGCCTGCAGCCGGAGGGCGAGTCGTTCACCGCCACGGCGACGCTGCCGGTCGCCGGTGCGGAGGTCGCCCTCGACCTCTCCGGCACCATCGACGTGGCCGCCGAGCGCAAGCGCCTCGCGAAGGACCTGGCCGCCGCCGAGAAGGAGAAGGCCCAGGCCACGGCCAAGCTCGGCAACGAGGCGTTCCTCGCGAAGGCCCCGGAGAACGTGGTCGACAAGATCCGCACCCGCCTGGCCAAGGCGGAGGAGGACATCGCCCGCATCCAGGCCCAGCTGGACAAGCTGCCGCAGGCGTAATCCGCGACACGGCCCAGAAGGCCCCGGCACCTCAAAGGCGCCGGGGCCCCGGCCGACCGCAAAGACTCCGGTGCCGTGACCGGCTCAGGGGCGCGGGGAACGGCGCGACAAGCCACGACGTGCCCGCACCCGATCGACGGTCCCGGCCCTCCGGTTGCGCCGTCGACGCCAGTCACCCGACGGCCGAGGCCCCGGCAGTCCCCTCAGGGGCGCGGGGAACTGCGCGCCAAGCCACGACGCACCCGCACCTGGCGGACTGCCCCCCGACGCCCCGAACCCCCGTCGGGACCCGGTGAGACAAGCCCTCCCATACCGGCGCCGCGAAGCGCCCCCTCGCTCCGTAGACTGGCCTCGTGAGCGACCACCCCGGCAACAGCGACACTCCCGACCCCCTCGACAGCTTCGAGGAGATGATCGAGGCCGAGACCGACCGCGACCCCGACCTGGCGGTGATCGAGGCCGGCAGCCGCACCCTGCGCACCCAGGGCGGCCCGCCGCAGGCCGACGTACCCGCGCGGCCGGCGGACCCGGAGGTCGACAGGGCCCTGCGCGAGGTCGAGGCGGACCTGGCCACCCGCTGGGGCGAGACCAAGCTGGAGCCCTCGGTCAGCAGGATCGCCGCGCTGATGGACGTCCTCGGCGAGCCGCAGCGCTCGTACCCCTCGATCCACATCACGGGCACGAACGGCAAGACCTCCACCGCCCGCATGATCGAGGCCCTGCTCGGCGCCTTCGACCTGCGCACCGGCCGTTACACCAGCCCCCACGTGCAGTCGATCACCGAGCGGATCAGCCTGGACGGCGCCCCGATCTCGGCCGAGCGGTTCATCGAGACGTACCAGGACATCAAGCCGTACGTCGAGATGGTCGACGGGCAGCAGGAGTACCGGCTGTCCTTCTTCGAGGTGCTCACCGGCATGGCGTACGCGGCCTTCGCGGACGCGCCCGTGGACGTCGCCGTCGTCGAGGTCGGCATGGGCGGCTCCTGGGACGCCACCAACGTGATCGACGGCGACGTCGCCGTGGTCACCCCGATCGACCTGGACCACACCGACCGCCTCGGTGAGACGCACGCGGAGATCGCCACCGAGAAGAGCGGCATCATCAAGCAGGACGCGACCGTCATCCTGGCCCAGCAGCCGGTGGACGCGGCGCAGGTGCTGCTGAAGAAGGCCGTCGAGGTGGACGCCACCGTGGCCCGCGAGGGCCTGGAGTTCGGGGTCGTCGCCCGGCAGGTCGCCGTCGGCGGGCAGCTGCTCACCCTGCGCGGTCTCGGCGGCGAGTACCCCGAGGTGTACCTCCCGCTGCACGGCGGACACCAGGCGCACAACGCGGCCGTCGCCCTCGCCGCCGTGGAGGCGTTCTTCGGCGTCGGCGCGCAGCGCGCGGAGCCGCTGGACATCGACACGGTCCGCAAGGCCTTCGCCGCCGTGTCCTCCCCGGGCCGCCTGGAGGTCGTACGACGGTCGCCGACGGTCGTCCTGGACGCCGCGCACAACCCGGCGGGCGCCGCGGCCGCCGCGGAGGCCGTGCGGGAGGCGTTCGACTTCACCCGGCTGATCGGGGTCGTCGGCGCGAGCGGCGACAAGAACGTGCGGGGGCTGCTGGAGGCCTTCGAGCCGATCTTCGCCGAGGTCGTCGTCACGCAGAACTCCAGCCACCGCGCCATGGACTCGGACGAGCTCGCCGCCATCGCCGTCGAGGTGTTCGGCGAGGAGCGGGTGCAGGTCGAGCCGCGGCTGCCCGACGCCCTGGAGGCCGCGATCACGCTGGCCGAGGAGGAGGGCGAGTTCGCGGGCGGTGGCGTCCTGGTCACCGGTTCGGTCATCACGGTCGGCGAGGCCCGGCTGCTGCTGGGGAAGGGCTGAGGTCTCCCGTGCGTACGCTCTGTTCATCGACTCTCATCGGCGAGTTCTTCGTCATCGGCTTCGCCGGGCTCGTCGCCATGAAGCAACCGGACCTGTCCACCTCGACGGTGTGGCTGGTCAGCGGCATCGCCATGCTGCTGTGCGTGCTGCTGTGCGGCATGGTGACCCGGCCCGGCGGGATCGCCCTCGGCTGGGTCCTGCAGATCGCCCTGGTCGCCTCCGGCGTCTTCGTCCCTACCATGTACTTCATGGGCGTGATCTTCGCGGCCCTGTGGTGGGCCTCGGTCCACTACGGCAGGAAGATCGACGAGGCGAAGGCCCGCTTCGCGGCCCAAGCCGCCGAGAACACCCCCTCCGGCGCCTGACGGCATCCGCCGGCCGGGTCCCCGGCCGGCGACGGCAGCTCTCGGTCACGACGGCGGCGGCCCGCGAGGTCCCCGCACCGGTGGCCTCCGGGTTCACCGCCCCGCTCAAGTTGACACTGCGTGACGGAGACGCGGGGCGGCCCTGTAGCCTCATCCCACCGCACACGCTGAAAAGGAGCACGTCGTGACGCAGCGCACCCTCGTCCTGCTCAAGCCCGACGCCGTCCGTCGAGGCCTGACCGGCGAGATCATCGGCCGGATCGAGCGCAAGGCCGGCTGGCAGATCACCGCGCTGGAACTGCGCACCCTGGACCGCGCCACGCTGGAGCAGCACTACGCCGAGCACGTCGGCAAGCCGTTCTACGAGCCGCTGGTCGAGTTCATGTCCTCCGGCCCGGTCGTCGCCCTGATCGCCGAGGGCGAGCGGGTCATCGAAGGGGTCCGCCAGCTGGCCGGCCCGACCGACCCGATCGCCGCCGCCCCCGGCTCCATCCGCGGCGACTTCGGTGTGATCGTCCGCGAGAACCTGATCCACGCCTCCGACTCCGAGGAGTCCGCCGAGCGCGAGGTGAAGATCTTCTTCCCCGGCCGCGCCTGAGCCGCGTGGCGAATTCTCGCTAAATTTTCTGACCGGGCGTCAGTTCGGTCCGCGTGCCTGACCAGGGGCGGTCGTGCGTTTTCGGCCGTCCTTTGGCATATGCCTTGCCGATCGGGGGAACGCCTTCCTCCGATGGACCGTCTCCACAAGCGGGGCGGCCCGCCATCTGGTGACAATGGCGGAGACCCTCGCGCAGTGTTCGTGCAGGCGCGTTTACGATGGAAGCCTTCACGTCACAGCACCCGCCTCGCCGACCTGACATGCCCTCAAAAGCTCGGGAAGGCCCGATGAATCCGGATGGGGAACTCAATGTCGTTCATCGGCCGTGACATGGCTGTCGACCTCGGGACCGCCAACACGCTGGTGTACGTCAGGGGTCGCGGGATCGTGCTCAACGAGCCGTCCGTCGTGGCGATCAACACCAACACGGGCGGCATCCTCGCGGTCGGCGCCGAAGCGAAGAAGATGATCGGCCGGACGCCGGGCAACATCGTCGCCGTCCGCCCGCTGAAGGACGGTGTGATCGCCGACTTCGAGATCACCGAGCGGATGCTCCGCTACTTCATCCTGAAGATCCACAAGCGGCGGTATCTCGCCAGGCCCCGCGTCGTCGTCTGCGTGCCCTCGGGCATCACCGGCGTCGAGCGCCGCGCCGTCATCGAGGCGTCCTCCCAGGCCGGTGCCCGCCAGGTGCACATCATCGAGGAGCCCATGGCGGCCGCCATCGGCTCGGGCCTGCCGGTGCACGAGGCCACCGGCAACATGGTGGTGGACATCGGCGGCGGCACCACGGAGGTCGCGGTCATCTCGCTCGGCGGCATCGTCACCGCCCAGTCGATCCGCGTCGCCGGCGACGAACTCGACAACGCGATCATCCAGTACATCAAGAAGGAGTACAGCCTTCTCCTGGGTGAGCGCACCGCGGAGCAGATCAAGATCACGATCGGTTCGGCGTACGACCTCGACAGCGACGAGCACACCGAGGTCCGCGGCCGGGACCTGGTCTCCGGACTGCCCAAGACCGTCGTCATCTCGGCCGCCGAGGTCCGCAAGGCGATCGAGGAGCCGGTCAACGCGATCGTCGACGCCGTCAAGACCACCCTCGACAAGTGCCCGCCGGAGCTGTCCGGCGACATCATGGACCGAGGAATCGTTCTGACCGGCGGCGGAGCACTGCTGCGCGGGCTCGACGAGCGGCTGCGGCGGGAGACCGGCATGCCGATCCACATCGCCGAGGACCCGCTGGACAGCGTCGCTCTCGGCTCGGGCAAGTGCGTCGAGGAGTTCGAGGCGCTGCAGCAGGTCCTGGACGCCCAGCCGCGCAGATGACGTAACTCTTCGATTCCGCCGCACGAGACGTTCTCCTCTCGTGCGGCGGATCGTTGGTATAGAGGCATAAGCTCCCCCAAATGGGCCGCTTCGGTTTGCGCCGCACCATTCGCGTTCTCCAGGGCCCGCACCATTCCGACTTGAGGAAGGGCACGGCCGCCGCACGTGAGGGACACGAAAGAGAGCCGGCTGCTCCTGGTCCTGCTGATCGCCATCGCGTTCGCGCTGATCACGGTGGACATCCGCGGGGGCCGCAACTCCCCGGTGGACGGAGCCCGGCAGGCCGCGGCAGCGGTGTTCGGCCCCGTCGAGAACGGACTGTCCTCGGCGGTCGATCCGGTGGGCAACGCCGTCTCGGCCATCCGTGACTCCGGCAGCCGGCACGACCGGCTCGCCGCCCTGGAGAAGGAGAACGCGGCCCTCAAGGCGAAGCTCGGCAGCGACGACCGCAACCGCAGCCGCCTGGCACAGCTCGACAAGATGCTGAAGATCGCCGGCGAGGGCCAGTACGGCATCAAGGGCGCCCAGGTCATCGCCATCGGCTCGGCACAGGGCTTCTCCTGGACCATCACCATCGACGCGGGCGCCAACGACGGCATCAAACGGGACATGACCGTGCTGAACGGCGACGGGCTGGTCGGCCGCGTCACCACCGTCGGCCCGGACACCTCCACGGTGCTCCTCGCCAACGACCCCGACTTCACCGTCGGCACCCGCATGGAGGGCAGCGACGAACTCGGCTTCGCCTCCGGCCAGGGAGACCGCCCGCTACGCGTGGAACTGCTCAACGGCAAGGCGGAGGTGAAGAAGGGCGACCGGCTCATCACCTTCGGCTCGCAGGCCGACAAGCCGTTCGTGCCGGGCGTCCCGGTCGGCGTGATCTCCCGCGTCGACCCCTCCGGCGGTGGCCTCACCCGCACCCTCTACGTCACGCCGTACGTCAGCTTCACCAAGCTGGACGTCGTCGGCGTGGTCGTCGAGGCCCCGAAGAAGGACCCGCGGGACACGGTGCTCCCGGCCCACCCCAAGCCCACGCCGACCCCGACGGTGACCGTCACGGTGACCCCGTCGGCCGACGCCAACACGACCGACCAGCAGCAGTAGGAGCTGAATCCCCATGCGTGTCAACCGGATCCTGCTCTCCTCAGCGCTGGTCGTCGTCGCCCTGGTCATCCAGGTCAGCGTCCTCGCCCGGCTGCACCTGCCGGGCGCCGTCCCCGACCTGCTGCTGCTCACCGTCCTCGGACTCGCGATGGTGTACGGCCATGTCGGCGGCGCCCTCGTCGGCTTCGGCGCGGGGCTGCTCGCCGACCTGGCCCCGCCCGCCGACCACGCCGCCGGCCGCTACGCCCTCGTGCTGTGCGTCATCGGTTACTTCGCCGGGCTCGTCAAACCGGAGAGCGGCCGGCTGAAGTCGGCGACCGGGCCCATGGCCGTCGTGGTCGCCGCCGCCGTCGGTTCCACCCTGCTGTACGCCGGTGTCGGCGCCCTGGTCGGCGACACCGCCGCCCGCCACGTCGGCCTGACCGGCCTGCTGATCTCCGCCGCCCTGTACGACCTGCTGCTCGCCCCGTTCGTGGTCCCCGGGATCATGTGGCTCGCCCGCAAGGCCGACAACGACCCGCTCACCGAGAGCAGCCCCGCGGCCAAGGCCGGTGACATCTCCTCCGGCTGGCTCTCCTCCGGCACCGGCCTGCGCATCGGCAGCCAGCGCGGCGGTCTCGGCGCCCTGAAGGCCAAGGCGCGCACCCGCTCCACCCGGGTCGGTCGCATCAAGGGGGTCAAGCGGCTGTGACGGCGGGGGAGTTCACCCGAACGAGTCGGATGCCGCGGAACCGGGGCTCACAGACCGGTCGTTCATCATGCGTACACACGCAGGCGGCTCGCACACACGCAGGACAAGCACAGGCAGGGCAAGCAGAGGCAGTGCCCGCACAGGCATTCCGCGCGCAGACATCCGCGCACTGAGAGGGGGAGACAGCCGCAGTGACCAACATCCCCGAGACCGGCCGGACCCCACGGGTCCAGATCCGGCTCGTCGTGATCCAGATTCTCGTCCTCTCCCTCCTCGGCACGCTCGGCGGCCGGTTGTGGTACCTCCAGATCCGTGAGGGCGCCTCGTACCAGAAGGAGGCGTCCGGCAACCACGTCCAGCAGGTCGTCGACCCCGCCGTGCGCGGCGACATCCTGGACGCCCGGGGCGTCCCCCTCGCCGACAACGAGACCCGTCTGGTCGTCTCGGCCTCCCGCACCGACCTGCTCAAGCAGAAGGACGACGGCAAGGCCGTCCTGACCAAGCTGGCCGGCGTCCTCGGCATGAGGCCGCAGGACGTCATGCAGAAGGTCCGGCTGTGCGACTCCAAGACCCCCCAGCCCTGCTGGAACGGCTCGCCCTACCAGCCGATCCCGATCACCGACGAGGCGACGGCCCGGCAGGCCCTGCAGATCCGCGAGCGCTCCGAGGACTTCCCCGGCATCACCGCCGAGCCCGAGGCCGTGCGCCGCTACGCCGGCCCCGGCAAGTCCAACTCCGCCCAGGTGCTGGGCTACCTCTCGCCCGTCACCGACTCCGAGATCCAGAAGGCCAAGGACACCGACTCGCCCTACCTGCGCTCCGACATGGTCGGCCGCTCCGGCATCGAGCGCACCTACGACAAGGTGCTGCGCGGCAAGGCAGGCGTGACCCGCTACGAGGTGGACAACCTCGGCCGGGTCATCGGCAAGGCCAAGTCGGACGCCGCCGAGGCCGGTTCCAACCTGGTCACCAGCATCGACTCCCGGGTGCAGCGCGTCGCGGAGTACGAACTGGACAAGGCGATGAAGGTCGCCCGCCAGCAGTACGACAAGATCACCGGCGAGAACTACAAGGCCGATTCCGGCGCCGTCGTGGTCATGGAGGCCAAGACCGGCCGGATCGTCGCCATGGCCTCCGCGCCCACCTACGACCCGAACGTCTGGGTCGGCGGCATCTCCGCCAAGGACTACAAGGCCCTCACCGGCAAGAACTCCGACTACCCGCTGCTCAACAGGGCCATACAGGGTCAGGCGGCCCCGGGCTCGACGTTCAAGGTGGTCTCCACGGCCGCCGCGGTCCAGGCGGGCTACGTCTGGGACGGCGGCTACCCCTGCACCAGCTCCTACTCCGTCGGCGGCCAGGTCTTCAAGAACTTCGAGGGGGAGAGCTTCGGCCCGATCTCGCTCGGCCGGGCGCTGGAGGTCTCCTGCGACACCGTCTTCTACGGCCTCGCCGACCGGGAATGGAAGAGGGACGGCGGTATCAACCCCAAGAAGGGCCAGCCCAAGGACTGGTTCTTCAAGACCGCCCACCAGTTCGGCCTCGGCAAGGAGACCGGCGTCGACCTGCCCAACGAGGTCACCGGCCGCGTCCCCGACCGCCAGTGGAAGCTCGACTACTGGAAGGCCAACAAGGACGCCTGGTGCAAGTCCGGCAAGAAGGACGGCACCTACGTCGAGAAGATCGCGTACGAGAACTGCCTCGAAGGCAACAAGATGCGCGAGGGTGACGAGATCAACTACTCCATCGGCCAGGGCGACACCCTCGTCACGCCGATCCAGGAGGCCGTGATCTACGGCGCCGTCGCCAACGGCGGCACGATGTACCAGCCGACCATCGGCAAGGCGATCATCAGCGCCGACGGCCGGACCGTCACGCCGATCAAGCCCAAGAAGAACGGAAAGCTGCCGGTCAGCCAGGCCACCCTCAAGGGCATGAACGACGCCTTCGCGGGCGTCATCACCCGCGGTACGGCCGCCTGGAAGTTCGGCGGCTGGCCGCAGGACAAGATCGCCCTGCACGGCAAGACCGGTACGGCCGAGGTCTACGGCAAGCAGACCACCTCCTGGCTGGCCACGTACTCCAAGGACTACACGGTGATCATGACGATCGCCCAGGCGGGTACCGGTTCCGGCGCCTCCGGTGAGGCCGTGCGCAACATCTACAGCGCCCTCTACGGCGTCAAGGGCGACGGCTCCGTCGACAACAAGAAGGCGCTGCTGCCCGAGCCGCAGAAGGGCCTGCCCAAGGTCCGCACGGACGGCACCATCGTCAACCCGAAGGTCAAGGGCGATCCGGCCAAGGACGTCGAGGCCGCCCAGAAGGACAACACGACCAACGGCGACGACCAGCAGCCGGCCACCACACCCTCGCCCACCACGCGCAACCGTGACACCCGCAGGCGGCCTCGCCGCAGGGGAAGCCGGAGGATGCCCTCATGACCGGCGCGAACGGCTTCTCCGTCTCCGGGTACGGCCCCGAGCGGGCCGGCTGGACCAGGATCTTCGCCCGCGACTCGCTCGCCCGCCGCCTGGACTGGCCGATCCTGTTCGCGGCCACCGCCCTGTCCCTCATGGGCTCGCTGCTCGTCTACTCCGCGACCCGCAACCGCACCGAGCTCAACCAGGGCGACCCGTACTTCTTCCTGGTCCGCCACCTGATGAACCTCGGCATCGGCATCGCCCTGATGATCGGCACGCTCTGGCTCGGCCACCGCGCCCTGCGCAACGCCGTGCCGATCCTCTACGGCCTGTCCGTGGCCCTCGCCCTGGTGGTCCTCACCCCGCTCGGCGCGACGATCAACGGCCAGCGCAACTGGCTCGTCATCGGCGGCTTCTCGCTCCAGCCCGCCGAGTTCCTCAAGGTGACGATCATCCTGGGCATGGCGATGCTGCTCGCCGCGCGGGTGGACGCCGGCGACAAGCCGTACCCCGATCACCGGACCGTGTTCCAGGCCCTGTGCCTGGCCGCCGTCCCGATCCTCATCCTGCTGCTCATGCCCGACCTCGGGTCGGTGCTGGCCATGGTGGCGATCATCCTCGGGGTGCTGCTCGCCTCCGGCGCCTCCAACCGCTGGGTCTTCGGCCTGCTCATCGCCGGTGTGATCGGCTGCATCGCCATCTGGCAGCTGCACATCCTGGACGAGTACCAGATCAACCGCTTCGCGGCCTTCGCCAACCCCGACCTGGACCCCGCCGGCGTCGGCTACAACACCAACCAGGCCCGTATCGCCATCGGCTCCGGCGGCCTGACCGGAGCGGGCCTCTTCCACGGATCGCAGACCACCGGCCAGTTCGTGCCCGAGCAGCAGACGGACTTCGTCTTCACGGTCGCGGGGGAGGAGCTGGGCTTCCTCGGCGCGGGCCTGATCATCTTCCTGCTCGGGGTCGTCCTCTGGCGCGCCTGCCGGATAGCACGTGACTCGACCGAGCTGTACGGGACGACCGTCGCCGCCGGAATCGTCGCCTGGTTCGCCTTCCAGTCCTTCGAGAACATCGGCATGACCCTCGGCATCATGCCGGTCACCGGTCTCCCCCTGCCGTTCGTGTCGTACGGCGGCTCGTCGATGTTCGCGGTATGGGTGGCGATCGGACTCCTGCAGTCGATCAAGGTGCAGCGGCCGATGTCGGCGTAGGCCCTCGCCCGCCCGGCGCCGGCGGGGCGAGGCCGGCCACGGGTACCCGACCCCGGGACGGGTACCCGGGTCTGACCGGCGCCGGTGCCCACTGCCGAAACGGCGCCCCGGACATTAGATTCGATCCATGGCGGACGAGAAACGCGAGATCGAGCGCAAGTACGAATCCGACGACAGCGGGCTGCCCGACCTGACAGGCGTCGGCGGGGTGGCGTCCGTCCTGGACAAGGGCGTGGTCGAGCTCGACGCCACCTACTACGACACCGTCGACGAACGCCTGGCCACCGCCTCACTCACCCTGCGCCGCCGCACCGGGGGCGCCGACGCCGGCTGGCACCTGAAGTTCCCCGTCGCACCCGGGGTCCGCGACGAGATCCGGGCCCCCCTCTCCGACACCGTCCCCGACGAGATCGCCGCCCTCGTCCGCTCCCGCGTCCGTGACGACGAGCTGATCCCCCTCGTCCGGCTGCGCTCCGCCCGCGACGTGCGCCACCTGGTCGACGCCGACGGCACCCTGCTCGCCGAGGCGAGCGTCGACACCGTCACCGCCGAGCGGCTCAACGGCAAGGGCGGAGCCGCCCAGTGGACCGAGATCGAGGTGGAACTCGCCGACGACGGAGACCCCGCCTTCCTCGACCGGGTGGAGAAACGACTGCGCAAGTCGGGCGTGCGCCCCTCCACGTCACCGTCCAAACTGGCCCGCGCCCTGGAACAGACCGCCCCCCGCCGCCGCCGGAGGACGAAGCCCGCACAGCCGGTCACCGCCGGCGACCACGTCCTCGCCTACCTCCGCGCCCAGCGGGACGTAGTGGTCGAGCTCGACCCCGCCGTCCGCCGCGACGTGCCCGACTCCGTGCACCGCATGCGGGTCGCCACCCGCCGCGCCCGCAGCACCCTGCGCACCTTCCGCAACGTCCTCGACCGCGGCGCCACCGATCCCCTCGTCGCCGAGCTGAAGTGGCTCGCGGGCGAGCTGGGCATCGACCGCGACCAGGAGGTGCTCGCCGACCGCCTCACCAAGGCCCTCGACGACGTCCCCCCGGCCCTGGTCACCGGGCCGGTCCGCGAGCGGATCACCGGCTGGGCGGAAGCCCGCCACCGCGGCGCCCACAGCCACCTCACCGGGGTCCTCGACTCCCGCCGCTACCTCACCCTGCTGGACACCCTGGACCGGCTCCTCGCCGACCCGCCTCTGCGTAAGGCGGCCGGCAAGAAGCCGCGCAAGGCGCTCGGCAAGGCCGTACGCAAGGATCTGGCGAAGGTTTCCGCCCTGGTGGAGCAGTCGATGGAGCTGTCGCCCGGCGAGGACCGCGACCACGCCCTGCACGAGGCCCGCAAGAAGGCCAAGCGCACCCGCTACGCGGCCGAGGCCGCCACGCCCGCCCTTGGCGGCCCCGCCGGCTCCCTGGCCAAGTCCATGAAGTCCCTGACCAGCCTCCTCGGGGAGCACCAGGACAGCGTCATGGCCCGCCACACCCTCCGCGAGCTGTCCGCGGTGGCCCACGCGGCGGGGGAGAACACGTTCACGTACGGCCTGCTGCACGGCAGGCAGGAGGCCCGGGCGACGAGGACGGAGGAGGACCTGCCCGGCCTGTGGAAGAAGATCGGTTCGTCGGTGCCCGGCTGAGCGTACGGGGGAGCCCGTCGGGCGGGTTACGCTGAATGGTCACCCCTGTCAGCTCATGAAGGTTCGCGAGATGCCTGTCGAGTCGGTTTTCCCGCAGCTCGAAGCTCTGCTCCCGCACGTGCAGAAGCCGATCCAGTACGTCGGCGGTGAGCTCAACTCCACCGTCAAGCGCTGGGACGAGTGCGACGTCCGCTGGGCGCTCATGTACCCGGACGCCTACGAGGTGGGACTGCCCAACCAGGGCGTCATGATCCTCTACGAGGTCCTCAACGAGCAGGAGGGCGTCCTCGCCGAGCGCACGTACAGCGTGTGGCCGGACCTCGAGGCGCTGATGCGTGAGCACGACGTCCCGCAGTTCACGGTGGACAGCCACCGCCCGGTGAAGGCCTTCGACGTGTTCGGCCTCAGCTTCTCCACGGAGCTGGGCTACACCAACATGCTCACCGCCCTCGACCTGGCGGGCATCCCGCTGGAGTCCAAGGACCGCACCGTCGACGACCCGATCGTCCTGGCCGGCGGCCACGCCGCCTTCAACCCGGAGCCGATCGCCGACTTCATCGACGCGGCGATCATCGGCGACGGCGAGCAGGCCGTCCTCGACATGACCCGGATCATCCGCGAGTGGAAGGCGGAGGGCCGCCCCGGCGGCCGCGAGGAGGTCCTCCTCCGCCTGGCGAAGACGGGCGCGGTGTACATCCCGGCGTTCTACGACGTCGAGTACCTCCCGGACGGCCGCATCGGCCGGGTCGTCCCCAACAGGTCCGGTGTCCCGTGGCGCGTCTCCAAGCACACGGTGATGGACCTGGACGAGTGGCCGTACCCGAAGCAGCCGCTGGTGCCGCTGGCGGAGACGGTCCACGAGCGGATGTCGGTCGAGATCTTCCGCGGCTGCACCCGCGGCTGCCGCTTCTGCCAGGCAGGCATGATCACCCGCCCGGTGCGCGAGCGCTCGATCACCGGCATCGGCGACATGGTCGACAAGGGCCTGAAGGCGACCGGCTTCGAGGAGGTCGGCCTGCTCTCCCTGTCCTCCGCGGACCACTCGGAGATCGGCGACATCGCCAAGGGCCTGGCGGACCGCTACACGGACGACAAGATCGGCCTCTCGCTGCCGTCCACCCGCGTCGACGCCTTCAACGTCGACCTGGCGAACGAGCTGACCAGGAACGGCCGCCGGTCCGGCCTGACCTTCGCCCCCGAGGGCGGCTCGGAGCGCATGCGGAAGGTCATCAACAAGATGGTCTCCGAGGAGGACCTGATCCGGACCGTCGCCACCGCCTACGGCAACGGCTGGCGCCAGGTGAAGCTGTACTTCATGTGCGGCCTGCCGACGGAGACCGACGACGACGTCCTGCAGATCGCCGACATGGCGACGCACGTGATCCAGAAGGGCCGCGAGGTCTCGGGTTCGAACGACATCCGCTGCACGGTCTCGATCGGCGGCTTCGTCCCCAAGCCGCACACCCCGTTCCAGTGGGCGCCGCAGCTGTCGGCGGAGGAGACGGACTCCCGTCTCGCGAAGCTGCGCGACAAGATCCGCGGCGACAAGAAGTACGGCCGCTCGATCGGCTTCCGCTACCACGACGGCAAGCCCGGCATCGTCGAGGGCCTGCTCTCCCGCGGTGACCGCCGCATCGGCGCGGTCATCCGCGCGGTGTACGACGACGGCGGCCGCTTCGACGGCTGGCGCGAGCACTTCTCGTACGACCGCTGGATGGCCTGCGCCGACAAGGCACTGGAGCCTTTCGGCGTCGACGTCGACTGGTACACCACCCGCGAGCGCACCTACGAGGAGGTCCTGCCCTGGGACCACCTCGACTCCGGCCTCGACAAGGACTGGCTCTGGGAGGACTGGCAGGACTCCCTCGACGAGACCGAGGTCGAGGACTGCCGCTGGACCCCGTGCTTCGACTGCGGCGTCTGCCCGCAGATGGACACGGCCATACAAATCGGCCCGACCGGCAAGAAGCTGCTGCCTCTGACGGTCAAGAACGCAGGCCCGACGCCGACTTCGAGTGGTCACACGCACTGAGGTGAGCGAGGCACTCGATCGGGTGATGGAGGCGCTGGCGGGGGCGGGCGAGGACGCGGTGGCTGCGGCGCTGTCTGAGCTCGCTGTTCCGCGTCCTCGTCCTCTGGTGCTGGCGGCGCGATCCCGGACGCCATTGCCGGTTCCTGGAAAAGCCCCGCAGGTCGTCTCCGAGGTGGAGTGGGTCTGAGCGCGCCTTTCTTCTTTGGGAGGAGGCGCAGTACTGATTGGCGGTTCGGCAGCGGCATCCGCCTCTGCATTGGCGGCCCACTCGTCTGGCGCGAAGCCCGGATCGCGCTGACCGAGCTGGTACGCCGTCTCGACCGGCCCAGGCTGGGTGGCCAACCCACTTCAGTCACGATCCGCAACGCATGAAGCGCCCTGCCGCGTCCCCGACACGCCGCAGAGCAGCGCCTGCGGCCGACGGTCGAGTACCGCGGCGCTCGCACGATCATTCGGCCGGCAATGGCCCGTGAGGACGGCGCGACGATCTTCGCGGTGGTCAACCAAGCGCCGCTGCCCGAGCGTCCGAGGTCCGGCGGATTGCCGTGACCACCCGCTGCAGGCTTGTCAGCCAGAAGATCTGCGGTCACCACGCGCAGCAGGTAGTTGGGGGTGCCCAACAGTCGCTCCGCCTGGATCACCTTGGGGATGGCTGCGAGCCCTTGGGAGGAGACCGCGAGCTGTCCACGGTCACCGTGGCGCGGGTGGACTGTTGTGGCCGGACTGGAGACGGTGACAGGGGCCGCGGCGAGCGGCCCCTGCCAGCTGTTGGGGAGCGGTCAGTTGTTGATCACGTCCCGGGTCTGGGCGTAGACCGTCGCGTCGGTGAGCAGGCCCGTGTGGCTGAGGCAGGCGGTCTTGGTGTTGGCGGCGCCGGACAGGGAGACGGAGCTGTCGGGGTTGATCACCGTGTCGCAGGGCGACCACCAGGTGGCGTAACGGGGTGAGCCTGGCGTTTCGTTGCCGGAGTTGAGGGCGGCGAGGAAGCTGGAGCCGATACGCATCTCGGTGCAGGAGGTGTCGAAGCAGCTGTTGGCGCTGTCGGTGCCGTGGTTCGGTCCGCCCAGTGACACCCAGGAGTCGACCTTGGAGGTCCCGCCGAGGTTCTTGAGGTAGTAGCGCGAGGAGAGCCCTCCCATGGAGTGGCTGACGATGTCGACCTTGGTGGCGCCGGTGGCCGTGAGAAGACGGTCGACCTCGGTGGACAGCTGCTGGGCGGTCGTGGCATTCGACTGGTGCCAGTCGTAGGACCACTGGTCGAGGTAGGTGGATGGCCAGCCGTCGGTTCTGAAGCGGCCTGCCATGGTGTTCCAGTTGCTGGCGTCACCGGTGTAGCCGTGGACGAACAAAACGGGGTTGCTGGTCGAGTTGAAGGTGGGGCTGCTTGACGCCTGGGCGGGAAGGGCGGCCTGTACGGCGAGAAGGGCGCCGGTCGCGGCGACGGCTGCACTGGCAAGGGATTTGTTCACGACGGACTCCCGGTGGGGTTCGGGACAGCGCTCGAAGGCGCGTTCTGACAAAGGACAGCGCTGAGGCGCTTCCCGGGTTGCGGGAGCTGTGCCTACAGGCGTGCGGCGGCATGTCGAGGGGCCGGTTCGCGTGGCCGCACGGGGGAGAGGACACCGGTGTCATCGAGGGTGGCGTGAGCGTACTGACCGGTAGTTATCAGTGGTCAAGAGGCGTGCGCGGAAATCTTTCCACCCGGCCGATGCCTCAGCGCGGCGCGCCCTGCGCGCCCTGTGGAGCGGCCACGGGGTGACCGTGCCTACGGAATGAACAAGTCCGCCAGGTAGGTCGGTTTGGCCTCTATCTCGGCATACCGCCCGGTCTCCTTCGACCAAGCGACGTTCCCGGCGGTGAGCGCGTGGAAGTCCCTGACGCAGCGCAGTGCCTCATCGACGACGTCGTCGAGGAGGCCGGAACGCAGCCGTTCGGGCAGGACCTGTTCGAGATCGAGGATGCGCTGGACGTATCCGGCCTGCATCACGGCCACTCGCTCCACCGCCTCCTGGAGGCTGCACCGGTGATGATGGCAGATCACCGTGACGGCGTTGAACGCATAGTCATGCGCGAGTTCTTTGGGTAGCGAGTAGAGATCATTGATGCAGGCATTCGCGTAGATCACCGCCTCTCGCATGTCCGCGAAGGCCGGGTTCGCATGCAGTTGGTCGGACAGGTCGACACCGGTACCGATTTCCATCAGGTCCAGAACGGCGTCGAACGCGAACGAGGCGCGGCGGTGGGCGAGATATTGCTGCAGGCCGGGTACGCGCCCTTCCTCCCGATGGATCATATCGGCCCGGTAGCTGTCGAAATACCACAGTAGGTGCGGGATGAATCGTCGCTGCCATGTGGAAGAACGGACAGCCGTCGTACGGCGCCACAGATCGGCCAGGGAGCGCGCCAGTCGCCCGGCCGCAACGGTTCCGTCGAAGACGGCGAACAGTGGCCCGAACGCCTCCCGCCACCGCTCGGGCTGGTAACCGCGCACCGGGTCGTCGTCGAACTGGTCGTCCAGCTGGAACAGCCATGCGTTCCAATGGGTGATCAGCGTCAGTGCCTCCCGTGAGGCGTTCGGGCACAGCCACGCGGTGAGCCGGTCCACGCGGGTGCGGTGCACGTGCCGCCGTGCCTCCTCGGTGGGCACCAGACCGAACTCGTCCAGCCACGCCTCAACGTCCGTCGTGGCTGCCTGTAGTTCCGGATTGAGCGCTGCCGGTACGGGTATGTAGAGGTCCGGAATCCGGAAATTGTCCATACGTCAGCTCGCTTCTCGGTAATTCTCTGCCATTCGCGAACTTGTTCCTCTGGTGCAGCAGCAGGTCACCGACCTTCAGAGGCATCCGGGGCCGTGCTCGGGCCGTCAAGGCGGGAAGGCTCCCCGAAGAGAGCATCCACGGCGGACCGGGTCCGGCTGTCACTGCTGGGCATGAGGTGTGTGTACGTGCGCAGCGTGAATGCCGGGTCGGCATGACCGAGGTACTCGCTCAGGGCCTTGATGCTCTCCCCGGCGTCGAGCAGGACCGACGCATAGAAGTGCCGTAGCGCGTGCATGCCGTTTCCAGGCCCAGGGGTCATTCCGCCGGCCACGAGTGCCGGTCGCCAAAACTGCTTGTTGAACGAATTGCGATCGATTGCCGCACCAGCCGGAGATCGGCAGATCAGCGGTACGGAAACAACCGGACCATCCAGCGTCCGCCACGACAGTTTGGCGTCCGCAGGAGGGCACCGGGTCAGGTGGGTCGTCAAGGACGCAGCCACCGAATCCGGCAGGGGCACGTCTCTTGCCTTGCCGCCCTTAGGCAAGGAGAAGATCGGACGCCCCCGTAGGAGCTTCACCTGTCGCACCACGTGCAGCGTGCCACTCTCGAAGTCGACATCATCCACTCCGAGCCCGAAGGCTTCACCCTGCCGAAGCCCACAACCGGCCGTCAGATCGACAAGCACCCGGTAGCGGTCATCGAGCGCAGTCCGCACGGCCCGCACCTGCTCGTACGACCAGGGGACAACCTTCCGTGGGGCAAGGCGCGGTGCCTTCACCGAACGCGCGCGGCAGGGGTTCTCATGGATGATTCGATCTTCCACCGCAGCGGTGAACACGGTCGAGACGTGAGCAAAGATGACCCTGCGATATGCGGCAGCAAGGCCGATCTCCTCTAGGGTCCGCAACCAGGACCGCATGTGCGACGGAGTGAATGACGCCATCGGCCGCTGCCCGAGGTGTGGGAAGGCGTGAAGACGCAACCGGGACTCGACGGACTCACGCGTCAGCGGATCAGCGTCCTGGCTCGCCATCCACCCTTCGGCGAACTGCTGGAAGGTGATCCGTCCAGCCTGGGGCGAGACGTAGGCTCCGCGAGCCATGTCGGCCTCTAGGTTGGCGAGCCACTGCTCAGCCTCGCGCTTCCGGCGATCCGGAAAGCTCTTGGACCTCTCCGTGCCGTCCGGCGCGATGTACCGGGCGCGGTAGCGCATGCCGGTGCCGTGTCGGTCGGTCTTGACCCTGACGGTCTTGCCGTCAGGTCCGGTCTCGGTCTTGTACCAGCGGTCTTGGATGTGTCCGGCCATCAGGCAGCCTCTTCCATCAGAGACTGCACCCAGGCACGGACGTCATCCGGGTCGAAGCGAAGATGCCGGCCGACGCGGAAGCCACGGGGCCCGGTGCCCTTGCGACGCCATTGGTACACGGTCTCGACGCTAGGCAGACGCAGCATGATGACGAGGTCTTCCGGGGTCAGATACTGGTCAGGTAGCCGCTTCATACGCACACCTCCCAGTCGTCCGGATCCGGCATGTCGGCGAGCGCTTCGCGTGCTGTCTCTCGGTTCAGTCGGATCTCCTTCGCGATCGTTGCGGCGAGCCAGGACTCACCAGGGGTGTGGCCCTGTCCGGCGTAGGTCCAGTGGGCGAGCACGAGCGTGGAGCCCTCCGTGTCGTCGAGGTTTTCGGAGAGCCCGCGTTCGCGGCGTTCCTGCCGGGCGCGGTAGTCGGCGCGGACCTGGCGCAGGGCGGTGAGGGTGGTGGAGTAGCGGCGGGACTTGGTGGAGAAGTGGCCGCGGAAGCCGAGCATGTGAGCCCAGCGGGCCAGCATCCGTTCCGGGTAGGCGTTGTCGAGGTGCCAGCAGGCTTCGATCAGGCGCCGGGTATGAGCGGGCAGAGGAAGCTTGTCGAGTTCGGACAGCTCCCCGATGCGGTGGTCGACGGTGCCGGTGGTCTCAGCCGCCTTGGTGGCGTACTTGGCCACGTAGGAGGCCACGGCCTGTTCCGTCAGCTCCTCATGTCCGAGGGCACCGATGGGCTGGACGTCGACCTGGGAACCCCAGCGCAGGGTACGGGCCGGGCGGTCACCGGAGGCGGGCACCGGGACGGAGACGCGAGCGGCAGCCGCCTTGATGGCATCGTCCAGGAGAGCGACGGTGGCCCACGCCAGCGGAGCCGTGTTCGGCCCGTCGGGACCGTCGAGGCGCACCACCGCGTGGAAGTGGACGGAACCGCGCTTTTGGAACTCGGCCACCTTGCCGAAGGAGACCCGGCACACCTCTTTCAGCTCTGCCTGAGTCAGGCCCGCGCGGGCGGCGATCTCCCGGCGCAGGTAGATGGTGAAGCGCCGCCACAGGTCCCCGGCGTAGTTGTTGAACAGCACCGCGCCCGCGTAGTCGTAGCGCTCCGGGTCGAGGGCCGTGCCCAGGGCCGGGTCATCCTCGGCGTGCAGGGCACCGCAGCGGCAGTGGCCTGAGTCGGGCCGGTTGTGGACCGGGCCGAACGAGGGAGCGGTGAGGGTGGCGAAGACGCGGGGGTGATCCCGCACCGTGGCCGGGACGTCCTTGTGTTCGTCGCCCGTGATCCCGGCCCGGATCAGGTGGTAGGTGTCCCCGGCATAGGTCCAGGCGCAGGCCGGGCAGCGGGACGCACGGCGGTTGCCGCAGGCCACCCGGAGCATGCCACCCGGCTCGTTCGCGGTGCTGTACGAGTAGAGGATGTCACCGGACTTGGCGTCGCGGGTGACGGTCTCGCCCCGCAGGCGGATCGGATGAGAGCAGCCACCGGTACGGCGCACCTGTTCCTGCCACCGGTCGAAACCAGGGCTGTTCGCCACCCGAAGCAGGTCTGCGAGGGTTAACGGGTCGGTGCCCAAAGAGGCCGCAGCACCAGCCACGGCCTCCGGGGCGAGGGGGAACACCGTCACGCAGCCACCCCCGCAGACTCGACACCCGGCAGGGACTGAGGACCCGTCAGGCCGCCGAACACCGGGTCGCCGGGGCAGATCACATCGCCGTCGTGAGTGAGGATCTTCAGCCCGTCGACCGGGACCCGGGTCCACAGGGGGAAGCGGTCCGAGCCGCAGCCGGGGCACGCCGAACGGGGCAACCCCCGCTTCGGGGTGGATGCGATGCGGGTGCGCAGGGCCGCGACGTAGGCGGCGTGCCGTTCCTTGGCTCGGGTGCTGATCTGGTCGGGAGTGATCTGATCGACCGCGTACTCGTTCAGGCCCGAGCCCTCGCAGTAGTCGCAGAAGATCTGCATCGGGTCGACGTCGTCGCTTGCCCAGCCGGACCCCTCGCACATGGTGCAGTCGGCCCAGGGGCGCGAGGTGAGGAAGTACAGACACTCGGCCGGGTCGGCGCACCGAGCGTCCATGCAGGCGGGGCAGGCCCGTAAGCGAGTAATTGTCACGACGAGAGGAGAAGCAGGCATGATGGATGTGCCCTTCGAGGGTCAGGGAGCGGCTATCTGCTTGGCGGTGGAAGCCGCTCCTTGCTGTGTTTGACCAGGACTTTTGCCGATCAGCGCCCTACCTGAGGCGCCGTTCACAGTCGACGCTTGCGATCGACGGGTACATCCCTAAGGTGCCCTAGGGCACCTTAGGGTGTCAAGGGGTACAGTAGGCAAGTACCAACGGAGACAAGGGAGCTGACGGGATGTCGGATCAGGCCGACAATCGAGCGCCGTACGAGCAGATTGCCGCCCACTACGCGGAACTGATCGCGTCCGGCGAGCTGGGACCAGGCACGCTCTTGCCGAGTATCAAGAGCCTGGCGAAAGACTGGAAGGTCAGCGCCGCGACCGCCGAGAAGGCGATCCGGAAGCTGCGCGGCGAGGGGCTTGTCAGAGGGATCCACGGCATCGGCACGGAGGTTCTCGACCGGCCCTCCCCTATGTCTTCTGGGTCGCAGCGCCTAGACCGAGGACGGCGCACCGGGTCGAGCTGGGGCTCTGGCGAAAGGTCTGACTCGCACCAGGCCGCCGTCGTGCCGGCACCCGCGGACGTGGCGGAAGCCCTGGACATCGCACCCGCTTCCGAGGTGATCAGGCGACGTCGTGTATACCGCGACCGGCACGGCATCGTTGCGCACTCCACGTCGTGGATTCCCGCGCGATACGGACGGCTGATTGCTCAACTGGCAAATAGTGAGCGTCTGACCGGAGGAACATCGCTTCAGCTCATCGCTCAGGCCACCGGCCGACCGATCACCCATCGAATCGACACCGCGTCGGCTCGTCTGTTGACGCCAGAGGACGCGGAGCTCCTGGAGCTCGACCCGTCGAGGCCGCTCACAGACCCTGTAGTCGTGATGACTGCGAAGTTCATCGACAGCGAGGGCGAAGCCGTTGAGTACGGCGTCGACCTTGGAAGCCCCGGCCGCACGTGGCGGACAGAATCGGAAGTCGCCCAGTGACGAGCACCGACGACAGCCGCCGACCGTTCTGTGTCCTGATGGCAGGGCTCCCCGGCTCGGGTAAGACCACGCTTTCTCGTGCGCTCACGGCCCGAGGCTTCATGCGGCTTTGCCCGGACGAGGAGATGTATCGCCGCCACGGTGTCTACGGGGTCGACTTCCCGCGAGGAACGTTCCCAGCCCTTGAGCGACCCGTACTCGAAGAGATCGCGGTGGAGCTTCAGCAGCAGCTCAGAATCGGGCAAGACGTGGTGGTCGACCATGGATTCTGGACGCCGGACGACCGCGCATATTGGCGATCACTCGTGACCGAAGCAGGCGCCAGCGTGGTCCTGGTGTACCTGGAGGCCAGCCACGATGAGCTGTGGTCGCGCGTGAGCAAGCGGAACGCTCAGCATGAAGCCGATCCGAACTCGATCTACTTCGCCGAAAGCGACTTGCTGCGCTACCGCACCCGGTTCGTGCCTCCTGAGCCCGGCGAGCCGCACATGGTCTACAACGGCGACCCTGAATCGGTTTTGAAGGCTCTCGAAGCCGCCTGACCTGCCCAAGTCGTTCGGGGCCCGATCCCGCCCCCTAGCTGGTTACAGGTTTCTCTACCTCATCAAGCCCCGGCTGCGCTCCGCTCCGCCGGGCGCGCTTCCCGGCTCCGCTCCGGGCGACGCTCCTGCCTTCGGCCCGCTCCGCCCGCGCTGCGCCGACGCGCGCCCACTGGTGGATAGGGCCAGGGGCCATGAGTCGATTACCCCGCGCGACGGTCAGAACAGTGCCTCCGGCGGGGGATCGGCCGGCACCGGGATGGAGGGGGCGCCGTTCCCGACTGCGGATCCGTAGGGGCGTGCGCGGGAGGCTCCCATCCCGTACGCCATCGACCCAGGCAGAGCCGAGCAGACGCGGCCCATGGCGTCCAGGTCGTTCGTACAGTGGCGCGCTCCACCTGGACGCCATGAACCACGCCCGCTCCACGGTGTGTGGGTCGACGGCGTACGGGATGGGAGCTGGGGAGGGTGGTGTGCTGAGGAACAGCTGCGGCCGTGGGGCTAGATATTCGCGTCGACGAATGCTTGCAGTTGGGACTTGCTGATCGCTCCGACCCTGGTGGCCGCGACTTGGCCGTCTTTGAACAGCAACAGGGTAGGGATGCCTCGGATCCCGTACTTTGGCGCCGTCTCCGGGTGGTCGTCGATGTTGAGCTTACCCACGGTGAGCTTGCCCTCGTACGCCGAGGCGATGTCGTCCAGCATTGGAGAAATCATCTTGC
Source organism: Streptomyces sp. NPDC015139 (assembly GCF_043079785.1). NCBI lineage: Bacteria > Bacillati > Actinomycetota > Actinomycetes > Kitasatosporales > Streptomycetaceae > Streptomyces > Streptomyces sp. NPDC015139. The sequence goes on along the minus strand of NZ_JBIBUW010000007.1, from coordinate 803 downwards.
ACGGTCCACACCAGGCAGCCCAGAAGTCGACCAACACTGGACCCTCAGACTTTAGTACGTCTGCGTCAAAAGACGCGTCGCTCAAGTGCTTGATCAGGTGGGAGGCCATCTGACTCCTCGGTGCTCGAAGGCGCGCCCTCTCGTAACAGAAAGAGCTTGATCGAGCACTCACGGTAATGCAGCCTCCCGGCGGTTGCAGCTACTGATCGACCAGCACTTGCGCCGGGGATGGCTCAGGGTGCCACGTGAGGGTCGAGCAGGACGCGCGACAGCTGGGGGCCCAAGAGGGCCGAGAACGCAACAGAGAGCCACGCGTGCCCCCCGCGTGCCCGAAGAGCGGGTGCTCGACGGGGAACGACGGGGAGTCACGGCAATCAGTACGGAAACGCACAGGTCAGCGTCTCGCCAGCTCAGCCCGGATCCGCGTACGCGATCTTCCAAACTGGTGCTCCATGACCCTGGCAATGAGGCTCGACTGGGTCATGGAGACTTCGCCAACCGCTCGGTCAACTGTCGACGTCACGATCCAGCGCCGTGCTCGCTTGCTGGAGGAACTCTCGTACCCCTTGCTCCAACTGCTTGAGCTCCTCCGGGAACTTGGAGGTGTCATAGGCGACGATCGAGTCGGCTGCCTCGTCAGAGATGCGAGCGAAGCTCTGCAAGATCCGGAACGGAGCAGCGAGGCCGCTCGACACCTCCGTCACCTTAGAGCGTCCGCCAGTAGGTCATCGGATGCGGGGTGTGCGGGGTCGTGTGTCCCATCGGTAGCGGGTCCAGGCTCGGCGAATGAGGTAGCGGGTGGT
>NZ_JBIBUW010000006.1:483737-526050 GCF_043079785.1 Streptomyces sp. NPDC015139 | reverse complement strand
CTATATCGCAGGCCTCCACCTCCGCGCCGCAATGATCTGGATCGACGACCTCCTGAAGACCACCGACTGATCACGACATCACACAGGCCCTAGTGGCGGGCGGGGTGGAAGACCAGCTGCTGGTCGGCCGGCGAGTAGCCGCTGAGGGTCACGGTGGGCCCGTGGGTGGGCAGCGACGGGTCGGGGAAGTCGGCGGCCACCGGCTGCCGGCCCTCGGGACGCCGGTCCATCGTCGGGTACTCCACCGGGAACGGCGCGCCCCGCTCGATCTGCCGCGCGTAGAACTCCAGCCACCGGGTGTTGTCGAAGCTCACGGCGGCGATGACGCGGCCCTGGTAGCCGTACACGCCGACGAACCGCCGCTCGGCCGGCGAGCCCTGCGTGATCATGATCTGGTCGCCCATCGGCGGAACACCGACGGACTTGATGTTCACGCCGAACATCGACGACCAGAAGGCCGGCATCCACAGATGCGGCCGCCGGTCGGCGCCGTGGCAGATCATGTTGTGCGCGGCCGTCTCCGCCTGCGCGACGGCGTTGCCCCAGTGCTCCAGCGACAGGAACTGGTAGCCGAACAGCGCGTGCGGGGACCGCGCGACGTCACCCGCGACGAAGACGTCGTCCGTGACGATGCCCCGGAAGTCGAAGGCACGGCAGCCCGCGTCGCAGGCGATGCCCCGGGGGCCCGCGCCCAGCCCCGACCCGGCCAGCCAGTCCGTGTTCCGCAGCGAACCCAGCGAGACCACGACCACGTCCGCCTCGACGACACTCTCGTCGGACAGATGGACCGCCCGCACCCTGCCCGTCGCGTCGCCCTCCAGACCGGTCACCGTGACATGCGTGCGCAGATCCACACCGTTCTCGAGCAGGAGCTCCGCGGCGACCGCGCCGACCACTCGGCCGAGCGCACCCACCAGCGGCGCCCCCGCGCGCTCCGCGACCGTGACGGGGATGCCCATCTCCCGGCAGGCCGAGGCGACCTCCGAACCGGCGAACCCGGCACCGATGATGAACACCCGGCGCGGCCCCGCCTTCAGCCGGTGGTACAGAGCGGCCGCGTCGTCCCGCGTCCGCAGCAGGCAGACGCCGTCCAGCCGGGCCTCCTCCTCCTTCGGCCAGGGCCGCGCGCGGACACCGGTCGTGATGAGCAGCCGGTCGTACTCCACCTCGTCGCCGTCGGCCAGCCGGACCCGTTTGGCCGACAGGTCGAGCCCGGCCGCCGGGACACCGAGCCGCCACTTGGCGTCGATCTCCCGGCGGTGCGGCAGCTCGGTGTGCAGCGGTGACGCCCGGCCCAGCAGCACGGACTTCGACAGCGGCGGCCGGTCGTAGGGCTCGTACGGCTCGTCACCGATCAGGGTCAGCTCGCCGGTGAAGCCCTCGGCGCGCAGGGTCTCGGCGGCGCGCAGGCCCGCCAAGGAGGCACCGACGACGACGATCCGGCCCTCGCGCCTGAGCCATTCCACGGGGTCAGCGGCCATCGGACGCCCCCGGCGACCGGGACGCCGAATCCTCCGCACCGTCCAGACCGTCCGCGGTGATCGCCTGCACCGGGCACGCGGCGACGGCACGCGCCAGCCGCTCCCGCTGCTCCTCCTCCGCACGCGGGTTGTACACCAGCGACTCCTCGCCGTGCATGGCGAAGACGTCGGGCGCGAGGAACGCGCACTGCGCGTACCCCTGACACTTGTTGAGATCGACGACGAGCCTCATCGACGCTCCGCCCTTTCCGGTGGCCAGGTCCGGTGCGCTCCACCCCGTGGCGTGCGGTCAGCTCCGGACGGCGGTCATGTCCCGCACGCCAGCATGGGAGCCGGGCTGCGGGGCCGCCCGCCGGGAGGACCGACCGGGTGAACGGCGGCGCGGGGGTGCCGACGCGGTCAGGAGGACGCGGCGGCCCGGCCCTTCGCACTGCGGCCGACCATGAGGATGTGCAGGCTGAGCACGAGCGACCAGCCCGGGAAGACCAGCTCCGCCCAGGGCACGTTCGGGGACACGAAGAGCAGCGTCAGCGTGGTGAGGATGCCCACGACCGACAGCCAGCGCGGCAGCACCCCGAGGCGGTGACCCATCACCGACAGGGAGCACACGAAGACGGCCGCCATCCGCATGCCGTACCCCACCAGCAGCGTGTACGCGAAATTCCGGCCGAAGTCCCAGACGGACGGCCCGGGCGTCGCGCCCGTGGGAGCCTCCAGGGCGAGTACGGCGGACGCCGCCGCGGCGCCCCCGAACATCATGGCCGTGAAGATCAGTCCGCTGCCCAGGAAGACGGTGGCCAGGAACCGGTCCTCGACCGCCCCGACGTGGGTGCGTACGGCGCCGACGAACCACAGGAAGAAGATGCCGGCGAAGGGCACCAGCGCGAGGGCCGCCAGCACGGCCCTGCGCCGCCCGGACTGCTGGAAACCCTGGGCGGTGATCGCGTCGGCCCCCGCGGGGACCCCCAGCCGGACCAGGACGATCGTCGCCGCCAGCAGCAGCGCGAACACGACCCCGGCCAGCCCGGCCGCCCCGGGTGTCTCCAGCACCCGCTGCCCCGGCCTCTTCTCCCGCATTCCCGGCCCGCCTCCTCCGCGTCGCCCCGGCACCAGCTAGCGGCCTGGCCACCGCGGGCGCCACCGGGGGACGGCCGGACGGCCGAGGGGGGCGCCCGCCCCGGAGGCGGGCCGTACCGGGCAGGCCGTGGTGGAGCGGCACGAGGTCCGCGGCCCGCTCGCCGGAATTCGCTCGCACCGCGCGCGGCGCACCCCTATCGTGGCCGGTCATGTCTCCTGACGCGCACCGCCCCGCCCCGGAGGACCTGCGCCGGGATCCGCTGCCGCTGCTGGGCCGTACGGCCCTCGTCACCGGCGTCGGCCGGCGGGCGGGGATCGGGCACGCCGTCGCCGGGCGGCTGGCCGCGTACGGCGCCGGCGTCTACCTCCACCATCACGTGCCGCACGACATGGAGATGCCCTGGGGCGCCGACAGCCCCGAGGCCGTCGCCGCGTCCGTGCGCGCGGCGCTCGGCGATCCGGCGGCACGCGTCGTGGAGGGGCCCGGCGATCTTGCCGACCCGGACGGACCGGCCCGGCTGATCGACACCGTCACAAAGGAGTTCGGGCGGCTGGACATCCTCGTCGCCAACCACGCCCTCAGCGGCCGCGACGGCACCCTGGACGAGGTCGACGCCGCGATGCTGGACGCGCACTGGGCCGTGGACACCCGCTCGGTGCTGCTGCTCGTCCAGGCGTACGTCCGCGCGCGCTCGCGGCTGCCCCCGGAGGCACCCGGCGGCCGCGTCGTGATGATGACCTCGGGGCAGGACATCGCCGGCGGCATGCCGGGCGAGATCGCCTACGCCCTCCAGAAGGGCGCCCTCGCCTCCGTCACCCGCTCGCTGTCCACCGCGCTCGCCGAGCGGTCGATCACCGTCAACACCGTCAACCCGGGCCCGGTGGACACCGGTTACGCCACCGGCGAGGACCACGCGGCCGTCGCCGCGCGGTTCCCCGCCGGACGCTGGGGGCTGCCCGACGACCCGGCCCGCCTCATCGCCTGGCTGGCCACCGACGAGGCGGGCTGGATCACCGGAGAGGTCATCAACTCCGAGGGCGGCTTCCGGCGTTGAACCGGAGGACGGCGGCCGGGAAGCCCCCGGGAGTCAGAGCCGGGCCAGCTCGTCGACCAGGTCGTCCAGGCCCAGCGAACCCTGCGACAGCGCCGCCATGTGCCAGGCCTTCAGGTCGAACGCGTCGCCGTGCCGCGCGCGGGCCTTCTCCCGGCCCAGCAGCCACGCCCGCTCACCGAGCTTGTAGCCGATCGCCTGACCCGGGATCGTCAGGTAGCGGGTCAGCTCGCTCTCCACGAAGTCCGCGGGCCGGCTGCTGTGCGCCCCGAAGAACTCCTGCGCCAGCTCCGGCGTCCAGCGCTCCCCGGGGTGGAACGGCGAGTCCGCTGGGATCTCCAGCTCCAGGTGCATACCGATGTCCACGATGACCCGCGCCGCCCGCATCATCTGCGCGTCCAGGTAACCGAGCCGCTCCTCCGGGCCCGTGAGGTAGCCCAGCTCGTCCATCAGCCGCTCCGCGTACAGCGCCCAGCCCTCCGCGTTGGCACTGACCCCGCCGACGGTCGCCTGGTAGCGGGAGAGGTTCTCGGCCACGTGCGCCCACTGCGCGATCTGCAGATGGTGGCCGGGCACGCCCTCGTGGTACCAGGTCGACACCAGGTCGTACACCGGGAACCGGGTCTGGCCCATCGTGGGCAGCCAGGTGCGGCCCGGCCGGGAGAAGTCCTCCGACGGCCCGGTGTAGTACGGGGCGGCGGCGCCGCCGGGCGGGGCGATGCGCGACTCCACCTTCCGTACCCGCTCGGCGAGTTCGAAGTGCGTGCCGTCCAGGTCCGCGATGGCCTTGTCCATCAGGCCCTGCAGCCACTCGCGGACCTCTTCCACGCCCTCGATGTGCCGGCCGTGCTCGTCGAGGTGCGCGAGCGCCACCCACGGCGTCTCGGCGCCGGGCAGGACCTTCTCCGCCTCCTGCCGCATCTCGCCGAGGATGCGGTGGAACTCCGACCAGCCGTAGGCGTACGCCTCGTCCAGGTCGAGATCGGTGCCGTTGAAGTAGCGGGACCAGCGCGCGTACCGCTCCCGGCCCACCGTGTCCGGAGTGCCCTCGACGGCCGGCGCGTACACGTCCCGCAGCCAGTCCCGCAGCTCCACCAGGGCGTCGGTCGCCGCGCGGGCCGCTTCCTGAAGTTCCGTGCGCAGGGCCTGCGGACCCCCGTCGGCGAAGTCCTCGAACCAGCCCCGCCCCGAGCCGTCGGTGTCCGTCCACTCCGTGAGCTGTTCGATGAACGTCGCGGTCGGGCGCGGAGCGGCGAACAACTTCCGGTCCAGACCGAGTCGCAGCGACTCGTGGTACCCGGCGAGAGCGGCCGGCACCGCGCGCAGCCGCTCGGCGATCGCCGCCCAGTCCTCGTCCGTCTGTGACGGGGTGACCGTGAAGATGTCCCGCACCGAGTGGCCGGGCGTGTGCATGTTGCCGACCGCGCGCAGGTGCTCGTCCGCCTCGTGCACGGCGAGTTCGGCGGTCAGCCGCTCGCGCAGCAGCCGGCCGCAGCGCCGCTCCACGTCGCTGTCCGCGCCGGGCCGGCGTTCCGCCTCGTCCAGCTTCGCCAGGGTGGTCCGGGCCAGCTCCGCGAGGGCCTCCCGACCGGCCGGCGAGTAGTCGGGCAGCCTGCTCGAACTCTCCTGTACGCCGAGGTAGGTGCCGGTGATCGGATCGAGGGCGATGAGGTCGTCCACGTACGCGTCGGCGACCTGACGGGGGAGCGGGCTCTTGGTGTCAGACATGCCGCCCATCCTCGTACGCCGAGGATCACCGCGTCACCCACGTATCGGGGGATTCAGCTCTGGGCGTGGCCGGGCGGCAGCAGTGGCCCGCACTCCCACTGCTGGAAGATCAACCGGGTCTCCACCCGGGCCACCTCCCGCCGTGCCGTGAACTCGTCCAGCACCAGCCGCTGCAGATCGGCCATGTCCGCGACGGCCACATGCACGAGGTAGTCGTCCGGGCCGGTCAGGTGGAACACCGAGCGCGCCTCCGGCAGCTCGCGGATCCGCTCGACGAACGGTCCCACCAGCTCCCGCCGGTGCGGACGCACCTGCACCGACAGCAGCGCCTGCAGCCCGCGGCCCAGTCTGCCCGGGTCGACCTGCAGCCGGTGGCCGAGTATCACCCCCGAGCGGCGCAGCCGGGTCACCCGGTCCAGACAGGTCGACGGCGCCACGCCCACCTGCGCGGCGAGGTCCCGGTAGGTGGTCCGGGCGTCGTTCTGCAACAGACGCAGCAGGTGGAGGTCCACCGGATCCAGTACGACAGATTCGGCCATTGGCCGAACGTAGCACGGTGTTCGATTCCAGTGAACCGTTCGATGTTCACCCTTCCGCCCATGGACACAGCGAGCACCGGTGCCTACGACGACGTACGCACCGCAACGAGAGCACTGGCCACCGAGGCCGTGCACGCCGGCCGCGACGATCTCGCCCGCCAGGGTCTGCACGCCCCGCCGATCGACCTGTCCACCACCTACCCGTCGTACGACAGCCGCGGTGAGGCCGCCCGCATCGACGCCTTCGCCACCGACGGCGCCGATCCGGTGGGTCCGCCCGTCTACGGCCGCCTCGGCAACCCCACCGTCGCCCGCTTCGAGACCGCGCTCGCCCGCCTGGAGGGCACCGAGTCCGCCGTCGCCTTCGCCAGCGGCATGGCCGCCCTCAGCGCGGTCCTCCTCGCCCGCTCCGCCATGGGCCTGCGGCACGTCGTCGCGGTACGGCCCCTGTACGGCTGCAGCGACCACCTGCTGACCGCGGGGCTCCTCGGCTCGGAGGTCACCTGGACCGACCCGGCCGGCATCGCCGACGCGCTGCGCCCGGACACCGGCCTGGTGATGGTCGAGTCCCCGGCCAACCCGACGCTCGCCGAGGTCGATCTGCGGGCCGTCGCGCACGCCTGCGGCTCCGTACCGCTGCTCGCCGACAACACCTTCGCGACCCCTGTGCTCCAGCGACCGGCCGAGCACGGCGCCCGGCTGGTGCTGCACAGCGCCACGAAGTACCTCGGCGGTCACGGCGATGTGCTCGCCGGGGTCGTCGCCTGCGACGAGGAGCTCGCGGGCCGGCTGCGGCAGATACGGTTCGCCACCGGTGGCGTGCTGCATCCGCTGGCCGGCTACCTACTCCTGCGCGGCCTGTCCACGCTCCCCGTCCGGGTCAGGGCCGCGTCCGCCAACGCCGCCGAACTGGCCCGCCGGCTCGGCGACGACCCGCGCGTCGCCCGCGTCCGCTATCCGCGGCTCGGCGGCGCGATGGTCGCCTTCGAGGTGCACGACGACCCGCACGAGGTCATCAGCCGGGTCCGCCTCGTCACCCCGGCGGTGAGTCTCGGCAGCGTCGACACCCTCATCCAGCACCCCGCGTCCATCAGCCACCGGATCGTCGACGCCGACGACCGGCGCGGCGCGGGCGTGAGCGACCGGCTGCTGCGGCTGTCCGTCGGCCTCGAGGACGTGGACGACCTGTGGGCCGACCTCGACCAGGCCCTCGGTGTCCCGGCCCGCACCCCGGTACCCCTCCGGGAAGCGGTGCACTGACCGGGCTGTCCGCCGTCGTCCGGGTCGGGGGACCGGACGATCGGAGGGCGGGCGCGGTCGGCGGTGGTGCGCGAGGCGGCACCGCCGACCGCCCACGTACGGGCCCGGCGCCGGTGCCGGTGCACGCTCGCCGGCGGACCCGGGGGCCGGGCCCACCGGGCGGGCCGTGACCGTCGAACCAGAAGCGGTCGGCGTGGCGGCTCCGGCGGACCGTTTGGGCGGCGCCGGCCGATCGGGGGTACGACGGCGCGGGCCGCTGTCGGCCGAGCGGAGCTTCAGCCGGCCGGGGAGGCTGGTGCCGGCCTGACGAGCCGACGGCGGCCGGCCCGGGCGACGGGTCCGGTGGGTCGATGCCGCCCGGGTGCGATGCGGGCGACGAAGCCGGCTGACTGACGTCGCCGCGCCCTGGGAAGTTGCCCGCCCGGCCCGGCCGGGCGGGCCGGGCCGTCAGGGTGTGCGGTGGCGGGTCAGTCCCGGCGGGTCGGGGCGCCGAGCCGGTCCTGCGCGATGTCGTGGGCCGGCCGTGCGGCGACCGGTGTGGCGTCCAGCCGGGCCGTGATCACCAGGGTGCCTTCCTCGATCTGGTAGTCCAGGGGCAGCCCGAGACCGCGCATCGCGGCGACCATCCCGGTGTTGGAGGCCTGCGTCACCGCGTACACGCTCTCGCAGCCTGCCTCCGAGGCCATCGTCACCAGCCGGCCGAGCAGTTCCGCGCCGATACCGCGCCGCTGCCACGCGTCCTCGATCAGCAGCGCGATCTCGGTCTCGTCACCGTCCCACAGCAGATGCCCGAGGCCGACGACGCGGCCCGAGGTGGTCTGGGCGGCGAGGGTCCGCCCGAAGCGCGGGCTGAGCAGATGGTTCAGATAGCGGTCGGCGTCGGGGACCGGGCCGTGGTAGCGCATGCCGAGGGTGCGCGCCGAGCACCGGTCGTGCATCGCCTTCGCCGCCGGCAGGTCCCCGGTGTCGATCCGCCGCACGGTGATGTCGTTGCCCTCGGGCAGCGTCAGCACGTCGGTGCCCTCCGGGATCCGCGGGCCGAGCCGGCTGTCCAGCTCCACCAGGGCCCGGGCCCGCGCGAACTCGGTCGGCGTGAACGGCAGATACGGCCGCTCCACGGTGAGCACACCGCCCTCCGGCGCCCGCAGGCGCATGACCGTGTCCTCCAGGACGCCCTCCACCGGCACCGGCTCCGGCCCGCGCCCGCCCCCGAACGGTGTCCCGGGCAGCGAACGGATCGAGCACCGGCCCAGCAACTGACGCAGGGCAAGGGGCAGTTCCGCGGCGTCCAGTGCGGTGCGGGCCGCCAGGCCGAGCACCCGGGTCGGGGCGTCGACCAGATCGTGGGCGTCGGCCCGCTCGATCCAGGTGGACCTGCCCCCGGCCAGCGAGACCGCCCGGGTGAGTTCGGCCGCCTGCAGTCCGCCCGGCGCCCGGACCAGGAACTCGTCCACGGTGCCGTCGGCCAGCGGGTGCGTCTGCAGGCTGAGGATGTCGACCCGGTACTCGGCCAGCGCGGCGCAGAGCGCCGCCAGCGATCCGGGTTCGTCCTTCACCGTCGTCCGCATCCGCCACAGCGCACCGGTGCCGGCCACCTCGTCCGTCGAGGCGCCGGGCTGTCCGGTGGGCCCGGCCGACCGCGTCCGCGCGGCCTGCCGGGCACCGGTATCACTGACCGGCGGTGCGTGTCCGTGGCGCCGTGCCCACCAGATGTGGAAGCCTGCCGTCGCCGCCAGCACCATCGCGGAGATCACCAACAAAGTCGGACCGTCGGGTCCGTGGCCGATCAGGTTCGCCACCGCGTCCGCCACCGCGACGGCCGTGAAGAGCGCGGCGAGTTCGACGACGTCCCGCCGCCAGTGGTGCACGGGTCGTCCGTGCTTCGTCCGGGTCACATCAGACATGTCTGGAGTCATGCAGCCACTGTGAAGGAAGGGTGTTGCGTGATCACGAACGGTTTGTGACCGATGGGTAAAGCATGCTCCGCCCCATTTGTTGGAATTTCTACTGCTGCGGGTGCGGCCGACCCGCACCCGCAGGCCGGTCCACGGCCGGACCCGACCCGTTCACGCGGCCAGCGCCTCCGAGGCGAGCGCGGCTCGCAGCCGCCGCGCCTCGGTGACCAGCCGGGAGCTGCCCTTGCGCGCGGCGATGCCCGCCAGATGCGGCAGCTCTCCGTGTGCCCCGGAACGCTCGGCGCAGTCCGCCGCCGCGGCCAGCAGATCCCCGAGCCCTCTGGCGGGAACGGCGGACGCCTCCGGCCGGCCGGTCGCGAGGTCGGCGAACAGCACGGGAAGGGTGTGCCGCAACGTCTCCCAGACCGTCGCGTGCGCTCCGGTGGCCGCCGCCGTCCGAGCCGAGTCGGCCAGTCGCTGCGGTTTCACCGCGCCGCGCCGCACCAGCTGGCCGAGGTCCGCGCCCAGCACCGCGGTGTCGAGCTGCCCGCGCCCGGCCAGCACCAGCAGGGCGTCCACGGCGGCGAGCCGGTCCTCCGCGTGCCGTGCGCCGAGACCGTAGGCCACGCACAGGTGCACGGCCTCACCGGCCTCTCCACCGGACTCGGCGAGCAGCGGCAGGACGACGGCACCACGGCTGTCGTCCACGGCCGTGGCCGCCACGTCGTGCAGCAGCCGGATCGCGACCAGCTCCCGGCGCTCCGGCAGCACGGCGAGCCAGTGACGGCGCAGCGCGTGGTCCCAGTGACCGCACCAGCGCTCCGTGAAGACGGAGACCGGCCCGCCGAGCCGGTGGAACTCCTGCGGGAACCCCTCCACGAGATCGGGCAGTTCACCGAGCTCCAGCAGTACGCGCGGGCCGTGGACGCGCCGCCGGACCGGAGGCCGGACCGGATCGCCCGCCGACAGCCGGTGGGCCAGCCGCGCACCCTCGCGGGTGCCGAGCGCCCGCGCGTGCCGCGCCGCCTCCTCGGCCGCCGCGCGGTCGTCCGTGCGCACCCGCAGCAGGGCCTGGGCGAAGTCGGCCGCGCCGACCCGGGCGTCCAGGCGCCGGTACTCCACGAGGCGGGCCACCAGGTCCGCCGGCTCCAGCAGGCCGGTGCTCCAGGTGGGTGTGGCGAGCAGCAGCGGCAGCGGATCCGCCCGGAGGCGGTACGCCACCTCGCGCAGCCGGGCGTCGAACACACGGCTGAGGCCGGCGTGCGGGCACTCGTGCTCATTGGGACCGCGCCGCACGGCGTCCAGCAGCGTGGCCGTGCTCACCTTGCCGTGCAGGGTCGCGAGGAGCAGGTCGAGTCCCTCGCCGGCGCCGAGTGCGCCGTAACGGCCGTTGCCGAACATGTCGTCCATACGCGGCCAGTGGGTGTCGTCCGAGGTCGCCCACCAGCGGTTGGCGACGACCGGTCCGAGCGCCTCACGCAGCGCGTCGGGGTTCCGGTGGGAGTGGCGCACCAGGCCGTCCAGCACCCGCTCGTAGGCGGCGACGTCCTCGTCGGCGGAGGCCAGCACCGCGCCGATCTCCTCGGCCAGTTCCACCGCCGTCTCCGGCGCGGGCCGCAGGCGCACCGGTACGGGGGCAGGCGGCAGGATCTCCTCGTACACCTCCGGGGACGCCACGGTGATGCCCGGCAGCGTGGCCGCCCGGGCGCGCAGGACGGGGGACAACTGCTCGACCGCCCAGCCCAGCTCCTCGACCGAGCCCAGCCGTGCGGCATGCCGTTCGACCAGTTTGAGGGCGCGCTCCTGCACCTGGGCGTCCTCGTGCCCGAACGCCTGGGCCACCACCGGCAGCAGCTCCGCCGCGGTGCCCGGCTCACGGGCCAGCACCTTGCCGAGCAGCACGAGCTGCGCCCGCACCAGCTTCTTCTCCGCGCGGAACAGCAGTCCCTCGGAGGCCTCGGCCAACTGCCGCGGGGTCAGCTCGCCGTCCAGGGCCAGGGCCGCGAGCACCGCCTGGGCGTGGCCCGCCACGGGGGAGACCGCGTCCCGGGCGAGGGCGGTCCACTCGGCGATCCGCTCCCGCTCCTCCGCCCTCCCCAGGGCGAGCCCGGTGAGCAGCGGCAGGAAGACCCGGTGGTCCGTGGGGCCGCCGCCGCGCAGCAGCCGGGCGACGCAGGCGTCCACGAGGGACCCGCGGTCGAGGACACCGTCCCGGACCAGGGTGAGCAGGGCGCTCTGCCACGAGTGCGGTCCGTCCTCCAGCAGCCAGCGCACCTCGCCGAGGTCCGTGAGCGTGAACAGACCGGCGACCAGAGCGGCCAGTTGAGGCTCGACGCGCAGCGCGTCCAGCACCTTCGAATCGTCCCACCGGCCCCCGATGTGCTGGACCCAGCCGACGAGGTAGGCGTCCGTGACGGGCACCTCGCAGCCCGCGCGCGCCACGAGCCCGGACATCAGCGGGTACGGCACCCGCGCGGACACCGGCCGGCGTGCCAGCCGGTGTGCGACATCGGCCAGCCAGGCGGCGTCCCGGTGCTCCAGCGCCCGCAGGATGCTCTCGGTGGGTGCCTGACGCCAGCGCATGTCCGCGCCGGCGAGCCAGTCGGCGGCCGCCGCCGCGCCCGTCTGACAGGCGGTCCCCGCCAGATGCAGCGCCGGAGAGATCCGCTCGGACCGGGACTCCCACCACGGGACCGCCCGCATCTCCTTGCGCAACTCCTTCAACCCCGGCAGATGAAGCCGTCGTTCGGCATCCGTCAGCCCGGTCAGCAGTTTCAGCGCCTCCGCCGTGCGGCCCGCCCGGACCGCCTCCACCAGCTCACTCATCGCACACCCCCGTCGATTCCCGCCAGATCCCGCCGCCCCGCGCCGGCGCTCGCCGCCGCGCCCGGCACCGCACCGCGCCGGACCATCCGCACCGCCAGCGCGTGCTTGCACGGCCCGCGCCCGCCCCGGTACCTCGCCCACCACAGACAGCTGCAGGTGAGCACCCCCGCCGCGTCCCGCACCCGGTGCACATGGCCGTCCTCCGCCGTCACCGTGGCGAGGGAGCCGTCCAGAGCCACCGCGCCCGCCTCGACCAGCGCCCGCGCCGAGCGCAGACGCGGATTGTGCCGCTCGGCGCGCCCCGAGTCGTACGGCAGCTCCCGGTGGAAGTGGGCCGCCTCCGCCGTGTCGTACCCGACCTGGCCCGAGGTGCCCAGGCGGACCAGGGCGGCACGGACCCGCTCCGGGGTGAGACCGGACGCGGCGGCGAGGTCGGCCACGTCGACGCGCGGCTCCCAGGCCAGCAGGACGGAGATCAACTCGGCGTCCTCCGCCGCCTCTTCCGTGGCCAGCGCGTCCAGCACCCCGCCCTCACCGGAGAAGCCGCGCGAGGCGTCCGGCGACAGCGTCAGCGTGAGCCGCATACCGGCCAGGACGACCTCCCAGGCGGCGGCCGCGGGGGCCGTACCGGTGACCGCGGGGCCGTAGACCCGCAGGGCCATGGCGTGGCGCAGCACCCGCTGGAGCGCGGCCAGCCGCTCCGGGCCCGGCAGGCAGACCGCGCCCGGCACCGGGCGGGTCGTCGGCCGCAGCCCCCGGCCCACCGGCACCACCCAGCGCGGCCCGGCGGGGGCCCGGCGGCCGCCGTCGGAGCGGGGCAGTCCGCGCAGGAACCGCACCGCCTCGGCCGCCGGCAGTTCGGCCCGCAGGTCGAACCCCGCCGCCACCACCTGCGCCTCGGCGAAGCCGCGCAGCCAGCGGTCGGGCAGCGGGACCTTCTTCTCCACCACCGGTCCGCCCAGGGTGGTGACCGCCAGTTCGTCCGGGCCGACCCTCAGGTGCAGCGGGTCGTCGCCGCCGAGGCGGGTCAGCGCCTCCCGCAGCGGGTTGTTGACGTCGACGTTGGTGGTGCCGTGACCCACCTCGCCGCCGTCCAGGCCCGGGGTGAGCACGTCCAGGCGGGCGTACACCCCGCCGCAGCCGGAGAAGGACTCGAAGCGCAGCCGGTCGCCATTGCCCGTCACCACCGGGTCGAGCGAGGCCCGCAGTTGCGGCTGGTAGTAGCGCGCGGCCGCCACGTCGGCCACCGCGAGCAGTCCCGCCGCCGCCACCTGAGGGGTGGTCAGGAAGCCCGCGAAGAAGCTCGGATGGTCCTGGACACCCGTCGGCGTGGCCCCGCGGGAGGTTTCCAGCCCGAGCCGGCGCCCGTCCGCCGCCGACTCCAGCGCGGAGGGTCGGCGATAGGCCACGGCCTGCAGTGATCGCGTCATGGAAAAACCGTAGAGGCGACCACTGACAATCGGTCCGACCTGCGGAAACATCCCAGATGCAGGGGTAGTTGCCGTGCCGCGCTCCGGGGGATGACGCCGGGGCGCGGCACACTCGACAGGGTACGGGGCACGGTGGCCCCGCCGGTGCTACTGGCCGACCCGGCCCGGCTGGAGCGACTTCGTGAACAGCACGGTCCCGTCCTGCTCGCGCAGCCGGACCGTCAGCTCGCCGCTGCCGCCGTCGATGTCGACCTCGCCGAAGAACTGGTAGCCGCCCGCGGGCGACACGTTCGACGCCGTCGGCGCCTTCACGAACACCCGCTCCGGACCGAAGGTGCCGTCCAGCGCGCTCGCCGGGAACGCGCCCGCGTTGAGCGGACCGGAGACGAACTCCCAGAACGGCTCGAAGTCGGTGAACGCGGCACGCGACGGCTGGTAGTGCTGGGCGGAGGTGTGGTGCACGTCCGCCGTCAGCCACACGGTGCCGGTGATCCGCCGGTGCTTGACGAACCTGAGCAGTTCGGCGATCTGCAGCTCACGGCCGAGCGGGGCGCCCGGGTCGCCCTGGGCCACCGCCTCGATGTTCGGCCGGCTCTCGGTCGTGTCGGGCACCACGAGGCCGAGCGGCATGTCGGCGGCGATCACCTTCCACACCGCGTGCGAGCGGGACAGCTCCCGCTTGAGCCATTCCAGTTGCTCGCGGCCGAGGATGCCCTGCGGGTCGACGGTCTGGTCGTCGGGGGAGTTGGCGTTGCGGTAGGTGCGCATGTCCAGCACGAACACGTCCAGCAGCGGGCCCTGGCGCAGCACGCGGTGGACGCGGCCCTCCTTCGCGCCCGGCCGCAGCGTGGAGATCGGGAAGTACTCGCCGAACGCCCGCCGGGCGCGCGCGGCGAGCACGTCGACGCTCTTCTCGGTGTACCGGGTGTCCGTGGCCGCGATCACCTCGCCCGGGTACCAGTTGTTGCGGACCTCGTGGTCGTCCCACTGGACGATGGAGGGCACCTGGGCGTTGAACCGGCGCAGGTTGTCGTCGAGCAGGTTGTAGCGGAAGTTGCCCCGGAACTCCGCGAGTGTCTCGGCGACCTTCGCCTTCTCCTCGGTGGTGACGTTCCGCCAGGTGCTGCCGTCGGGCAGGGCCTGGGTGGGACCGATCGGGCCGTCGGCGTAGATGTTGTCGCCGCTGCACAGGAAGAAGTCGGGGTCGAGCTTGGCCATCGCGTCGTAGATGCGGTAGCCGCCCCGGTCGGGGTTGATGCCCCAGCCCTGGCCGGCGAGGTCGCCCGACCACAGGAACCGTACGCCGTCGCGGCGGTGGCGGGAGACGGTACGGAAGGCGCCCGCCACCGGCTCGCCCGTGCGGCGCGGGTCGTCGGGGTCGGCGAGGAGCACGCGGTAGTGGATCTGCTCGCCGGACGGCAGGCCGCGCAGCCGGGTCGTGCCGGTGAAGTCCGTGCCGGCGTCCAGCAGCGGGCCGTGGAAGCGGCGCGGGTTGCGGAACGACTCCGTCGCCGATGTCTCCACGATCATCCGGGCCGGCCGGTCCGAACGCACCCACACCAGGCCGGAGTCGGTGGTGACGTCGCCCGTCTGCACGCCCCAGCCCGCCTGGGGGCGCCCGGACCGGGCGAACGCCGGGGCCGCGCCGAGGCCCACGGGCAGGGTCAGGGCCGCCGACGCGGCGAGGGAGCCGCGCAGAACGCTGCGGCGGCCCGGGAACGGACGGTGTGACATGGCTGCGCCTCCAGGAACGGGATCCGGCCAGTGTGCAGAGCCACACCTACTGGGGTGCTGCGGCGCGCACGGAAACCGAAGGTGAACAACGGACCGTGCGGCCACCGGACTCCGTCACGGTCACGCAGACCGACGGTACGTCAGCCGGTGGGCGCACGGGATGGCGTCGGTGCGGGTCGGCGGCCGCGGGACGGCTGCCGCGCGGGGCTGGGACAGGGTGCGCACGGCGAGCGGTCGGCGGGGCTGCAAGTGCGCCTGGCAGCAGCCGCTGTGGCGGCACTCGAGACCGGCCGGTACGTGGCTGTGCCGAGGTCTCCCGCACGCGACCGGCGCCGGTCGCAGGTTGCCGCCGGCTTGGCGATGCGCGGCGAGCCCGTACGCGACTGCCCTGAAACCGCGCCCGTGCACCGCCGGCCGACGGCCGCGGCCTTCACGAGGGCAGCGCGCCTGCCGCCCCGATCAACAGTCCCGAGGGGGCCGTACGTACAACCAGCGGTCGGTACGTGAACCGTGTCCGTCAGCGGCTGCCGTCGAGGATGACCCGGGCGACCAGGGCCGGGTCGTCGTTCATCGGGCAGTGACCGCAGCCGGGCAGCCGCACCAGGCGGGCGTGCGGGATCATCTGCTTGGCGCGTATGCCCTGGCGGCGCAGGAGCAGCCGGTCCTGGGTGCCCCAGGCCACGGTGACCGGCAGGCCCGGCAGGTCGTCGGTGAACCGGACGGCGGTGCCCGCGCGCAGGGTGGCGTCGAAGCCGGTCGCCCCCACGAGGGCGAGCGTCTCGGCGACCACGGCCTCCGGGGCCCGGCGCGCCGGCCGGCTGTAGATGGTGCTCGTCAGCGCCGTACGGCCGGCCGCGCTGCGGCTCAGCCGCTCCACCAGCGGCAGCGGCAGCCGCTGGGCGATGCCCCGCATCGCCAGCAGCACCGCGAAGGCGTACCGGCGCTCGGCCTCCGTCCAGAACCCGGCGGGAGACAGCGCCGTGACGGACCGTACGCGCTTCTCGCGGCCCAGCTCCAGGGCGAGCAGACCGCCCAGAGAGTTGCCGGCGATGTGCGGGCGGTCCAGTTCCAGGGCCTCGAACAGGGCGCCGAGGACGGTGTTGGTCGTGGGCAGGTCGTAGGCGAGGTCGCCCGGCAGGGCAGGGGAGGCGCCGAAACCCGGGAGGTCGACGGTGATCACGTCACGCTCGGTGGCCAGGATGTCCACGACCGGGTCCCAGGCCTGCCGGTGATGGCCGATCCCGTGCAGCAGGACCAGGGGTGCCCCGTGTCCCACGCGCGCGTAGGACACGGTCACGTCCTTCGGGCCGTGCGCGGTGGGGACCTGGAAGGAGACGGTGGCGGACATGGGTGCTCCTCGTCTGGGTGCTGACGGACGCCGTAGACAGCTTGTCAGCAATTACTACCGACGGGTAGCCCCCGACCCGGTCCCGGGTGGACACCCGCCAGGTGTGTCGGATGGGATCACGAGGTGACAGCTGACCTCACCGACGTCTTCGAAGCGCACCGGCCCCTGCTCATGGGGGTGGCCTACCGCATGCTGGGCCGGGTGGCCGACGCCGAGGACGTGGTCCAGGACGCCTGGCTGCGCTGGTCCGGTGCCGACCGCACCGAGGTCGGCGAACCGCGCGCCTACCTGGTGCGCGTCATCACCCGGCTGGCCATCGACCGGCTGCGCCGCGCCAAGGCGCACGGCGAGGCGTACATCGGCCCGTGGCTGCCGGAGCCCTGCGTCACCGAGTTCGGCGGCACCGCCCCCGACACCGCGGAGCGTGCCGTGCTCGCCGACACGGTGTCCCTCGCCGTCCTGATCGTCCTGGAGTCGCTGTCCCCGCTGGAACGGGCCGTCTTCGTGCTCAGGGAGGCCTTCGGCTACCCGTACGCCGAGATCGCCGCCCTGCTCGACCGCGGCGAGGCGGCGGTACGGCAGCTCGCCGGGCGGGCCCGCCGGCACGTGGCCGAACGACGACCGCGCTACGACGTGGACCCGGTGCGGCGCCGTGACCTGACCGAACGCTTCCTCGCCGCGGCGGGTGACGGCGACCTGGACGGCCTGCTGTCCCTGCTCGCCACGGACGTCCGCCTCGTCGGCGACAGCGGCGGCAAGGCCAAGGCACCCCTGCGGACCCTGCACACCGCGGACAAGGTGGGCCGCTTCCTGATCGCCGTGTCGGGCACGGTACCCGAGCTGTCCGTGCGCTTCCTGGAGGTCAACGGCGGTCCCGCCGTGCTGATCCTGTCCGGCGGCAAGCCCGACAGCCTGATCCAGGTGGACGTCGCCGACGCCCGCGTCAGCACCGTGTACATCGTCCGCAACCCCGACAAGCTGCGGCACCTCGCCGACCTCTGAGGCACCTCGCCGAGCCGGCTCCCGCGAGCCCCTGTCGTACGACGGGGGCTTTGCCGCGATGTCACACGCACCGCCCATGACGAACGCCTCGTGAACGCTCCACGGCGGACGGCCGGTACATGACGCAGGGGACCGAGGATTGGTCTTGACCAAGGGTGACGGCAGCCCTATCGTCGCAGAGAAGTGCAACAACCTTTAATAAACAAGGGCGCTAAAAACCGCCGGACCACGGCTCTTGCGGAGGACAGGGTGGGGACCACGCAGCTGGAATCGGTGCCGGAACCGAAGTACTGGCATCTCAAGACCGTGCTCACCGAGGCACTCGACTCGGAGTTCTCGGTCGGTGAGATCCTGCCCAACGAGCGCGACCTCGCCGCCCGCTTCGGCGTGGCCCGCGCCACGCTCCGCCAGGCCCTCGAACAGCTCGAGCTGGAAGGCCGCCTGCAGCGCCGGCGCGGCGTCGGCACGACCGTGGCGCCGCCGCGCGTGGGCGTCGCCGTCGGCACCGAGCAGCACACCTGGCCGGGGGCCGCGGGAGACGCCTGGCAGCCCGTCGACAGCGCCCAGGAGACTCCGCCCGCCGCGGTCGCCGCCGGTCTGGAGACCGGCCCGGACGACGCCGTGCACACCGTCCGCCGCTCCCGGACGTCCCACGGCCAGCTGGTCGCCACCGAGCTGCTGTACATCCCGGCGGACTCGGTCCCCGACCTCACCGCGATCGACGCCCCGTCCGGCCCGGCACGCGCGCGTGCGGTGCTGCGCGAGCTCCAGCGGCTCGAACTGGAGGGGCAGGAGCGCGCAGTCGAGCTGGGGTCCGCCCGTGCGGACGACGCCAGGGAACTCGACCGGTTGCCCGGCTCGCCCGTCCTCGTCGTCACCACCCGCTTCTTCGCCCGGGGCCGCACCGCGGCGCTGTCCGTGGCGACCTACCGTGCCGACACCTGCCGGCTCACCTTCGGCGACTCGGCCGGCGTCGAAATACACCACGACCCCGAGCGCCAGGCTTCCTGACCCTCCGCCGAGCCTCCCGCCGGAGCGTGGGGCGGGCTTCCCGAGCCCGTCCGCCCCACGCTCGCGGCACACCGTCGCGCCCCGGAACTCCACCGGGGCGCGAGGCGTCTGACGGACCGGCACACCGGCCGTGGACGAGATACCCGCCACCCCCGTCGCTTCTCGGCCCCGGCCTCGGACGGGCCGACGCACGGACCCCGCCCGACGGGACGGCACACCCGACCCACTCGGCGGCACCCGGCGGCCCGGTGAACCCGTCCGGCCGGACGACCGGCACACCCGCCCCCTGCTGAAGTACGAGCACTGGTCCCCGCACGCAGCAAGGCGCTCCTGGTAACGCCCCGAGCGCCCCGTCCGCGCAGGGCCTCCGGCCGCCCCGCCCCGGTCAGCGGCGGGTCGTCGCCGCGCCCTCCACCGCGAACAGCTGCGCCTCCACGTGGTCCAGGGCGAGGCGGAGCGCGCCCGTGGCCACGGCGGCCTCGCCCAGCAGCGAGAGCGTCACCCGGGGCGGCCGCAGGCAGTAGCGGGCCAGTTCCCGGCGCAGCGGCTCCAGGACACCGTCGAGTCCGGCCGCCCAGCCGCCGATCACGACCAGCTCCGGATCGAGCGCCAGGACCAGCGCGGCCACGTCGTGCACGAGCCGGTGGTTGAACCGCTCGACCGCCGCCCGCGCCCGCTGGTCGCCGTCCCGCGCCAGCGCGAACACCTCGGCGACCGCCTGCTCGTCCAACGGGTGCAGCGGCTCGTCGGTGGTCGACAGCAGAGTCTCCGGCGTGGCCTCCCGGCCCAGCAGGTGCAGCGCGCCGATCTCCCCAGCCGCTCCTCCGTAGCCACGGTGCAGCCGGCCGCCGATCAGCGAACCCGCCCCGGGACTGAGCCCGGCCAGCACGAACACGACGTCGTCGGTCTCGGTCGCCGCGCCCTTCCAGTGCTCGGCGACGGCCGCCGCGTTGGCATCGTTCTCCACCAGCACCGGGCACTTGAAGGAGCGGCTGAGCCGGTCCCCGAGCCTCAGCCCCGTCCACTGCGGCAGGGCCGTGCTCAGCCGAACCGTTCCGTCGGCCTCCACGATGCCCGGGGTGCCCACGCCCACCGCCCGCAGCGAACCGCGCGCGACCCCGGCCCGCCGCAGCAGCTCGGCGACCGCGCCGCGCAGCCGGTCGAGCCGCTCGTCCGCCGGGGCGGACTCGTCGACCTCCTTGGCCTGCGCGCCGAGCACCCGCCCGTCCAGGTCGGACAGCAGCGCGGCGACCCGGTGCGGCCCGATCTCCAGGCCCAGCAGATGGCCCGCCTCGGCCCGGAACCGGAACCGTCGGGCAGGCCGGCCCTGGCGTCGCGTGGTGCCCTCGTCGGCCGCGGTCTCCACGACGAGCCCCGCCTCGATGAGGCCTTCGACCACGCCCTCCACGGTCGGCCGGGACAGTCCGGTGACCCGGGTGACCTCGGTGAGCGTCGCGCAGTCCGTGGCCCGCAGCGCGTGCAGCACCACCGCGGAATTGATCCTTCGCAGCAGCGAGGGATCGCCGCCGGTCAGCTGCCCCACCGTCCGTCCTTCCAGCTCGCGGGCGTGTTTGCCGGATCGTACTCGGCCCGGCGCACCCCGGCGAGTGCGGGTCGCCCCGGGGCCGGGTGGCCGCCCTCGACGAACGGACCCGGCCGCCCGCACCCGGTCAGCCCGGCTCGACGAATCCCGACTCGTACGCGGCGATGACCGCCTGGGTGCGGTCGCGCGCGCCCAGCTTGGCGAGCACGCCGCTCACATGCGTCTTCACCGTCTCGGTGCCCACGACCAGTTGTTCGGCGATCTCCGCGTTGGACAGCCCCCGCGCCATGAGCCGCAGCACCTCCGCCTCCCGTTCCGTGAGCCGGGCCCGCTCCAGCGCGGCCTCCGCCGGGCGTTCACCGTCGCCGTACCGGGCGGCGAGGCGTCGTACGGAGGCGGGGAACAGCAGCGACTCGCCCGCCGCCACGAGTCGTACCGCGTGCACGATCTCGGCCGGCCGGGCCCGCTTCAGCAGGAACCCGTCGGCACCGGCGCGCAGCGCCTCGTACACGAACTCGTCGTCCTCGAAGGTGGTCACCACCAGGATCTTCGGCGGCTCGGGCACCGTGCGCAGCACCGCGCGGGTGGCCTCGATGCCGTCCAGCAGCGGCATGCGGACGTCCATCGCGACGACGTCCGGCCGCAGTTGACGCACCAGCGGGATGACGGCGGCCCCGTCGGCCGCCTCACCGACCACCTCGATGTCGGGCTGGGCCTCCAGAACGGCCCGCAGACCCGCGCGGACCAAGGGCTCGTCGTCGACGAGGAGTACGGTGACCGGCATCCCGCCAGCGTAGATCAACCCAGCGGCAGCTCCGCGCGCACCTGCCAGTCGCCCTCGTCGGGGCCGGTGCGGGCCGTGCCGCCGAGCAGCGCGGCCCGCTCGCGTATGCCGCGCAGACCGCTGCCCCGCCCCGGGCCGGGCACCGGAGCCGGCAGCGGATTGCGGACCTCCAGGTCCAGCCGGTCGCCGGTGACCCGGACACGGACCCGCACCGGGACGGCTCCCGCGTGCCGCAGCACGTTGGTGAGCGCCTCCTGGAGGATGCGGTAGCCCTCCCGGGACACCGGCCCGGGCAGGGCGGCGACCGGACCGGTCACCTCGGCGTCGACCTTCGCACCGGAGGTCCTGGCCGAATCCAGCAGCCGGCCCGCGTCGGCCAGGGTGGGTCTCGCGCTCACCGGCCGGTCGGCCTCGCGCAGCACGCCCAGCACCCGCTCCAAGTCCTCCAGGGCGGCCCGGCCGGTCTCCTCGATGGCGGCCAGCGCACGGTCGGTGAAACCGGGGTCGCCGGCCGCCCGTGCCGCGCCCGCCTGCACCACCGCGACCGTCAGAGCGTGCCCGATCGAGTCGTGCAACTCCCGCGCGATGCGGGTGCGTTCGAGCAGCTGCTCGGTGCGCTGCTCCAGGGCCTCCAGCCGCTCGGCGGCGGACGGACCGAGCAGCCGGCGGGCCCCGGCGGTGGCCAGCGCGCCGAGGCCCACCACCAGGCCGTACAGGGCGATCAGGGGGAGCGGGACGAGGAGCCCGTACGCCCAGTGCGGCTGCACCTCGTCCAGCAACGGGGAGTGGGGGTTGGTGTGCCCGCCCGCGAGCCGCCCCAGCTCGTAGGAGAAGACCGGCAGCCACACCGAAGCGAACGTCGTCGGCACGGCGAGGAGCATCCGCAGCTCGAGCCAGAGCACCGTGCGCCCCCGGTCCCGCCAACTCGCCGACGGCGTCACCGAGATGCCCGGCTCCTCCTTGCCGGGCGTCAGCAGCAGCCGGGCCTGGACGCCCTCGCCCACGCGCACGGCGGGTACCAGGCCGACCGGCAGGAGGACGAGCGCGGGCACCCACGGCTTCGACATGTCGATGAACAGCCACACGCTCTCCATCAGCATGGGCACCCACAGATGCAGCAGCCGGGTGTACGTCGTCCCCCGCAGAAGCGGGCGCAGGCAGCGGACCATGAGCACATCGTCGCAGGTGGCACCGGAGACGGACCTCCCCCGCACGGGGGAGGCGGTCCCCACCGGCGGGGGAGGGGCAACCGCCCGCGAAGGGCCAGGCTGTCGGTCATGTTGAGCATCGACGTACGAGACCTCACCAAGGAGTACGCCGGCCGCCGGGCCGTCGACGGGCTGACCTTCCGAGTGCGCCCCGGCAGTGTCACCGGCTTCCTCGGCCCCAACGGCGCGGGCAAGTCCACCACCATGCGACTCGTCCTCGGCCTCGACCGGCCCACCTCCGGTACGGCCGTGATCGGCGGCCGCGCCTACACCGAACTGCGGGACCCGCTGCGCCGGGTGGGCGCCCTGCTCGACGCGCGTGCCGCACACGGCTCCCGCACGGCACACGACCATCTGCGGGCCCTGGCCGTCAGCAACCGCATCCCGGCCCGGCGGGTCGACACGGTGCTGGAGGAGACCGGACTCGCCGCGGTCGCGGAACGCCGGGTGAAGACGTACTCCCTGGGCATGCGCCAGCGGCTCGGCATCGCCGCCGCCCTGCTCGGCGACCCCGAGGTGATCCTGCTCGACGAGCCCGCGAACGGCCTCGACCCCGAAGGCATCGTGTGGATCCGCACGTTGCTGCGCGGGCTCGCCGCAGAGGGCCGCACGGTCCTGGTCTCCAGCCATCTCATGGGCGAGACCGCCGCGTTCGCCGACCATCTGCTGATCCTCGGCCGGGGCCGCCTGCTCGCCGACACACCGGTGCGGGAGTTCATCGACGCACGCGTACGGCCCCACGTCCGCGTCCGCAGCACCGATCCCGTCGTCCTCGGCGCCCTGCTCGCCCGGCACGGGCACGACGCCTCCCGCGGCGAGGACGGCAGTTGGACGGTGCGGCACGCGCGCGTGGACGACATCGGCCGGCTGATGTCCGAGGCGCGCGTCCCGGTCCTCGAACTCGCCGCCGGCGAGGCCACCCTGGAGGAGGCCTACCTCGATCTGACCGCCGCCGAGGCCGAGTTCAGCGCACAGCCCCAGGAGGCCTGACCATGTCGTTCGTCCCCGTGTTCCACTCCGAGTGGATCAAGATCCGCACCCTGCGTTCCCTGTGGGGCGCACTCGCCGGAATCCTCCTGGCCACCGCCGCGTTCTCGGCGCTCGCCTCCGCCGACGCCGACACGGGCGACGCCGACCCGCTGTTCGCGGTGTTCTTCGGCATCAGCTTCGGGCAGATCGCCGCGATCGCCTTCGGTACGACGGCCGTCTCGTCCGAGTTCCGGGGCGGCGCGCTGGGACTGACACTGGCGGCGGTGCCCGACCGGCGACGCTGGTTCGCCGCGAAGGCGACGGCGATCGCCCTGCCCGTGCTGGCGGTCGGCCTGCTCACCGGCCTGCTGACGCTCGTGCTCGGCAAGGCGGTGCTCGGGAGCGCCGGGCCCGGCTGGACCGAGGGGCTGCGCGGCGCGGCCGGCTGCGGACTCCAGCTCACGCTCATGGCGCTGTTCGCCGCCGGTCTCGCGGCCGTGCTGCGCAGCGGGGTCGCGACGCTCTCGGTGCTGATCCCGTTCCTGCTGATCGTGTCCTTCGTCGTCGGCGACCTGTCCGGCGGGGCCGCCGACTTCCTGCCCGACCGGGCCGGCCAGGTCGTCCTGCACAGCACCTGGGACGGCACCCTCGGCCCGTGGACCGGCCTCGCGGTGACCGCACTGTGGACGGCCGCGGCCCTGCTCGCGGGCGGCTGGTGCCTGAAGAGCCGGGACGTGTGACGGCACACCCCGACGGCTCGTTGTGAGCCGCCCGGCGCCGGACGACGTAGCGCTCAGGTGCCGACCACCGTCCGCCGACGTGATCAGCCCTGGCCGGCGCGGTCCCCCGGGGCGAACGCGGCCTGTCGCAGACGGGCGAACTCCTCGGCCATCGTGGCCGCCGTCCAGTGCGCGTTCAGTCCGCTCGGATTGGGCAGCACCCACACCCTGCTGTCCCCGACGGCCCGCTCCTGCGGGCCCACCCGCGCGGTACGGTCGCCGAACGCGGACCGGTACGCGGTCACGCCCACGACCGCCAGCCACCTCGGCCGCAGCTCCGTCACCTTCTCGGTCAGCAGCCGGCCGCCCGCCACGTACTCCTCGGCGGTCAGCTCGTCCGCCCGCGCGGTCGCCCGCGCCACCACGTTCGTGATGCCGAGGCCGTACGACAGCAGCTCGCCCTGCTCGGCCGGCCTCAGCAGCCGCGGGGTGAACCCGGACAGGTGCAGCACCGGCCAGAACCGGTTGCCGGGGCGGGCGAAGTGGTGGCCCGTCGCCGCTGTCATCAGCCCCGGATTGATGCCGCAGAACAGGACGTGGAGGCCGTCCGCGACGACGTCCGGTACGAGACGGTCGCGGGCGGCCTCCAGCTCCGCCTTGGTGAAGCGGGGCGAGCGGGGGGAGCCGGTCAGAGGATCGCCCCGGGGGTGTAGCCGGCGGCCTCCGGGCGCTGCTTGGCGAGCTCCTCGATCCGGCCGACGACCACGCCGACCTGATCGGCCGCGGCACCGGTGAAGGACAGCTTGTCGGCCATCAGCGCCGCCAGCTGCTCCCGGTCGAGCGGCAGCCGCTCGTCGGCGGCGAGCTTGTCGAGCAGCTCGTTGCGCTCGGCGCCCTGCTCCCGCATCGCGAGCGCGGAGGCGACGGCGTTCTCCTTGATCGCCTCGTGCGCGACCTCGCGGCCCACACCCGCGCGCACGGCGCCCATGAGCACCTTGGTGGTGGCGAGGAACGGCAGGTAGCGGTCCAGCTCGCGGGCGACGACGGCCGGGAAGGCGCCGAACTCGTCGAGGACCGTCAGGAAGGTCTCCAGCAGGCCGTCCAGCGCGAAGAACGCGTCCGGCAGCGCGACCCGGCGCACCACCGAGCAGGACACGTCACCCTCGTTCCACTGGTCGCCCGCCAGCTCACCGGTCATCGAGGCGTAGCCGCGCAGGATCACCATGAGGCCGTTGACGCGCTCGCAGGAGCGGGTGTTCATCTTGTGCGGCATCGCCGAGGAACCGACCTGGCCGGGCTTGAAGCCCTCGGTGACCAGCTCGTGCCCGGCCATCAGCCGGATCGTCTTGGCCAGCGAGGACGGCGCCGCCGCCAGCTGCACCAGCGCGGTGACGACCTCGTAGTCCAGCGAGCGCGGGTAGACCTGGCCCACCGAGGTGAACGCCTGCGAGAAGCCGAGGTGCCCCGCGATCCGGTCCTCCAGGTCGGCGAGCTTCGCCGCGTCGCCACCGAGCAGGTCCAGCATGTCCTGCGCGGTGCCGACCGGGCCCTTGATGCCGCGCAGCGGGTAGCGGCCCAGCAGCTCCTCGACGCGGCCGTACGCCACGAGCAGCTCGTCGGCGGCCGTCGCGAACCGCTTGCCGAGGGTCGTGGCCTGCGCGGCGACGTTGTGCGAGCGGCCGGCCATGACCAGCTCCGCGTACTCGCCCGCGAGCTTGCCCAGCCGCGCCAGCACGGCCACCGTGCGGTCGCGCATCAGCTCGAGGGAGAGCCGGATCTGCAGCTGCTCGACGTTCTCGGTGAGGTCGCGGGAGGTCATGCCCTTGTGTACGTGCTCGTGCCCGGCGAGGTCGTTGAACTCCTCGATCCGCGCCTTCACGTCGTGCCGGGTGACCTTCTCGCGCTCGGCGATCGAGGCGAGGTCGACGGTGTCGAGGACCCGCTCGTAGTCGGCGATCGCCGCGTCCGGCACCTCGATGCCGAGGTCCTTCTGGGCCCGCAGCACGGCGAGCCAGAGCCGGCGCTCCAGCCTCACCTTCTGCTCGGGCGACCAGAGCGTGGCGAGCTCGGCGGAGGCGTAACGTCCGGCGAGGACGTTCGGGATGCGGGGCTTGGCGGGCGCAGAAGTCACGTGTCCAGAGTCTACTGGCGATTCGTGCAGGCCAGCGCCATGGGGTGGTTCGGCTGAAGCTACGAGACGCCCGTCACCTCGGCCGGGCCGGGGGAGCGGCCTCGGCCTCGCCGGCGGCACCGGCCGCTCCACGGGTCCGGTGCACGGCCACGACCTCGGCCCGGGCGCCGTCCGCTTCCTCTTCAGGAGTCGTGGGCGCACGGGCCGTACAGCGGGTGCGGCTACGCCAGGTCCTCGTACGGCAGCAGCTCCGGCCGCTTCGCCGGGCGGCCGTCCCCCGAGGAGCGGCCGGTCAGGCGCCGCCCTATCCACGGGAGCAGGTGCTGCCGGGCGAACCGCGCGTCCGCGACCCGCCGGGTCATCCAGCCCGGCGGCAGGGTGGCCGGCATCGGCACCCGCCAGTCGGAATCCTCGGGCTCGTAGCCGAGCGTCTGCCAGACCGCCTCGGCGACCCGGCGGTGACCCTCGGCGGTCAGGTGCAGCCGGTCCACGTCCCACAGCCGCGGGTCGGCCAGCGAGGGCGCCCCGTACAGGTCGACCACCAGGGCGCCGTGCTTGGCGGCCAGCTCGTCCACGCACGCGAACAGCTCCTCCATGCGCGGCCGGAACCGCTCCAGCACCGGGCCCTGCCGGCCGGGGCTGCGCATCAGCACCAGTCGCTCGCAGGACGGCGCGAGGCGCTCCACGGCCTCGGTGAGCAGGTCCCGGACCTGGACCATGTCGCACTTGGGCCGCAGGGTGTCGTTGAGGCCGCCGACCAGGGTGATGACGTCGGGCTTCATGGCCGCGGCCACCTCGACCTGCTCGTCGACGATCTGCCGGATCAGCTTCCCGCGCACGGCGAGGTTGGCGTACCGGAAACCGGGGCTGCGGGCCGCCATCCGCGTGGCGAGCAGATCGGCCCAGCCGCGGTAGGAGCCGTCGGGCAGCAGGTCCGACATGCCCTCGGTGAAGGAGTCGCCGAGTGCGACCAGGCTGGTGTGCGGGGGAGGTGTGGGTTTCGTCTGCATGGCGACAGCGATGGTATCCCGGCTCCATACCTGCCGGTCGGTCGGCCCGGTCCCGTCCGTGGGCGGGACCGGGCCGCGGGCGCGGCCGGCGTCAGGCGGGCTGACCGAACAGCTGCCGCAGCACGTCCTCCATGGTCACCAGACCGGCCAGCCGGCCGTCGTCGCCGAGCACGGCCGCGACGTGCGTACGGCTGCCCCGCATGGCGGTGAGCACGTCGTCCAGCGGGGTCCCCTCGCGCACCCGCGGGATGGGCCGCATGTCCCGCAGCCGGAACGGCACGTCCCGCGGCGAGGCGTCCAGCGCGTCCTTGACGTGCAGATAGCCCACGATCCGCCGGCCCGCGTCGACCACCGGGAACCGGGAGAAGCCCGAGTCGGCCGACAGTCGCTCCAACTGCTCCGGTGTGACGCCCACGCGCGCGTAGACGACGCGCTCCAGCGGGACCACCACGTCCCGTACGGGCCGGCTGCCCAGCTCCAGGGCGTCGTGCAGCCGCTCCTGGGCCCGGCCGTCGATCAGCCCGGCCTCGCTGGCGTCCTTGACGATCTCGGCGAGTTCGGCGTCCGTGAAGGTCGCCGCGACCTCGCCCTTGGCCTCCACGCGCAGCAGCTTCAGCAGCCCGTTGGCGAAGGCGTTCACGGTGAAGATCACCGGTCGCAGCGCCCGGGACAGGCCGACCAGCGGCGGGCCCAGGAGGAGCGCGCTGCGCACCGGTTCCGCGAGCGCGATGTTCTTGGGCACCATCTCGCCGAGCAGCATGTGCAGATAGGTCGCCAGGGTCAGGGCGATCACGAAGGACACCACGTGGCCCGCGCTCTCGGGTACGCCGACCGCGTGGAACACCGGCTCCAGCAGGTGCGCGATCGCCGGCTCGGCCACCACGCCGAGGACCAGGGTGCACAGCGTGATGCCGAGCTGGGCGGCGGCCAGCAGCGCCGACACGTGCTCCAGGCCCCACAGCACGCTCCGGGCACGCCGGTCGCCCTCCTGCGCGAGCGGCTCGATCTGCGAGCGGCGCACGGAGATCAGCGCGAACTCGGCGCCGACGAAGAAGGCGTTGACGACGAGCGTCGCCAGGCCGATCAGCAGCTGTACGGCGGTCATCGCGCCCCCTCCGGCGTCTCGTCGGCCCGCTCGTCGTCCAGCGGCGCGTGCAGCAGCACCCTGGCCGCGCGGCGGCCCGAGGCGTCCACCACGTCCAGCCGCCAGCCGGTGACGAGGACGGTGTCGCCGATCTCGGGTATCCGCCCCAGTTCGGTGGCGACCAGGCCGGCCAGCGTCTCGTACGGCCCCTCGGGGACGCGCAGGCCCACGCGCGCGAGCTGGTCGGTGCGGGCGGCGCCGTCCGCCGAGTACAGGGCCCGGCCCTCCTCGTCCGCGCCGGCCGGGGCGAGGTCGGGCGTCTCGTGCGGATCGTGCTCGTCGCGCACCTCGCCGACGACCTCCTCGACGATGTCCTCCAGCGTGGCCACGCCCGCCGTGCCGCCGTACTCGTCTATGACGACGGCCATGGTGCGCCGGCCGCCGAGCCGGTCCAGCAGCCGTTCCACGGTGAGCGACTCGGGCACCAGCAGTGGTTCGCGCATCACCTGGGCGACCGTGCGGTGGCGCCGTTCGTCGGCGGGCACGGCCAGCACGTCCTTGATGTGCGCCGTGCCGACCACCGAGTCCAGGCTGCCGCGGTAGACCGGGAACCGGGACAGGCCGGTGGCCCGGGTCGCGTTCGCCACGTCCTCGCAGGTGGCCTGGGTGTCGAGGGCGACGACCTGGACGCGCGGGGTCATCACGTTCTCCGCCGTGAGGTCGGCCAGGTTCAGCGTGCGGACGAACAGCTCCGCGGTGTCCGCCTCCAGTGCGCCCTGCTTGGCGGAGTGCCGGGCCAGGGCGGCCAGCTCCTGCGGGCCGCGCGCCGAGGCCAGTTCCTCCGCCGGTTCGATGCCGAGGCGGCGCACGAAACGGTTGGCGGTGTTGTTCAGATGCGTGATGAAGGGGCGGAAGGCCGCGCTGAACCAGCGCTGGGCGCTGCCCACCCGCTTCGCCACCGCCAGCGGTGAGGAGATCGCCCAGTTCTTGGGCACCAGCTCGCCGACCACCATCAGGAACACCGTGGACAGGGCCGTGCCCAGCACCAGGGCGACGGAACTCGCCGTGGCCGGCGACAGCCCCAGGGCCTCGAACGGGCCGGACAGCAGCTTGGCGATCGACGGCTCGGCGAGCATGCCGACCACCAGGTTGGTGACGGTGATGCCCAGCTGGGCGCCGGAGAGCTGGAAGGTCAGGCTCCGTACGGCCTTGAGGGCGCCCGAGGCTCCGCGCTCGCCGCGCTCGGCGGCCCGCTCCAGCTCGCCGCGCTCGACCGTGGTCAGCGAGAACTCCGCCGCCACGAAGGCGCCGCAGGCGAGCGACAGCAGGATCGCCACCAGCAGGAGCAGCACTTCGGTCATCGGGTCACCCCCGTCCCATGATCGGACAGGGCAGGGGGAATCGCGCGGTGTCGCGGACCGGGAGGCTCGCCCATGGGCGGACGCTCACAACCTTTCATGGAGGGACGGGTGCTCCCTCAATGGTAAAGGATGGGCAAAGAGATCGGTGATCTCAGTCCGTCAGGGGCTTCACCCAGCGCCGCCACTGCTCCTGCGGCCCGTAGCCGGCGGCCCGCCAGGCGTGCTGCCCGCTCTCGTTGCGGACCAGCACCATGGCGTCCGCGCGCCGGCCGCCGAGCCGGGTGAACCGCTCCTCCGCAGCGGCGAGCAGCGCGGAACCGATGCCCCTGCGGCGCCGTTCCGGATGCACCGCGAGCCGGTAGAGATGACACCGCCAGCCGTCGAAGCCGGCGATCACCGTGCCCACCAGCTCGCCGCCGGACTCGGCGAGCAGCAGGGCGTCCGGGTCCCGCTCGACCAGCCCCTCCACACCGGCGCGGTCGTCGCTGATACTCGTCCCCTCGGCGGCCGTCTTCCAGAACGCGAGGACGGCGTCGAGATCGTCCGGCCCGGCAGGTCGTACACACAGCTCGGTCATGCGGTCATCGGATCACGGACAGCCCGGCAGGGCGCGGGAATTCCGTCATGCGGACTCCTCGCGCAGCCGTCGCATCACCGGCGCGAACGCCTCTATGGACGGCTCCAGCACGGTCAGGTACGAGAACCCGAACCGCTCCCGCTGCGCCCGCACCCGCGCGACGATCTGCTCCAGGGTCCCGACCAGCATGATCGGCAGGGTCAGTGCCCGGTCCAGGTCCAGCCGCGGGTGCCGTTCCAACAGCGGCCTCAGTACGGGTTCGGGGTCGTCCGTGACGGCCACCAGCTGGATGAGCAGGTTCAGCTCGGCCGGTGCGGGGCGGTCCGCCGCCAGCTCGCGGTAGCGGGCCACGCGCTCGTCCAGCTCGTCCGCGGTGAGCGGTGTCAGCGTGCCCGCCGCGTCCGCGGCCCGGGCCCCGGTGAACGCGGCGACGTCCGCGTGCTCGGCGGTCAGCCGCAGCATCCGGTCGCCGTTCGCGCCGATCAGCAGCGGCACCCTCGGCTGAGCCGGGCGCGGCCGGTGTTCGGCGGAGCGGAGCGCGCGCTCCAGCTCCCCGACGGTACGGCGGAGCAGGTCCACCCGCTCCCGCGGCGAGCCGAACGGCAGGCCGGCCGTCTCGTGCTCGGCCCGGACGTACCCGGTGCCCAGGCCCAGTTCGAGGCGGCCGCCGGTCAGCGCGTCCGTGGTCGCCACCTCACGCGCCAGCAGCGCCGGGTTCCAGAAGCCCGCGTTCAGCACGAACGTGCCGAGCCGGGGCCGCTCGGTGGCCCCGGCCGCCGCGACGAGCGCCGGGAACGGCGCGACCATGCCCAGGTGGTCGGGCACGAGGATGACGTCGTACCCGAGTTCCTCCGCGCGACGGCACTTGGCCCGCCACTCGGCGGCCGGCGCGGACGTGAGCAGGTTGACCCCGAAGCGGAACGGGCGTGGCATGAACTCTCCTCACCGACACGTGACTTGGCTCTGCCCCGCGATTCCATCACGTCCGCGGCCCGCTCGGCACGGGTGCTCTCACTCGTGCGCGATCGCCGCCAGCACGTTCATCCTCGACGCCCGCAGCGCCGGCAGCAGGGCCGCGACGACGCCCACCACCGCCGAGCCGATCACGACCGCGACGATCGTGCCCCAGGGGACGGCGAACGCCGTCAGGCCGCGCAGCGCCAGCACCTGCTGCATGCACACACCCCACACGAGCCCCAGCGCCAGCCCGAGGACCGCGCCGAACACCGCGATCACCACCGACTCCAGCCGGATCATCCGGCGCAGCTGCCGCCGCCCGAGCCCGATCGCGCGCAGCAGACCGATCTCCCGGGTGCGCTCGACCACCGACAGCGCGAGGGTGTTGACCACACCGAGGACCGCGATGACGATCGCCAGTCCGAGCAGCGCGTACACGAGGTAGAGCAGCACCGAGATCTGGTCGTGGACCAGCTTCTTGTAGTCGGCCTGGTTGCGCGTCTGGACCTGCGGATACGGCTTGAGCGCCTGTTCGAGCCGGGGGCGCAGCTCCTCCGCGCCGGTTCCGGAGGCCGCGTTCACGTACAGAGCGGAGTCCTGGGCGTCCGGCACGTACCGGTCGAGGGTGCCGAGGCCGAGGAAGAGGCCGCCCTGGGCGCCGAACCCCTGCGTCGTCTCCTGATCGGTGAGGGCGCCGACCGTCAGCTCGGTGTGCCGTCCGCCCGGGAACTCCGCGGGCAGCACGCTGCCGACGCGCACGCCATGGTCCCTGGCGAAGTCGGCGTCCATGGCGAGGTGCCCGTCGGCCAGCGCGGCCGCCGAACCGCCCCGCGCGTAGGGGATGTGCACGACGTCGTCGAGACCCGGCCCGTACGCGGCGGCGGACGTCTTGACCCGGTCCCCGTCCGGCAGCCGTACGGCGAGGGGGGTCTGCCGCTGCGGCACCACGAGCCCCACACCCGGCGTCCCGCGCACGGCGGCGCGCACCTCCTTGGTGAACGGGGCGAAGTTCGTGTTCTGGACGATCAGGTCGGCGCCCAGCGTCCTGTCGATCTGCCGGTCGAACGACGCGGACAGCGAGGCGCTCGCCACCGACATCCCGCCGACCAGGGCCAGGCCCACCATCAGCGCGGCGGCCGTGGCACCGGTACGGCGCGGATTGCGCAGCGCGTTGCGCTGGCTCATGCGGCCGACCGGCCCGAACAACGCGGGGAAGGCGCCGCCCAGCACCCGGATCACCGGCCGCACGAGCAGCGGCCCGGCGACCACGGTGGCGATCAGCGTCAGGACCACGCCGAGTCCCAGCAGTGCGGCCGCCTGCGCGGTCCGCGTGGCCGCGGCGCACCCGGCCAGGGCGGCGGCACCGGCCGCCCCGACCAGCGCTCCGACGATCGCCCGCACCTTCAACGGCTTCCCCACACCGGCCACTTCGGCGTCCGCGAGCGCCGCCATGGGGGAGACGGCCGCCGCCCGGCGCGCGGGCAGGTAGGCGGCGACGACGGTGACCCCCAGACCGACGACGTAGGCCGCGACGGGCGTTCCCCAGCCGATGACCATCTCGGTGGTCTTCAGGTTCATCCCGAAGGCGCTCATCAGCCGGATCAGCCCGAAGGCCAGTCCGATCCCGGCGGCGAGACCGAGTGTCGAGCCGACCAGGCCCAGCAGCACCGCCTCCGTGAGCACCGAGCGCCGCACCTGCCGCCGGTCGGCGCCGAGCGCCCGCAGCAGGCCCAGTTCCCTGGTGCGCTGGGCGATGAGCATGGAGAAGGTGTTGACGATGAGGAACACGCCGACGAGCAGCGCGATGCCGGCGAAGCCCAGCATCACGTACTTGATCACGTCGAGGAAGGTGCCCAGGTTGGCGGAGGCCGACTTCGCCTGCTCGTTCGCGGTCTTCAGGTCGTAGGCGCCGGTGTCGACCGCCGTGCCGATCCGGCGCTTGAGTTCGGTGTC
Organism: Streptomyces sp. NPDC015139; assembly: GCF_043079785.1. Classification (NCBI taxonomy): domain Bacteria; kingdom Bacillati; phylum Actinomycetota; class Actinomycetes; order Kitasatosporales; family Streptomycetaceae; genus Streptomyces; species Streptomyces sp. NPDC015139. The sequence continues at coordinate 493,371 of NZ_JBIBUW010000006.1, read as the reverse complement.
GGTCACGCCCCTGGCCGCGTCCGCCTGGATGCTGGTCGCCTTCGCGGCGGAGCCGAGCAGTTCCCGGCCGGCCACCGCCGGGTCAAGGTAGATCAGGGCGGAACCCGGGTTGGTGGTGGTGAACGTGGCGATGCCGACGATCCGCACCCGGAAGGTGCCCGGCTGCGCGTGCACCGTCAGCGTGTCCCCGATCCGCACGCCCTTCTTGGCGGCGGTGTCGGCGTCCAGCAGCGCCTCGCCGGAGCCTCGCGGAGCATGGCCCGAGGTGAGCTTCACCGGGCTGTGCGGAGTGACGTACCAGGCCATCGCGATGGTCGGGGCGCCGGTCGTGGGGCCGACCGACTTGTCGTCGGCGTCGACCACGACGGCGTTCTGCACCGACACCTCGGCCCGGGCCGCCGCGACCCCGTCGGTCCTCGCCACGCGGTCCCGCAGCGCGGCGGCCAGGGTCGGTACCGAACCGCTCAGCCGGGCCGACCGCAGGTCCTCCTGCTTCGGCAGCACCGTCACATCGGCCGCGGTGGAGGCGAACAGCCGGTCGAAGGTACGGGTGACGGTGTCGGAGAAGATCAGGCTGCCCGCGACGAACGCCACGGACAGGACCACGGCCAGCGCGGACAGGGCGAGCCGCCCCTTGTGCGCGAGAAAGCTCCTGAGGGTCGCCTTGAGCACCGGGTCAGTCCTCCCCGGCGGTGACGCCGTCGGCGAGCCGGCCGCGCACCACGTCGAAACGCTTCATGCGTTCCAGCACGGCGTCCGCCGTCGGCTGTTCCATCTCGTCGACGATCCGCCCGTCCGCCAGGAAGAGCACCAGGTCGGCGTGGGCGGCGGCGCCCGGGTCGTGGGTGACCATGACGACGCTCTGGCCGAGATCGTCGACCGCGCCGCGCAGGAAGCCCAGCACCTCCAGGCCCGCCCGTGAGTCCAGGTTGCCGGTCGGCTCGTCCGCGAAGATCAGCTCGGGCCGGGAGGCCAGCGCCCGCGCGCACGCGACGCGCTGCTGCTGGCCGCCGGAGAGCTGCGCGGGCCGGTGCGTCAGCCGCCCGCGCAGGCCGAGGGCGTCGATGACCTGGTCCAGCCATCGCTGATCGGGCCGGCGCCCCGCGATGTCCATCGGCAGGGTGATGTTCTCGGCGGCCGTCAGCGTCGGGATCAGGTTGAACGACTGGAACATGAACCCGATCCGGTCCCGCCTCAGACGGGTCAGCTCCCGCTCCTTCAGCCCGGTGATCTCGGTGTCGCCCAGCCACACCTGGCCGGCCGACACGTTGTCGAGGCCGGCCAGGCAGTGCATGAGCGTGGACTTCCCGGACCCCGAGGGGCCCATCACGGCCGTGAAGCGACCGCGCGCGATGTCGACGTCGACCGAGTCCAGGGCGACGACGGCCGTCTCCCCGGAGCCGTAGGCCTTGGTCAGTGCGCGGGCGCGGGCCGCGATCCCGACGTCCGGCGCCCGGCCCGGAACGTGCTCCGCAGCAGTGGTGGACAAGACCGCCTCCCGGTCGCCTCGACGTCACGCCCCGACTCCTTGGTGGGCCGAGCCTAGTGTGACCCGGCACACAGCCGGAATCCCACCTTCGCCCGAGACCCGGACCACGTCCAAGGGACGCGGTCCGGTCGGGGGCCCCTTGCCGTGCTAGCACTCCGGCGCTAGCGTCGAAACCATGGCGAAGACCCAGCTGAACGTACGCGTGGACGAGGGCACGGCCCGCGCGGCTCGCGAGCGCGCCGTGGCCCGCGGGATCAGCGTCAACCGCTACATCGAAGAGCTGGTCAGACAGGACACCGGGGAGGCCGGCCGTACGTTCGTCGACGCCGCCGCCGACTTCATGAAGCAGTACGAGTCCGTGTTCGCCGAGGAGTTCGCCGACACCCGCGGCACCGACCCGGTCGAAGACCGCCGCTGATCCCTTGGACGCACTCACTGTCGACCTCGCCTGGCTGCTGATGCTCGCCGAGCAGAAGACGCCGGGGGACCCGCAGGTCACCGACTGGGGCGCGCTGGTCGCCGCCGTCGCCCGGCACCGGGCCGAGATATTCGGCGTCCCGGTCTACGACAGCCCGCACGCCCGTGCCGCGTCCCTGCTCCAGCTGCTGATCCACGTGCCCGCGCTGGAACGCTCCAACGCGCTGTTCGCCTCGGCGGTCGCCTACGCCTACCTGGTCGCCGGCGGCGAGAAGCTCGCCACCACACCCGAGCAGGTCCGCGACCTCGCCCGGCTGGTCAAGGACGGTGCGGCGAGCGTCGACGACATCGCGCGGCAGCTGCGCGGCTGGAGCGTCTGATCAGCGGGCGGCCGGCTCGTCCGGCCGCCAGGCCACCCCCAGCGAGCAGTAGGAGGTCGGCAGCACGGGCCCCTTGTCCGGCAGCAGCACCCGCCGCTGCGGGCCGATGAGGAACCCGGCCTCGCGCAGGGCGGCCACCGGCTCCCGGGACAGATGGCAGCCCCCGTTCAGCACGGGCCACAGCGTGCGGTCCAGCGCCCGCTGCGTCAGCGTCATGGCCCGGCCGCCGCCACGCCCGTGCTCGAAGAAGCGCACCTCGCCGCCCGGCCGGAGCACCCGCCGTACCTCGCCCAGCGCCCGCGGCACGTCCCGCACGCTGCACAGCACCAGCGACAGCACGACCGCGTCGAAGGCCTCGCTCTTGACCGGCAGCGCCTCGGCCGCGCCCGGCACCACGTCCACCGGCACCTGGGCGCGCAGCGCGGCCTCCAGCGCCAACTTCCTGAGCGACGGCTCCGGTTCGATCGCGACGACCTCCGCGACCGCACCCGGGTAGTGGCCGAAGTTCAGCCCGTTGCCCGCGCCGATCTCCAGCACCCGGCCGGACAGCCCGGCGAGGAGCCGCTCGCGCACCCCGGCCATGCCCAGCCGGGTCTCGGCACCCACGCTGAGCCGGGCGTAGTAACGGGCGAACAGCGGATGGTGGACGGGACCCCGCGCCACCTTGCCCGAGCCGGTGGACAGCAGTCGCATGGCAACCTCCCGAAGCAGGACGGCCCTGCCAAGAGTGTCCCCCGCGGGGCGCCCGGGCACCCCCGCCGAGCGGATTCGGCGGCGAAAGACGGCCGAACGGGTGCCCGGGCGGTACGGGCGCCCGGCTCAGGCGAACGCCGGAGGTGCCTCCCGTACCTTGAACGCCTCCGCGTCCCAGGTGCCGTCCAGACGGGGTGCGAGCCAGGTCGGGGCCGCCGTGCGGAACTCGGCCGGCGGCAGCGCGCCGGCGCGGGCGGGCAGGGCGCCGAGCAGCGGGGCCCCGGCCACCACGGGCAGGTCGGCCACGTTGCAGCGGGTGGCCAGGTCGGGGGAGTCGGGCCAGCTGCCGATGACCACGCCGGCGAACTCCAGCTCACGACGCCGAAGTTCACGGGCCGTCAGCTCGGTGGTGTTCAGCGTGCCCAGCCCGGCCGTGGCGACGACCAGCACCGGTGCGTTCAGCAGCCGGGCCACGTCGGCCAGGGTGCCGCCCGCCGCGTCGAACCGGACGAGCAGCCCACCCGCCCCCTCCACCAGCACCAGATCGTGCTCGGTGGCCAGCTTGGCGGCCCGGTCGGCCACCTCGTGCGGATGCACCGGCGCCATTCCCGCCCGGCGGGCCGCCGTGCCCGGTGCCAACGGCTCCGGGTAGCGGGCGATCTCATCGGCCGTCACCGGACCCGCGAGCCACACGACCTCGTCGGCGTCCCCGCGTTCGTCCGGCGTCACGCCCGTCTGCGCGGCCTTCAGCACCGCCACCGAACGGCCGGCCGCGAGCGCCGCGGCGGCGACGGCCGCCGTGGTGACGGTCTTGCCGACCTCCGTGCCCGTTCCCGTGATCACCAGTACCGGCATCTCATCCCTCCCGCGCCGCGGCGCACACCGCGCGCGTGATCCGTTCCAGGTCCGCGTCCGAGGTGACGTACGGAGGCATCGTGTAGATCAGGTCGCGGAAGGGCCGCAGCCACACGCCCTCCCGTACGGCCGCGGCGGTCGCCGCGGCCATGTCGATCTCGTGGTCGAGCTGCACGACCCCGATGGCGCCGAGCACGCGGACGTCCCGCACGCCCGGGAGCTCCGCGGCCGGTGCGAGCCCCTCGCGCAGGCCCGCCTCGATCCGTTTCACCTCCGCGCGCCAGTCCTGCCCGAGCAGCAGTCCGAGGGAGGCGCAGGCCACCGCGGCCGCCAGCGGGTTGCCCATGAACGTCGGACCGTGCGCGAGCACCGGCACCTCGCCGCGCGAGATGCCGTCGGCGACCCGCGCGGTGCACAGCGTGGCCGCCATCGTCAGATAGCCGCCGGTCAGCGCCTTGCCCACGCACATCACGTCCGGGGTGACGGCCGCGTGGTCCGCGGCGAACAGCGCGCCCGTACGGCCGAATCCGGTGGCGATCTCGTCGAACACCAGCAGCACGTCGTGCGCGTCGCACGCCTCCCGCAGCACCCGCAGGTAGTCGGGTGAGTGGAAGCGCATCCCGCCCGCGCCCTGCACCACCGGCTCCACGATGACCGCGGCCAGCTCGTCCGCGTGCCGCGCGATCAGCTCGCGCAGATGCTCCGCGTACGACTCCTCGTACTCCGCCGGCGGCGCGTCCGCGAAGAGCTGGCGCGGGAGCACACCGGTCCACAGCTCGTGCATCCCGCCCTCGGGGTCGCACACCGACATGGGGTTCCAGGTGTCGCCGTGGTAGCCGCCGCGCCAGGTCAGCAGCCGTCGCTTGCCCGGCCGGCCGAGCGAACGCCAGTACTGCAGGCACATCTTCACCGCGACCTCGACCGAGACCGAGCCCGAGTCGGCCAGGAACACATGCTCCAGGCCGTCCGGTGACATGTCGACAAGGAGCTTCGCGAGCCGTACGGCGGGCTCGTGGGTGAGCCCGCCGAACATCACATGGCTCATCCGGCCCAGCTGCTGGTGCGCGGCCTCGTTGAGCACGGGGTGGTTGTAGCCGTGGATGGCCGACCACCACGACGACATCCCGTCGACCAGCTCGCCCGAGCCGTCCGCGAGCCGCAGCCGGACCCCGCTCGCCGACTCCACGACGAGCGGTTCGGCACGGCCGGGCATCGGCCCGTAGGGATGCCAGACGTGCTTGCGGTCCAGTTCCAGCAGTTCCGGGACGCTCGGCCGGGACAGGTCAGGCATTGGGCGCGAGGTCCGTTCCGGCGCCACGGCGACGCACGGCGACGAGATCGGGGCGCGCCTCCTGGGCGGCGGGCGCGGCCGTCACGGCGGCCGTACCGCACACCCCGCCGCCGGCGTGGGACCCGCAGCCGGCCTCGGCGTGCGAGCCGCAGCCGGCCTCCGCCTCGGACCCGCACCCGGCGCCCTCGTGCGACCCGCATCCGCCGCCGGCGGCCATCGCCCGGTGCTCCGGAAGCGTGACCTCCCCGGCGCCCTCCACCTCGAACCCGGCGTCCGCGATCATTTCCAGGTCGGCCTTGCCGGCCTGGCCCTCACTGGTCAGGTAGTCGCCGAGGAAGATGGAGTTGGCCAGGTTCAGCGCGAGCGGCTGCATCGTGCGCAGGTGGACCTCGCGGCCGCCCGCGATCCGGACCTCCACGTCCGGACAGACGAAGCGGACCATCGCGAGGATGCGCAGGCAGCGCTGCGGGGTGAGGTTCCACTCCTTGGCCAGCGGGGTGCCCTCGAACGGGATCAGGAAGTTCACCGGCACCGAGTCCGGGTCCAGCGCGCGCAGCGAGTAGACGACGTCGACCAGGTCCTCGTCGCTCTCGCCCATGCCCGCGATCAGACCGGAGCAGGCGGACAGACCGGCCGCGTGCGCCTTCTGCACCGTGTCCACCCGGTCGGCGTACGTGTGGGTGGTGGTGATGTCCCCGTAGGTGGACTCGGAGGTGTTCAGGTTGTGGTTGTAGGCGTCCGCACCGGCCTCGCGCAGCCGCTCGGCCTGGCCGTCGGAGAGCAGACCGAGGCAGGCGCACACCTCGACGTCCTCGTTCTGGTCCTTGATGGCCTTGATGGTGTCCGAGACCCGGTCCACGTCCCGGTCGGTCGGGCCGCGCCCGCTGGCCACCAGGCAGACGCGCTTGGCGCCGCCCGCCAGCCCGGCGGCGGCCGCCTGGGAGGCCTCGTCGGGCTTGAGCCAGGTGTACTTCAGGATCTCGGCCTTGGAGCCCAGCCGCTGGGAGCAGTAGGAGCAGTCCTCCGGGCACAGGCCGGACTTGAGGTTCACCAGATAGTTGAGTTTCACCCGTCGCCCGAACCAGTGCCGGCGCACCTTGCCGGCCGCGGCCACCACATCGAGCAGGTCGTCGTCGGAGGTGGCCAGCACGGCGAGTGCTTCCTCGCGGGTCGGCAGCTCGCGCCGCAGCCCCTTGTCCACCAGCGTGTTCAGCAGGTCCATGAGGTCCGATCCTGGCCTACGGGACCGCCCCTGGCCAAGGAGACTTTGCACAAGCCCGACAGTTCTCCGTGTGGGTATCGCCACACAGTGGGCGGCCGGGCGGCCCGCTAGGGTCTGTGCGCTACCTACAAAAGCACCGGAGGGGTTCATGGCGTTCGGGTGGATCGACGAGCAGGCGGAGGCGCGCCGCCGCGCCGGACTCGTACGAACCCTGCGGCCGCGCCCCGCCGACTCGCCGCTGCTGGACCTGGCGAGCAACGACTACCTGGGCCTGGCGCACCACCCCGAGGTGACCGAGGGCGCGGCGCGGGCCGCCCGTACCTGGGGCGGGGGAGCCACCGGTTCACGTCTGGTCACCGGCACCACCGAGCTGCACTCCGAGCTGGAACGCGAACTGGCCGCCTTCTGCGGATTCGAGGCGGCCCTGGTCTTCTCCTCCGGTTACGCGGCCAACCTGGCCGCGGTCACCGCGCTCGGCCCGCACGGCTCGCTGATCGTCTCCGACGCGGGCAACCACGCCTCGCTCATCGACGGCTGCCGGCTCGCCCGGGGCGCGACGCAGGTCGTCGGGCACGGCGATCCCGAGGCCGTGCGCAAGGCCCTGGCCACGCACGAGGGGACGGCGATCGTCGTCTCCGACACCGTGTTCTCGGTCGACGGGGACCAGGCGCCGCTGGCCGGGCTGGCCGCGGCGTGCCGGGAGCACGGCGCGGGCCTGGTGGTGGACGACGCCCACGGTCTCGGCGTGCTGGGCGACGGCGGGCGGGGCGCGCCGTACGCGACCGGTCTGGCCGGTGCCGAGGACGTGGTCGTGACGGCCACCCTGTCCAAGTCGCTGGGCAGCCAGGGCGGGGTGGTGCTCGGCCCGGCCCGGGTGATCGGCCATCTGGTCAACGCGGCCCGGACGTTCATCTTCGACACCGGTCTGGCGCCGGCGGCGGCGGGTGCCGCGCTGGCCGCGCTGCGGCTGCTCGTCCGGGAGCCGGAGCGTGCGGCGCGGGCCCGGGAGGTGGCTTCGGAACTGCACGCACGGCTGACCGCCGCGGGCCTGGAAGCGGTACGTCCGGACGCCGCGGTGGTCTCCGTGCGGGCACCGTCCCCGGAGCAGGCGGTGCGCTGGGCGGCCGACTGCCGTACGGCGGGTCTGGCCGTGGGCTGTTTCCGTCCTCCCTCCGTGCCCGACGGCATCTCACGGCTGAGGCTGACCGCCCGGGCTGACCTCTCCGGGGCCGAGATCGAACGCGCTGTACGAGTGATCGGCGAGACGCGACCATGAGTCGGCGTGACACGGCCGGGCGCCGCCGTCAGGGGATGTGATCAGAGGCGGGCAGGGTGTTGGTGGATCACGGGAGCGTGGTCACGAACCCCGCCCAGCTCTCGGGGGAGAAGAGCAGCGCGGGTCCGGCCGGGTCCTTCGAGTCGCGCACGGCGAGCAGCCCGGCCCAGGGGCCGGTGTGCGGCCGGGCCGTCTCCACGCAGTTGTTGGCTCCCGTGCTGTGGCTGCTGCGCAGCCAGCTCACGTCGTGCAGGTCGGTACTGGCAGGGACGTTCCGAGGCAGAGCGGTCATGGTGCCTCCTTACGCGCCGTCACCTATCCCGGCGATGTAGTCCAACGAGTCCTCGGGTGAAAGGGCTTGGTTTTGAAGGGACTTGAAGGCCTGCGAGTAGGCCATCAGGTCTTCTTTCCGTTCGAGGTAGAGGCTACTCGTCAACTGGTCGACAACAACCACATCCAGATCAGAAGTGCTCGGAAATGAGAAGATAACGAAAGGCCCGGTGAGGCCGACATGCGCTCCGGCGCCGAACGGCAGTACCTGGAGCCGTACTTGGGGCAGCCGGGCGGCCTCCTCCAGTCGCTCCAGCTGCCGGGCCATCACCCCGGGACCGCCGACCTCGCGGCGCAGCACCGCCTCGTCGAGCACCGCGCTGAGCTCCAGCGGCGGGTGCGAACGCAGCACGTCCTGCCTGGCCAGACGTACTTCCACCAGCGCGTCCAGGTGCTCCTCGTCCAGGTCGTTCACGGCCGCCCGGGTCACCGCGGTGGCGTACTCGGCGGTCTGCAGCAGACCCGGCACGACCGTCGTCTCCAGGGTGCGCATGACGCTCGCCTGCGACTCCAGACTGATGAAATCCCGGTACGTCGGCGGCAGCACCCCGCGATAGGCGTGCCACCACCGGTTGCTTCCACCGGCGTCCTCCGACCCCGCCAGCATCAGCAGCAACTCGCGCAGATGTCCGTCCCGCACCCCGTACGCGTCCAGGAGTAACCGCAGATCGGCCGGTTTCACACCGCTCGCGCCGGTCTCGATGCGGCTCACCTTCGACTGGTGCCAGCCGACCAGCTCCGCCGCCTCCCCGCTCGTGAGCCCAGCACCGGTACGCAGCGTGCGCAGTTCGGCGCCCAGTTTGCGGCGGCGCACCGCGGGACCGTTCTGCATGGGCTCCTCCTTACTCCTTATGGACCGCCCGGATACGGCTGCGCGTCGCAGAGTTCACCGCTTCGGGCGACAGATATATGCATATCTTGGTGGATCGCTCCCCGTGACCGGCCCGGTGATGGCAGTCTGGCGACGAGCACCAGTCCGGGACCGTACTCGAACCATCCGCTCCATGTCGGACTGCGGTCCCGCGGGAAAGGGACGACGTCGCCATGGCAGACCATCTGGAAGCATCCGTCACTCTGCCGAGCGATCCCGCCTCGGTCTCCGCGGCCCGCGCCTACGTGGTGGGGACGCTCGCGGAGTGGGGCCTGCCGTCGGACACCGACGTGGCCGACACCGTCCGGCTCATCGTCTCCGAACTCGCCACCAACGCCGTACAGCACACCTTCGGACAGTCACCCACCTTCACGGTCGACATCGCGCTGCACCGTGACGAACACCTGCGCATCGGCGTCACGGACAGTCATCCCCGCTTCCCCAAGAGACTGCCCGCCGCCGTCCAGCAGGACAACGGGCGCGGCATGGTCATCATCCGCTGTCTCACCGCCGAGTGCGGCGGCAAGCTCCGCGTCCGCCCGACCCGTGAGGGGGGCAAGACGGTGTTCATCGAACTTCCGTGGGCGCTGCCGGTCGAGCCGGTGGCGGCCGGAGGCCAGCAGGAACCGTAGCCCGGCACCCGCGCCCGGACGCCGCGACGCCCCGGCCCGGGGGCCCCCCCGGGGGCCCCGGGCGGGGGGGGGCCCCCCCGGGTGGGGCCCGTCCCCCCGGGGGCCGCCCCCCGGCCCCCCAGGGGCCCCGCCGGGGCCCCCGCCGCCCGGCCCGGGCCCCGGCCCGCCCCCCCCCCCG
>NZ_JBIBUW010000006.1:233577-483727 GCF_043079785.1 Streptomyces sp. NPDC015139 | reverse complement strand
GGGTCGGGCGGGGGGGGCCGGGCGCCCCCCGGCACCCGGCGCCCGCCCCCCGCCCCGGCCCGCCGCCCCCCCCGGCCCGGGGCCCCCCGGGGGGCCCGCGGGCCGGGGCTGGACACCGCTGTTGGCGCCGATCCTCAGTGTGCCGGCCCCAGGGCGCCCATGGCTCCGGGCGGGCGCCGAGGCGGCGCTGACGGTCCTCGGAGCGGCCCCGCCGCCGGAGCCGCTCCTGCCGTGACGTCGGGTCAGCTCACCCGGCCGTACCACACGCTCTTCGTCCAGATCTTCTGGAGCCGCACCACGTCACCGGTCCTGGGCGCGTGCCAGATCTTGCCGTGACCGGCGTAGATGCCGACGTGGTAGACGCTGGAACCGGAGTGGAAGAACACCAGGTCGCCCGCCTTGCGGCTCCTGGCCGAGATGTGGTGCGACTTGTTGTACTGCTGGGCGGCGGTGCGCGGCAGCTTCTTGCCCGCCTTCTTGAACGAGTAGAGCGTCAGACCCGAGCAGTCGAAGCGCCGCGGCCCGGTGGCCCCGTACTGGTACGGAGCGCCCTTCTTGGAGGCCGCGATCTTCAGTGCCTTCGTCGCGGTGGCCGCGGTGGTCGCGGCCGAGGCGTCGGTGGCGAGGCCGGGCACCGCGATGGAGCCGCCGACGGCGGCGAGTGTCAGAGCCGAGGCCGTGCCGGCCCGGGCCATCAGCGACGGGACACGATTGAGCGCAGACATGCGCAACCCTTCGTCAGCCGCCTGTGAAGGATGACCTGTCGGATTCGGGCTGGCGAAGTTGCCCGGCCGCGTTGCCGCGGCTTCACCCCAAGGGCTGCTCGGAACATCCGGCCGTCCGCATCGAGCGGACGAACATCCGTTCCGGCGACCCGTCTAGCTTGGGTCCTCCACTCCTGCCGATCCACTCCTGTCGACCGGTCATCCGGGCGGCGGCAGGACTCGGCGTCCGCCCGGATCGCCCCGCCGCCGTGGCGGGGTCTTGTCGTCAGACAGGGATCTTCACTCACAGGTGTCCGAAAATCCCAATGGAATCGGGGATTTGTGGCGTTACTCACCACTCACCCGTTCGGGTGGACACTGCTCTGTTCGAGACGTCGTCAACTCCCGTTCGTAGCCTCCGACCTGGGGCGGAGCGCTCGCCGGGACACCACGGACCGGTCCGGCGCGCAAGCCGGGAGGGTCAGAAAATCATCTGGATATACCTCGGTCGGCGGACAGTCGTTCGGGCCGTTTCAACTCCGGCCCGAACGGCGCGTCGACGCTCCGGCCCCCGCGGGCCCCACGCGCGTCCGAATCAGCCGACGCCGTCGGGCGGGAGCGCGACGCGAGCGGTGCGGCGCTCGCCGTCCAGTACCCGCAGGGCCCGTGCCAGCGTGTCCCCGTGCAGCTCCGTCTCGCCCCGCGCGTGCATCAGCGCGAGCGCGTCACGCAGCTCCGCCGCCTTGCGCACCAGGGCCTGCGCCGCCCGCAGACCGGGATAGGTGTCGCCGTCGCGCGCGGGGTTGATCCGCCCCAGCAGGTCGGCCGCCTCCAGGTAACGGTCGATCAACTCCCCCTCGGCACGGGTCAGCGCGGGCAGCGGTGGCAGCTCCTGAGGCGGCATCGGGCGCTCACCTCGCGTCCGGTGCGCCGGGCATCTCGCGGCGGCTGGGCACGACGCCGTCCACCAGGCCGTAGGTCAGGGCCCCGGAGGCGTCCAGGACCAGGTCCCGCTCCAGGTCCCGGTGAACCTGCTCCGCCGTGCGCCCCGTGTGCGCCGCGAGGATCGTCTCCGTCAGGGCGCGGGTCCGGGCCAACTCCCCGGCCTGGATGGCGAGGTCGCTGGGCTGCCCCCGCACCGGCTCCGGCAGGGCGGGCTGTTCGAGCACCATGCGGGCGCTCGGCAGCGTGAACCGCTTGCCGGGGGTGCCGGCCGCGAGCAGCACCGCGGCGACGGAGACGGCCTGTCCCAGGCAGTACGTCGCGATGTCGCAGCCGACGTACCGCATCGTGTCGTAGATCGCCGTCATCGCCCCGAAGGAACCGCCCGGGGAGTTGATGTACAGCGTGATGTCCCGGTCGGGGGCGGCGTGTTCGAGGTACATGAACTGCGCCGTCACGTCGTTCGCGGCGGCGTCGTCGACCGGTGTGCCGAGGAAGACGACCCGGTCCTCGAAGAGCTTGCCGTACGGATCCAGGGTGCGCGCGCCGCTGCTGGTGCGCTCGGTGAACTCGGGCAGGACGTGACGGGCGGACGGTCGGGACATGGGCATACCCCTCCTCATGCCGTGGCCCTCTCTTGGACCCGGCTTCTGTACAGAATGTACAGTACGTACGTGACGTTATGATGGGGGCATGGCCTACGAGATTCCGGTGACGCAAGCCAGGGCTGAGCTCGCCGACCTGATCAACCGGGTGGTGTACGGCGGCGAGCGCGTCGTGGTGACCCGGCACGGCAAGCCCCTCGTCGCGCTGGTCTCGGCCGCCGATCTGGACCGGCTGGACGCGCTGGACGAGCAGAGCGAGGACGGGATCGTCAGCACGGTGTCGGGGGTCCGCGAGGCCGGTTCCGTCGCCCGCGAGCAGCAGCGCTTCGGCATCGCGGCCGAGCACCGCCGGCCCGGCGCGCCCTAGCCGACCGGGTATGGGCGAGCCCATCGCCCGGTCATCCGGGGCCCAAGGTCTGGTTAACGTCGCTGAAACTCCGGCGAACTAGCCTTCCGCTCCACGCCACCAGGGGTTTTTCTGCCCGCGTTTCGCCATCCGCGGGCAATTTGTCTGTGTGTTACACCTATCCCGCCGTGGTGGCTGCGGCAGCCGGACCCCGCACGGTCCGGAGCAAGGACTGTGAGGTGGGACGTGCAACTGACCCCGCACGAACAAGAGAGGCTGCTGATCCACGTGGCGGCCGACGTGGCCGAGAAGCGCAGGGCCCGCGGGCTCAGGCTCAACCACCCGGAGGCGGTCGCCCTCATCACGTCGCACATCCTGGAGGGCGCCCGGGACGGCCGTACCGTGGCCGAGCTGATGGCCTCCGGCCGCAAACTCCTCACCCGGGACGACGTCATGGACGGCGTGCCCGAGATGATCCACGACGTCCAGGTGGAGGCCACCTTCCCGGACGGCACCAAGCTCGTCACCGTCCACGAGCCGATCATCTGAGGGGGCCGCGATGATTCCCGGAGAGATCCTCTTCGCCGAGGACCCCGTCAACTTCAACGACGGCCGCGAGGTCGTCCGTCTGAGGGTTCTCAACGCCGCCGACCGGCCCGTCCAGATCGGCTCCCACTACCACTTCGCCGAGGCCAACCCCGGCCTGGAGTTCGACCGGGCGGCCGCGCGCGGCAGGCGGCTGAACATCGCCGCCGGCACCGCCGTGCGCTTCGAGCCCGGCATCCCCCTCGACGTCGAACTCGTCGCCCTCGCCGGCGCCCGGATTGTGCCCGGCCTGCGCGGGGAGACCGGAGGTGCCCTCGATGCCTGAGATCTCCCGCGGCGCCTACGCCGACCTGTTCGGGCCGACCACCGGCGACCGGATCCGGCTCGCCGACACCGACCTGCTGATCGAGATCGAGGAGGACCGCTCCGGCGGCCCCGGCCGGTCGGGCGACGAGGCCGTCTTCGGCGGCGGCAAGGTCATCCGCGAGTCCATGGGGCAGTCCCGGGCCACCCGGGCCGAGGGCACCCCCGACACCGTGATCACCGGTGTCGTCGTGCTCGACCACTGGGGCGTCGTCAAGGCCGACGTCGGCATCCGCGACGGGCGGATCACCGGCATCGGCAAGGCCGGCAACCCCGACACCATGGACGGCGTCCACCGTGATCTGGTCATCGGGCCCGAGACCGAGATCATCGCGGGCAACGGCCGCATCCTGACCGCCGGTGCCATCGACGCCCACGTCCACTTCATCTGCCCACAGGTCGCCGACGAGGCCCTGGCCTCCGGCATCACCACCCTGGTGGGCGGCGGCACCGGACCCGCCGAGGGCTCCAAGGCGACCACCGTGACGCCCGGCCCCTGGCACCTGGCCCGGATGCTGGAGGCGATGGAGGCGTACCCCGTCAACGTCGGCCTCCTCGGCAAGGGCAACACCGTCAGCCACGAGGCGATGCTCTCCCAGATCCGCGGCGGCGCCGTCGGTCTCAAGCTGCACGAGGACTGGGGCTCCACCCCGGCCGTCATCGACGCCGCGCTCACCGTCGCCGACCGGACCGGCATCCAGGTCGCCATCCACACGGACACCCTGAACGAGGCGGGTTTCGTCGGCGACACCCTCGCCGCGATCGCGGGCCGGGGGATCCACTCGTACCACACCGAGGGTGCGGGCGGCGGGCACGCGCCGGACATCATGACCGTGGTCTCCCGGCCGAACGTCCTGCCCAGTTCCACCAACCCGACCCGGCCGTTCACCGTCAACACCGCCGAGGAACACCTCGACATGCTGATGGTGTGCCACCACCTCAATCCCGCGGTGCCGGAGGACCTGGCGTTCGCGGAGTCCCGGATCCGGCCGTCGACGATCGGCGCGGAGGACATCCTCCACGACCTCGGCGCGATCTCGATCATCTCCTCCGACTCCCAGGCCATGGGGCGCGTCGGCGAGGTGATCCTGCGCACCTGGCAGACGGCCCACGTGATGAAGGGCCGCCGGGGAGCACTGCCCGGCGACGGCCGCGCGGACAACCACCGGGTACGTCGCTATGTCGCCAAGTACACGATCAACCCGGCGCTCGCCCAGGGACTTGCCGCCGAGATCGGCTCGGTCGAGACCGGCAAACTCGCCGACCTGGTGCTGTGGGAACCCGCCTTCTTCGGCGTCAAACCGCTTCTCGTCATCAAGGGCGGGCAGATCGCCTACGCGCAGATGGGCGACGCCAACGCCTCCATCCCCACCCCGCAGCCGATCCTGCCCCGCCCGATGTACGGGGCGATCGGCCGCGCCCCGGCCGCCAACTCCGTCAACTTCGTCGCCTCCCCGGCGATCGAGGACGGGCTGCCGGAGCGGCTGCGGCTCGGCAAGCGGTTCGTGGCGATCGAGTCGACGCGCCGGGTCACCAAGGCCGACATGCGGGAGAACGACGCTCGGCCGGACGTCCGGATCGACCCCGACAGTTTCGCCGTGCACATCGACGGCGAACTGGTCGAGGCCACCCCGGCGGCCGAACTGCCCATGGCCCAGCGCTACTTCCTCTTCTGAGGGGCGGTGTGATGTCGAGAGCGGCACTGCTCGTCCTGGCCGACGGCCGCTTCCCGGCCGGAGGACACGCGCACTCCGGCGGGGCGGAGGCGGCCGTCAAGGCCGGCCGGATCACCTCCGCGGCGAGCCTGGAGGCCTTCTGCCGGGGCCGGGCCCACACCGCGGGGCTGGTCGCGGGAGCACTCGCCGCGGCGGCGGTACTCGGCGCGGACCTGGGGGAGTTGGACGCGGCGGCGGAGGCGCGGACCCCGTCGCCCGCCCTCCGGGCGGCCGCGCGGCGGCTCGGCCGGCAGCTTCTGCGGGCGGCGCGGGCGAGCTGGCCGTCCGGCGAACTCGACGCGCTCGCCGGCCGGTTCCCCAAGGGGGCGCACCAGCCCGTCGTCCTCGGGCTCGCCGCCCGGGCGGCCGGACTCGGACCCGAGGACGCCGCGTACTGCGCGCTGTACGAGAGCGTGAGCGGGCCGGCCACGGCCACGGTACGGCTCCTCAGCCTCGACCCGTTCGACGCGACCGGCGTCCTGGCCCGGCTGGCACCGGAGCTGGACCGGATCGCGGACACGGCGGTGGAGGCGGCGCGCCGCGTGGCCGACGAGGGCGTCGACACCCTGCCGTCCGCGTCCGCACCGCTGCTGGAGGTCGGCGCGGAGTGGCACGCGACCTGGCCCATGAGGCTGTTCGCGTCCTGAGCCGCCCCACACCCCGCGGATCCCCTTCGAAGGGGCTTCGCCCCACATATGAACCCCGACGGGCCCGGACCGGCTCACCCCCCCCACGACCTCGACGGGCCCGCACCACCCCCGAACCCCGACCTGCCCGCACCGACCCGGCCGCCCCCCCCCGGGCGGGCCGGCGGATACGTTGGCCACCCCACAGGAGCCGTTCATGCATCTCGACCACGTCCACCATGGCCCCGCGGCGCTCAGCGCGGACGCCCGTCGGCCCGATGGGACCCGGCGTGCGCTGCGCATCGGGCTCGGCGGGCCCGTCGGGTCGGGCAAGACCGCGACCGTCGCCGCGCTCTGCCGTGCACTGCGCGAGGAACTGTCCCTCGCCGTCGTCACCAACGACATCTACACGCGCGAGGACGCCGAGTTCCTGCTCCGGGAGGCCGTCCTGCCGCCCGAGCGGATCACCGCCGTGGAGACGGGCGCCTGCCCGCACACCGCGATCCGGGACGACATCTCCGCCAACCTCGAAGCCGTCGAGGACCTGGAGGACGCGGTCGGCCCGCTGGACCTGATCCTCGTCGAGTCCGGCGGGGACAACCTCACCGCCACCTTCTCCAAGGGCCTCGTGGACTTCCAGATCTTCGTGATCGACGTGGCCGGCGGCGACGACATCCCGCGCAAGGGCGGCCCCGGCGTCACCACCGCCGACCTGCTCGTCGTCAACAAGACCGACCTCGCCCCGCACGTCGGCTCGGACCTCGCCCGGATGGCCGCGGACGCCAAGGTGCAGCGGGCCGAACTCCCGGTCGTCCTCCAGTCGCTGCGCGGCGAGGGCGGGGTCGCGGACGTGGCCGCGTGGCTGCGGGAGCGGCTCGCGGCGTGGACGGCATGACGGCCACGGGGGTCCGCGCGACCGCACGGATCGTCGCCCGCGCGGACGGACGCGGCGGTACGGCGCTGCCCGTGCTGGACGGCGAGGGCCCGCTGGCGCTGCGCCGCACCAGGGCGAGGGGGACCGAGGCGAAGGTGATGGTGGTCGGCGCGATGAGCGGCCCGCTCGGCGGGGACCGCCTCGCCCTCGCCGTGCGGGCGGAACGGGGCGCCCGGCTGCACGTCGGATCCGCGGCCGCCACCCTCGCGCTGCCCGGCCAGACCAAGGACACGGCCCACTACGACGTCCGGCTCGACGTGGCCGACGGCGCGGAACTGCACTGGCTGCCCGAGCAGTTGATCTCGGCCGGCGGCAGCGACCTGCACGTCACCACGCGGGCCGAACTCGACGGCGGGGCACGGCTCGTGCTGCGTGAGGAGCAGGTGCTCGGCCGGGTCGGCGAGCAACCCGGGCGGCTCACCAGCCGGTTGACCGTGCGGGTCGCCGGCCGGACCGTCCTGGACCAGGAGCTGGCCTGCGGTCCCGGAGCGCCGGGCGGCTGGGACGGCCCCGGTGTGCTCGCCGGTCACCGGGCGGTCGGTCAACTCGTTGTTGTCCGGCCTGAGTTCGCCGATCATCCGATGGCCGCCCGGATGCTGGGGGAGGGCGCCGCGCTGATGCCGCTCGCCGGCCCCGCCGTCCTGGTGAGCGCGGTGGCCTCCGACGCCCTGCGGCTGCGGCGGCTGCTGGACGAGGCGCTGGTGCTCCTGGGCCGGTGAACACCCGCCCGCTCAGCGGGACGTGATCATCCGGTTATCGGATTGGTAAAGATGGGTGTCAACCCCTGTTCTCAGACGGCTCACAGCAGAAAGGATCCCCGCCTGACGCACTTACAGCGAAGCTCGGGGAGGGGCCCACTTGAGGCAGAACAGACCGAAGAGCCGCCTGCTGGCACTCGGTTCGGCCGGAGCACTCGTCACCGCCACCCTGATCGCCGGGGCGGTCAGCGCGCCCGTCGCGAGCGCCACCGGGCGTCCCGCGCAGGACCGCGAGGCCAAGGGCGCGGAAATAGCCGCCGCCAGGGCGGCCAAGGCCGGCATCCACTGGCAGGACTGCCAGGCCGACTGGGGGCTGGAGAAGCCCATCCAGTGCGGCTGGGTCAGCGTGCCGCTGGACTACGCCCACCCCTACGGCAAGCAGATCAAGCTAGCCGTGGACCGCATCGGCAACACCGGCACCAAGAAGGAGCGCCAGGGCGCGCTCATCTACAACCCGGGCGGTCCCGGCGGGTCCGGCCTGCGCTTCCCGCGCCGGGTCACCACCCAGAACGCCGTCTGGGCGAACACCGCCAAGGCCTACGACTTCGTCGGGTTCGACCCGCGCGGCGTCGGCCACTCCGCGCCCATCTCCTGCATCGACCCGCAGGAGTTCGTCAAGGCGCCCAAGGCCGACCCGGTGCCCGGCAGCGAGGCCGACAAGAAGGCCCAGCGCAAGCTGGCCCGCGAGTACGCCGAGGGCTGCGGCAAGCGCAGCGGCGCGATGCTGCCGCACATGACGACGCCGAACACCGCCCGCGACCTGGACGTCATCCGCGCCGCGCTGGGCGAGAAGAAGCTCAACTACCTGGGCGTCTCCTACGGCACGTACCTCGGCGCCGTCTACGGCACCCTCTTCCCGGGCCACCTGCGCCGCATGGTCGTGGACAGCGTGGTCAACCCGGCCCGCGAGAACATCTGGTACGAGGCCAACCTCAACCAGGACATCGCGTTCGAGGGCCGTTGGAAGGACTGGGAGGACTGGGTCGCCGCGAACGACGCCGCCTTCCACCTCGGCACCACCCGTGCCGCCGTCCAGGACAAGTGGCTCCAGCTGCGTGCCGCCGCCAAGAAGAGCCCCCTCGGCGGGGTCGTCGGCCCGGCCGAGCTGATCTCCTTCTTCCAGAGCGCGCCGTACTACGACTCCTCGTGGGTGCCGATCGCCACGGTCCTGAGCAAGTACAGCGCCGGTGACACCCAGGCGGTGGTCGACGCGGCCGCCCCGGACCTGTCGGACACCGCGGGCAACATCGCCTCGGAGAACAGCAACGCCGTCTACACGGCCGTCGAGTGCGCCGACGCCAAGTGGCCCACCAGCTGGCGCAAGTGGGACCGGGACAACACCCGGCTCCACAAGGACTACCCGTTCATGACCTGGGCGAACGCCTGGATGAACCTGCCCTGCGCCACCTGGCCGGCCAAGCAGCAGAACCCGCTCGAGGTCAAGACCCACAAGGGCCTGCCGAAGGTCCTGATCGTGCAGTCGACCCGGGACGCGGCCACCCCGTACGAGGGCGCCGTCGAACTGCACAAGCGTTTCAAGGGCTCCCGTCTCATCACCGAGAAGAACGCGGGCTCCCACGGTGTGACCAGCCTGGTCAACCCCTGCATCAACCAGCGCGTCGACGCCTACCTGCTCTCCGGCAAGCTGGACGGCAAGGACGTGACCTGCGCCCCGCACGCCACGCCCAAGCCGTAACCCCCGCGGTACGGTGACGAGGGGCGGCCGGTCTCCCGGCCGCCCCTCACTCCTGTCCGGGGCTCACGCGCCGAGCCAGGCGTCCTCCGCCGCGTAGTCGAACAGGTCGCCGTAGGCCTGCGCCATCTTCGGGTACGCCGTACGCCAGTCGGTTCCGGCGAGCCGGTCCGCGATCCACGCCACGGTCTCCGGCAGGGAGTCGGCGTACCCGACCACTGGGCGGTAGCCCAGTTCACGCTCCGCCGCCGACATGTCGACGACGACCGGATGCGGCACCGACCACGGGGTCTCTCCCACCCGCGGAGCAGGGGGAGGACCGTCGACGGACACCGTCTCCGTGCGCACCCCCATCACCGCGTCGATCGCCGCGGCGATCCCGGCGACCGTGGGCGCCTCCGCGTCGCAGGCGTTCAGCACCCGGGACCCGGGCCGTGCCGCGGCCAGCCGGATCAGCTCGGCGAGGTTGCGCACGCTCGCCGGATGGAAGCGGCTCGCCCCGCCGTACGCGAGCACGCGACGTCCCCGCCCGTCCAGGTTCCGTTTGACGAAGTACAGCTCGCGGGGGCTGCGGCAGTGCGGCCCGTGCACCGCGCCCGCACGCAGCAGCGTGGCCGGCAACCGGTCGCCCGCCGCGAGGAGTTCCCGCTCCAGCGCCACCTTGCGCGTGCTGTACGTGGTCTCACCGGGTGCCACCGTCCGCTGGGTCTCCGGCAGGGGCACCGGGTACTCCGGGAAGCCGTCGGGCCGTTCCTGGGTGTCGAAGCCACGGCCCCTGCCGTCCTCGTACACCGACACGCTGGAGATGACCACGGCCGACCCGATCCGGTCGGCGAGGGCGGTCAACTGTTGGGCGTGCGCGGCCCCGAAGGCGACCATGTCGACCAGCACGTCGCAGCCGTCGCCGACCACCTCGGCCAGCGCGTCCCCGTCCTCCCGGTCCAGCCGTACGGTCCGTACCCCCTCCGGCCAGGCCGCGTCCCGGCCGCCGCTTTGCGAGGCGGCCGTCACCGCCCAGCCGTCCCGCGCCAGCGCGTTCACCGCCGGACGCCCGATCTGCCCCGCCGCTCCGATCACCACAGCACGTCTCATCCCGCGACCGTACGGCCGGGCGGACACGGCCCGCCACGGTCCTCTGCCGACGGCAGAAGCCGTCAGCCGAGCGGCGCCCGCGGGAACCTCCGCCCCCGCACGCCCTTCTCCGCCGCCTGCCGCTCCTTGACGACGGCCGCGTACTCGTCGACGTACTCCTGCTCCGACAGCGTCAGGATGGCGTACATGAGTTCGTCGGTGATGGCCCGCAGCACCGCCTTCTCGTTCTCCATGCCGGCGTACCGGGAGAAGTCGAGTGCCTTGCCGAAGCGGATGGTGACGGGGTGCATCCTCGGGATCACCTTGCCGGGCGGCTGCGCCTCGAAGGTGCCGATCATCGCGCAGGGCACCACCGGCACGCCCGCCCGCAGTGCCATCACCGCGACACCGACCTTGCCCTTGTAGAGGCGGCCGTCGTGCGAGCGGGTGCCCTCCGGGTAGATGCCGAGCAGTTCCCGCTTGCCGAGCACGCCGAGGCCCTCGCGGATCGCGGCCTGCCCCGCCTCCTTGCCGGAGCGGTCCACAGGGATCTGGCCGGCGCTGCGGAAGAAGAACGCGGTGAGCCTGCCCTTCACACCCGGCCCGGTGAAGTACTCCGCCTTGGCCAGGAAGGTGATGCGTCGCTTCAGGATCGCCGGCATCAGGAAGTGGTCGGAGAACGACAGATGATTGCCCGCGACGATCGCGGGGCCCTCCGCGGGCACGTTCTCCAGGCCCTCGATCCGAGGCCGGAAGACGAGTCTGAGCAAGGGGCCCAACAGCACGTACTTGAGCAGGTAGTAGAACACGTCTCGCCCCTCACTCTGCCGGATGCGGCTCGACACCGGTGGATGAGCGCCCATGATCCCCGAGCGGGCCCGGACAGCGCTCCCAGTCATCTGTAACCGTCCGGAATCCACCTCATGCTGCCCCCGGCTCAGGGTTCCCGGAACCGCGCGAGGACCGCCCGCACGGTGCGTCCGGACCACCGGCGCGCACGACGACTGTCCGGGCGCCGTGGACGCGCGGCCCGCGGCTGCGACCTCGCTCCCGGAACCCCGTGACGTCGCGGGTCCCGCAGGGTTCGCCGTCGTCCCTCACCGCGAGCGCACCGGACGGGGCCCGCGTCCCGCCCTCTCCGGCCGGAACTCGCTCCCCGTGGCTGCACAGGCCCGCCGCGGCCCCCGGCAGTTCCCCCCGCGCGGAGGAACGTCCGCGGCCCGTAGGGGGATGCCCCCATCAAGGAGCCGAAGCGGCTGTCCGGCACGTGCCGGGCACACGGGCGGGGGCCGGCGCCCACGGCACCGGCCCCCGCCCGCGGATCCGTCAGACCAGCACCTTCTCCAGTGCCGCCAGCGCGGAGCGCAGTTCCTCCGCCGTGATGGTCAGCGGGGGCGCCAGCCGGATCGTGGAGCCGTGGGTGTCCTTGACCAGGACGCCCTCCCGCATCAGCCGCTCACTGATCTCACGGCCGGTGCCGATCGCCGGGTCGACGTCGACGCCCGCCCACAGCCCGCGCGAGCGGAAGCCGAGCACGCCCCGGCCGACCAGCTCGGTCAGCCCGTCCCGAAGGACCACACCCAGCTCGGCGGCCCGGCGCTGGAACTCCCCGGTCTCCAGCAGCCCCACCACGGCCGTGCCGACCGCCGCGGCGAGCGGGTTGCCGCCGAACGTGGAGCCGTGCTCGCCCGGGTGCAGCACACCCAGCACCTCGCGCCGGGCCACCACCGCCGACACCGGCACGATGCCGCCGCCCAGCGCCTTGCCGAGCAGCAGCACGTCCGGCACCACGTCCTCGTGCTCGACGGCGAGGGTACGGCCCGTACGGCCGAGGCCCGACTGGATCTCGTCCGCGATGAACAGGCAGCCCCTGCGCCGGGTCAGTTCGCGCACGCCGGCCAGGTAGCCCTCGTCCGGGATGACGACACCGGCCTCGCCCTGGATGGGCTCGATCAGCACCGCCGCCGTCGTCTCGTCGACGGCCTCCTCCAGCGCCGCCAGGTCGTTGTACGGCACGATCCGGAAGCCCGGCGTGAACGGGCCGAAGCCCGCGCGGGCCGTCTCGTCCGTGGAGAAACTGACGATGGTCGTCGTCCGGCCGTGGAAGTTCTCCGCCGCGACCACGATCGTCGCCCGGTCGGCCGGGACGCCCTTCACGTCGTACGCCCACTTGCGGGCCACCTTGATGCCGCTCTCCACGGCCTCCGCGCCGGTGTTCATGGGCAGCACCATGTCCAGACCGGTCAGCTCTCCGAGCCGCTCCGCGAACTCCGCGAGCCGGTCGTTGTGGAAGGCGCGGGAGGTGAGCGTCAGCTGGTCCAGCTGCCGGTGCGCGGCCTCGACCAGGGCCGGGTGCCGATGGCCGAAGTTGAGCGCCGAGTATCCGGCGAGCATGTCGAGGTAGCGCTTGCCCTCGACGTCCTCCACCCAGGTGCCCTCGGCCCGGGCCACCACCACGGGCAGCGGGTGGTAGTTGTGCGCGAGGACGGGCTCCTCCGCACGGATCAGCTCGGCGGACGTGCGCGTGCGCGCGGGTGCGGTCATCAGCGGATCTCCTGGGTGCAGCACTTGATGCCGCCGCCGGCCTTGTGGAACTCCGACAGGTCGACGGGGACGGGGACGTAGCCGTGGCCGGCCAGGCGCTCGGCGAGGGCCTCGGCGTGGGGCGCGATGAAGACGTTGCGGCCGTCGGACACGGAGTTCAGGCCGAACGCCATCGCGTCCTCCCGGGTGGCGAGCACCGCGTCCGGGTACAGCCGCCGCAGCACCTCCCGGCTGCCCGCCGAGAACGCCTCCGGGTAGTAGCAGATGTTGTCGTCGTCCAGCACGAACAGCGCCGTGTCCAGGTGGTAGAAGTACGGGTCCACCAGGGTCAGGCCGATCACCGGGTGGCCGAGGAACTCCTGCGCCTCCCGGTGCGCCTCGCGGGTGGTGCGGAACCCGGTGCCGGCCAGCACGTACCGGCCCGTCCACACCAGGTCGCCCTCGCCCTCCGACACCGACTCGGGGCGGTACACGTCGTAGCCCGCCGCCTTGAACCAGGTGTCGTAGTGGACCGACTCCGGGCGCCGCTCCGGCGCGTGGAAGAGGGAGCCGAAGACCCGGCCGCCGACCACGAACGCGGCGTTCGCGGCGAAGACCATGTCCGGCAGGCCGGCGACCGGCTCGACGGACTCGACGGTGTGACCGTGGGCGCGGTACGTGCGGATCAGCGCCTGCCACTGGTCACGGGCGAGGTCCACGTCGACGGGCCGGTCGGGATGCATCCAGGGATTGATCGCGTACTGCACCGCGAAATGTGCGGGTTCGCAGACGAGGAAGCGCCGGTGGCGCGGCACACGATGTTCGGACACAGAGGGTTTCCTCCGCTTTCCAGTGTGTCACTGAGGGATGACACCACGGTAGGAAGCGCAGATCACCGCGACAAGCGCGAAAGGCTGCGCGCCCGCGCAGCATCGCTGCGTTGTGACCAGGGCGGACGCACGACCGCTGCGCATGATCGCGGTCACTCCGGCGCCGCGTGGGTGGCGCCCGCTTCCGGGCTTTCCGGGAGAAGATGGGACAATACCATCACGCTGATCGTCTTGCGGATGAACGGCTCGGTGCGGATCCGCTCCAGCACCTCCTCGAAGTGCTCCACGTCCCGCGCCCGCACGTGCAGCAGCGCGTCGGCGCCGCCGGTCACCGTCATGGCGGCGGTGATCTCCGGATGGTTGCGGACCACCTCCGCCAGGCGCCGCGGCGGGGCCGCGCCCTCGCAGTAGACCTCGACGTACGCCTCCGTGCGCCAGCCGAGCGCCGAGGGCTGCACCGTCGCCGTGAACCCGGTGATCACCCCGGTCTCCCGCAGCCGGTCCACCCGCCGCTTGACCGCCGTCGCGGACAGCCCCACGTCCGCCCCGATCTCGGCGAAGCTGGTGCGGGCGTTCGCCATCAGCGCGGTGGTGATCTTGCGGTCGAGGTCGTCGAACGTGAGCGTCCTGCTGTTCATGCGGGCACTGTAGGTCAGCCCTGCCGCCGGGGCGCCCTCAGGACTGGGTGACGACCATGGCGAGTGTCAGCAGCCCCAGGACGACCCAGCCGAACCACAGCCAGCCGTTGCTGCCGAGAGCGACCGTGTAGGCGGTCACGACGACGAGACCGCCGACCGTGAGGGCCCCCATCGCCTTGGTGGAGCCGTTCGTGGAGCCGTTCGTGGAGCCGTTCGTGGAACCGGGCATCGCGACACCCTCCTCGTGGTCCGTCCCCACCATGGTGCCCCGGTTCCCGCCCGTACGGGATGCCCGGACGGGAAGCGTTCCGCCTAGCCCTCGCGTGCGTTCAGCGAAGCCAGGTAGGCGTTGTACGCCTCCAGCTCCTTGTCGCCGTCCCGGTCCGCGGCCCGGTCCTTGCGCTTGGCCTGCCGCTGCTCGGAGCCGTACCACTGGAACAGCAGCGCGATCAGCACCAGCACGGACGGGATCTCGCTGAAGGCCCACGCGATGCCGCCGGCCGCGTTCTGGTCGGCGAGCGCGTCGATGCCGAGGGAGGCGGGCGGGTTCCGGAACGTCTCCACCATCGGCGTCGACGCCATCATCAGCGCGATGCCGAAGAACGCGTGGAACGGCATGCCCGCGAACAGCTCCAGCATCCGCATCAGGTACCCCGGCCGGTGCGGGCCCGGGTCCACCCCGATGATCGGCCAGAAGAACACGACACCGACCGCGAGGAAGTGCACCATCATCGCTGCGTGCCCGGTCCGGGAACCCATCAGGAAGTCGAAGAGCGGGCTGAAGTACAGCGCGTACAGGCTCGCGATGAACAGCGGGATCGTGAAGGCGGGGTGGGTGATGACCCGCATGTACCGGCTGTGCAGCAACGCCAGCAGCAGCTCGCGCGGGCCCTTCCTGCCCCTGCCGGCGGTCGGCAGCGCCCGCAGCGCCAGCGTGACCGGGGCGCCGAGGAGGATCAGGATCGGCGACAGCATGCTGATCACCATGTGCTGCACCATGTGCACGCTGAACATGACCATGCCGTAGTCGTTCAGCCTGGTGCACATCACCAGCGCGATGGTGAGCACACCGACGACGTACGACACCGTACGGCTGACGGGCCACGCGTCCCCGCGCCGCCGCAGCCGTACGACCCCCCAGCCGTACAGAGCCAGGCCGGCCAGACAGGCGAGGAGGAAGAAGGGGTCCGCCGACCACTCAAGCCCTCGCGCCAGCGTGAACGGCGGCAGATCCATCATCATGCCGTGCCCGCTGTGATCCATCCGCCGGCTCCTGATTCGTGGGGGTTGTACGCGTCTGTCCGCCCACAAGAGTAGAACCGCCCCCGGTCACGACCGTGACCGGGGGCGGGTTGTCCACGGCTGGACTACAGCACGCACTCCGCCTCGTCGTAGCGCTCGACGGGCACCGTCTTCAGGGACTCGACCGCTTCCGCCAGCGACACCATCACGATGTCCGTTCCGCGCAGAGCCGTCATCCGGCCGAACTCCCCGCGGTGGACCGCCTCCACGGCGTGCCAGCCGAACCGCGTGGCGAGCACCCGGTCGTACGCCGTCGGCGTGCCGCCGCGCTGCACGTGCCCGAGGATCACCGGCCGCGCCTCCTTGCCCAGGCGGTGCTCCAGCTCGACCGACAGCTGCCGCGCGATCCCCGCGAAGCGCTCGTGGCCGTAGATGTCCTTGCCGCCCTCATCGAACTCCATGGAGCCCGGCCGAGGCTTGGCGCCCTCGGCGGCGACCACGATGGCGAACCGCTTGCCCGCCTCGAACCGCTCACCGACCTTCTTCGTCAACTCGTCGATGTCGAAGGGCCGTTCCGGTACGACGATGGCGTGGGCGCCGGCCGCCATGCCGGAATGCAGCGCGATCCAGCCGGTGTGGCGGCCCATGACCTCCACGATCAGCACGCGCTGGTGGGACTCGGCGGTCGTCTTCAGCCGGTCGAGGGCCTCCGTCGCCACGGTCACCGCGGTGTCGAACCCGAAGGTCACGTCGGTGACGGCGATGTCGTTGTCGATCGTCTTCGGCACGCCCACGATGGGCAGGCCGTTGTCCGACAGCAGGCGGGCCGCCTTCAGCGTGCCCTCACCGCCGATCGGGATGATCGCGTCGAGACCGAGCTCCCTGACATGGCCGCGGGCCCGCTCCACGCCGTCCCGCAGGTGCTCGGGACGGACCCGGGAGGAGCCGAGGATGGTGCCGCCGCGCGCCAGGATGCCGCCCACGGCGTCGAGGTCGAGCTTGAGGTAGTCGCACTCCAGGAGGCCCTTCCAGCCGTCCCGGAAACCGATGACCTCGTCGCCGTGGTCGGCGACGGCACGGTGCACGACGGACCGGATGACGGCATTCAGGCCGGGGCAGTCGCCGCCGGACGTGAGGACACCAATGCGCATAGCCCGATTACCTTCTCAACGTGGGCCGGGAGACCGGACCACGTTGTCCGGCGGATTCCCGGCCACCCTACCGGCGGGACGGGGTGGCTCCGTAGCGGGCGTCCGCCTGCTGGACGCGCCTGCACATGTGAGCAGACGCGCCGTCAGCCGGGCCCGTCACGAAGCCTGCCGGAAGGTGCTGAAGGGTGCCTTCAGCACACCGTGATCACGCCAGCGGGCTGCCGCGCGACCGTGCCTACGCGGGCTGCTGCGCAGCGGCGATGCGCTCGTTGCGGAGCGCCTCGTACCAGCGGTCGTCGATCGGCGGCAGCGCGTTGACGTCCAGCGCCAGCTTCAGCAGCAGGTCGGCGATCTGCGGGTTGCGGGCCAGCACCGGACCGTGCATGTAGGTGCCGAAGACCGTCCCGTTGTACGCGCCCTCCGTGCCGTCCCCGGTGCCGTTGCCCTTGCCGATGCGGGTGCGGGCGAACGGGCGGGCCGAGGCCCCGAGCTGCGTGACGCCCTGGTGGTTCTCGAAGCCGGTCAGCGGGGGCAGCCCGAGCTGCGGGTCGATGTCCGCCAGCACGTCACCGACGCACCGCTCGCCCTCGCCGCGCACCGAGACCACGTCGAGCAGGCCGAGGCCCGGCTCGCGCTGCCCGAGGTCGTTGATGAACTCGTGGCCGAGGATCTGGTAGCCGGCGCAGACGGAGAAGACGATCGCGCCGTTCTGCACCGCACGCTGGAGATGGCCGTCGCGGCGCAGCCGCTCGGCCGCGAGCCGCTGCGGCCGGTCCTCGCCGCCGCCGATCAGGTAGATGTCGCCGGAGGTCGGGATCGGCTGGTCGCTGCGCACGTCGAGACGGGCCACGTCCAGACCGCGCTGCCGGGCCCGGCGCTCCACGACGAGGGCGTTGCCCTGGTCGCCGTAGGTGCTCAGCAGGTCCGGGTAGATCCACACCAGCCGCAGTTGGTTGTCGCTCATGAGTGATCGCCCTTCGAAGATCAGTTGCCGACGCGGCGGCGCAGGTCCTGGAACGCGGTGTAGTTCGCGATGACCTCGATCCGTCCGGGCGGGCACATCTGCACGGCCTGGTCGAGGTCGTCGCAGACCTGGAAGTGCTGGTTGGCCACTTCCAGGCGGACGGCGAGGTCCAGCTTCCGGTCGCCGACCACGAAGATCGGGTGGCCGGTCAGCCGGGTGTAGTCGACGTCCCACAGCCAGGAGGTGTCGGTGCCGTCGGCCCCACGGGCGTTCACGGACAGGATGACCGGCGCGGGCGGCGGGTCGATCAGGGAGAACGTCTCCAGCCAGCCGGCCGGGTTCTTGGCCAGCAGCAGCCGCAGGTCGCGGTTCTGGAACTGGACGACGTCATACCGGCCGGCCACGGCCTGCACCTGGTACATCCGCTCCAGGGCGACCTGCGGCGGCACTCCGAAGACGGCGGCGACGGCCGCGGAGCTGGCCGCGTTGGCCTTGTTGGCGCGGCCCGGCAGCTGGAGGTGGATCGGCCAGGCGGAGCCGTGCGGGTCCAGCACGTGGTCCCCGGACAGCGCCCAGGTCGGCGTCGGCCGGCGGAAGCCGCACTCGCCGCAGAACCAGTCGTCGCCGGGGCGCTGCATCACGCCGCCGCACGACGGGCAGGACCAGGCGTCGTCCTTCCACATCTGCCCGGCCGCGACCCAGATCACGTTCGGGGAGGAGGAGGCGGCCCACACCACCAGCGGGTCGTCGCAGTTGGCGACGATCACGGCCTTCGACCCGGCGAGACCCTCACGCCAGTTCTCCGCGAGCATGCGGGTCTCGGCCGCGCGGTCCAGCTGGTCGCGGGAGAGGTTCAGCAGGGCGATGCACTTGGGGCTGGTGTCCCGCGCCACGCCCGCCAGGTACTTCTCGTCGACCTCGATGACGCCGAACTTCGACTCCGAGCCGCCCGCGAGGGCGGAGGTGATGCCGGCCGGCATGTTGGCGCCGAGCGCGTTCGAGACGACCGGGCCGGCGGCGCGCAGAGCCTCCGCGATGAGCCGGGTGGTGGTGGTCTTGCCGTTGGTGGCCGACACCAGGACGACGTCCAGGTTCTGGGCCAGCCGCCCGAGAAGGTCGGGGTCGAGCCTCAGTGCGACCCGGCCACCGATCACCGACCCGCTGCCCCGTCCCGCGGCGCGCGATGCCGCAGCGACCGCCTTGCCCGCGGTCACGGCCAGCTTGGCCCGCGGCGAGAGCGGGTCCGAGTTGCCTGCCATCAGTTCTCGATCCTCCTTGCGTACGCGCCGCGCCTCAGGCCATCCGGCAGCGTGGTGTGAACCTCAGCCTATCGAGATCCATTCGCACACCCGAATCCCGGCCCATGCCTCCGGCGGCGGGCTTGAGCTGAACGAACCGTACCCTTGCCGCCATGCGACACGGCACGATCCCGGGCGCCCACGGGCGCGTCCGGCCTCTCACCCTGCTCGGAGACGCGGTACTGCGCGAGCGGTGCCGGGAGGTCACCGACTTCGGCCCCGAACTGGCGGCGCTCGTGGAGGACCTGTTCGCCACGATGTACGCGGCGCGGGGGGTGGGCCTGGCCGCGAATCAGATCGGCGTCCCTTTGCGGGTGTTCGTCTACGACTGTCCCGACGACGAGGACGCGCGTCACCTGGGCCACGTGGTGAACCCCCGCCTGGTGGAGAAGGACGGCGTGGTGATCCGCGGCCCCGAGGGCTGCCTGTCCCTGCCCGGCCTGGAGGCGGGTACCGAACGGTACGACCACGCGGTGGTCGAGGGTTTCACGGTGACGGGGGAGCCGGTCACCGTGCACGGCACGGGCTTCTTCGCCAGGTGCCTCCAGCACGAGTGCGACCACCTGGAGGGCACGGTGTACGCCGATCACCTCACGGGTTGGCGGAAGCGCAGACTGGCGCGGCAGGTCTCCCGGGCCTCCTGGCGCCGGTGAGGTGAGTCACCCGGGCGGGCGCCGGTCCGCGTCCGCGCACGCCTCGGGCGGGACGGGCCCGCACCGGATCCCGCCCGACCGCGGGAGGCTTCAGAACCCCGGGCCGCCCACCTTGTCCCCGGCCGCCGCGAGCCGCCCCCACAGCAGATCGGCGAGGGAGCGCACCAACTCGGCGCGGGAACAGGGCCGCTCGCCCAGCCACCAGTCGCCGGCCGCGTGCATCATCCCGACGATCCCGTGGCCCCACACCCGCGCCAGCTGCTGGCTGCCGGGGCCGAGATCCACCCGCTCCTCGATGACCCGGGCCAGTTCCTCGCCCATCCGCCGCAGCAGCGGAGCGCTGTGCTTGCCGACGTCGAAGCCCTGGTCGCCGCCGGCGCTGCCCTCCGACGGATGCATCAGGAACCGGTAGACCTGCGGTCGTGCCTCGATCGCGGCGAGGTAGGTGTCCAGCGTGGACTCCACCCGCTCCCGCCGCTCGGCGGGGGCGTCCAGCGCCGCCCGCAGGGAGCCGAGCAGGGCGTCGGTGTGCCGCATGGCAAGCGCCGCGTAAAGTCCGCCCTTGTCGCCGAAGTGGCGGTAGAGGATGGGCTTCGTGATGCCCGCTTCCGCCGCGATCGCGTTCATCGACGCCTGCGGGCCGTCGCGCAGCACCACGCGGTCGGCGGCCTCCAGCAGCTCGCGCCGTCGGCGGTCCGCGGACCGCTGCTGGTCGGTCCGCTGTGTGGTGTCCATGTGCTCTCCCCACCCGTGCTGATTCGGTGACGCCAGCGCAAACTAACACTGACTGTGCCCCTGACATCGAACGGGATGCCGAGGCGTCATCGGCGGTTGACTTTTCCTACCCGTCGGTAACAGACTCGGGTTACCGCTAGTAACACGCACTGCCGCTGGAGGGGACATGGCCGAGTTCACCATGGAGCTCAACGACGAACAGAAGGAGGTCCGGGACTGGCTGCACGGCTTCGCCACCGACGTCATCCGCCCCGCGGCCGCCGAATGGGACGAGCGTGAGGAGACTCCCTGGCCGGTCATCCAGGAGGCGGCGAAGGTAGGCATCTACTCCCTCGACTTCTACGCTCAGCAGTACTTCGACCCCACCGGTCTCGGTATCCCGATGGCCATGGAGGAGCTGTTCTGGGGCGACGCGGGCATCGCCCTCTCCATTGTGGGCACGGGCCTCGCCGCGGTGGGCGTTCTCGCCAACGGAACCGAGGCACAGATCGGCACCTGGATCCCCCAGATGTACGGCGACCAGAACGACGTCAAGGTGGCCGCGTTCTGCTCCTCCGAGCCCGACGCCGGCTCCGACGTCGCCTCCATGCGCACGCGTGCCGTGTACGACGAGGCCAAGGACGAGTGGGTGATCAACGGCACGAAGACCTGGGCGACCAACGGCGGCATCGCCAACGTCCACGTCGTCGTCGCCGTGGTCGACCCTGAGCTGGGCTCCAAGGGCCACGCGTCCTTCATCGTGCCGCCGGGCACCCCGGGTCTCGCCCAGGGCCAGAAGTTCAAGAAGCACGGCATCCGCGCCTCGCACACCGCCGAGGTCGTCCTGGACGGCGTCCGCGTCCCCGGCTCCTGCCTCCTCGGCGGGAAGGAGAAGCTGGACGAGCGCCTCGCCCGGGCCCGGGAGAAGGCGAAGGCGGGCGGGGAGCGGGTGAAGAACGCCGCGATGGCGACGTTCGAGGCGTCGCGGCCGGCCGTGGGCGCCATGGCCGTCGGCACCGCCAGGGCCGCGTACGAGGTGGCCCTCGAGTACGCCACGACCCGTGAGCAGTTCGGCCGGCCGATCATCGACAACCAGGGCGTCGCCTTCCAGCTGGCCGACATGCGGACCCAGATCGACGCCGCCCGCCTGCTCGTGTGGCGGGCCTCGTGGATGGCGGTCAACAACAGGCCGTTCACCGCCGCCGAGGGCTCCATGTCCAAGCTGTTCGCGAGCGAGACCGCGAAGAAGGTCACCGCGCAGGCCATCCAGATCCTGGGCGGCAACGGCTACACCCGTGAGTATCCCGTCGAGCGGATGCACCGGGACAGCGCGATCTACACCATCTTCGAGGGGACGAGCGAGATCCAGCGCCTCGTCATCGCCCGCACGCTCGCGGGCATGCCGATCCGGTAACGGCATCGTCGGGGCGGGTCCGCGGTGGACCCGCCCCTCACGGCATCACCGGTGCCTGAGCGGAGTCAGCTGCTGGATGTCGTACTTCCTCCGCAGCGCCTCGATGGCGTCCTGGTCCGGCGGGCCGCCGTCGCGCAGGATCTCCAGCAGCTCCTCGAAGTAGCGCTCGTGGTCCGGGGGCGGGCTCGCCTGGAAGAACATCTTCGCCGGCGTGTCCGTCGGGTTCGCGAACGCGTGGGGGCAGCCGGGCGGTACGACGATCACCGTGCCAGGGGTCGCCCGGACCACGCGGCTGCCCGAACTCGACTCCCATCTCTGCCAGTTGTCGGGGGTCCGGATGCGCGGCTCGAAGGCGAGGACGTCCAGCTCGCCCTCCAGGATGTAGAACAACTCCTCGCTGCGCGTGTGCACGTGGGCGCCGACGTCGAAGCCCGGCGGGACCTCCACCTCGAAGGTGGAGGCCATCCGTGAGTGCGTACCGGTGACCTTGAAGGTCACCCGCTGGGCGGCCGTCTCGACGACCCGGCCGTGGCCGGGCGGCACCAGCAGGCCCTCGGTGGGGTCCGTCTCCCGGCCCGGCGGATCCGCCTGGGCCGAGAGTCCTTCGGTCGTCGTCATCGTCCGCTCACCACGTCACGGGCAGGGCCTCGGGCCCCCGGATCAACGCGCCCTTCTTGAAGGGCACCTGGTCCGGCGGGACGGCCAGCCGCAGGCCGGGCACCCGGTCCAGCAGGGCGTCGACCAGCAGCTCGGACTCCAGCCGGGCGAGCTGACCGCCCGGGCAGTAGTGCGGGCCGAAGCCGAAGGCCACGTGCGGGTTGGGGCTGCGGGAGAAGTCGATCGTCTCCGGGTCCGGGAAGACCTCCGGGTCGCGGTTGGCGGCCAGGTAGGAGACGTAGACGGGATCGCCCGCGCGAATCCGGATCCCGCTGATCTCCACGTCCTCCAGGGCGATCCGGGACAGCCCGACCGCGTTGCGGTGCGGTATGTAGCGCAGCAGCTCGTCGATCGCCCGGGGGCGGATCTCCGGCTCGGCGCGCAGCCGCTCCGCGAGATCGGGGCGGGACAGCAGCAGGTAGAACATCTGCCCGCTGTTGTTGGTGACCGCCTCGCCGCCGATCTGGAGGAGGACGGCGAGTCCGACGGCCTCCTCCAGGGTGACCTCCTGCCGGCCCACGGCGGCGCCGAGCAGTGAGGCCACGTCCTCGCCCGTGCTGTTCTCCCGCAGGCCGACGAGGTCGGAGAAGTAGGCGCTCATCTCGCGCTTGGCCTTCTCGCTGACCTCCTTGCCGTGCGCGGAGGACAGGATGAGCTGGGTCCAGGCGTGCATGTCGTGCCGGTCGCCGGCCGGGACACCCATCAGCTCGCAGATCACCGCGATCGGGAACGGGCTGAGGACCGCCGCCGTGAGATCGGCGGGCGGGCCGTCCTGGAGGAGTTCGTCGACCAGTTCGTCCAGCACGCCGCGCGCCTTGTCACGGATGCGCTCCACGCCCTTGGCCGTGCACGCGGCGGCGACCGAGCGGCGCAGCCGGGTGTGGTCGGGCGGGTCGAGGAAGCCGACCGCGCCCCGGTCGGGGATGAAGTGCGGGGCGAGCCGGGTGACCGGCGCCTCCATGACCGCCTCCCGGCCGAACCGGGGGTCGTTCGCCACCGCGCGCACGTCCTCGTACCGGGTGACCAGCCACGCCCAGCCCTCGCCGTTGGGCAGCCGGATGCGGGTGACCGGGCCCTCCCGCATCAGCTCCGCCAGCACCGGGTCGAAGTCCGTCCCGGTCAGGTCGGCCGCGGGCCACTGCCTGACCGGGGGCGGGCTCTCGGTGAGCGTGCTCTCCTCGGTCATCGCGAGTCCCCGTCGTCGCTGACCCAGCGGCCCACCGTCATCTCGGCGGTGATGCCCGGTCCGAAGCCGGCGAGCAGTCCGCGCGCCCGGTCCTCGGGGCCGCCCTCCTCGAACAGCCGGCGCAGCGCGTCCAGGACGACGGCGCTGGCGATGTTGCCGTACTCGGTGAGCGTGGACCGGCTGAACCGGAAGGCGTGCGGGTCCACCTGCAGGAACGTGCTGAGGTCGTCGAGTATGCGGGGCCCGCCCGCGTGGATGATGTAGAAGTCCAGGTCGGACGCGTCCCAGCCGTGCGTGCCCGCCAGGTCCTTCAGCGCGGGGGCGAGCGGCTCCATGGTCGTCGGCACCCGCTTGTCCAGCAGGAAGTGGAAGCCGGTGGACCGGATGTCGTACGCGATCCAGTCCTCGGTCTTCGGGATGAGGTACGAGCCGTTGCGCTCCAGCCGGACGCCGGTGCCGCCGTTGCCGCGGACCACGGCGGCCGCGATGCCGTCGCCGAACAGGCCGTTGGACAGGAGCGAGCCGATGCCGAGGTCGGTGGGCTGGTAGCACAGCGAGCAGAACTCGCAGGCCACGATGAGCGCGTTGGCGTTCGGGTAGGCCGTGCAGAAGTCGTGCGCACGGTTGATCGCCGCGCCGCCGGCCGCGCAGCCCAGCTGGGCGATCGGGAGCTGCCGGGTGGTGCTGTCGAAGTCCATCTCGTTGATCAGCCACGCCGTGAGCGAGGGCATCATGAAGCCCGTGCACGAGACGTAGATGATCACGTCGATGTCGGTGGTGAGCAGCTCCGCGTCGTCGAGGGCCCGCTGGATCACCGCGGGGACCCGGGCCTTGGCCTCGGCCTCGTAGAGCTTGTTGCGGTCCTCGAAGCCCGGGTGCTTGAGGGTCTCCTCGATGGGCTGCACGATGTGCCGGGTCTTCACGCCCGTGTTCTCGATCAGCCGCAGCGCGAGCGGCAGTTGAGGGTGGTCCTCGTGGCGGGAGCGCGCCAGCTCCAGCGTCTCCTCCATCGTGATCACGTGCTCCGGGACCGACACCGAGGGTCTGCACAAAGTCGCCATGAACCGTCCCTGCTTTCCGCTTTCCGGAGGGCCTTCGCCCACCGGCCCAGAAGGTGGTTCACCTCAGGAGGTGCTGCACCCACCGTCACCCGGGAGGCCGATGACTTCGCGTTGGATTACTCCGAATCGGGGACGCGGGGTCGGGCTCGAAGGGCGACTTTCGCGGCCGGACGAGGGAAAACGCCAGGACCGCCGTTACGGCGAAGGGCCTGCTGGGGACGGCCGTCACGGCACTCGCACCCAGGCCGGGCGCTCGCGTCCGGGACGCCGCGCGCCGAAGTCGGCCGGGCGCCCCGGAGTGCATCGGGAGCGCCGGGGGTCCGGGCGGCGGGGGACGGTCCTGGCCGAGCGGAGCGTCGGCGCAGCGGACCGGGCACTCAGGGGCGGCCCGCCGGCTCCGCCGGCTCGGCGGCGGGCGGGGGAGACGGGGGATGAGGGGGGGCGGGGTGCTTGTCCAGCAACTACATTCGGTGGAAAGGCCTTTGTGATGAGGTGTGCCTGAGGCCGTGCACCCGCTACGGCCGCACGGGTGAGCTCACGGAGCCCCGCTGCTGTGGGCGATGCACGCCACGTCGATGCGGTCCGCCAGCTTCGCCAGCTCGATGGTCAGGGCGGCGACGGTGTCCTCGTCGAGCCCCTGTTCCCCCGCCTCGACGAGATGCAGCCAGCGTCCGCCGACGGTCCGCAACAACTTACTCACGTCGGCCGCGGACACCTGCAAGGTACCGCGGTCGTCGACGATCAGAGGCAGGGTCACTTCGCGGTTCACAAAAGGGGATGGTAGCCGCGCACCCCTCACGCACCCTGCCAAACCGTGGTGATGTTGCAGAACTCCCGGATTCCGTGCCCGGACAGCTCACGCCCGTACCCCGAGCGCTTCACGCCGCCGAACGGGAACGCCGGGTGGGAGGCGGTCATCCCGTTCACGAACACGCCACCCGCCTCCAGATCCCGGGCGAACCGCTCCACCTCGTCCTCGTCCCGCGTCCACACGTTCGAACTGAGTCCGAACAGCGAGTCGTTGGCGATCAGCACCGCCTCGTCCAGGTCGCCGGCCCGGTACAGCGTGGCGACCGGCCCGAACGCCTCCTCCCGGTGGATGCGCATCTCCCGGGTGATGCCCGCGAGCACGGTCGGCGGGTAGTACCAGCCGGGCCCGTCCGGCCGCTGCCCGCCGCACAGCACCTCGGCCCCGCTGCGCCGGGCGTCGTCGACCAGCTCCTCCAGATCGCTGCGCCCCTGCTCGCTGGAGAGCGGCCCGATCTCGGTCTCCTCCTCCAGCGGGTCGCCGATCCGGAGGGCCTTCATGCCCGCCACGAACCGCTCGGCGAAGGCGTCGTAGACGTCCGTGTGCACGATGAACCGCTTGGCGGCGATGCAGGACTGCCCGTTGTTCTGCACCCGTGCGGTCACGGCCACCTGGGCCGCCCGGTCCAGGTCGGCCGAGGGCATGACGACGAACGGGTCACTGCCGCCGAGCTCCAGCACGGTCTTCTTGATCATCTCGCCTGAGGTGGAGGCGACGGCCCGGCCCGCGGGCTCGCTGCCCGTCAGGGTGGCCGCCTTCACCCGCTCGTCGCGCAGGATGTCGTCGACCGCGCCGGAGCCGACCAGCAGCGTCTGGAAGCAGCCCTCCCGGAATCCCGCCCGGTGGAACAGGTCCTCCAGGTACAGGGCCGTCTGGGGGACGTTCGAGGCGTGCTTGAGCAGGCCCACGTTGCCGGCCATCAGCGCGGGCGCGGCGAACCTGATCACCTGCCAGAGCGGGAAGTTCCACGGCATCACGGCGAGGACCGGGCCGAGCGGGCGGTAGCGCACCCGCACCCGGGACGCGCCGGAGTCCCGGACGTCCGACTCGGCGGGCTCCTCGTCGGCCAGCAGCCGCTCGGCGTTCGCGGCGTACCAGTGCATCGCCTTGGCGCACTTCGCGGCCTCCGCGCGGGCCTGTTTGACCGGCTTGCCCATCTCCGTGGTCATGACGCGGCCGATCTCCTGCTGGTCCTCCTCCAGCAGATCGGCCGCCTTGTCCAGCAACCGGGAGCGATCGGCGAACGCGGTCGTCCGGTAGGTGCGGAACGTGGCCTCGGCGAGCTGGAGCCGGCGTTCCAGCTCCTCCTCGCCCATGGCCTCGTACGTCTTGAGCGTCTCGCCGTTCGCCGGGTTGACCGTCGCGATGGGCATGGCTGACCTCCCTGGGAGCGGGCTTGTCTCGACCTTCGCGCGCGCCCGCGTGGAGCGCAACGCGTGAGCCGCTGTTCAGCCCGAGTGCTCCGCCAGGCGGTCGAGAAACGCGGCCTGCGCCGTGATGATCACTTCGCGGGCCCGGTCCAGACCCAGCCATGCCACCCGGTCCAGCTCCGGGAACTCCTGGATCCGCCCGGACCGCGGGGGCCACTCCATGCGGAAGGTCCCGGGGTTGACCGACGCGGGGTCCAGGTCCGCCTCGATCGCCCAGGCGGTGACGATCTTGCCGTTGCTCTGCACGACCTCGCCGAGCGGTACGGCCTCCCCGTCCGGCGGCGCCAGCCCCAGCTCCTCCTGGAACTCCCGGCGGGCCGCCTCCCAGGCCGGCTCGTCCGGCTCGTACTCGCCCTTGGGCACGGTCCACGCACCCGCGTCCTTCTTCGCGAAGAACGGGCCGCCCATGTGCCCCAGCAGCACCTCCCGTCCCTCGTCGGTGTGCCGGAACAACAGCAGACCCGCGCTGCGCTTCGTCGCACGCACCGTCACGGCTTGACCTCCGGGTGGGCCGCCAGCAGGGCCTCCACCGTATCGGCCTCCTCGGGGCGTTTGTCCTCGCGGTAGCGGACCACGCGCGCGAACCGCAGGGTGACGCCGGCCGGGTAGCGGGAGGAACGCTGGAGGCCGTCGTAGGCGATCTCCACGACGAGTTCGGGGCGGACCCGGACCACCCCGCCCTCGTCCTGCACCGCCAGTCCCCGCAGTCGCTCGGTCTGCCAGGCGAGCACGGCGTCGGTCATGCCCTTGAAGGTCTTGCCGAGCATGGCGAAGGTGCCGTCGGGGTTGCGTGCGCCGAGGTGCAGGTTGGACAGCTTGCCGGTACGGCGGCCGTGGCCCCACTCGGCGGCCAGTACCACCAGGTCGAGGGTGTGGACCGGCTTGACCTTGAGCCAGGAGGCGCCGCGCCGGCCCGCACTGTAGGGCGCGTCGAGGGCCTTGACCACCACGCCCTCGTGGCCCCGGGCCAGGGTCTCGGCGAGGAACCGTTCCGCCTCCTCGATGTCCTGCGGCCCCGAGGCCACCGTCCGCCGGACACGCATCGGCTCGGGCACCAGCTCGGCCAGCCGCGCGTGCCGTTCGGCGAAGGGCAGGTCGAGCAGGTCGTGGCCGTCGACCGAGAGCGCGTCGAAGAAGACGGGGGAGACCGGCACCTCGCCGGCGGCCTTCGCCACGTCCGTGCGGGACCCGACCCGGCCGGCCGTCTCCTGGAAGGACCGGGGCCGGCCGTCGGCGTCGAAGGAGATCACCTCGCCGTCCAGGATGAACCGCTCGCCCCGCAACTCCAGTGCGGCGGTCGTCACTTCGGGCAGCCGGGCGGTGATGTCGTCGAGCGTGCGGGTGTGGACGCGGACGGTGCCGCCGTCCCGGTGCACCTGGACCCGGATGCCGTCGAGCTTCTCCTCCACCACGCAGGAGCCCAGCTTCTCCACCGCCTCCGCGACCGAGGACGCGCTGTGCGCGAGCATCGGCAGCACCGGCCGGCCGACGGTGAGCCGGAACCGGTCGAGAGACCCGGGGCCCTCACCGAGCAGGGCCTGGGCCACCGGCTGGAGCGAACCGGCGAGCATCACCGCCCTCCGTACGTCCGCCGGGTCCGCGCCGGTCGCCCGGGCGAGCCCCTCCGTCGCGACCGCGTCCAGGGCGCCCTGCCGGACCTCCCCGGTGAGCAGGCCGAGCAGGAAGCGCTGCTCCTCCTCGGTGGCCGCCGTCATCAGCTCGCCGACGATGCGAACCCGCTCCGCCTGTGAACCCGGCCCGGACACCTTGCCCAGGTCGGTGAGGCGGGTGTCGACCTCCCGCACGGTCAGGGAGGGCTCGGCCGCCGGCGGGACCGGCCGGCCCAGCACCTTCCAGCCGACACCGAGCCGGCCCTGCGGCAGCCGCCCGGCCAGATAGGGGATGACGATCGGTACGTCGTCCGCCTCCGCCTCCCGGAACAGCTCCGCGAGCAACGCGGTCTTGCGGGACCGGGCCGCGGTGGCGGCCACCTCCCGGGACACCTGGGCGAGCCGGGTCAGCAGCATGCAGTCATGGTGCACCGGGAGCGAGGTCTCTACACCCGGGCGGTCGCGTCCAGGTCGGCGAAGAGCAGCTCCGCGTTGATCGCCGCGCCCGCCCGGTAGCCGCGGCTGGCCGCGTTCACCACCTGCTCGGCGAACCCGCCGACGTTGCCCGCGGCCCAGACCCCGGGCACGGTCGTCAGCCCCCGCTCGTCGGTCACCGGGTAGGCGCCGAACGGCGTGTCGCGGAGCTCCGCGCCGAGGCGGACGAGCAGGTCGTTGCGGGGCACGGCACGTGGGGCGGCGTACAGCACCTCGCGCTCGTGGACCGTCCCGTCGGCCAGCCGTACCCCGGTGAGCCGGTCGTCGGCCACCACGAGTTCCTCGACCCGGCCCGGCACCAGCGTGACGCCGGCGGCGGCCAGCCGGCGCAGGTCGTCGGCCGTCAGCTCCGACTCGCTCACCTCGTGCAGGAAGAGCCGTACGTCCTTGGACCACTGCGTGACCATGAGTGCCTGGTGCGCGCTGAGCGGGGTGGTCGCCAGCACACCGGTCGGCAGGTCGCGCACCTCCCAGCCGTGGCAGTACGGGCAGTGCACCACGTCCCGGCCGAACCGCTCGGCCAGCCCCGGGACCGCCGGCAGCTCGTCCGCCAGGCCGGTGGCGATCACCAGCTGCCGGGCCCGCACGCTCCGGCCGCTCGCGAGTTCCACCGTGAAGCCCGTGGCGTCCCCGCTCGCGTCCACGGCCCGGTCCCGGACCAGCTCCACCCCGTACCGGGCGATCTCCTCCCGCCCCACCGCCAGGAACTCCGCGGGGGACATGCCGTCCCGGGTCAGATACCCCTGCAGGTGCGCGGACGGCGCGTTGCGCGGCTCGCCCGCGTCGACGACCAGGGTGCGGCGCCGGGCCCGGCCCAGCACCAGCGCCGCGGACAGGCCGGCCGCGCCCCCTCCGACGACGACCACTTCCCAGTTCTCGGTCATGATGACCACCTCCGCGCCCGACGGTGGCCCGGACGCTGCCGGATTGACAAACTTCTTTGCCGAACCTGCAATACCGGTATGAGCACGGAGACGAGTACCGACGACGTCCTCGCGGAGGTGGGTCCGCGGCTGCGGCGGATCCGCAAGGAGCGGGAGGTGACCCTGGCGGCCCTGTCCGAGACCACCGGCATCTCCGTCAGCACGCTCTCGCGGCTGGAGTCCGGCCTGCGCCGACCCAGTCTGGAACTGCTGCTGCCCATCGCCCAGGTCCACCAGGTGCCGCTGGACGAGCTGGTCGGCGCGCCGCCGGTCGGCGACCCCCGGGTGCGGGCCAAGCCCTTGGTGCGCCACGGCCGCACCTTCTGGCCGCTGACCCGCCAGCCCGGCGGCCTCCAGGCCTTCAAGGTCCTCGAGCCGAAGCGGACCGCCGAGCCGGAGCCGCGCAGCCACGAGGGCTACGAGTGGCTGTACGTGCTGTCCGGGCGGCTGCGGGTCGTCCTCGGCGAGCACGACGTGGTCCTGTCGGCCGGGGAGGCCGCCGAGTTCGACACGCGGGTGCCGCACTGGTTCGGATCGACGGGGGAGGGGCCGGTGGAGTTCCTCAGCCTGTTCGGGCCGCAGGGGGAGCGGATGCACGTCAGGGCGCGGCCGGCCCGTACGTGACCCGTCCGACTGTTCCCTGATCGGCAAGCGACCGCTTAGTATGCGATCGGACCCGGTCAGACGAAGCAGTCCCGTGGAGGCCCCGCATGCAGGCATGGCAAGTGCACGAGAACGGCGAGCCGAGCGAGGTGATGCGCCTGGCCGAGGTGGAACGGCCCACGCCCGGAGACGGTCAGGTGCTGCTGCGCGTGCGGGCCGCCAACATCAACTTCCCCGACGCGCTGCTGTGCCGCGGCCAGTACCAGGTGCGCCCGCCGCTGCCCTTCACCCCCGGGGTGGAGATCTGCGGCGAGACCGAGGACGGCCGGCGGGTGATCGCGAACCCCGCGCTGCCGCACGGCGGCTTCGCCGAGTACGCCCTCGCCGACTCCCGCGCCCTGCTGCCCGCGCCCGAGTCGCTGGACGACGCGCAGGCCGCCGCCCTGCACATCGGCTACCAGACCGGCTGGTTCGGCCTGCACCGCCGCGCCCGCCTGGAAGCCGGGGAGACCCTGCTCGTGCACGCGGCCGCCGGCGGCGTCGGCAGCGCGGCCGTGCAGCTCGGCAAGGCCGCCGGAGCCACCGTGATCGGTGTCGTCGGCGGACCGGGCAAGGCCGCCGTCGCCCGCGAGCTGGGCTGCGACGTGGTGGTCGACCGGCGCGCCGAGGACGTCGTCGCCGCCGTCAAGGAGGCCACCGGCGGCAGGGGCGTCGACGTCGTCTACGACCCCGTCGGCGGCGAGGCCTACACGCAGTCCGCCAAGCTGGTCGCCTTCGAGGGCCGGATCGTCGTCGTCGGCTTCGCCGGCGGCACCATCCCCAGCCCGGCGCTCAATCACGCCCTGGTGAAGAACTACTCGATCGTCGGCCTCCACTGGGGCCTGTACAACACCAAGAACCCCGCGCTGGTCCAGCACTGCCACGAGCAGCTCACCGAACTGGCCGCGCGCGGCGCGATCCGGCCGCTGGTGAGCGAGCGGGTGCCGCTGGACGGCGCCGCCGCCGCCGTCCAGCGGGTCGCCGACGGCGTGACCACCGGTCGGGTGGCCGTGGTCCTGGAGAAGGGAGCCGGCGCATGACCGACGCCGAGGAACTGCGCGGCCGCGCGCGTGAGCTGCTGGCCGCCCACCCGCCCGCGGGCACCGACCACCTGGAGTTCCTGCGGGCCCGCTTCGACGCCGGTCTGGCCTGGGTGCACTACCCCGAGGGGCTCGGCGGGCTCGGCGCCCCGCGCTCCCTCCAGGCCGTGGTGGACGCCGAACTGGAGGCCGCGGGCGCG
The DNA here is from genome assembly GCF_043079785.1 of Streptomyces sp. NPDC015139. Lineage (NCBI taxonomy): Bacteria > Bacillati > Actinomycetota > Actinomycetes > Kitasatosporales > Streptomycetaceae > Streptomyces > Streptomyces sp. NPDC015139. Next base: position 451,945 of record NZ_JBIBUW010000006.1, on the reverse strand, counting down.
CCCGACAACGACCCCCGGCGCATCGGCATCGGCCTGGGCATGGCCGCGCCGACGATCCTGAAGTACGGCACCGAAGAGCAGAAGCGGCAGTTCCTGCGGCCCCTGTGGACGGGTGAGGAGGTCTGGTGCCAATTGTTCAGCGAGCCCGGCGCCGGCTCCGACCTGGCCGCCCTCGGCACCCGCGCGGTCCGCGAGGGCGACTCCTGGGTGGTCAACGGCCAGAAGGTGTGGACGTCCAGCGCCCACGTCGCCCGCTGGGCCATCCTCATCGCCCGCACCGACCCGGACGTGCCCAAGCACGCGGGCATCACCTACTTCGTCTGCGACATGACCGACCCGGGCGTCGAGGTGCGGCCACTGCGCCAGATCACCGGCGAGGCCGAGTTCAACGAGGTCTTCCTCACCGACGTCCGCATCCCCGACTCCCGCCGCCTCGGCGAGGTCGGCGACGGCTGGCGGGTCGCGCAGACCACGCTCATGAACGAGCGCGTCTCCATCGGCGGCATGCGGCTGCCCCGGGAGGGCGGCATGATCGGCCCGATCGCGCGGACCTGGCGCGAACGCCCCGAACTGCGCACCCACGACCTGCACCAGCGCCTGCTGAAGCTGTGGGTGGAGGCCGAGGTCTCCCGGCTCACCGCCGAACGCCTGCGCCAGCAGCTCGTCGCGGGCCAGCCCGGCTACGAGGGCTCCGGGATGAAGCTGGCCTTCGCCCGCCTCAACCAGGAGATCAGCGGCCTGGAGGTGGAACTCCGCGGCGAGGAGGGCCTCGCGTACGACGACTGGACCATGCGCCGCCCCGAACTGGTCGACTTCACCGGCCGCGACGCCGGCTACCGCTACCTGCGCTCCAAGGGCAACAGCATCGAGGGCGGGACCAGCGAGGTCCTGCTGAACATCGTCGCCGAGCGCGTACTGGGCCTGCCCGCCGAGCCGCGCACCGACAAGGACGTCGCCTGGAAGGACCTCGCCCGATGAGCACCGAGCCGGATCTCCTCTACACCGAGGAGGAAGAGGCGCTGCGCGCCGCCGTCCGCGACCTGCTCACGGACCACTGCGCGGCCCCGGGCGTCATCGCCCGCGCCGAGTCGGACGCGCCGCACGACCTCGCCCTCTGGAAGACCCTGGCCGCCACCATGGGCCTGGCCGGGCTCCTGGTACCGGAGGAGCTGGGCGGTCAGGGCGCCACCCACCGCGAGGCCGCCGTCGTCCTGGAGGAGCTGGGCCGTTCGGTCGCGCCGGTGCCGTACCTGACCAGCGCGGTCTTGGCCACCGAGGCCCTGCTCGCCTGCGGCGACAAGGAACTGCTGGCGCAGCTGGCGGCCGGGCGGGCCGTCGGCGCCCTCGCCGTCGCCCTGCACCACGCGCCCGGCGCCGCCCTCAGGACGGTACGCGTCGAGAACGGCACGCTGCACGGTGAGCTCGCGGGCATCGCGGACGCCGCCGCGGCCGACGTGCTGCTCGTACCGGGCGACGACGGCGGGCTGTACGCCGTGACCGCCGACGCCGTCACGGTCACCCCGCAGGTCTCCCTGGACCTCACCCGCCCGCTCGCCACCGTCACCCTCGACGGAGCAGCCGCCCGCCGGCTCGGCGACGCGGCACCCGCCGTGCGCCGGGCCCTGCGCGCCGCCGCCGGACTGCTCGCCTCCGAGCAACTCGGCGTCGCCGACTGGGCGTTGACGGAGACGGTCCGGTACCTCAAGGAGCGCAAGCAGTTCAACCGGCCGGTCGGCGGCTTCCAGGCGGTCAAGCACCGGCTCGCCCAGCTGTGGCTGGAAGTCGTCAGCCTCCGGGCCGCCGCCCGCGCCGCCGCCGACGCACTGGCCTCAGGCGAGGACACCGACGTCTCGGTCGCCGTCGCCCAGGCGTACGCGGCGCCCGTCGCCGTCCACGCCACCGAGGAGGCGGTGCAACTGCACGGCGGCCTCGGCATGACCTGGGAGCATCCGGTCCACCTGTACCTCAAGCGGGCCAAGGCCGACTCGATCGCCTACGGCACCGCGGGCGCCCACCGCGAGGCACTGGCCGAACTGGCCGACCTCCAGGCACCCTGACCCGTCACGAAGAAGCCCGCCCCACCCGGGGCGGGCTTCTTCGTGCGCCCTTCCCGGCGAAATGAACACAGGGCGGCGATCCAGCCAACTCGGCCACGAGTGGCGGCCGTTGCGCACGCCACGCACGCATACTCTCCCCGGTCCCATCACCCCCAGGGAGGCAGCGCATGGCCCTCACCACCCGTCGCTCAGCCCTCACCACCCTCGGCGCCGCCCTCGCCGGCGCGACCGCCCTGCCCGTCACGCAGGCCGGGGCGGCGGGCGGCCATCCCGGCCGGCGCCCGCTGCGGCACGCCCACGCCCACAACGACTACGAGCACCCGCACCCCCTGTTCGACGCGCTCGACCACCGGTTCGGCAGCGTCGAGGCCGACATCTTCCTCGTCGGGGACCAGCTCCTCATCGGCCACGACGCCTCCGACCTCGACCCCTCCCGCACCCTCGCCTCCCTGTACCTCGACCCGCTCGCCGCCCGCGTGCGGGCCAACCACGGCTCCGTGTACCGCGGACGGCGCCGGCCGCTGCAGCTCCTCATCGACATCAAGACCGAGGGCGCGTCGACGTACCGCGAACTCGACCGCCAGCTGAGGCGCTACCCGCACCTGTTCACCCGGTACGCGCACGGCCGCGTCCACCCCGGGCCGGTCACCGCCGTCGTCTCCGGCGACCGCGCGGCCCGCGCCCCCATGGAGGCGCAGAGCGAGCGCCGCGCCTTCTACGACGGCCGGCCGGCCGACCTCGGCGGCGCGGCCCCCGCCGCCTTCGTCCCGCTGATCAGCGACAACTGGACGCCGAACTTCACCTGGCAGGGCGAAGGCCCCTTCCCGGACGCCGAACGGCGCAAGCTGTGCGGCATCACCGCCGCCGCCCACGCGCGCGGGCAGCGGATCCGCTTCTGGGCGACCCCGGACGCGCCCGGCCCGGCCCGGGACGCCCTGTGGTCGGAACTGCTCGCGGGCGGCGTCGACCACCTCAACACCGACGACCTCGCCGGGCTCGAAGCCTTCCTCGACGCCCACCCCTCCGCGTAACACCACACGATCGGAGGACACGTCAGCCGCCCGGCGGAACCCTCCGCTACGCCACACTTGCGGCCGAACGCCGCTCCTGGGGCGTGGCGGAGGAGGTTTTGATGGCCATTTCCATCTCTGTGGTGCTGCTGCTCCTGATCCTGGCAGTGGTGTTCATCCGCAACGGTGCGCTGAAGATCTCGCACGCGCTGGTCTGCATGCTGCTCGGCTTCTACCTGGCCAGCACCAGCATGGCGCCCACCATCCACAGCGGGCTCACCGCGACCGCCGACCTGGTCAGCAGCCTGCGGCCCTGACGGGGGCGGCCGTGTGGGGCGGCTCGCTCCGACAGCCGCCAGGTACCGGGGTTGGGCATCCCGTCAGGTAGTCGGCCGGGTGGTCCGTCAGGCTGCGGAGAAGACGCCGATGCCGTTCGGGACGGGCCGTTCCGCGCCGCCGCTCGGATGGTTGCGAACCGACACGGCACCGGCGTTCCCCTCGCGGGCCACCAGTGCGGACGAGCCGCCGCCGTCGAGGTTGAGGGCGTCGGACGCGCCCAGTGTCCGCATGGCGTCCGCCTCCTCCGCGACCGTCATGCCGGTCCGGTACTGCGCGGCCCCGTCCAGCACCAGGATCAGCAGCTGCTGCCCGCCGCCCTTGAAGCCCACGACCGTGCGCACCGCCGAGGTCCTGTCGTCGAGGCCGGACAGCGGCTTGCCGGCCCGCAGGACGGGGAAGCCGCCGATCGCGAACGCGTACGGCACCCCGGACGTGGCCGCCGCCAGGCTGTGCTCGACCGTCACCGGGTCGCCGACCGACAGCTTCCGCAGCTGTCGCGCACCCTCCTCACGGCCCAGCAGAACGGTGGTGCCCGCGGCGATCGTGCCGCTGCCGGGTGTGCCGGAGGCGGCCACCACCCGGCCGCCCCGCACCGTCACCTCGTAGGTGTCGTCGCTGCACGGCGCCGCCCGCTCGGAGTCGGTGCCGCAGACGGCACGGGCCCGCGAGACGCTGCCCCACTTCGCGGTGAACGCGCCGACGGAGCTCTGCGGGAGCGCGTACTGGTTGAGGCCCTTGAGGGGCAGCCGGCCGTCCGGCGTGGAGACGGAGCCGACCAGGGCGAGCCGGTCCAGACGGGCCCGCCGGTCGGTGCCCACGCCGAGCACCTCCTGCGTGTTCGTCCCCGGCGGCAGCGCGGGCCCGAACCGCTGGCCCTTGGGCACCGCCGCCTTGAGCACCTTCCCGTCGGCGACGGCCGGTCCGACGGGCGCGCCGGTGGCCTCCACGCCCGGGTGCTGGGTCTCGGTGATGTTGAAGAAGTCGCCGTTGATCCCCGCGACCGCTCCGGCCGAGTCCGCGAGCCGGGAGACGGTGGACCGCGCCGCCACCGCCCCCGGGTACAACAGGTCCACACCCACGTGCGGATTCGCCAGATCGACCGTGAGCAGGTGGGCGTGCGCCGTGCCCGCGGCCGTGTCGACGTCGAACTGCCGGTAGGTGACGCCCGGCGCGATCCGCCTGCCCGCCGGCGCGGCGCCGGCCGGAGCCGCGCCCGCCAGGGCCGCGCCGGCCAGCACACCCAATGCCGTGACAACCGTGAGTACCGCTCTGCCCGCTGCCGAACGCCCGCGACGTCTGGTCACCGTGCCCCCTGATGCCTCGTCAACTGTCCTTGTGTCGAGGGCAGTGCACCAGACGACGGCGGCGAACGGGACGACTAGACGTCGACTACGCGAGAACGGGTGAGAAAACGCACCCCCTCGGGTGCCTCCAGGGAGAATCCGCTCCCCCGGCCCGGGACGACGTCCACGATCAGCCGGGTGTGGCTCCACGCCTCGTACTGGCTCCGCGACATCCAGAACGTGACCGGCTCCTCGACGCCGTCCACGGCCAGCTCGGCCAGCAGCACGTCCGAGCCGCCCGTGCGGAACTCGCCGTCGGGGTAGCACATCGGCGCGCTGCCGTCGCAACAGCCGCCCGACTGGTGGAACATCAGCGGCCCGTGCAGGTCGCGCAGTCGGCGCACCAGCTCGGCGGCCTGCGGGGTGAGCTCGACGCGGGGGACTTCCTCTTCCATGGCACCGTCCTGGAGGACCGGGGACGTCAAAGACGTCGGACCCGATCCAGTCTCACGGCTCGTCATGAGCCCGTCCAGATCGCGTCGTTCCCCGCTCGCGGCGCGTCAGCGGTGGCTGAGGACGTTGACCACCGTGCCGGCCGGGTCCCGTACGAAGAACCGGCGCACGCCCCACTCCTCGTCGGTCAGCGGATGCACGATCTCCGCGCCGCGCGCCACCATCGCCGCGTACACGGCGTCGACGTCGCCGACCTCGATGCTCAGGTCGGGGACGACGGGGGCGGTGCGGTCCTCGCTCATCAGGCTCAGCTGCACGACCGGGTCGCCGGGGGAGGCGAGAGTCATGATCCAACCCTGGTTCATGACCTCCTCCAGCCCCAGGACGCCGTAGAACTCCGCGCTCTCCGGCAGCGCGGTCGTCCGGACGTTGGGAACGACACGGCGTACGTGCATGGCGCGGCTCCGATGGTCGGTCGGCTGTGCTGGACGGTCGGTCAGCCTAGTCCTCGTCCGCGGCGCATCAGCGGCGCGTACACGCCGGCGGCCACGAGCAGGCCCGCCGGCAGGGCCAGATCGATGCCGCCCAGGGCCGCGGCCACGGGGCCGGTGTAGACGGTGTCGACGCAGACCGCGGAAGCCGCCACGCCGGCCGCGAGGGCCAGCGCTCCGGACCGGTTGACGCCGCCGGTGTACCAGAAGGGGCCGGCGGGGGTCTCGTCGGCGAGGGCGGGGCCGTCGTAGCGGTTGCGGCGCAGCAGGATGTCGGTGGCGTACACCGCCGTGCTGGGGCCGAGCAGCACGACGGTCAGCTGGAGCACGTTCCCGACCGTGTCGAGGAAGTCGGAGACGAGCAGCGCGTACAGGGTGAGGGAGACCGACACGGCACCGTCGACGAGGACGCTGAGCGAGCGCCGGATGCGGATGCCGACGGCCTGGAGGGCGAGGCCGGCGCTGTAGGCGGTCAGCGCGTTGAGGGCGACGGTGCCGAGGACCAGGGCCAGCAGGAACACGGGCCGGAACCAGCCGGGCAGCAGCCGTTGCAGCGAGGACTCGGGATCGCCCATGTCGACCGTGGTCGCGGCGAGCGCGCCGAGGCCGCACACCAGGACGCCGGGCAGGAAGCCGCCGAGCGCCGTCCAGCCGGCCACGGCCTTCGCCGGTGTGGTGCGGGGGAGGTAGCGGGAGAAGTCCGCGCTCGTGGTGTACGACAGCGGGCCCGAGGCGACGAGGGCGACACCCGCCAGGACGGTGGCCCACAGATCCGTGCCGGTCAGCGGCCGGTCCGGCACGTAGCCGAAGTCGGCGTGCCGGACCACCGCCACGGCCACCACGGCGAAGACGGCCGTCAGGGCGAGGGTGATCGGGACGTAGAGCCGGACGATCGCCAAGTGGCCGTAGACGCTGATCGCCAGCGTGACCGCGGCGATGAGCACCACGACGGCCGCCTTCACCGGGGTGGTCACCGGCAACCCGGTCCGGCTCACCAGGGAGAAGGCCGCGGTCGCGGCGGCGGCCAGGTTCAGCGCGAAGTAGCAGACGGAGACCATCCAGCCGGTCACCGCGTTGTTCACCCGGTTCCCGCGCACCCCGTACATCGTCCGCGTGATGACCTCGCTGGGGGCGCCCGCCGCCGGCCCCGGGATCGCGAGCAGGCCGGTGAGCAGCCAGAACAGATTGCCGACGACGATCACCACCAGCGCCTGCCACAGGCTCAGCCCCATCAGCACCAGCGCGCCGCCCACCACCAGGCTCAGGTAGTTGACGTTGGCGGCGGCCCACACGGAGAACAGCTCACGGGGGCGGCCCCGGCGTTCGGAGTCCGGGATGTGGTCGATGCCGTGGGCCTCGACGCCACCGGTCCGCCCGGCGCCCGGGGGAGCGGCGGCGGTCCCGTCGGCGGCCGTGCGCCGCGCATCGGGATGCGGGTCGGGGAGCGTGGACGCCATGGGGCCCTCCGGGGCGGTGGGGTCGGCCTGGCCGCTTATTGAGCGCGTGACCAGTTGCTTATTGGTCGCACACTCAATAGCATCGTCGTCATGTCGTCAAGCGTTCAGCGCAAGAGGATCCGCAAGGACCCGGCCGCCCGGCGGGCGGAGATCGTCGACGCGGCCGCCGCCGTCGCTCTGGCCGAGGGCCTGGAGTGCGTCACCCTGCGCCGGATCGGCGAGGAACTCGCCGTGCGCCCCGGTCTGATCAGCCACTACTTCCCCTCGGCCGAGGACCTCGTCGCGGAGGCCTTCGGCAGCGCCGCGACCGGCGAACTCGACCGTCTCCTGCCCGCCGTCCGCCCCGAGGGCAGCCCCACCCGGCACCTGTCCCGCTTCCTGGCCCGCACCTCGGGAGAGGCGTACGACGCCATCAGCCGGCTGTGGATCAACGCCCGCCACCTCAGCCGGTACCGACCCGTGCTGCGCGACCGGGTGGAACAGCAGGAGGCCGCCTGGCGCGACCGGATCGACGAACTGATCCGGGACGGCGTGGCCGCGGGCGAGTTCGTCACGGACGACTCCCTGACGGCCACCGTCCAGATCCTGGTGGTCCTCGACGGCCTCGGCGCGCACGCCAACACGGCGACGCCGCGGCGACCGCCCGCGGTCATGCGGATGGCCGTCACCACCGCCGAACGAGAACTCGGGCTGACGCGCGGCGCGCTCGACCCGGGTGACGACTGAGCGCTGCCGGTGTCTCGGCGGGATCGTCCGCGTCCGGTTCGCACAGCGCGCGGGCGGGTGGCCTGCCCGAGCCGGTCCGGGTGCGGCCGGTCCCGTTCGTCCCTGGGCCGGTCTCCCGGCCGTCCTCGTCCTCGAACGGCCGGCCCGTGAGTCATCCGCCCGGAACCCCGACCGGCTCCGGTGACTCCGCGACGCCCACCGGGCCTGCTCATCCCATCCGCTTCATCCGTTTCCACCCCCCCGTCACCAAGGAGCCTCGTGCCCGCCGACCTCGTACTCCTCTCCGCCCGGCTGCTCGACTCCGGTACGGGCCGGTTCCTCCCGCACACCGCGCTCGCGGCCGAGCACGGGCGCATCAGCTTCCTCGGTGACGACCGGGAGGCCCGTGCCCTCGTGGGCCCCGGCAGCACGGTCGTGGACCTGCGCGGAGCGGTGGTCACGGCGGGCCTCACCGACGGGCACCTCCACCCGGTCTCCGGCGCCGAACGCACCATGGGGGCCGACCTGTCCGCCTGCCGCGACCTGCCCGCCGTACGGACCGCGCTCGCCGAGGCCGCCCGGGGCCTGCGCCCCGGCGCCTGGCTGCGCGGCTGGGGCCTGGACCCCAACGCCTTCGGCATCGCCCCGGTCGGCCACGCGGCCCTCGCCCCCGTCCTCGACGGCATCCCCGCCCTCATCGACCTGTTCGACGCCCACTCGCTGATCGCCAGTGAACGGGCACTGGAACTGGCCGGCGTCGACGGACCGCGCTCGTTCGCCCAGGGCTCGGAGATCGTCTGCGACGCGGGCGGCCGGCCCACGGGCCTGCTGCTGGAGGACGCCGCCTGCGAACTCGTCGAGGCGGTCGCCCCGCGGCCCACCGACGCCGAGATACGCGCCCGGACCGCACGGGTGCTGGGCGCCATGGCCGCCTCCGGACTCACCGGCGGCCACGCCATGGACGCGAACGGGGGCAGCCTCGCCGTCTACGCCGCGCTGGAGGCCGAGGACGCCATGCCCCTGCGGCTGCGCGTCGCCCCCTGGTGCCGGCCCGACGCGGACGACGACACCGTGGACGGTCTCGTCCGGGCGCAGGGCACCGGTGGCAGGTTGTGGCAGGTGGCCGGCGTGAAGCTGTTCATGGACGGCACCATCGACAACGGCACCGCCTGGCTGGAGAGCCCCGACTGCCATGGTGAGTCGGCCGCCGCCCACTGGCCCGACCCGCAGCGCTACACGGACGTGATCGCGGCTCTCCATCGCGCCGGCGTGCCCACGGCCACCCACGCGATCGGCGACGCGGCGGTACGCCATGTCCTCGACTCCGTCGAGAAGGCACAGGCGGAGGCTCCGGGATCGGTGCGGGAGCCGGCGAAGGGGTCCGTACGAAGGCCGGCGCCGAGGTCGGCGACAGGTCCGGTACGCCACCGTGTCGAGCACATCGAGACCGTCCCCGACGACACCGTGCGACGGTTCGCGCCGCTCGGCGTCGCCGCCTCCATGCAGCCCACCCACTGCTGCGAGTTCACGCGCGCCGATCACACCGACAACTGGTCGCGCCGACTCGGCGAGGAGCGCGCCGATCGCGCGTTCCGCTGCCGTGACCTCTGGGAAGCCGGCGCACGGGTCGTCCTCGGATCGGACTGGCCCATCGCGCCGTACCCGCCGCTCCAGGTCATGGCCGGCGCCCGGCACCGCCGCCCCGCCGACCTCTCCCTGCCCCCGCACGGCCCCGGCCAGGCCCTCACGCCACTCCAGGCGCTCCAGGGAATGACGGTCAACGCCGCCTGGGCCGCAGGAGAGGAAGACCACGCCGGCCGGCTCTCCGTCGGCCGGCGCGCCGATCTGACGGTCCTGGCCGAGGACCCGCTCGCCGTGCCCGACACCGACCTCTCGGCGCTCCCCGTCCTGCTCACCGTGGTGGGAGGACGGACGACCCACCGGGCGGCGGATCTGTGACCGGTGCCGGAGGGCACGGCACGACAGGACACCCTGCTGTGCGCTCCGGCGACCGCCGGGTGTCCTCTCCGTCGTCCCAGCCGGCTCCTTCGACCGCACGGCTCGGCCGGCGGCGGGCGGCGCCCCTGAGCGTCCGGCCCGGTCAGGGCCGGCTGCGGCGGCGCTCGCGGCGGGCACGCCCGGCCTCGATCAGCAGCGGCAGCATCGACAGGGCGACGACCACGACGACCAGCGGCAGCAGATACTCGTCGAGGTGCGGGAAGGAGGCGCCCAGGGTGTACCCGGCGAGTATCAGGGTCTGCGACCAGAGCACCCCGCCCACGGTCTGCCAGACCGTGAAGGGCCGCCTGGGCACCCCGAGCGCACCGGCGACCGGGTGCAGGACCGTCCGCAGCAGCGGCACGAACCGGCCGATCACCAGCGCCTTGCCGTAGCCGTAGCGGGCGAGCAGGTCCTCCGCCCGCGCCACCGCGCCCTTCACACGCCGGTTGGACGTGCGGCTCAGAAGCCTTCGCCCGCCGTGGCTCCCGATCAGATAGCCCACCTCGCCACCGGCCACCGCGCCGACCGCCCCGCACAGCAGGACCTGCCACAACACCAACCCGGGGTCCTGCTGAGCACTGCCGGCGCACAGCACACCGGCCGGGAACAGCAGCGTGTCACCGGGCAGGAAGAAGCCGAAGACCAGCAGACCCGACTCGGCGAAGATCACGACGAGGAGCCCGAGCGCCCCGAAGGCAGCCAGCACCGAGGCGCTGTCCATCGGGTTGACGGCTGTCACCGCCATCGCCTCCAGGCCGTCCTCGTCGGTCGCTCTCCCTCCCAGCATCTCCTGTCACCCCGGCGCAGGCGCTCGCGGCGGCCACCTCAAGCTCCGGGGCCACCTCAGGCTCCGGGAGCACCTCAGGCTCCGCGCCGGCTGAAGAGGGCGCCCGCCGGGCACCTGGCCCGGTCGGACGCCCTTTCGTTGTTCGGCTGCGAATCCGTCCGTAGGTCCGTCGGACGGATCTAGAAGAAGCCGAGCCTCTTCGCCGAGTACGACACCAGGAGGTTCTTGGTCTGCTGGTAGTGGTCCAGCATCATCTTGTGGGTCTCACGGCCGATGCCGGACTGCTTGTAGCCGCCGAAGGCGGCGTGCGCGGGGTAGGCGTGGTAGCAGTTGGTCCACACGCGGCCCGCCTGGATCGAGCGGCCCGCGCGGTAGGCGGTGTTGATGTCCCGCGTCCACACGCCCGCACCGAGGCCGTACAGCGTGTCGTTGGCGATCTTGATGGCGTCGTCGAAGTCGTCGAAGGCGGCCACCGAGACGACCGGGCCGAAGATCTCCTCCTGGAAGACGCGCATGCGGTTGTCGCCCTCGAAGATGGTCGGCTGGACGTAGTACCCGCCCTTGAGCTCACCGTCGTGCTCGATGCGCTCCCCGCCGGTGAGCACCCGGGCGCCCTCCTGGCGGCCGATGTCCAGGTAGGAGAGGATCTTCTCCAACTGGTCGTTGGAGGCCTGGGCGCCGATCATCGTGTCGGTGTCGAGCGGGTGCCCCGTCTTGATCAGCCGGGTCCGTTCGACCGCCGCCTCCAGGAACTCCGAGTAGTGACCGCGCTGGATCAGCGCCCGCGACGGACAGGTGCACACCTCGCCCTGGTTGAGCGCGAACATCGTGAAGCCTTCCAGCGCCTTGTCCCGGAAGTCGTCGTCGTGCGCCCACACGTCGTCGAAGAAGATGTTCGGCGACTTGCCGCCGAGCTCCAGCGTGACCGGCTTGATGTTCTCCGAGGCGTACTGCATGATCAGCCGCCCGGTCGTGGTCTCCCCGGTGAACGCGATCTTCGCGACCCGCGGGCTGGACGCCAGCGGCTTGCCCGCCTCCGCGCCGAAACCGTTGACGATGTTGAGCACGCCCAGCGGCAGCAGATCGGCGATGAGGCTCATCCAGTAGTGGATGGAGGCCGGGGTCTGCTCGGCGGGCTTGAGGATGACCGCGTTGCCCGCGGCGAGCGCCGGCGCGAGCTTCCAGGCCGCCATCAGGATCGGGAAGTTCCACGGGATGATCTGCGCGACCACGCCCAGCGGCTCGTGGAAGTGGTACGCCACCGTGTCGTCGTCGATCTCGCCGAGCGAGCCCTCCTGCGACCGGACCGCCCCCGCGAAGTAGCGGAAGTGGTCGATCGCGAGCGGGATGTCGGCCGCCAGCGTCTCCCGCACCGGCTTGCCGTTCTCCCAGCTCTCGGCCACCGCCAGGCGCTCCAGGTTCGCCTCCATGCGGTCGGCGATCTTCAGCAGGATGTCGGAACGCTCCGTCACCGACGTACGGCCCCATCCGGGAGCGGCCTCGTGCGCCGCGTCCAGTGCCCGCTCGACGTCCTCCGCGGTGCCGCGCGCGATCTCCGTGAACGGCTGCCCGTTGACCGGCGACGGATTCTCGAAGTACTGCCCCCGCGCCGGCGGCACGTACTCACCGCCGATGAAGTGGTCGTAGCGCGCCTGGTAGGAGACGATCGCGCCCTCGGTGCCCGGCGCCGCGTAACGAGTCATGCTGGTCTGCCTCCCTTGCAGCGCTGCCCGCCGTTGGGCAGCTCTCGGCGCGAGGCTAGGCAGGCGGACGTTGCAAGTACGTTGCGCCGATGGCCCGCGCCACCACCCTGCCGGCCGGGGCCGTCAGTTCCGCCTCCAGCGCGGCCAGTCGCGCCCGCACCGAAGCCGTGGGACGCACCGCGGCCAGCGCCCGCCACACCTCGACGTCGTCCTCGCCCCACGGCGCGTGGGCCCAGTCCGCCAGCAGGTCCGGGTCACCGTGCGCCACCAGGGCCGTGCGCAGCCCGTCGGCGAGCCGGTCCCGCAGCCGCACGATCGCCGGGGCCTGCGAGCCGGGCAGCAGCGGACCGCTGTACGCCTCCGCCGCCGCCGTGACCGCCCCCGCCCCGAGCCGCCGCTCCACCGCGGTGGCGTCCGACTCCACCGCCGCCGTGAGCCGGTACGGCCGCGAGGCGAGCAGACCCGGGCCCAGCAACCGGCGCAGCCGCGCCAGTTCTGCGCGGATGGTCACCGGGGTCACCGACTCGTCCGCGTAGAGGGCGCAGAGCAGCTCGTCACCGCTCAGCCCTTCCGGATGCCGGGACAGCAGCACCATGATCTCGCTGTGCCTGCGGCTCAGTCTGATCCGCCGTCCGTCCAGAACCAGTTCGGCCTCGTCCCGGCCCAACGCGCCGAGCAGTGGCGTGTCCTCAGCGGGCCGCGGTGGCGTCAGCAGCGCGAGCTGCGCCTCGGCGGCCCGGGCCACCGCCTGCACGAAGCCGAGGCTGTGCGGATGCGCGAGCCCGTCTCCGCCCGTGATGTCCACAGCGCCCAGCACCCGGCCGGTGCGCGGATCGTGCACCGGCGCCGCAGCGCACGTCCACGGCTGCACCCTGCGTATGAAGTGCTCCGCGGCGAACACCTGTACCGGCCGGTCCACGGCCACCGCGGTGCCCGGCGCGTTGGTGCCGACCGCGGTCTCGGACCAGCGTGCCCCCGGCACGAAGTTCATCCCGTCCGCCCTGCGCCGGGTCGCCCGGTGCCCCTCGACCCACAGCAGCCTGCCGTGCGCGTCGCACACCGCCAGCAGATGCTCGCCGTCCGCGGCGAACGTGCCCAGCAGCTCCCGGAAGAGGGGCATCACCCGGGCCAGCGGATGCTCCGCCCGGTAGGCGCCCAGGTCCCCGTCGGTCAGCTCCACGCTGGCCGCGCCGTCCGGTCCGACGCCGGCGCGTGCGCTGCGCCGCCAGGACTCCGCGACCACCGACCGCACCGGCCGCGCGACCGTGCCCGCCGTGGTGAACGTCTCGTGCGCACGGCGCAGCACACGGACACGTTCGGCGGGGTCGGCCCCCGGTTCCAGGGCCACCCACGCATCGGTCAACTCGGCCTCCCCGGACGGTCGAAGAGCGGTACTGCGGCTGGGGCCATCGTCACGCACCGTGTTCGCGCGGACAACAGGCAGGACGTGCGCTAGGCGAAATTGACCATTCTGATGTACCGCACCCAGTCCCAGGAAGGGCCGGGATCGGTGTGGTCGGTACCCGGCACCTGGTAGTGGCCGATGATGTGTTCCCTGTCCTTGGGGATGCCGTGCGTCTCGCAGATCGCCGCGGTGAGCTTCGCGGACTGCGCGTAGAGGGCATCGGTGAAGTACTCGGGCCGGTCCACCCAGCCCTCGTGCTCGATGCCGATGCTGCGGGTGTTGTAGTCCCAGTTGCCCGCGTGCCAGGCGATGTCCGCCTCGTGCACGCACTGCGCGACGCGTCCGTCCGACGACCGGACCAGGTAGTGCGCGGACACCTTCTTCTGCGGGTTCCGGAAGATCGACAGGGTGTCGGCGTACGTCTCCTGCGTGACGTGGATGACCACGCGGTCGATGGCGTAGCTGCCGGGGCGTTCGGACGGCGTGTAGTTGGAGGTGCTCGCCGCGTGCCACTCGGCGGACGGGTAGTCCACGACCTGGGTCTGCGCGTCGGCACGTGGGTCGGGGAGCAGTGCGTAGGGGACGGCGGACAGCGCCGCGCCCTTGAGGAACCGCCGCCTGCTCAGACGCCGATTCGGTCGCTCCATGTCCATGGTGGGGCCTTTCGGAAGTCGGGGTGGACCGGCGAGAGGTGGGGGCCGCCGGTGCTCAGGGAGTGCTGCGGACGGTCAGGGGTGCCGTCTGGGGCGTTCTGCCGGGGGTGTGCCAAGGGGAACGCCGGGGGAGTGCCAGGAGGGAGGGCTGCCGGGGGAGTGCCAGGGCTGGGTCGTCCGGGCAGTGCCACGGGTGGGCCGTCCGTGGATCGCCTCGGGCGGTCGAGAGGGCTTCGGGTGGTCAAGGGGGCTTCGGGCGGTCAAGGGGGCTTCGGGCGGTGGCGGGGAGGCGTCAGCCGCGCGGTGCTCGCGCCGCGCATCGACATGCCCCCGGCTCACGGAGTCCGTGCTCGCGCACCGGTCACCGCGCCGGGGCGGACCGCGATATGCGGAACCCGTGCGCCGGCGGGCGTGCGCACCCGGCCGGGAGGGGCCGGGTGACTCCCCGCCGATTCACCTCGTGCGACGCGCGAAGTGCCATGGAGCGGTCCGGGCCCACGGCCTCGCGCCGCCGTGTCCCGGTCGTCTCTCCGTACATGTGTCCCCCGATCCGTGTGCGCGCCGTCGTCCGTCGCCGGTGTTTCCTCTCGGTGTCCGCGAGCGTCCTGCGGCTGTGACGGCCCGGCAGGTGCGGCTCGTGCGAATCACGGTACGGCGCCGCCGGGTTGGGCAGAAGAAGGCGGCGCGGTTCCGTGGACAACGCGCCACCTGTGGACAACTCGGCCACCCGTTCGGGTCAATCGGAGGCTTCGATAACAGTATTGACGGAGCATCACCGCATGCAGTGACGTTACGTCAGGCGCGCCGGGCGGTTCACGACGGAACCGCCCTCCCAGCGGCTTCACGGCGGTTCCGGGGCAGGGAGCCGTGGGGCCCGCGGTCGTCGGGCGATCGACCTCAGGACCGTTCCGCCACCGCCGCCGGGTCGTCCAGTACCGCCCGGACGACGGAGTGCGCGGCGCCCAGCAACGGACCCTCCGAGCCCAGCCGGGACACGGCCACGGGGCAGGCGGGGCCCGCCGTGCGGTCGGCCAGCTCGCTCTCCAGCGACGGCAGCAGCCACGGCGAGAGACCGGCCAGGGCGCCGCCCAGGACCACCGTCTCGGGGTCGAGCAGATTCACCGCCCCGGTCAGGGCTACGCCGAGTGCCGTTCCGGCGTCCCGCAGAGCCTCCCGAACGCGCTCGTCGCCCGCCGCGGCCCGCTCCGCGAGCAGCCCGACCAGGTCCTCGCCCGGTTCCAGTCCGGCCGCGCGCAGCACGGCCTCCTCGCCCGCGTACTGCTCCAGGCATCCGCGGCCTCCGCAGGGGCAGGGCGGCCCGTCCGGCCGCACGGGCACATGGCCCAGCTCGCCCGCGAACCCCCGGGTGCCGCGCAGCAACCCGCCGTCCACGACCACGGCGGCACCGATGCCGATCTCGGCCGACACGTGCAGGAAGTCCTGGGAGGCGACACCCTCGCCGAGCCACAGTTCCGCGAGGGCGCCGAAGTTCGCCTCGTTGTCGACGGTCAGCGGTCCTGCCGCGGGCAGCAGGGCGCCGAGGTCGGTGTCGTGCCAGTCCAGGTTCGGGGCGCGCACGACCGTCCGTCCGTCCCGCGCCACCAGCCCGGGGACGGCGACGGCGAGCCCGGCGGGCCGGAGGTCCTCCCGCTCGGCGTCCGCGACCACCTCGCGGACCAGATCCGTCAGCTCCTCGATCACCGGACCGGGCCGACGGCCCCGGTTGGCGCCGTACCGCACGCCCCGCGCGCGGACCGTGCCACGCAGGTCCACCGCGCACACCGCCAGGTGATCGACGCCTATCTCCGCCCCGATCCCGGCCGGACCTCGGCCGCTCACCGCGAGTGCCGAACCGGGCCGGCCCACCCGGCCCGGGCGTTCGGGCCCCAGTTCCTCCAGCAGTCCCCAGCGGATCAGGTCGTCCACCAGGGTCGACACCGCCGCCCTGGTCAGGCCGATGTGCGAGGCGACCGCCGCCCGCGAGAGCGGTCCCTGGGCGCTGACGGCATGCATCACCCGGGCGAGGTTGCGCCGGCGCATCCCCTGCTGGGTGTCCGGCAGGGCACGGCCGCTGCCCGCGGGGCGGCCCTCGTGGGGCGGCGTGGTCATGCCTGCGTCAATCCTCGGTGTCTGCCGCTCGGCCCTGTGTGCGGGGCCGGGCTTCGGTCCCCCGCTCCAGCAGCGGGGATGCGTCGGAGAGTACCCCGGTGATCCGCTCCAGCGTCTCCGCGTCCTGCTCCACGGCCTCCAGGACCGGTCCGGCGGCCGTGTTCCACCGGCGGGCCACGGCCGCGGGGTCCTCGCCGGTGAGCAGCCCCGCCGCCTGTGCCGCGGCCCCCAGGGCGACCAGTTCCCTGGCCTCCGGGACCTGCACGGGCCGCCCCGACAGGCGGCGTACGGTCTGCTGCCAGGCCGTGCCCCGGGCACCGCCACCGATCAGCAGCAGCGGGGTGCCGCGGTCGGCGTCCTCGTCCAGAACCAGGTCCAGGGCCCCGAGCAGCGCGTGCACCGCGCCGTCGTACGCGGCCTGCAGCAGTTGGCCGGCGCTCGTGTCGTGGCGCAGCCCGTGCAGCAGGCCGGAGGCGTTCGGCAGGTTCGGGGTCCGCTCGCCGTCCAGGTACGGCAGCAGGGTCACCGAACCCCCCGGCTCCACGGCCTCCCGGTCCAGCCCCAGCAGGGCCGCGACGCGGTCCACGGCGAGCGTGCAGTTCAGCGTGCAGGCCAGCGGCAGCCAGTCCCCGCGCGCGTCGGCGAAGCCCGCCACTGTCCCGGTCGGGTCGCCCGGACGGTGCCGGGAGACCGCGTACACCGTGCCGGACGTGCCGAGACTGAGCACCGCCGTCCCCGGCCGCAGACCGAGACCCAGTGCCGCCGCGGCGTTGTCGCCGGTGCCGGGCGCCACCAGCGTGCCCTTGGAGAACGGCAGGTCATGCGTGTCGCGTACGGTGCCGACCACCTCGCCCGGACGCACCACGCGCGGCAGCAGCGCCGGGTCCAGACCCACATGAGCGAGGGTTTCCTCGTCGTACTCCTCCGTGCCCGAAGCCCACCAGCCCGTGCCGGAGACGTCACCGCGGTCGGTGGTGCCCAGCCCGGTCAGGCGCTCGGTCAGATAGTCGTGGGGGAGTCGTACCGCCCTCGTCGCGCGTACCGCCTCCGGCTCATGTTCGGCCAGCCAGGCCCACTTCGTGACCGTGAACGACGCTCCCGGCACGCTGCCGGTGCGCTCGGCCCAGGCCTTCGGGCCGCCCAGCTCCTCCACCAGCCGGCGGGCCTGCGGTGCCGAGCGGACGTCGTTCCACAGCAGCGCCGGACGCACCGGGTCGCCGTGCTCGTCCAGGGTGACCAGGCCGTGCTGCTGGCCGCCGACGGACACCGCCGCCGCCTCGTGCGCCGCGTCGCCGCACTGGTGCAACGCCTCGCGGAGGGCGCCCCACCACTGGCGCGGATCGCTCTCCCGTCCGGCGCCGGAGGACACGGTGTGCGGCGCCTGACCGCTCGCCACCACCTGCCCGGTGGCCGCGTCGACGACCAGCGCCTTCGTGGACTGGGTGGATGTGTCCACGCCGACGACGAGCGGACCCTCGGCTGCTGACATCGGGCTCTCCTCTTTCGCGGCTCTGCGGGATACGCATCTTGTGTCTTCCCGCACTGCGCCCGCATACTAATTTGTAAACGGCCATGACGAAATAGTTCTAGCAGCAAGGAGCCGAGGCGATGAGCTATCAGCCCACCCCCGAGGACAGGTTCACCTTCGGTCTGTGGACCGTCGGCTGGCAGGGGAGGGACCCGTTCGGCGACGCCACCCGCCGCGCCCTCGACCCGGTCGAGACGGTGCGGCGCCTGGCGGAGCTGGGCGCCCACGGAGTGACCTTCCACGACGACGACCTGATCCCCTTCGGATCCTCCGAGGCCGAGCGCGAGTCGCACGTCAAGCGGTTCCGGCAGGCTCTGGACGCGACCGGCATGACCGTTCCGATGGCCACCACGAACCTGTTCACGCATCCGGTCTTCAAGGACGGCGCGTTCACCGCCAACGACCGTGACGTGCGCCGGTACGCCCTGCGCAAGACGATCCGCAACATCGACCTGGCCGCCGAGCTGGGCGCGAGCACCTACGTCGCCTGGGGCGGCCGCGAGGGCGCCGAGTCGGGCGCGGCCAAGGACGTGCGTGCGGCCCTGGACCGCATGAAGGAGGCCTTCGACCTGCTCGGCGAGTACGTCACCGAGCAGGGCTACGACCTCCGCTTCGCCATCGAGCCGAAGCCGAACGAGCCGCGCGGCGACATCCTGCTGCCCACCGTCGGCCACGCCCTGGCCTTCATCGAGCGCCTGGAGCGCCCCGAGCTGTACGGCGTCAACCCGGAGGTCGGCCACGAGCAGATGGCCGGCCTGAACTTCCCGCACGGCATCGCGCAGGCCCTGTGGGCGGACAAGCTCTTCCACATCGACCTCAACGGCCAGTCCGGCATCAAGTACGACCAGGACCTGCGCTTCGGCGCCGGCGACCTGCGCGCCGCCTTCTGGCTCGTCGACCTCCTGGAGAGCGCCGGCTACGCGGGACCCCGGCACTTCGACTTCAAGCCGCCGCGGACCGAGGACCTCGACGGCGTGTGGGCCTCGGCGGCGGGCTGCATGCGCAACTACCTGATCCTCAAGGAGCGTGCGGCCGCCTTCCGCGCGGACCCCGAGGTGCAGGAGGCGCTGCGCGCCGCGCGCCTGGACGAACTCGCCCGGCCGACCGCCGCCGACGGCCTGCAGGCCCTGCTCGCCGACCGCGCGGCCTTCGAGGACTTCGACGTCGAGGCGGCCGCGGCGCGGGGCATGGCCTTCGAGCGCCTCGACCAGCTCGCGATGGACCACCTGCTCGGCGCGCGCGGCTGATCACCACGCGCGCGTGCGTGAAGGGGCGGGGAGAGCGGCACAAGTGTGCCGCTCTCCCCGCCCCATCGGCCTGCCGCCCGGCCCCCTGCTGCTGCGGGCCGGGCGGCTCGCCCTGTGGTCAGGCTCGCGTCACAGCCCCTTGGGTAGCCGCACGTAGGTCACGGTCGTCCGGATGCCGCTGTCGACCAGGCGGCCCTGGGCGTCGAACGCGCCCGCGCCGTCGGTCATCCCGAAGTCGTTGTCGTTGACGAGAGCGAGCGTGTCGCGGTCCACGCGCGCGATGCCCTCGATCTTCCCCGGCACCCCGGCGACCTTGCCCAGGTCCACCACCAGACGCTTGGCGAGGACGGGCACACCCTGAGCCGCCGGGTCGTCCAGCTGCTCGAGCGACGGGGACGTCGTGTCGTCGTCCCAGGAGTCACCGAGGATGTCCGACCTGCGGCTCAGCTCGACCAGCTGCAGCCGCGCCGCCTTGTCGGTGCGCTCCTCGACGAGAAGCCGGTTGCCGCCCACCGCCACCACGGAGGAGATCTTCAGCTCGGACGTGTCGTCCTCGCTCGGGTCGACCACGTTCACCGGGTCGAACCGGTAGGCGTACTCGGCGGTGACCGCCTTCTTCCTGGGCGAGAAGCGCAGCAGACGGGTGGTGCGCGAGGCGTCCCCGGCGTCCGCGTCCGGCAGCGGGAGGGGGCTCTGCAGAGCCAGCACCAGATCACCGCCGGGAAGCTGGGCCAGCCCCTCGAAACCGCGGTTGATCTTGCGGTGGAGCAGGATCGACGGCAGCGCCTCCACCACCGGGTAGTCGGTGCCCGTGAGGTGCAGCCCCTCGGGCACGTAGCGGGTGAGCACCTTCCCGCGCGCGGAGACGTGCACGAGCGAGGGGCCGTACTCGTCGACGAGCCAGAAGCTGCCGTCCGCCGCTCGCACGATGCCCTCGGTGTCCAGACCGTTCGGGTCGTACGACAGCGGCGTCCCGGCGTCGTAGGTGTACGGCGCCTCGTCGCGGCTCTGCTGGTTGGGCAGCCCGGTCACGGCCTTCCCGGAGGAGGTGGTCAGCGGTATCGCGTCGATGACCTCGACGGTGTCTCCGCAGACCCGGACCTTCACGATGGCCGGGTCGAAGCCCGGCACCGGGAACGTGCGGCGCTTCTTGCCGTCCACCTTGATCTGACCGTTGGGGCCGCGGTCGGTCACCGTCCAGTACTCGCCCTCGCGGCCGGCCGGATAGACGTCACTCCCGATGCCGCCCAGCTTCACCCCGCGGTCGTCGCCCACAGTGCCGGGCAGCAGCGCGTTGCTGAACGCGCCGAGCGGGATCTCCCCGAGCGTCGCCGTACGGACGACGCGCGCGTCCCCGGACGGCGCCGCCGTGGCCGTCCCGGCGGCCACGAGGGCAGCCGCCAGGGCGACGGGCAGGCCCGTGACGAGGGAACGGTGTACGCGGCCTCGGCCGGCGGTATGCGGGGACATCGGGCCTCCTGAAGGCGGGTTCGCTGACAGCCGCCAGATTTGGGCCCCGGGTGGAACGCCGCACGACCGCCACGTGAACGGCGGGCGTCCGCCGCTCATCGGATCGTGCGGATCCGACAACGACCACGCACAGGACAGGTGCTGACCTGGTGTCAGGAGCCGTCCGGACCGCCCGGCCGAGCCGATGCCAGGACCGTCGCGGGATCACGGTCCGCTCCGCCCGCCGGGACCCAACGGCCGTCCTCGTCGCGGTACGGCCACCAGCGGCCGTCCCTGCCGAGCCGTAGCTGAACTCCTTCCTCCGGCAGGGTCCACCGGTTGCCGCTCCTGTGCAGTGGTGGCCGTTCGTCCTGCTCCCAGGCCGCTTCCAGGCCGGCACACGCGCGTGCCAGCGCCACGCCGTCCACCGCCCATTCCTCGTCGAGTACGGCCAGGCAGGGCGCGCCTCCGGCCTGCCAGGCACGGACGGCGTCCGCGAGGCCCTCGCGGTCCCGCCCCGACTCCGTGGAGAGCCGCTCGGCCACGGCCTCGGGCGGCGTGCCGCAGGCCAGCCGTACGGCGTCCTGAGCGGCCGTCAGGCGTAGCTGTACGGCGTCCTGAGCGGCCGTCGTCCCGGCGCCCGGCCCCGGGCCGGCCGACAAGTCCCGCGCGAGCAGCCGGAAGGCCTCGACGGCGGTGCGGCCCGCCAGGTGTTCCAGCGCCGCCGGCTCGATACCGGGGACCGGTTCCGGCGCAGCGTCCAAGGGCGGTGGCGTTCCCGGTGCCGGTGGCAGTGCGGGCAGCCCGGGGAGCCGGGGCAGGATGTCCGCGGCCGCCCACGCCTCCGCGGCGTCGACGCCCTCGGCGCCCGGCTCGTGCGGCACCGCCCGCGATGCCGTGCCGCGCACGTGCAGTTCCGCGAGGAAGGTGTCCTTCGCGCGTCCGCGCAGCAACAGCAGCAGAAACGGATCCTCGTCCAGCAGCCGTGCCACCTGGTGGCAGAGCGCGGCCGTGTGCCCGCAGTGGTCCCAGGTGCCGCACTCGCACTCCGGATCCAGCTCACCGAGGCCCGGCAGGAGATCGATCCCGTGCGCGGCCGCGTCCTCGATCAAATGCGGCGGCAGCTCCCGGTCGAGGAGCGCGGCCATGTGCCCGGCCTGCTCCACCGCCAGGTCCAGAAACCGTCCCCACTCCTCGGCGGACAACTCAGGCACCAGCACGTCGGCCCGGTGTGCCGCACCTCCCGGGGCATGGACGACGGCGGTCACCCGGCCGGGCCGCACGGTCACCGCGCCCACCCCGCCCGCGCGCGCGAGCCGGCGCCCCGCCTTGACGGCCGCCCGGTCCATGGCCGCGTCCTCCAGCGCCCGCAGCCAGGCCTGCCCCCACCACGTCCGCGTGAAAGCCTGTCCGCGTGCGGGTGGCGCCGGGGCGAACGTGCGCACCAGGTCGTCGTCGTGTTCGTCGTCGTAACGGCTCATCGCGCCTCCCCGCGCAGTTCCACCAGCGCGGCCAGGTCCGCGTCCGTCAGTTCGGTGAGCGCGGCCTCGCCGGTGCCGAGCACGGCGTCGGCCAGCTCCCGCTTCCGGCCGAGCATCTCCGCGATGCGGTCCTCCAGGGTCCCCTCGGCGATCAGCCGGTGCACCTGCACGGGACGGGTCTGCCCGATGCGGTACGCCCGGTCGGTGGCCTGTGCCTCGACCGCCGGGTTCCACCAGCGGTCGTAGTGCACGACATGCTCGGCGCGGGTCAGGTTCAGCCCCGTCCCGGCGGCCTTGAGTGACAGTAGGAACACCGGGACCTCCCCGTCCTGGAAGCGCCGCACCATCTCCTCGCGCGCGGGGACCGGTGTGCCGCCGTGCAGGAAGAGCGAGGGCACGCCGCGGGCGGACAAGTGCTGTTCGAGGAGGCGGCCCATGCGCACGTACTGCGTGAAGACGAGCATGCCCGAGCCCTCCGCGAGGATCGTGTCGAGCAGTTCGTCCAGCAGCTCCAGCTTTCCCGAACGCCCGGTGAGCCGCGGTGAGTGGTCCTCCTTGAGGAACTGGGCCGGGTGGTTGCAGATCTGCTTCAGGCCGGTCAGCAACTGGACGATGAGGCCTCGGCGGGCCATGTCGTCCGCGGCCGCGATGCGTGCCAGCGTCTCACGGACCAACGCCTCGTACAGGCCCGCCTGTTCACCGGTCAGGGCCACCGGGTGATCCGTCTCCGTCTTCGGAGGCAGCTCGGGGGCGATACCGGGGTCCGACTTGCGCCGGCGCAGCAGGAACGGCCGGACGAGGCGCCCGAGCCGATCGGCGGCGGAGGGGTCCCGGCCGGTCTCGACCGGTTGCGCGTACCGCGTGCGGAAGGCGCCCAGGCTGCCGAGCAGGCCGGGTGTCGTCCAGTCGAGAATGGCCCACAGCTCGGTGAGGTTGTTCTCCACCGGAGTGCCGGTGAGCGCGATACGCGCGCGTGCGCCGATGGAGCGCAGCGCCCGCGCGGTCGCCGAGTACGGGTTCTTCACGTGCTGAGCCTCGTCGGCCACCACCATGCCCCAGGGGATGTCCCCGAGCCGTTCGGCGTCCAGCCGCATCGTGCCGTACGTGGTCAGCACGAACTCTCCGGCCGCCACGGAGCCGAGGTCGCGCGCGGGGCCGTGGAACCTGCGCACCGGCACGCCGGGGGCGAAACGCTCGATCTCCCGCTGCCAGTTGCCCAGCAGGGACGCCGGACAGACGACGAGCGTGGGACCGGCCGTCGAGCTGTCCGTCTGCCGGTGCAGATGCAGCGCGATCAGCGTGATCGTCTTGCCGAGACCCATGTCGTCGGCGAGGCAGCAGCCCAGCCCGAGGGAGGTGGTACGGGCCAGCCAGTCGAGGCCGCGCACCTGGTAGTCCCGCAACCGGGCGGCCAGGCCGTGAGGCTGCCCAACGGCTGTGGTTCCGGTCCCGGTGCCCTCCAGCCGCTCCTTGAGCCCGTCCAGCCATCCGGTGGGCCGCACGTCGACCTCGTGGCCGTCGATCCGCGCCGAGCCCGTCAGCGCGGCCGCCAGCGCTTCCACGGGAGCGAGGGAGCGGTCCTCGAGCGTGCGGGCGTGCCGAACCTGGCGGGGGTCGACCAGCACCCATCCGTCCCGCAGCCGCACCAGGGGACGCTTGGCCTCGGCGAGCCGGTCCAGTTCCTCGCGGGACAGCTCCCGCCCGTCCAGCGTGAACGCCCAGTTGAACGCGACCCTGCCGTCGGCCGCGACGAACGATTGCGGCGCCGCGGTGTTCCCCGAAGGGGGAGCGTCGTCGGGCGGTCCGACCGTGGCGTGGACGGTGAGCCCGTGTGCCAGCTCCTTCGGCCAGTGCACGTCGATACCCACCGAGGCCAGCGCCGACGCGCCGGCGCCCAGGAGTTCGGTGATCTCGTCCTCGGCGAGGTCCACCGCATCGGGGATGGCGGCGGAGAGCAGCGGTGTCAGGGGCGGCCAGGCGCGGGCGGCCCGGCGCAGCGCCAGCAGCGCGTCCGCACGCGCGCGGGGAGCGAACGCGTCCGGGGAAGCGGATCCGTCGTGCGGGACCTCGGCGTCGGGTGAAGCGGTGCCGGTCCACAGGACGGCGGCGTCCACGACGTCCGCCGTCCCGCTGGTGCCGTGCACCTGCAGCACCGCGCGGAAGCGGACCCGGGCGTCGTCCTGCCCTGCCGCGTCGTCGAGGCCGGCCGCCTCGACCCGCAGTGACAGCCGCACTCCCGCGTCGTGGGCGGCGGCGATGCCGTCCGCCCACGCGCGCAGCGCGGGCAGCCGCTGCGGTTCGGGCGCCGCGTACGCGGGGCCGCCGGTCACCGTGGGCGCGGCCGGGGAGCGGGGCAGCGCGTCGGCGACCGCGTCCAGAAAGGCGCGCAGCAGCCGCTCGGGATCCGGAAGCCGGAGCGGGCCTTCGGACGGGAGAGGCACGGCATGCGCCTCCGGGGGCATGGCGGCGGCGAGTTCCCGGACCAGTTCCGCGTCGCGCGCCGACAACGGCCCGATCCGCCAGGCCTCGTGTTCGCCGGAGGAGAGACCGGGCAGGAGCAGGCCGCGCGCGAGGAAGTGCAGGGCCAGCAGCCGGGCCGCGCTCCAGAAGGCGAGGGACCGGTGCCCGCCCGGCAGCTCACGCGCGCGGGTGAGCAGCGGCAGCGCGTCGCTCACGGGCAACAGGATCGCGCGCGTACGGATCTGCTCGACGCCGCCACCCGCCGAGGGCACTACGACGTCCAGGTCTGTCAGGGCGGCAGCCGGGACGGCGGGGAGTGCTTCGCCGTCCTCCTGCCAGAAGGCGAGCCGGCCGGTACGAGCGGGGTCGGAGGGCAGGAACAGGGCGCGACAGTGGGCCAGTCGGGTCAGTGGGGTCGGTTCGGAGGATGGTGCCGTGGAGATTCTCCGCACAGCTCTGCTGCACTCCTCAAATTTGACTACTTGACTCGGGGTGGCCGAGGGTACAGCACGGACAAGGGGTACCCGACGGCTCGGCGAGGTGACCTGGGCCACTCAGGGGTCCGGAGCGGAGTCGGCGCCCCATTAGGGGACGCCTCAGGGAGGTCTCAGGGTCGCCGTCCGGAACCGCGGGGAGCGGGAGGCCGTTCTCAGAGCAGAGAGCGGCAGTGGCCGTGAAGGAGGGACGCTCATGTCCAACAACGCGAAGATCGCCGCGGGTGGTGTGGCGGTCGGGCTCATCCTGCTGATATGGCTGCCCTGGTGGGTATCGTTCCTGATCGTCGTCGGGGTTCCGGTGGCCGCCTATCTGGCGCTGGATCCCTCGCAGCGGCGCAGGCTGCGCCGGGTCGGCCGGAAGGAACTCGGCCGCTGAGGCACCGGCGGACCGCCGCGTCGGTTCGCCGCCCGTCGGTCCACTGGAGCGCCCCGCCGGCGCGCCCGCGTGCAGCCGCCCGGGCCCTCGGGCCCGGGCACACTCCCCGCGTGAGCCGACGGACGCTTCGCCTCCGTCGGCTCACGCGGGGCTCGGTTCACATGGGCCGTACGGCCATCTTGTCGAGTGCCTCCAGCAGCCCGGGCAGCTCGGGGCCGCGCCCGACCGGAAGGACTTCGCCGGGTTCCTCGTCGAGGAGGACGAAGGCGATGTCGTCGGTGCGAGCCACCATCGACCAGCCCGGGCCGTCGGCGCGCAGCGTACGCGCGTCGCCCGGGGCGAACGAGGAGCGCACCCGGCCGAGCGGCGGGGGTGAGTCGACGTAGGAGCGCACCTCCGCGAGCACCCGCCGGATCCCCCGGTGCCCGGCCTTCGGCCCGTCCTCCCCGGCCGCCGGCGAAGGCGCCGCCGGCTGCGCGGGGGCCGCCTGTTCCTCCGGTGCGGGCTCACCCGGCACGGCGAATTCGGCGTCGTTGATCTGCTCGCGCCACGCGGCCCACTGCAACGCGATCTCGTCGGCGCCGAGCCGTCGCTGCGCGGGTCCCCAGACGGTGGTGTCCGGCGGGCACAGCGAGGGACGGTCCGCGCTCTCGGGCGGCGGGTCGTGGGGCGCGGGGACGCCGGGCGCAGCCACGGCGACCGCCAGCGGCCAGCCCGGCAGGGCGGTGACGACCGCGCGTTCGTCCGGCGACAGGTCGTACTCCATGCCGCAGTCCCAGGACGCGATCGCCACGGCGACCAGCGAGACGTCGTCGATGACGACCGTCCAGCGGGCGCCGTCGCCGTCCTGGCCCAGCACCAGGCCGTACCCGTCGGCGAGGGGCGTCAGCCCCAGGGCCGCGCACGCCTCCGGGTAGTCGTCGCCCAGCACGCTCGGAAACTGTGCCGGCGTCAGCAGCACCGCCGTCAGCACGTACAGCGCATCGTCCGCGGCGGCGACGGCCTCCTCGTCCGTCCCGGCCATCCCTGCCTCCCAATGAATCGTCCGTCGGCGCGCACCCTAGTGCGAGGAGAAGGCCCTTGTCACGACTGCTCACACCGCTCGGAGCTGCAGGTTTCCGCCTGGACGGGGGCGAAACGACCGTAACGGAGGTCCGGGTTCCTCAGGCCGTCGGCAGCCCGAGGAGATCCCGGGCCACGGCGGCGGGCGACTCGGCGCGCTCCCGTGCCAGCACGACGACGGCCCGGCACGCCAGCTCGCTCACGCCGAACGACAGCGCCTCCGGTGACACCCACCCGGCCGCCTCCTCGACCCGGTCCTGGTCGTCCGTCGCGCGGGCGGCCACATAGACGGCCGCGGCCTCGAACAAATTGTGTGCGCGCTTCTCCCGGCCGCCCGTCTCCCGGGCCGGTGCGGAGGTGCGAAGTCTGGCGGCGTATTTGCGTACCGTGTCGAACACGCGAAACCACCTCTCCCCATGACGGGGTCGTCATCGATCGCTCATCTCGTTCCCCTCAACGTAGAGTTGGATCTCCGGTGACAGAAGAGGGGCGACGCGATGAAGCGCCGCGACCTTCTCGCCGCTGGCCGGCCGGACGGGCGGCCGGCACCTCGGTGGCCAGGGGCTCCGCACCGTGTTCGAATCCTCGGCACGACGGCGCCCGGTCCCGCCGGAGCGCGAACGGGACTCCTCAGCGGCCGGCCCGGTCGAGTGACGCGAGGGTGTCGTGCAGCCAGGCGAGTTCGGCCCGGCTCGTGGCCCGCGCGATGGTGAGGACACCCTGCCGGAAGGGATCCTCCAGCTCCTCCGCGCGCAGCGGCCGGTCGCCCTCGTAGAAGAAGCTCGCCGGTTCCTCCAGGAAGGCCAGCCGCCTTCGCAGCACCGCGGCCTGCGCCGCCGGATCCTCCAGGTGCCGCAAGAACGCGAGCAGGGTGAACCACTGGTTCTCGTCCGTGATCTCGCGCTGCCCGGGCTCGGCGAGCCGGCGCCTGAGCTCACGACCCCCCTCCTCGGTCAGCCGCAGCACGTGGCGCGGCGCCGCCACGGCACCGGGCTCCGGGCTGCGCACCAGCAGGCCGGCCTTCTCCAGTCGCTTGATCGCCGGGTACAGCGTGCTCTCGGCGACCGGTCGCACATGGCCGGTGAGTGCCGCGATGTGCCGGCGCAGGACGTATCCGTGCAGCGGTGCGTCGTACAGGAAGCCGAGGATGGCGAGTTCGAGCATGGCCGCATTCTCCCCCCGGAACGCTGTACCTCGGCACATTAATACTGTCTTGCCGCTATACATCGTTACCGATGTATAGTCGCCACGACAAGGCATCAGGGAGGGGCTTCGTGAAGCAGGCGGCGTTCGACAGGCAGGGGAGCTGTATCCGTTGGACCGAGATGCCCGGGGCAGAACCGGCACGGGTGTACCTGCACGGACTCGGGGCGATGTCGGCCGTGTACCACGCGCACATCGCTACCCGGCCGGAACTCGCGGGCAGACGCAGCCTCTTCGTGGATCTGCCCGGGCACGGCATCAGTGACCGGCCTCAGGACTTCGGCTACACGCTGGAGGAGCACGCGGACGCGGTCGCCGCGGCATTGGACGAGGCGGGAGTCGGGGGCGCCGAGCTGATCGCGCACAGCATGGGCGGCGCGGTCGCCGTCGTGCTGGCGCACCGGCGGCCCGACCTCGCCTCCCGGCTGGTGCTCACGGAGGCGAACCTCGACGCCTTCCCGCCGCAGTCGGCCGGCAGCAGTGGCATCGCCGCCCATGAGGAGGACGAGTTCGTCGAGAAGGCCTACGCGCGCGTGCTCAAGGCGGTCGGGCCGCTGTGGGCGGCCACCATGCGACTGGCCGACCCGCGTGCCCTGCACCGCAGCGCCGTCGGGCTGCGGCGGGGCTCGGACCCGGTGATGCGCACCCTCCTGGAGGGACTGGCGATCGAGCGTGTCTACCTCCAGGGCGAACACAGCGGCGAACTCGCGGACAGAGAGGGCCTGGAGGCGGCCGGGGTCCGCGTGGTGACGGTGCCCCGCGCGGGGCACAACGTCATGTTCGACAACCCCGATGCCTTCGTGGCGGCCGTCGCGGCGGCGGCCTGACCGGCCGGCCGCCGCCGGTCCGCGCGCACGGGCCGTCAGGCCCTCGCACGAGCCGTCGGTTCTCCCGCACGGGCTCTCAGTCCTCGCGTACGGGCTGTCAGTCCTCGCGTACGGGCCTTCAGTCCTCGCGTACCGCGAGCGCGAGGAAACGGGCGTCCTCGTCGACGTACGACGTCATCCGCCACCCCGAACGGGACAGGAGCGGAGCGAGGTTCGCCTCGTCCCGCAGGTCGTCGGGCGTGATCCGCCGGCCCTGACGGGCCGCCAGGGCGGCGCGGCCGATGGGGTGGAACAGTGCGAGCGTGCCGCGCGGCCGTACCACACGGGCCAGTTCCCGCAGGTTGTCCGTGGGGCGCGGAAGATGTGCGATCAGGCCGGCCGCGAAGACGGCGTCCAGTCCGCCCGCCCGCAGCGGCAGCGCGGCCACGTCGGCGAGCAACAGCCGCCCGTGCCGGTCCCGGCCCGCCCGCGTGGCGGCCGCCAGCATCGCCGGGGTCAGATCCGCACCCAGTACCACACCGGAGGGGCCCACGGCAGAGCGCAGAGGTGGCAGCGCCCGGCCGGTACCGCAGCCGGCGTCGAGCACGCGGTCGCCGGCCCGCAGCCCGAGACCGGTCACCGCGGCGGCATAGGCGGGCCCGTCGTCGGGGAACCTGCTGTCCCAGCCGGCCGCCCGGGCGGTGAAGAACTCCTGGACATGTGTGTGGTCGTTGCTCATGCCCCGCATGATCCCTCACCGTCACGAGGGACACCTCGGCGCGCATGTTCGAGCGGGACGCGATCGTTCCGGCGCATCTCCATGTCATATTCCAACACCTTTCGAAATGCGCCCCCTTTGTGCGCCCCTGCCCCGGCTAGCGTCCCGGGGCCATGGGACACCTGGACCACGCCGCCTTCGGCTGGCTGACCCCTTTGCTGTCGTACGTGATGGCCTGCATAGGCGCGGCACTCGGGCTGCGCTGCACCGTCCGCGCGCTCGCCGCCACCGGCCGTTCGCGCCGCAACTGGCTCTTCACCGCCGCCTCGGCGATCGGAACGGGCATCTGGACCATGCACTTCGTGGCCATGCTCGGCTTCCGGGTCAGCGGCACCGACATCCGCTACGACGTGCCGCTGACCATCCTCAGCCTGCTCGTCGCCATGGTCGTCGTCTGCGCCGGCGTCTTCGCCGTCGGCTACAGCCGCGACCGCAACCGGGCGCTCCTCCTCGGCGGACTCACCACCGGGCTGGGCGTCGCCAGCATGCACTACCTGGGCATGGCCGCGGTGCGGCTGCACGGACACGTCCGGTACGACCCCGTCCTCGTCGGACTGTCGGTGCTGATCGCCGTGGTGGCGGCGACGGCCGCCCTGTGGGCCGGACTCAACATCAAGTCACCGCTCGCGGTCACCGTCGCCTCCCTGGTGATGGGCGCGGCCGTCAGCAGCATGCACTACACCGGGATGTTCGCGGTGGCTGTGCGGGTGAACCCGGCCGACGACGCACTTCCCGGGGCCACGGCGATGCAGTTCATCTTCCCCCTCGCCGTCGGCCTCGGGTCCTACCTGTTCATCACCTCGGCCTTCGTCGCCCTCTCGCCCACGGCCGACGAGCGCGAGGCGTCCGCCTCCGCCCAGCGGCCCGTCGAGAGTGCCGCCCACTAGCGGGATCCCGGCCCGAGCGCCCCGACCCACGTCCCGAGCGAGGAGGCCATGCGCCCACCCCGAACACCTGACAAAGCCGCCTCACCGGCCCAGCCCCCGCGCGGCCGCCGTGCGCACGCCGGACCGCCCGCGCAGGAGGGCTCGGACCGCCCGCTCGACCCGCGACCCGCCCCGCCACGCGCGCAAGGGGGCCGACCGCGGCTGCGCCCCCGGACCGTGCGCGCCAAAGTCATCAGCCTGCTGATGGTGCCCGTCGTCTCCCTGCTGGCCCTGTGGGCCTACGCCACCGTCACCACCGCTCAGGACGTCGCCCGGCTGCGCCAGTCCCAGCGGGTCGAGGCCGAGTTGCGCACCCCGGTGGCGGCGGCCGTCGCCGCACTGCAGGCGGAGCGCGGCGCGGCAGTCCGCCGAGCGGGCACCCCGGGCACCGGGACCGGCGCCGACCTCGAAAGCCTGGCGGCACGTACCGACCGCGCCGTGGCCGCGCTGCGGCTCGGCGACGACAGCACGGTCGCCGACAGCCAGGAACTGCCCGCCGGCGTCTCCGAGCGGCTCGACACCTTCGTCACCGGGGCCGAGGACCTCCGCGCGCTGCGGGCGGCCGTACTCGACCGCAAGGCCGGCTGGGCCGAGGTCTACACGCAGTACACGAAGACCATCGGTGCGGCCTTCGCCGTGGACGGCGCCCTCACCGGCGTCCAGCAGGCGGACGTCGGATCCGACGCGCGCGTGCTGCTCGAATTCTCCCGAGCCGCCGAGGCGCTGGCCCAGGAGGACGCCCTCCTCGGCAGCGCGCGGACCGTCGGCGGCCTGCAAGGGGAGCGGCTGCGGCTGTTCGGCTCCGCCGCCTCGACGCGCCGTGCCCTCACCGACGCGGCGGTGGCCGACCTGCCCACCGCACAGCGCGCGGCCTGGCGCGACCTGGCCGCCGGCCGTTCCTACACCGAACTGGGCGCCGCCGAGGACCGGATCCTCACCGGCAAGCCGTCCGACGCGCTCCCGCGAGCCTCCTGGAGCGCCGCCCACGCGCGCGTGGAGAGCGGAATGCGGACCATCGAGGCGGACACCGGCCGTGCCGTCGCGGGCCGCGCCGACCCCGTGGCCCGCGGTCTGCTCGGTCCGGCGGGCGCCGCCGTGCTCTTCGGCCTCGCCGCCGTCGCGGCCTCGCTCGTCATCTCCGTGCGGATCGGCCGCGGGCTCGTGATCGAGCTCGTGTCCCTGCGCAACGACGCCCTGGAGATCGCCCGCCGCAAACTCCCCGAGGCGATGCGGAGGCTGCGTTCGGGCGAGGAGATCGACGTCAACACCGAGGCGCCCCCCGGACCGCCTTCCGAGGACGAGGCCGGCCAGGTCACCGAGGCCCTGACCACCGTGCACCGCGCCGCCCTGCTCGCGGCCGTGGAGCGCGCCGAACTCGCCAGCGGCATCTCCGGCGTCTTCGTCAACCTGGCCCGGCGCAGCCAGGTGCTGGTCCACCGCCAGCTCAGCCTTCTGGACAGCATGGAACGGCGCTCCGACGACCCGAACGAGCTGAGCGACCTGTTCCGTCTGGACCACCTCACCACCCGGATGCGCCGCCACGCCGAGAGCCTGATCATCCTCTCCGGCTCGGCA
Organism: Streptomyces sp. NPDC015139; assembly: GCF_043079785.1. Classification (NCBI taxonomy): domain Bacteria; kingdom Bacillati; phylum Actinomycetota; class Actinomycetes; order Kitasatosporales; family Streptomycetaceae; genus Streptomyces; species Streptomyces sp. NPDC015139. Next base: position 420,104 of record NZ_JBIBUW010000006.1, on the reverse strand, counting down.
CCCGGCCGCGCCTGGCGCATGCCGGTGTCCCTGACGAACGTCGTACGCGCCGCCGTGTCGGAGATCGAGGACTACGCGCGCGTGGAGGTACGCCAGCTCCCCGAGGCTCACGTCATCGGCACGGCCGTCGCCGACCTCACCCACCTGCTCGCCGAACTCGTGGAGAACGCCGCCCAGTTCTCACCGCCGCACACGCGCGTACGCGTCACCGGTGAACCCGTGGGCAACGGGTACGTCCTGGAGATCGAGGACAGGGGGCTCGGTATGGGCGCCGACACCCTGGAGGAGGCCAACCGGCGCATCGAGCAGTCCGAGGCCCTCGACCTGTTCGACAGCGACCGGCTCGGACTCTTCGTGGTCAGCAGGCTCTCCTCCCGGCACGACGTCAAGGTGCACCTGCGCACCTCTCCCTACGGCGGCACCACCGCCGTCGTCCTGCTGCCGACCGCGCTGTTGCACAGCCGTCCGGCGGAACGTTCCGCCCGGCAGCCCGAGCACGGCCGTTCCGAGCGGGAACGCGACTACGCGCGCGTGCCCGGCGAGGCACCGCCCCCGGAGGCCGTCACCGCCCGGTCGGACCGGCCGGCCCTGGCCTCGACCACCGCGGGCCCCCAAGGCACCACGGCCGGGCCCGACCCCCATCACCCGGAGTCCGCACCTGGACCGAACCGCACCGAGCCCGGACCACGGCACCGGGCCGAGCCCGGCCCATACCGCACCGGGCCGCAGCCCGCCCCCGACCGCACCACGAACGAACCCCCGCCCCCCGGAGTCACCGCCTTGAGGCTGCACCGCCCCCCGAACGACTCCGAGTCCTCCGACGGCCTCCCGCGCCGGGTACGCCAGGCGAACCTGGCACCCCAACTCCGCCGACAGCCCGCCGAGGAGCCCGCCCCGGCACCGGCACACAGCGACGACCGCCGCACCCCGGAACTCGTACGGGACCGCATGGCGGCGTACCGCGACGGCTGGACGCGCGGCGGTGGCAGGCATCCCGGCCGCGGCGCCGCACCTCAAGAGACCACGGGCAGCCACAGCAGCGAAGGAGACCCGGCATGATCCAGGACCCCAACACGAGGGCAGGCCAGCGATCCGGCGAGCTGGACTGGCTGCTCGACGACCTGGTGATGCGTGTGAGCGAGGTACGGCACGCCGTCGTACTGTCGAACGACGGCCTGGCCGTCGGCGCGTCGTCGGACCTCAGGCGCGACGACGCCGAACATCTCGCGGCCGTCGCGTCCGGCTTCAACAGCCTGGCCAAGGGGGCCGGGCGGCACTTCGGGGCGGGCGGCGTGCGCCAGACCATGGTCGAGATGGACGACGCGTTCCTCTTCGTCGCCGCGGCCGGCGACGGTTCCTGCCTCGCCGTCCTCACGGCCGTCACCGCCGACATCGGCCTGGTCGCCTACGAGATGGCCCGCCTGGTCAAGCGGGTCGGCGAGCACCTCTACGCGGCGCCGCGCATCGCGGCACGGCCGCCCGCCGCGGGCTGATCCGGACAGGGCGGCGCAGATGACCGAGACCCCGACCGGCGGCCCGTGGGAGCCGGGCAGCCAGTGGTACGACGGTGAGGCGGGCCCACTGGTGCGCCCGTACGCCATGACGGGCGGCCGGACCCAACCGGGCCCCACCGGCGTCCGCTTCGACCTGATCGCGCTCGTCACCCTCGACCCCGCCGGACCGGAGCCCGACGACACCGCGCTCGGCCCCGAACACCGGACCCTGATCGACCTGTGCCGCCCGGAGACCCAGTCCGTGGCCGAACTCGCCGCCGGCGCCGACCTTCCCGTCGGCGTGGTCCGGGTGCTCCTCGGCGACCTCCTCGAACTCGGCTGCGTGACCGTCAGCCGCCCCGTACCCCCGGCACATCTGCCCGACGAACGGATCCTGCGCGAGGTCATCGAGGGGTTGCGAGCGCTGTAGATGAACGTTCGTGACCCGCGGCCACCTTGCCGCATTCCGATCCGGACGAGAAACGCACCGGACCGGACGCGAGATGCACACATCAGACGTGATTCGGTCCAACCGCCCGCACGGGTGCCCCGGTTGTCATGATGCTGACTTCGCATCCGGAGCACCCGTACGCCGACCGCAGCAGGCCCTCCCGAGAGAAGTGATCATGGTCTCCGAGCACTCCGACACCGTCGACGACACCTCCGCCCTGGCGCTGAAGATCCTGGTCGCCGGCGGATTCGGGGTCGGCAAGACGACCCTGGTCGGCGCCGTCAGCGAGATCCGGCCGCTGCGCACCGAGGAACTGCTCAGCGAGGCCGGCCAACTCGTGGACGACACCGACGGTGTGGACCAGAAGGTCACCACGACCGTCGCCATGGACTTCGGGCGCATCACCATCCGCTCGGGCCTGTCGCTGTATCTCTTCGGCACACCGGGGCAGGACCGCTTCTGGTTCCTGTGGGACGAGTTGTCGCAGGGCGCGCTCGGTGCCGTGGTCCTCGCGGACACACGGCGCCTGGAGGACTGCTTCCCGGCGGTCGACTACTTCGAGCACCGGCACATACCGTTCGTGGTCGCCGTCAACTGCTTCGCCGGAGCCCGCGGCTACGGGGCCCACGACGTCTCGCGGGCCCTCGACCTCGACCGCGGCACCCCCGTGGTGCTGTGCGACGCGCGCGACCGGGATTCCGGCAAGGAGGTACTGATCCGGCTCGTCGAGTACGCGGGGCGCATGCACACCGCCAGGCTCCTGGACTCCGTCCGCTGATCCGGCCGGCTAGGCCGCCAGGTCCTTCACGGCCACCACCTTGTCGATGCTCACCCGCACCAGCAGCTCGCCCGGAACGCCGTTGCGGGCGCCGTACTCCTCGGCGCGGTCCTCGCCCATGTACCGTGCGGCGATCCGGGTGGCCCACAGGCGTACCTCGTCGAGGTCCTCCGACAGCCGGGCGCGACCGTTCAGCACCACGAAGTGGAACGGCGGCCGGTCGTCGTCCACGCACAGCGCGACCCGCCCGTCACGGGTCAGATTCCGCCCCTTCACGGTCTCCCTGCCGGTGTTGAAGACCAGCTCGTCCCCGTCCAGAAGGAACCAGATCGGCGCCACATGCGGGGCCCCGTCGGCGCGGACGGTGGACAGTTTGGCCGTGCGGGTGCCTTCCGAGACGAACGCCCGCCACTCCTCGTCGGTCATCTTCTCTGCCATGCGCCCATCCTGCTTGCCCGGACGCCGGTCGTGGGGAAGGCTGGCGGGGAGTTCCTCCAGCCAGGGGGAGACATCACACGGGGAGACGGAGACATGGCGCAGAACCAGGGACTCGGGTGGCTCCTGGACGATCTGACCGAGCGGGTGGACCACGTACGGCACGCGCTCGTCCTGTCGAACGACGGACTGGTCACAGGGGCCGGCACGAGCCTGCGCCGCGAGGACGCGGAGCATCTGGCCGCCGTGGCGTCCGGACTGCACAGCCTGGCCAAGGGCTCGGGACGCCACTTCGGCGCGGGCCGGGTACGCCAGACCATGATCGAGTACGACGACGCAGTGCTGTTCGTGACCGCGGCCGGCACCGGAAGCTGTCTGTGCGTGCTCAGTGCGGCCGAGGCCGACATCGGCCAGATCGCCTACGAGATGACCCTGCTCGTCAATCGCGTCGGCGAACACCTCGGCGTCGACGCCCGGCAACCCGAACGGACCCCGAACGTGGACCTCTGACCTGCGAGTCCGCCGAGCCCTGGAGTTATCCACAGCCCCGCCACGACCTGCGGCGAATTGGCTACGGTGTGTGCACGGCGAACGCACAGGGCGTGAGCCACCGACTCCACGGGGGAGTACGACCATGTCGGCGAACACCTTCCGCGCGCCCGGTCCCATCAGCTGCACCGTCAGCCGTGCCGCGCGCGAACTCGGTCTCAAGCGGAGCGAGTTCGACATCGCCGTGCGGCTCGGCCGCATCCGGACCGTGCCCGACGAGGGCGGTGGCGGGGACCGGCGGGTGGAGCGCGCGGAGATCGACCGCCTCCGCTCGCAGGACGGCTTCCCGGACGCCCTCCGCGAGCGCGTCCGCGCGGTGGGCACCGTGGAGGGCGCCGCGCTCATGAACATTCCGGCCGGCCGATTCACGCGGCTGGCGCGCCTGGGCATGCTCGTGCCCGTGCACCACTACCTCAACCGCTACCGAGCCGTGGTGTGGCTCTATCCGGCCGAGGAACTGCGCGCGTTCACTTCGGCCGCGGAACACGCGCACCTGCTGAAAGGCCGCACGCCCGAGACGCTGCGCGACCAGCTGCAGGCAGGAGTGGACCTGCGCGCCCGCAACTGGCGCGGCCGGCACCTCGGCTTCCTGCTGCGGCAGGCGGACGGTCCGTGGGCCCGGTCCGGAGCGCTGGCCGCCTTCCTCGCACCCGGCGACATCGCCGACGTCGTCAAGGATCCCTACGATCGTGCCCACCTGAACCGGTTCCGGCCCGCCCCGCCCGGTCGGGCGGCTCCCGGCTCCCCTTCCGCGCACCTCGCCGAGCGCATCATGACCGCGCGGGACTCGGACGAGACCGAGTGGCTGCGGGGCGAGCTCGCCCGTACGGTCGGCGAGGCCCGCGCCTTGTCGCCCGCCCCGCGCCCCGCTGTCCGATCGGCCGCGCGGCGGCCGCTCCCCGCGGCACGGCCGATCGCGCCGATGGCGCGAACGGTCACCCGTCCGAACGACGCGGGGAAACGGCCGGGGTGGCCCTCCGCATCGCCGACCGGTGGGCCCGGCCACCACCGGCAGTGGCCGGCCCGCGGGCTGCGCGCCTGGCTGCGGCGTGGCCCCCGGGCGGCCCTGGAGCCGGTACGGGTGTGAAGGGGTGACGAGGAGCCCGTCCCGGCAGCCCGCTACATCGCCCTGAACAGACCTTCCTGGACGACCGACACCAGCAGACGCCCCTGTAGGTCGTAGATGCGCCCGCGGGCCAGGCCGCGGCCGCCGGTGATGATCGGCGACTCCTGGTCGTACAGGAACCACTCGTCGGCGCGGAACGGCCGGTGGAACCACATGGCGTGGTCCAGGGAGGCCATGTCGAAGCTCCGCGGGCCCCACAGCGGTTCGACCGGGATGCGCACCGCGTCCAGGAGGGTCATGTCACTGGCGTAGGTCAGCGCGCACGTGTGGACCAGCGGGTCGTCGCCCAACGGACCGACCGCGCGCATCCACACGGCGCTGCGCGGCTCGGCGCCCTCGATCTCCTCGGGGTGCCAGCGCAGCCGGTCGACGTACCGGATGTCGAACGGCTGGCGGCGCGCCATCCGCTCCAACTGCTCGGGCAGCGCGCCCAGATGCTTGCGGATCTCCTCGGTCACCGTCGGCAGCGACTCCGGGTCCGGGATCTCCCGGGCCGGCGGCAGCTGGTGCTCGAACGGTCCTTCCTCGGGCTTGTGAAAGGAGGCGGTCAGATTGAAGATCGTGCGGCCCTGCTGCACGGCCGTGACCCGGCGGGTGGTGAACGACCGGCCGTCACGGACCCGCTCGACCTGGTACACGATCGGCACCCCGGGCCGGCCCGGGCGCAGGAAGTACGCGTGCAGCGAGTGCACCGGACGGTCGCCGTCCGTGGTGCGGCCGGCGGCGACCAGCGCCTGGCCCGCCACCTGCCCGCCGAAGACCCGCTGCAGGGACTCCTGCGGGCTGCGGCCGCGGAAGATGTTGACCTCTATCTGCTCGAGGTCGAGCAGGGCGACCAGGCTCTCGGCCGGATTCGTCATCGGGGGGATTCTCCTTGGCTCACAGCTGGCCGACATCGGTGACGCGGATGATCGCGCGGCCCTCGGCGTCCGAGGCGGTGAGGTCGACCTCCGCGCTGATGCCCCAGTCGTGATCGTCGCTCGGGTCGTCGAAGATCTGACGGACGCGCCAGAGCCCGTTCTCCGGCTCCTCCTTGATGACCAGCAGCTTGGGGCCGCGGGCGTCGGGGCCGGTGCCGAGGTCGTCGTACTCGTCCCAGTACTTGTCCATCGCCTCGCCCCACGCGTCGGCGTCCCAGCCGGACTCGGCGTCCATCTCGCCGAGCTCGTCGACCTGGTCGAGGGCGGCCAGCTCCACGCGGCGGAACAGGGCGTTGCGGACCAGGACCCGGAAGGCACGCGCGTTGGTGGTGACCGGCTTGACCTCGTCGGCCTTCTCCCGGGCCTCCTCGGCGGTCATCTCCTCCGGGTTCGCCAGCTGCTCCCACTCGTCCAGCAGGCTGGAGTCCACCTGGCGGACCATCTCGCCCAGCCACTCGATCAGATCCTGCAGGTCCTCGGACTTGAGGTCGTCCGGGATGGTGTGGTCGAGGGTCTTGTAGGCACTGGCGAGGTAACGCAGCACGATGCCCTCGGTGCGGGCCAGCTCGTAGAAGGACACCAGCTCGGTGAAGGACATCGCCCGCTCGTACATGTCCCGGATCACCGACTTCGGCGAGAGCGGGTGGTCACCGACCCACGGATGGCTCTTGCGGTAGGTGTCGTACGCGTGGAAGAGCAGCTCTTCCAGGGGCTTCGGGTACGAGACGTCCTGCAGGCGCTCCATGCGCTCCTCGTACTCGACGCCGTCCGCCTTCATCGCGGCCACGGCCTCGCCGCGCGCCTTGTTCTGCTGCGCGACGAGGATCTGCCTCGGATCGTCCAGGGTGGACTCCACCACGGACACCATGTCGAGGGCGTACGAAGGCGATTCGGGGTCGAGGAGTTCGAACGAGGCGAGAGCGAACGTGGACAGCGGCTGGTTGAGCGCGAAGTCCTGCTGGAGGTCGACGGTGAGCCGGACGATGCGGCCCTCGGCGTCGGGCTTGTCGAGCTTCTCCACGATCCCGCCGTCGAGCAGCGAACGGTAGATCGCGATCGCCCGGCGGATGTGCCGGAGCTGCTGCCTGCGCGGCTCGTGGTTGTCCTCCAGGAGGTGGCGCATCGCCTCGAAGGCGTTGCCCGGCCGGGCGATCACCGACAGCAGCATCGTGTGCGTCACCCGGAACCGCGAGGTCAGCGGCTCGGGTTCCGAATCGATCAGCTTCTGGAAGGTGTTCTCCGTCCAGGCGACGAATCCCTCCGGCGCCTTCTTGCGCACCACCTTGCGGCGCTTCTTCGGGTCGTCGCCGGCCTTCGCCAGCGCCTTCTCGTTCTCGATGACGTGCTCGGGCGCCTGCGCCACGACGAGCCCGGCGGTGTCGAAGCCGGCCCGGCCGGCCCGGCCGGCGATCTGGTGGAACTCACGCGCCCGCAGCGTGCGCACGCGGCTGCCGTCGTACTTGGTCAGGGCGGTGAACAGCACCGTACGGATGGGCACGTTGACCCCCACGCCGAGCGTGTCCGTACCGCAGATCACCTTCAGCAGACCTGCCTGGGCGAGCTTCTCCACCAGTCGCCGGTACTTGGGCAGCATGCCGGCGTGGTGCACACCGATGCCGTGCCGGACGTAACGGGAGAGGTTGCGCCCGAACTTGGTGGTGAAGCGGAAGTTGCCGATTAGCTCGGCGATCTGGTCCTTCTCCTCGCGCGAGCACATGTTGATGCTCATGAGCGCCTGGGCCCGCTCCACGGCCTGCGCCTGGGTGAAGTGCACGATGTACACCGGGGCCTGCTTGGTCTCCAGCAGGTCGGTGAGCGTCTCGGTGAGCGGGGTCAGCTTGTACTCGTAGGACAGGGGCACCGGGCGGGTCGCGGAACGGACCACGGAGGTGGGGCGTCCGGTGCGGCGGGCGAGGTCCTTCTCGAAGAACGACACATCGCCCAAAGTGGCCGACATCAGGATGAACTGTGCCTGGGGGAGCTCCAGCAGCGGGATCTGCCAGGCCCAGCCGCGGTCGCCCTCCGCGTAGAAATGGAACTCGTCCATCACGACCTGGCCGACGTCCGCGTTCTTGCCGTCACGCAGCGCGATCGACGCCAGCACCTCGGCGGTGCAGCAGATCACCGGTGCGTCGGCGTTCACGGAGGCGTCGCCGGTCAGCATGCCGACGTTCTCGGTGCCGAAGAGCTTGCACAGCTCGAAGAACTTCTCCGACACCAGCGCCTTGATCGGCGCCGTGTAGAAGGTGACCTCGTCCCGGGCCAGCGCGGCGAAGTGCGCGCCCGCCGCGATCATGCTCTTGCCGGAGCCCGTAGGCGTCGAGACGATCACGTTCGCCCCGGAGACCGCCTCGATCAGCGCCTCCTCCTGATGGGGGTAGAGCGTGAGGCCCCGCTCCTGCGCCCACGACTCGAAGGCTTCGTAGAGGGCGTCGGGGTCGGCGGTCGGCGGCAGCTGATCGATGAGGGTCACGCCCCCATCTTGCCTGGCCTTCTCCCCGAGAGGGGAATCGGATGCGGGGACGAAGATCATGGCCGATACGCTGTCTCGCCGACGCAGCGTCAGCGCACCAGGTCAACTGGACAGCGGCACACGAGGAATGGGGCGGGAAGCGGCCATGATGGGACCAGCACACTCACTGTCGGGGGCCGCGGCCTGGCTCGGCGTCGGGGCGGCCGCCGCGGCGGCCGGTCATCCGATGCCCTGGCCGGTCCTCCTCTGTGGGGCCCTGATCTGCGCCGGAGCCGCCCTCGCCCCGGACCTGGACCACAAGGCCGCCACCATCTCCCGCGCCTTCGGGCCGATCTCCCGGTGGATCTGCGAGATCGTGGACAAGCTGTCCTACGCCGTCTACAAGTCGACGAGGAAGCAGGGCGACCCGCGCCGCTCCGGAGGCCACCGCACGCTGACCCACACCTGGCTGTGGGCGGTTCTGATCGGCGCCGGCTGCTCCGGGGCGGCGATCTCGGGCGGCCGCTGGGCGGTGCTGGCGATCCTGTTCGTGCACATGGTGCTGGCCATCGAGGGCCTGCTGTGGCGGGCGGCGCGCGGCTCCAGCAGCGATGTCCTGGTCTGGCTGCTGGCGGCGACCAGCGCGTGGATCCTCGCGGGAATACTGGACAAGCCGGGCAACGGTTCGGACTGGCTGTTCACCGCGCCCGGACAGGAGTACCTGTGGCTGGGCCTGCCGATCGTGCTGGGCGCCCTGGTGCACGACATCGGGGACGCGCTGACCGTGTCCGGCTGCCCGATCCTGTGGCCGATCCCGATCGGCCGCAAGCGCTGGTACCCGCTGGGACCACCGAAGCCGATGCGGTTCCGGGCGGGCAGCTGGGTCGAGCTGAAGGTGCTGATGCCGGTGTTCATGCTGCTCGGCGGGGTGGGCTGCGCCGCGGCCCTCAACGTGATCTGAGCCGCCCGCCCGGCAACGGGTGCCTCCGGTGCCGTCCCGGACGCCCGCCCTGCCCGGTCACGCCCCTGGCTCGGTCAGGTGGCCTCGCCCGACTCCGCCCCGCCGTAGCGGCGCTCGAAGCGGGCGACGCGGCCCTCGGTGTCCACCGTGCGGGCCTTGCCCGTGTAGAAGGGGTGGCTCTCCGAGGAGATCTCCACGTCGATCACCGGGTAGCTGCGGCCGTCGTCCCACTCGATGGTCTGTTCGCTCTGCGCGGTGGAGCGGGTCAGGAAGGCGTATCCGGCAGCGCGGTCACGGAAGACCACCGGGTGGTAGTCGGGGTGCTTGTCCTGCTGCATGGCGGCTCCTCGGGCGAGGCGGTCGGGCAGGAGGCGTGCGGACGGGCCGGACGGTCAGCTGCCCGGTCAGCCGGAAAGGGAGTCCTCGTCGACGATGTGCATCGCGGCCTCCTCCGCGGAGGCCGCGGCGCCGTCGATGCCGACGTCGGTGGCGACGAGTGCTTCCTCCTCGTCCTCGTGCGCGCCCTCGTCGGGGGCGACGAGCCGGCCGGAGCGGAAGTTGCCGACCTCGTTGTCGAGGAGTTCCCCGTCGCTGCCGTTGCAGTCGCCGATGCCGTCGTCGTCGGGGACGGCCGGGTCGGGCGTCTCCTCCGCGAGCCGCTGGTCGAGGGTCTCACCCGCCTGGCGTTCGGCCGCCGTCACACCGACGTGGTCGACCGCCCAGGGCCGCTCGGGAGGGGACCAGCCGCGGTCGAGCGGGTCGGCGACGCCGTCGAAGTCCAGTGTGTCCTCGACGTCGAGCACCCCCGAGTCCTCCCGGATCTCCGAGGAATCGGGCTGGTAGACGTCGTCCCCCCATCCGTCGGCGCTGTCCACGAGTACCTCCAGGTCGTGAGGACGGCCGTGTGCCGCCGCGGCGGGCGGCGGGCCGCCGGCACGCGCGGCACGGAAACGCGACGCGAACCGAGTGGTTCCCGGGCGATTCCCGCGCCGGTGCCGATTTCCAGACTTCCACCCCGGCTCGGGACCGCGCAACGGCACGGGCCCCGGCCGCGTCCCCGGGCGCAGCTCCCGCCCCTCGCGGGACCGGTGGGCCACCGCCGCATCACCGCGGGGCCCGCGCGGCTCCGGACCGCCGGTGTGGGCGCGGTCGGTACCGGCCCGGGGGAGACAGGATCGTGCGCTTCCGGTCCTCGTCGTGCTTCCGGTCCTCGTCCGTGCGGGCGCCAGAGTTTCCGGACCAGCCGGGCAGTCGTTGCCGGCTCGTCCGGTACCGGGTCTCTCGATCCCGGTCCCGTCGACCGGGGCACCCGTAGTCGCGGCCTGCTCCGCCTGAGCATCCGGTACCGGGGACGCGGCCCGGCCGGCGAAGGCGCCCGCACTCACCGCTCGGCCGGGTCGGCGCCCGCCGGCACGGGCAGCCGCACCCCCGGCTGCTGGGTCCGCCCAGGCACCCCGCTTCCGCTACCGGCCCAGTCGGCACAGCCGCGCACCTCGACGGCCCCAGGGCCTCGCCCCCCGAGCGCCGCCGCCCCCGCCCTCTCACCCGTGCCAGGACCGCCACAGGGCCGCGTAGGCGCCGTCCGCCGTCACCAGCTCCTCGTGGCTGCCCAGCTCGCTGATGCGGCCGTTCTCCACCACGGCGATCACGTCGGCGTCATGGGCGGTGTGCAGACGGTGGGCGATGGCGACCACGGTGCGGCCGTCCAGCACCCGTGCCAGCGAGCGTTCCAGATGGCGTGCCGCACGCGGGTCGAGCAGCGAGGTCGCCTCGTCCAGGACCAGCGTGTGCGGGTCCGCCAGCACGAGCCGGGCCAGCGCGATCTGCTGGGCCTGCGCCGGGGTGAGCGCCAGGCCGCCGGAGCCGACCTCCGTGTCCAGCCCTTCGTCCAGGGCCCGGCTCCAGGCGTCCGCGTCGACCGCCCCCAGGGCCGCCCACAGCTCGGCGTCCGTGGCGTCGGTGCGGGCCAGCAGGAGGTTGTCGCGCAGGGAGCCCACGAACACGTGGTGTTCCTGGTTGACCAGGGCGACGTGCGAGCGGACGCGTTCGGCCGGCATGCGGGACAGCTCGGCGCCGCCCAGGGTGACCCGGCCGTCCCGGGGCGCGTAGATCCCGGCGAGCAGCCTGCCCAGGGTGGACTTGCCGGCGCCGGAGGGTCCGACGAGGGCCAGCCGGGTGCCCGGCGCGACCGCCAGGGAGACCTCGCGGAGCACGTCGACGCCCTGGCGGTAGCCGAAGTGCACCCGGTCGGCGTGCACGTCCCGCCCGGCCGGGGCCAGCGAGGCGTCCCCGGCGTCCGGCTCGACGTCCCGCACGCCGACCAGCCGGGCCAGCGACACCTGTGCCACCTGCACCTCGTCGTACCAGCGCAGGATCAGGTTCACCGGGTCGACGAGCATCTGGGCGACGAGCGCGCCCGTCGTCAGCTGGCCCACCCCGATCCAGCCCCGCAGGACGAACACACCGCCGACCATCAGGACCGAGCCGAGCACGAGGACGTGGACGGCGTTGATCACCGGGAAGAGCACGGACCGCAGCCAGAGGGTGTACCGCTCCCAGGCCGTCCACTCCTTGATCCGCCGCTCGGACAGCGCGACCCGGCGGTCGCCGAGGCGGTGCGCGTCGACGGTGTGGCCCGCGTCGACGGTCTCGGCGAGCGCGGCGGCGACGGCGGCGTACCCGGCGGCCTCGGAGCGGTAACCGGAGGGCGCCCGCTTGAAGTACCAGCGGCAGCCGGCCACGAGCACCGGGACGGCGACCAGGACGGCGGCCGCCAGCGGCGGTGCCGTCACCACGAGCCCGCCGAGCAGCAGCAGGGCCCACACGGCACCGATGGCCAGCTGCGGCACGGCCTCGCGCATGGCGTTGGCCAGCCGGTCGATGTCGGTGGTGATGCGGGAGAGCAGATCGCCCGTACCCGCCCGTTCCAGCACGCCCGGCGGCAGCCCGACCGACCGGACGAGGAAGTCCTCGCGCAGGTCGGCGAGCATCCGCTCGCCGAGCATCGCGCCCCGCAGCCGCACCTGGCGCACGAACACGGCCTGCACGCCCAGCGCGAGCGCGAACAGCCCGACGGTGAACCCCAGATGCAGGTCCCGGGCGTCGTCCGACACCCGCTCGACCAGGCCGCCCAGCAGGTAGGGGCCCACCATGGAGGCGATCACCGCGACGGTGTTGACGGCGATCAGCAGCAGGAAGGCCCGGCGGTGCCTGCGGAACAGCTCGGTGACGTAGGCGCGTACGGTCGCGGCCGCGCCGACGGGCAGGGTGGTGGCGGTCGTCGGGGCCGCCGGGTCGTACGCCGGCGGCGCAACGCCGATCATGCGCTCTCCTCGATCTCTTCCAGTTCCCCGAGCACGCCCAGCAGAGCGTTCCCGTCGGCCAGGCCGGCGTCCGCGCCGGCCGCGGCCATCTCCTCGTCGGTCTCCCGCGTCACCACGGACCGGTACCGCGGCTCACCGTCGACCAGTTCGCGGTGCACACCGGTCGCCACGACCTCGCCCTCGTGGACCAGGACGACCCGGTCCGCACGGTCGAGCAGGAGCGGCGAGGAGGTGAGGACCACCGTGGTCCGCCCCGAGCGCAGCCGGCGCAGCCCGTCGGCGATCCGTGCCTCGGTGTGCGAATCGACCGCGGACGTCGGTTCGTCCAGCACCAGCACCTCGGGGTCGGTGATCAGGGACCTCGCCAGCGCGAGTCGCTGGCGCTGGCCCCCGGAGAGGGAGCGGCCGCGCTCCGTGATGCGGGCGTCCATCGGGTCGGCCGCGTCCACCGACCCCTGCACCAGCGCGTCCAGGACGTCCTGGCACTGCGCGGCCGCGAGCGCGTCCGCCGCGGCGACGGCTCCGGAGGCGGGCACGTCGAGCAGTTCGCGCAAGGTACCGGAGAGCAGTACCGGGTCCTTGTCCTGGACGAGGACGGCGGTCCGGGCGGTGTCCAGGGGGAGTTCGTCCAGAGGCACACCACCGAGCAGCACCGGCCGGCCCGGCTCGGCGGGATGGCCGCCCAGCCGCTCCGCGAGCCTGCCGGCCGCGCCCGGGTCGCCGCAGACCACGGCGGTGAGCCGGCCGGCGGGGACGAGCAGACCGGTGTCGGGGTCGTACAGGTCGCCGTCCGGCAGTTGGTCCGGACGGGTGCCGTCGCCACCGTCGGGGCGTGGGCCCGCCTCGATGGTGGCGGCCGTGGACCGTTCCAGTGCCAGCACGCGCGCGGCCCGTCTGGCCGAGGGCCGCGAGAAGGAGTACGCCATGGCGATCTCCTCGAAGTGCCGCAGCGGATAGTTGAGGATCATCACCGCGCTGTAGACGGTGACGAGTTCGCCGACCGTGATCCGGCCCTCGCGGGCCAGATGGACGCCGTGCCAGACGACCATGATCATCAGCAGCCCCGGCAGCAGCACCTGGACGGCGGAGATCAGCGACCACATCCGGGCGCTGCGCACGGCCGCGTGGCGTACCTCCTGGGAGGCCCGGCGGTAGCGGTCGAGGAACAGCTCCTCGCCGCCGATACCGCGCAGCACGCGCAGCCCCGCGACGGTGTCCGAGGCCAGTTCCGTGGCCCGGCCCGCCTTCTCGCGCTGCTCGTCGGCCCGGCGGGTCGCCCGGGGCAGCAGCGGCAGCACCGCGAGCGCGACGACGGGCAGTCCGACGGCGACGACCACACCCAGCGCCGGCTGGTAGACGAGGAGGCCGACGCAGACCGCGACGACGGTGAGCGCCGCGGCGGTGAACCGGGAGACCGCCTCGACGAACCACCCGATCTTCTCCACGTCACCGGTGGAGACGGCCACCACCTCACCGGCCGCGACCCGCCGGGTGAGGGCGGATCCCAGGTGGGCGGCCTTGCGCGCGAGCAGCTGCTGGACACGGGCGGCGGCGGTGATCCAGTTGGTGACGGCGGCCCGGTGCAGGAAGGTGTCCCCGACGGCGATGCCCGTACCGCACAGCAGCATCAGACCACCCGTCAGGGCCAGCCGGGAGCCGGAGCGGTCGACGACGGCCTGGACGGCGAGGCCCACACAGAAAGGCAGGGCGGAGACGGAGACGAAGTGGAGGAGGCCCCAGGCGAGCGCCTTCAGCTGGCCGCCCGTCTGGTTGCGCCACAGCCACCACAGGAAGCGGGGGCCCGAGCGCGCGTCGGGGACGCCCGGATCGGGATACGGAAGGTCTTGAATCTGCATGACGTCCCAGTGGCTCGTGTCAGAAGGGAGCTCGTGCGAGGGGGAGCTCGTGGCGGGGAGGCGGAAGAGGGCAGGGCAGGGGGAGCGGCGGGCGGTGACGAGCCGTGAAAGGTTCGCGTCGCCGAGCGGTTGATTTCAACCGGTTTTCCTGGGGCACTCCCGCAATCCGCCCGTATCCGGCCAGGTGGCCGTCGCCCGAAGCCGCGATGTCATCATGGGGCGGTGATAGACAGCGTGCGGCGTGTGACGGTCGCGATGGCGGCCCTGGGGACTCTGTTGGCGACCACCACGGCCTGCGGCGGTCCGGGCTCCGGTGCGGACGGCGCGTCAGGGGCGGGCGGCCGGGGCACGCAGAGGCCGACGGGGGACGCGACGCACCCGAGCGACACGACCCGTGTCCCGGGGGTCGGCGAACGGCTCCACCGGAAGATCCCCGCGGACTCGAGCCAGGTCGTGGCCGTCTACGGCCGGGGCAAGGACTCGGCCGAATCCACGGTGGTGCTGTACACCCGGCGCGGTGGCCGCTGGCACCAGGAGGCGAGCTGGCCCGCCCACAACGGGCGCAAGGGCTGGACGACCGACCATCACGAGGGCGACAAGCGCAGCCCGGTCGGTGTGTTCACCCTCTCGGACGCGGGCGGCGTGCTCCCGGACCCGGGCGCGAAGCTGCCGTACGACCGGGACCAGGTCGCCTACGCGGCCCCGGCCTACTGGAAGAAGGCGTACCACCACGACTTCGACTACGTCATCGCCATCGACTACAACCGGGTCCGGGGCAACCCGCCGAAGGACGCCACCCGCCCCCTGGGTGCGGAGAAGGGCGGCAGCATCTGGTTGCACATGGACCACCACAGCGGCACCTCGGCCTGCGTCAGCGTCTCCCGGGCGGCCATGGAGCATCTGCTGCGCACCCTCGACCCGGCCCGCAAGCCCGTCGTGGTGATGGGGGACCGGGTGGACCTGTCCGCCTAGCGTCCCGCCGTGCCGCCCTTCTGCGCGGGGGGCGGTCCCGCCGCGGCGGACTTGTTGCTCACGATGTCCACGTCGCTCGCCCGGACGTAGCCGAGCCGGTGGCCGAACTGGATCTCGTAGTAGCCCTCCTGGCCCTTCACGACCGGGCTCGGCGTGCTGACGAAGGACGACCGCGGGACGTAGGAGCTGTCGACGCGGGCCTGGGTCACGTATCGCTGGCCGGCCCGGAAACGGTAGGGGAGCGGCGACTCGGTCGGCTCCTCCACGTCCTCCGGGTAGGCGTCCTCCTCGGGCAGGGCACGGCCGAACACCGGGACCTCGTCCAGTCCCTCCTTCGGCGTCACCATCCGGCCGGCCGCGCCGACGGCGGTCGGGTGCTTCTTCGGGTTCTTGAACCAGGCCTTGTTCCCCTGGAACCAGATGGCCGTCCAGTCGCCGCTGCGCCCGGCGACGGCATAGGTCTGGCCTGCGGAGACACGCGATCCGAGGTCGTTGACGTCCTCCGTGGAGGGGTCGCCGTCCGGCTTGCGGCCCGGGTCCTGGATCAGCGGGGCCTTCTCGTCCGGTTCGGTGTGCAGCCGTACGGCGCTCGACCCGTGCGGCGGGCACGGCTCGCCGTCCTTGCCGCACCCGGTGAACCTCGGCTTGTAGGAGACGTAGTCCGGCAGGATCATCACCATGTCGCTGTCCGCCCCGGCCGTGGCCTTCAGGGGCGCGCCGAGCAGGTCGAAGTAGTGCCGCCAGTCCCAGAAGGGACCGGGGTCGTCGTGCATGTCGGGGATGCTGTCCGCGGTCGGTGACGGCACGTTGTCGTGGCCGAAGATGTGCTGCCGGTCGAGCGGGACGTCGTACTTCTTGGCGAGGTAGCGCACCAGGCGGGCCGAGGAGCGGTACATCTGCTCCGTGAACCAGGTGCCGGGGTGGGTGAGGAACCCCTCGTGCTCGATGCCGATCGAGCGGGCGTTCACGAACTGGCTGCCGGAGTGCCAGGCCTCGTCCCTGGTGCGGACGTGCTGGGTGATGTGGCCGTCGCTGGAGCTGATCGAGTAGTGCCAGGACGCCTCCGTCGGGTCCTGCACGGTCTTGAACATGTTCGGCAGGTACGACTCGGTGTCGTGGATGACGATGTACTCGATCTTCTCGTCCCGCGGCCGGTCGGCGAGGTCGTGGTTGCCGTACGCGCCGTCGTCGTCGATCTCCACGTACGGCGCGCTGAGCCAGTCGCAGGCGAGGTCGGCCGGGCACTCGACCTCCTTCGGCCGCTTCTTGTCCGGTGTGCGCGCCACGCGCACACGGGGGTTGCCGGCGAGGCTGACCTCCTGTCCCTCGGCGGTGGTGCGGTGCGCGCCCTTGCGGATCACGTCGAACACGTCGTTGGCGTAGGCGGTCGCCGAGGTGATGTCACGGGTGCCCGGGTAGTGCTTGACCGCCTCCCACCAGTCCGCCGGATTGTCGCTGAGGGGCTTGCCGAGCTTGCGTTGCGTGGCCGCCAGGAGTGCCGCGCCGCCACGCACGTTGGCGGCGGCGTCCGTCCGCAGGCGCTCCGCCGGGACCTTGATCAGGCGTGCGGCGCGTTCCAGGTCCGCCGGCTGGACGCGGTGGCCGGGCAGCGACTCGGCCGGGCCCGCGTCGGGGTTCCCCGCGGCTCCGACGGGCGGCCGGGCGCCGGCGCCGTCCCTGCCCTGCGCGCCGGCCGCAGCCGGGGGCAGGGCCTTGCCGCCGTCGACCAGGTGCATCGGCCCGTAGCCGCCCGCGACGCTCGGGGAGCCCGGGTGGGCGTCCCATCGCGACTGCATGTAGGACACACTCATGAGCACGCTGCGGGGCACGTGGTACTCGCGCGCCGCGTCCGCGAAGGCGTCCTGCAGCAGCCGGTCCTGCACCTCGTCGTCTCCGAGCACCGGGACGAGCAGCAGCGGCGCGAGCAGCGCCGCCGACGCGATCACGCACGCCGTTCGACGGCATTCGCGGAGGCTGTTGGGAACACGCAGGGCGGCCGGTCTTCTCATTGGACGGTTCTCCAGACATGTTCGACACCACCAGGACAGAGGGACTTGTCCTGGACGCCACCCCGGCAACGTTTCCGTGCCTGGCGCGCCCCGTCGCGCCAACCGTCACCTCGCTGGCCGAGCGGCAGGGCAGAGGCCACTCGGTCGGCGGCGTGCGGGCTCAGTCCTCGACGGGGTCCACCCGCCAGTCGGGATGACCGGGCATCGGCGGGGTGTGCGGCCCGTACAGCCAAGGCGTCAGAAAGGGCGTCAGGTCCTCGCCCGCGACCTCGGAGGCGAGTGCGACGAAGTCCCGGGTGCCGGCCGCCCGGCCCCGGTACCTGCTCACCCACGCCCGCTCGATCCTGCCGAACGTCTCGTCACCGACCTTCTCCCGCAGGGCGTACAGCACCAGCGCCGAGCCGTCGTAGCGCATGACCTTGAACAGGTCCGGCTCCGTCGGTTCGGCCGGAGCGCCCTCGTCGTGACGCCACTGGTCGTGCTGCTCGTAGGCCGCCCGCATGGCCTCTTCGAGGCCGGGACCGCCGTGGGTGTCGGAGTACAGCCGCTCGTAGAACCGGGCGTGACCCTCGCTCAGCCACAGGTCGGACCAGCGGCGGATCGCGACGCTGTCACCGGTCCAATGGTGCGTCAGCTCGTGCACGAGGTTGCGTTCGGCGTCGACGCGGTCGCCCAGCAGGTCCTCCCTCGGGACGACGGACAGCGACTGCGTCTCCAGCGCCACCGGCTGGTCGGTGTCCCCGACCAGCACGCCGTAGCGGCGGAACGGGTACGGGCCGAGCTGCCGCTCCAGCCAGGCCAGGTGGCCGGGGGTCAGCGAGCGGTACGCCTCGGTGTCGCCGACCAGGCCGTCCGGGACCACGTCCCGGACGGGCAGCCCGCGCGGTCCGGTGCCGTCGACGAAGGTGAATCTGCCCACCGCCATCTGGACCAGCTGCGCCGCGATCGGCTGCTCGGAGTCGTACGTCCACCGGATCCGTCCGTCGGCCTGCCGGACCTTGTCGACGAGCCGGCCGTTGGCCACCGCGCTGAGGTCCGACGGGGTGGTGATGCGGAAGGTGACGGGCGCCCGCAGGCTCGGATGGTCGTCGGCCGGGAAGATCATTCTCGCGCCGTCGGGCTGCGCGTACACCACGGTCCCGTCGGACGTGGGCACCCAGCCGTAGTCCTGGATCGCGTCGTCGCGGTGGCGGCTCTGGTTCGGGTCGGCGGTGTAGGCGACGCGGACGGTGAAGGCGCTGCCGTGGGGGATGGGCCTGGCGGGAGTGACCAGGAGTTCGTCGCCGTGGCGTACGGCGGTGGCGGGAGCGCCGTCGACGGTGACCCGGTGCAGCGTGTTGCCCGCGAAGTCGAGGTCGAACCGGGACAGGGCCTGGGTGGCGGTGGCGGTGATCGTGGCCGTTGCGGGGAACGGCGTCCGCACCGCCCGCCAGTCGAAGTCGAGCGTGTAGCGGCGGACCGTGTACCCGCCGTTCCCGGCGAGCGGCATCAGCGGGTCGCCGATGCCCGGGGCCCCGGGGGAGGGGACCTCTCCGGCCGACGCGGTCGCACCGGGAGCGGGCGAGCCGTGGGTTCCGTGCGGGAGGACGTTTGCGAACAGGGCGGCGCCGGTGAGGGTGCCGGCGCCCGCGAAGGCGAGGGCGAGGACCGTGCGCCGGCCGCGGAGGACCATCCGGGGGCGCCTCTGCGGGGACTCCTGCCGCGCGGACCCCGTGGGCCCCTTGCTGATCTCCATGACGGCACTATGTCAGTCAAGTGTGCTTATAGCACCAATTGCCCCGATGGTGTGCGGCCGTGCGGGGCATGGCGGCTCTGCGGACGGGGAGTGCTGCGGCGGTCGACGCGGTGGCGCTGCGGGCCCCGTGTGCCGTCGCGGAGTTCTTCGGCCGGTCTGCTCGTTGCGTCCGATGGTCAACTCCCCGTAGAACTCCGGCCATGAGAAGACGGATAGTCATGTCCATGCTCGTCGGGGCGACCCTTCTGGTGAGCACGTTCTTCGGCACCGGAACCCCCGTCGCCCAAGCGGCGGACGCGCCCGCCGAGTTCGGCACCGACTGGCACGACCCGGTGACCGCGGCACCGCCCGTCGACCGCCCGCACACCAGGTCGTGCCAGGTCACCCTCGCCGACGTCCGGTTCCGCGACTTCACCCCGTACCGCGGCACGTACTCCCCGCCCCGGGGCTGCGGCGACCGCTGGAGCAAGGTCGTCCTGCGCCTGGACGGCAAGGTGAAGGGACGTCAGTTCGACCGGCTCGGCTATCTGCACGTCGGCGGCGTGGAGATCCTGCGCACCTCCACGCCCGAGCCCTCGCCCGACGGCATCGAATGGCACGTCGAGAAGGACGTCACCCGCTACAGCGACACCTTCCGTGACGCGCGGGACGTCGAGATGCTCATCGGCAACGTCGTGGACGACACCTACACGGGTGTCATCGACGTGCACGTCACGCTGACCTTCTACGCGGGCCGACCCGCGGACCCCGCGCCCGACCGGGTGCTCACCCTCGC
Source organism: Streptomyces sp. NPDC015139 (assembly GCF_043079785.1). NCBI lineage: Bacteria > Bacillati > Actinomycetota > Actinomycetes > Kitasatosporales > Streptomycetaceae > Streptomyces > Streptomyces sp. NPDC015139. The sequence goes on along the minus strand of NZ_JBIBUW010000006.1, from coordinate 400,269 downwards.
CGACGCGCCCGACGGCACGACGCTCACCACCCCGCGCAACAGCGAGCGGATCGTCGCCGAGGTGTACGCGACCGGGTCGGGAGGCGGCTGCGAGGAGTTCTGGTACCTGACCGTCGCCGACCCGGCGTCCTACTCCTGCAAGGCCGACCACGGCCCCTACCGCGAGGTGCAGATCAAGGTCGACGGGCAACTCGCCGGAATCGCCTCCCCGTTCCCGAACGTGTGGACCGGCGGCTGGTCCAACCCCTTCCTCTGGTACGTGCTTCCGGCGCCCCGCGCCTTCGACGTCCGGCCGCTCGAGTACGACCTGACGCCGTACGCCGGTCTGCTCAACGACGGCCGCCCGCACCGCGTGGAGGTCTCCGTCGCCGGTGTACCCGCCGGGCAGTCCGGCTGGAGCGCACCGGTGAACGTACTCGTCTGGCAGGACGCGCACCGCGCCCACGTCACCGGCGCGCTCACCGGTGACAGGGCGACGGACCTCGCCAACTCCTCCACCTACACGCCCGGTTCCGAGAACCGCGTGGACACGAGGGCCGGGCACCGGCTCACCGTCTCCGGCTACCTCGACACCTCGCACGGCCGCGTCACCACCACCGTCACGCGGACGCTCGCCAACACCTCCGTGCACCGCTGGACGGAAGGGGAGAACACCGACGGACTCGACGCGACCTGGAAAGACGACGAGACCGTCACCGTCGGCGGCCACGGACCCATGCGGACCACGCACACGCAGCGGACGTACACGATGGACGGCGCCACGACGGTCGGTACGGACGACCGGCTGCGCACCGTGCTGGCGCTCGGCGACCGCGCCTCGGTCGTGGAGCGCGAGGGCGGCCGGCGGACGCTCCGGTCGCGGCTGGACGACACCTACCGCGGCGACGCCTCCTACACGCTCAACGTCCCGCGCGACCAGCGGCACGCGGTCGGCACGTCGACCGAGCGCTATCGGCTGTACGGCTCGGAGGGGTGCTACGACCGGTCGCTGACCACCGTCCAGGGGGTGCTGACCGAAGACCGCAGCCGCTGCTGAGCCCGGCGCCACGGGGCGCGCCGCCCGGCACCACCGACGACTGCTCCCGGCCGACGCGGCCGTCAGCAGGCGTGGGCGGCGCCCCCGTCGATCAGCGTGTCGAGGAGTACGCCGAGCACCTGGCGCTCCTTCTCCGTCAGCGGGGCGAGTATCTCCTCGGCCGCCGAGCGGCGCGCGCCGCGCAGTTCGCGCAGGGTCGCGCGCCCCTCGTCCGTCAGCTCGATCCGGATCGCGCGCCGGTTCGCCGGATCGGGCGCCCGCCGGACCTTGCCGTTCGCCTCCAGCCCGTCGACCAGGGTCGTCACCGCACGGGGGACGACCTCCAGGCGCTCGGCGAGGTCGGCCATCCGCGGGGGTGAGCCGTAGTGCGCGAGGGTGCGCAGCAGCCGGGACTGGGCCGGGGTGACGCCCAGCTCGCGCTCCTCCAGATGGCGTTTCTGGATGCGGTGCACCCGGCGGGTCAGCCGCAGCAACTGCTCGGCGAGCAGACCGTCGGGATCTGGGGTCGTCATGCGGGAACAATATCAGGACGCCGTTCATTGTGAGTATAGGTAACAATGAGCTACGATCCGTTCCGGCATCGTCGGCCGACCCCGGCCGGCGCCCGTTCACCTCCGTAGGAGCCCATGCACCCCGACCGTGAACCCCACTGGACCCCGCCTGCCGACGCCGCCGAGCAACCACGGCAGGTGCGCCGCATCCTGAAGCTCTTCCGTCCCTACCGCGGACGGCTCGCGATCGTCGGCCTGCTGGTCGGCGCCTCCTCGCTGGTCTCGGTGGCCACACCGTTCCTGCTCAAGGAGACCCTGGACGTCGCGATCCCGCAGGGGCGCACCGGTCTGCTCAGCCTGCTCGCGCTCGGCATGATCGTGAGCGCCGTGCTCGCCGGCGTCTTCGGCGTGCTGCAGACCCTGATCTCGACGACCGTCGGCCAGCGCGTCATGCACGACCTGCGCACCGCGGTCTACGGCCGCCTGCAGCGCATGTCGCTCGCCTTCTTCACCCGCACCCGCACCGGCGAGGTGCAGTCCCGCATCGCCAACGACATCGGCGGCATGCAGGCCACCGTCACCTCCACCGCCACCTCCCTGGTCTCCAACGCCACCAGTGTGATCGCCACGATCGTCGCGATGGTCGCCCTCGACTGGCGGCTCACGATCGTCTCGCTGCTCCTGCTGCCGGCGTTCGTCTGGATCAGCCGCCGCGTGGGCAACGAACGCAAGAAGATCACCACCCAGCGGCAGAAACAGATGGCCGCGATGGCCGCCACCGTCACCGAGTCGCTGTCCGTCAGCGGCATCCTGCTCGGCCGCACCATGGGCCGGTCCGACTCGCTGACCGCGTCCTTCGCCGAGGAGTCCGAGCGCCTGGTCGACCTCGAGGTGAGGTCGAACATGGCGGGGCGCTGGCGCATGGCCGTGATCACGATCGTCATGGCCGCGATGCCCGCCGTCATCTACTGGACCGCGGGACTGGCCCTCCGGCTCGGCGGCCCCGAGGTCTCCCTCGGCACCATCGTCGCCTTCGTCTCGCTCCAGCAGGGCCTGTTCCGTCCGGCCGTCAGCCTGCTCGCGACCGGCGTCCAGATCCAGAGCTCGCTCGCGCTGTTCCAGCGCATCTTCGAGTACCTGGACCTGCCCATCGACATCACCGAGCGCGAAGAGCCGGTCCACCTCGACCACATCAAGGGCGAGGTCCGCTTCGAGCGGATCGAGTTCCGCTACGACGCCGGCGACGAGACGGCACGTCCGATCCTCGACGGCATCGACGTCACCGTGCCCGCCGGGGGCAGCCTCGCCGTGGTCGGCCCGACCGGCGCCGGCAAGTCCACCCTCGGCTATCTGGTGCCCCGCCTCTACGACGTCACCGGCGGCCGGGTCACCCTCGACGGGGTCGACGTCCGCGACCTCGACTTCGACACCCTCGCCCGCGCGGTCGGCGTCGTCTCCCAGGAGACGTACCTCTTCCACGCCTCGGTCGCCGACAACCTCCGCTTCGCCAAACCGGACGCCACCGACGAGGAGTTGTACGCCGCGGCCGCGGCCGCACAGATCCACGACCACATCGCCGCGCTGCCCGACGGCTACGACACCGTCGTCGGCGAACGCGGCCACCGCTTCTCCGGAGGCGAGAAACAGCGCCTCGCCATAGCCCGCACCATCCTGCGCGACCCGCCGGTCCTCATCCTCGACGAGGCCACCAGCGCACTCGACACCCGTACGGAGGCGGCCGTCCAGGACGCCATCGACGCGCTGTCCGCCGACCGGACCACGGTGACCATCGCCCACCGCCTGTCCACCGTCCGCGCCGCGGACCAGATCGTGGTGCTCGACTCCGGACGGGTCGCCGAGCGGGGCACGCACGAGGAACTGCTCGAACTGGACGGGCGCTACGCCGCCCTGGTGCGCCGGGACGCGCAACTGGAACCGGCGGGCTGAACCGTCAAGCTGACGCAGCCGTCGACAAACTGAACATATGCCGGGTTTGTGACGATATACGTACTACCGTGCCCGCATGCAGACGAACACTTCGCCACGGGGCAGGATCCGACTGACACGCCGGGGCAGATTCGCTCTCGTCGTGGCGGCCGGCGCCGTCGTCGCCGGCACCGCCGTGGCGGTGCCGCTGCTGACGGCGAAGGGCGGTCACAAGGTGGTGGCGAAGCCCCCCACCCTGATCGTCCCGGAGGGCTGGCGCGCGAGCCAGGTGTACGACGCCGTCGACAAAGCCCTGAAACTACCTGCGGGCACTACCAGCAAGACCATCGGCAAGGCCCGCCTTCCCTTGCCGGGCGAAGCCGGAGGCAACCCGGAGGGCTATCTCTTCCCGGCGACCTATCCGCTGCCGAAGGGGACGACCCCCGAGTCCCTGCTGCGGTCCATGGTCCACACCGCCGGCAAGCGGTTCGAGGCGGCGCCGGTGGCCGCCGGGGCGCAGCGCACCTCGATCAACCTCTACCAGGCCGTCACCATCGCCAGCATCATCCAGGCCGAGGCCGCCACGAAGGCGGACATGGGTAAGGTCGCACGGGTCATCTTCAACCGGCTGAACCAGGGCATGCCGTTGCAGATGGACTCCACCATCAACTACGCGATGAACCGCATCACCGTGCACACGACCGAGGACGACACCCGCGTCGAGAGCCCGTACAACTCCTACCAGCGCATGGGGCTGCCGCCGACGCCGATCGACAACCCCGGCGAGGAAGCCATGCGCGCCGCGTACAACCCGCCGTCGGGCGACTGGCTGTACTTCGTCACCGTCAAGCCGGGGGACACCCGCTTCACCGCCGACTACGCCACACACCTGCGCAACGTGGCCGAGTTCAACGCGCTGCACCAGAGCGCCGCGCCCGCGCCGACGCCCAGCGGGAGCCCGTTGCCGTCCGCGGCCTCCTCCCAGCCGCCGCTCCGCTGAGCCGGCGGGACGTCACGCGGCGACCGGCTCGTCCTCGGCCAGCAGCCGCCTGATGTCCCGTACGGCCGCGCGCCCGGCCCGGTTCGCGCCGATCGTGCTCGCCGAGGGGCCGTAACCCACAAGGTGGATCCGCGGATCGGCCACCGCGCGGGTTCCCTCCACACGGATACCGCCGCCCGGCTCGCGCAGCCGCAGCGGAACGAGGTGCTCCAACGCGGCCCGGAATCCGGTGGCCCACAGGATCACATCGGCGTCCACGCGCCGGCCGTCGTCCCACTCCACCCCGTCCGGGGTGATCCGGTCGAACATGGGCCGGCGGTCCAGGACACCGCTGGCGAGGCCCTGCCGGACGGCTTCGTTGAGGGGCAGCCCGGTGACGGAGACCACACTGCGCGGCGGCAGACCCCGCCGCACCCGCTCCTCCACCAGCGCGACCGCCGCGCGCCCCGCCTCCTGGTCGAACGGGCCCTCGCGGAACACCGGCGGCCGCCGGGTCACCCAGGTCGTCGCGGCCGCGTACGGGGCCAGCTCCAGCAGGTGCTGGGTGCCGGAGGCGCCACCGCCCACCACCACGACCCGCAGCCCGGCGAACTCCTCGGGACCGGCGTACTGCGCGGTGTGCAACTGCCTTCCGCGGAACGTCTCCTGACCCGGGTAGCGCGGCCAGAACGGCCGGTCCCAGGTGCCCGTCGCGTTGATCAGCGCCCGCGTCGACCAGACGCCCTCCGAGGTCTCCACGAGCAGCCGGCCGCCGCCTCCCTCGCGCACCGCCCGCACGTCCACCGGCCGCCGTACCCGCAGGTCGAAGGTGCGCTCGTACCGGTCGAAGTACTCACGGACGACCTCGGCGGAGGGCCGTGCCGGGTCGGCGTCCGTCAGTTCCATGCCGGGCAGCGCGTGCATGCCGTGCACCTTGCCGTACGTCAGCGACGGCCACCGGAACTGCCAGGCACCGCCCGGACCGGGGGAGTGGTCCAGCACCACGAAGTCGCGGTCGGGCTCGAACCCGGTGCGCCGCAGGTGGTAGGCGGCGGCCAGGCCGGCCTGACCGGCGCCGATGACGACTACCTCGACCTCGCGTGTCGCGTTCACGCTCCCTGCAACAGGGAGCCGCGCGCGGATCTTCCCGCCGGGCGGGCCCCCGCTCGTCGCGAGCCGCTGGGAATCGATCGTGCCGCGGGGTGTGAAAACCGGCGCATGGGCCAGGATGGTGGCATGTCCGATGCCTTCACCACCCGAACGCTGAACGTCTCCACCGGCTCCCGGGAACGCGTCGTCGATCTCACCGGAGACTGCGAGGAGTTCCTGCGGGAGGCGGCGGCAGGCCGCGACGGCCTGCTCAACATCTTCGTCCCGCACGCCACCGCCGGTATCGCCGTCATCGAGACGGGCGCCGGCAGCGACGACGACCTCCTCGCGGCGCTGCACACCCTGCTCCCGGCCGACGACCGCTGGCAGCACCGGCACGGCAGCCCCGGCCACGGCCGCGACCACGTCCTGCCGGCCTTCGTCCCGCCCCACGCCACCCTCCCGGTGATCGGCGGACGCCTGGAGCTCGGCACCTGGCAGTCGGTGTGCCTGGTGGACACCAACAAGGACAACCCCGAACGCCGGGTACGGCTGAGCTTCCTGGGCTGACGGACCCTCACGCCCGGCCCGTCCGGGACCGGTTCGGGTTCAGAGCGGGCCGGGGGAGCGGAGCAGGCCGAGACGCTGGGCGCGGAGCACCGTGCCCACCCGGTCGCGGGTGCCCAGCTTGCGGTAGATGTTCTCGACGTGCTTGTGCACGGTGCGGGCCGAGATGCCGAGGCGGCGGCCGATGGCGTCCGCGGTGAGCGTGCCGGCGAGCAGGACCAGGACCGTGGTCTCGCGCGGCGTCAGCGTGCTCTGCGCCGCCCGCTCGTCCGGCGCGCCCCGCGGGCCGAGCGCCCGCCGCCACTCCTCCAGCAGGAGCCGCTGCCGCTCCACCGCGGCCAGCAGCGGCTGCGCACGTTCGGCCATGACGAGGTGGTCGTCGCTGAAATCCGCACCGGAGCGGTACACGAGGCACCCGGTGACGGGAGTCGTGCTGTCCGGCAGCGGCACCCCCAGCACATGGTCCACGTCCAGGACGTCGCCGAGCAGGCGCGCCGTCGGGCTGCCCGGCCAGCCGGCGCCGGCGGCCCGAAGGGCGGAGACCGGCACCCGTCCCGTCCCGGCCGCGTAGTGCCGGGCGAAGGGGAAGCCCGCGCGAAGAAGCCGCACGTCCGACTCGTCCAGCCGGTCCAGTTCGACGGCGGCGGCATCGGGTGCGGTGCCGATCCTGCCCCGTTGCTCGCTCCAGTCGTCCAGCTTGTGGATGACCGCCTCACCACCGCACAGTTCGGCCAGGGCGCCGGCGAGCATCGGCCACAGACGCACGGGGTCCCGTTCGTGCAGCGCCGCGACGGCGACGGCCGTCAGCCGCTCGTAGGCCTTCTCCAGCCCCACGTGTCCTCTCCGGTCGCCTCGGGTCCGGGTCCTCGCCGGCAGCGTACGCAGTTGTACGCATACCGCCGCCGCCCTGACGGGGTGCAGACTTCGACGCGGCGACGCCGGCCTGCCCGGACGCTCGTCCGACGGGCCGCCGACACGGGGGAACGGCGGCCCGTCCCCTGCCACGTCCGGGACGGCCCACTCGGCGCCGCCTGTCCTTCCTCCTACCCGCCGAACGCCCTGTCCGTCGGACGCCGACGCCCCCATCGCCGTGCGGTCGGCGACGGGGGCGTGCGAAGTGAAGGCTCCGACGGGACCGTCGGTGCGGCGAGGTCAGTGACGCTCGTCCTCGGCACGCTCCGCGTCCCTCGCCTTGATGCGCGCCGCCTCCTTGCGGACCTCCGCCTGGGTGGCGCGCTCCTTCTCCAGCCACTCCGGGCGCTCCTGCTTGAGCGCCTCGATCTGCTCGGTGGTCAGCGCCTCGGTGACGCCGCCGCGCGCGAGACCGGCGATGGACACGCCCAGCTTGGCGGCGACCACGGGGCGCGGGTGGGGGCCGTTGGCTCGCAGCTCGCGCAGCCACTCGGGCGGGTCGGCCTGGAGCTCGTTCAGCTCGGCGCGCGAGACCACACCCTCCTGGAAGGCGGCGGGGGTGGCGGGGAGGTACACACCCAGCTTCTTCGCCGCGGTCGCGGGCTTCATCGTCTGGGTGCTCTGCTGCGAACTCATGGGGTCAAGGGTATCGGCCGAGTGCGGGCCGCCCGACCACGGCCGGTAGCCTGGCCTGGTGACAGGCTCGGAGGAATCACCGTCGTTCCGGCTCGCGTACGTTCCCGGAGTGACGCCCGCCAAATGGGTGAAGGTCTGGAACGAGCGCCTGCCCGGCGTCCCGCTCACCCTCGTCCAGGCACCCGTCGCCGAGGCGCACGAGCTGCTGCGCTCCCAGGAGGCCGACGCGGGGCTCGTACGGCTCCCCGTGGACCGTACGTTCTTCAGCGCGATCCCCCTCTACACCGAGACCACGGTGGTGGTCGTCCCCAAGGACCACCTGATCACCGCGGTGGAGGAGGTCAGCCTCGCCGACCTCGTCGAAGAGGTGCTCCTCCACCCCCTCGACGACGTCTTCGACTGGGACGGTCCGCCCGGTGAGCCGGCCTTCGAGCGGCCCGCGACCACGGCGGACGCGATCGAACTGGTGGCGGCGAACATCGGCCTCCTGGTCGTCCCGCAGTCGCTCGCCCGCCTGCACCACCGCCGTGACCTCACCTACCGTCCGGTGGTCGACGGCCCTCGGTCGAGTGTCGCCCTGTCCTGGCCGGAGGAGGCCACCACCGATCTGGTGGAGGAGTTCATCGGCATCGTCCGCGGCCGCACGGTCAACAGCACGCGGGGCCGTGGGGCGGCGAAGACCGAGGCCGGGCAGCAGCGCCAGGGGCAGGAGCCGGCGGGCGCCCGGCAGAAGAAGCCGGGCTCCGCGAAGTCCGCCGGCGGGAAGAGCGCGGGCGCGAAGTCGGCTGGCCGCACCGTGCGCGGCCGCTCGGGGACGGGGAGCGGGAAGCCGGCCAAACGAGGGAAGCCGCGCCGCAGGTCGTGAGGTCCCCGGTCGCCCGGCGGGGCCCTGGCCTCTCAGCGGGTCCGCCGGTCTCCCGGCAGGGCCCGGTGCTCACGAGCCGCGTGCGACCCTTTCCTCGGTCCCGCCCTCCTCGGATCGGGCCGGCTCGGCCGCCCTCTCCGGTTCGGGGTGCACCTCCCGTTCCCGCAGGTCGGCGACGGCCAGTGCGAGTGCGATCACGATGAGACCCACGGCGGTGAGCAGACCGAGCTGGATCGCCGTGTCCGGGCTGCCGTGATTGGCCATCTGCGCGAAGTACACCGCGCCCACCACGGCGATACCGGCCGCGGAACCGACGCGCTGGCCCGTCTGGAGGACGCCGCCCGCCGCACCGGCACGTTGCACGGGAACACGGGTGAGGGTCAGGGTCGTGTTCGGGGAGACGGTCAGCCCGGAGCCGATGCCGCCGATCAGCATCGGCAGCGCCGACGCCCATCCCACGCCGTCGCCGGGCACCAGTCGCACCGCGGCCACGACTCCGAGCAGCCCCAGTGCCACCCCGCTCAGCCCCAGCACGACCAGTTTGCGGCCGAAGCGCACCACCAGCCGGCCTCCGAGGGCGGCCCCGACCGCCGACGCGGCGGCGAAGGGCAGGACGGTCAGACCGGCCGCGAGCGCGCTGTATCCGAGGCTGTTCTGCAGGTACAGGGTGTAGACGAAGAAGACCGTGGTGAAGCCGGCGAAGTAGGTCAGGCTGATCAGCGCGCCGAGCGTGAACGACCGCAGGGAGAACAGCGCCAGGTCGACCAGCGGGGCACGCCCGCGCCGGCCCTGCCGCTTCTCCCACGCCCAGAACGCGCCCAGCAGCAGCGCGCCGACCGGCATCATCGTCCACTTCTCCCGCCCGGTCCACTGCTGCTCCTGCACCAGCGGGAGCATGAGCGCGAGGACACCGCAGCCGAGGAGCAGTACGCCGAACAGGTCGAACGTCTCACGCTTTCCGGGCGACGCGGGGAAGCGCGGCAGCAGCCGCAGGCCGGCCGTGAAGGCGGCCACCCCGATCGGCAGGTTCACGAAGAACACCCAGCGCCAGCCGTCGTCGGTGCCGACCGCGTCGATCAGCAGACCGCCCGCCAGCGGGCCCACCGCCGTCGACACCCCGATGACGCTGCCGAGCAGCCCGAACGCCTTCGCCCGCTCCGAGCCCTGGAACATCTGCTGGATCAGCCCCGAGGTCTGCGGCGCGACCATGCCCGCCGCCGCGCCCTGCACCAGCCGGAACAGCACCAGCCAGGAGGGGCCGGCGGCGAGCCCGCAGGCCGCGGAGGCCACCGTGAACAGGGCGAGCCCGAACAGGAAGGCCTGCCGCCGACCGTGCATGTCGCCCAGCCGGCCGGCCGGGACCAGGGCGAGTCCGAAGGTGAGGGCGTAGCCGGAGACGACCCATGACTGGGCGGCCTCGGACGCCCCGAGCCCGCGCTCCATGGAGGGCAGCGCCACGTTCACGATCGAGGTGTCGAGCAGCGAGATGAAGCCCGCCGCGAGACAGACCGCGAGCGCCTTCCACCGCCGGTCGTCGGCGGCGGGCCGGGCCTGGACTGTGGTCATGTGGTCACGCTAAGCAGCGGGGACGCTCACCGCACGGCGAGGTCCCGGCGCGACGGGGGGAACAGGTCCGGGAACGCTGTCCGCGTTCCCGGCCGATCCGCCCGGGTCAGGGCCTCGTCCGCCTCAGCCACGCGTAGGCGGAGCGGGCCGTGAACTCCGCCTGGCCGCCGCGCAGCAGCAGGGCCGCCGTGGCGAACTCCGGCGCGTCGGCCTGTGCGGCCACATAGGGGATCGCGATGCAGCGCATCCCGGCCGCGTGGGCCGCCGCCGCCCCTGCTGCCGCGTCCTCCAGCACCACGCAGTCGGCGGGGCGGGCGCCCAGCCGCCGGGCCGCCTCCAGGAAGACGTCGGGTGCGGGCTTGCCCACGGCGACCTCGTCGGCCGAGACGGCCGTGCGCAGGAACTCCGCCAGGCCGGTGCCGGCCAGGATCGCCTCGATGGCCTCCGGGGAGGAGCCCGAGGCGACGGCCATCGGCACCCCCTCGGCCGCCAGCAACTCCACGAACTTCCGCATCTCCGGGTACGCGCGCGTACGGGCGCGGGCCAGCGCCAGGTAGCGGCGGTCCAGGGCTTCCAGCAGCCCGTCCGCCGAGACGCGCAACCCGTACCGCCGCCGCCAGTCGGCCACCGTCTCCCGGGTGCTGATGCCGACGTAGCTCTCGTGCTCCGTCCAGGTGAAGGCGACACCGTACTCGGCCAGGGTCCGCCGGCTCGCCTCGAAGTAGTTCGGCTCGCTGTCCACCAGCGTGCCGTCGAGATCGAAGACGACCGAGAGGGCGCCGGGATCGCTCATGCGGACCAGCATGCCCATGATCAGGCGCGGGCAGCCCGGCCGACCGACTCCACCAGCGGGAGCAGCCGGTGAGGGACGCGTTCGCGCAACGCCACCTCGGTCCGGGTGCGCACCACGCCCGGGAGACTGATCAGCTTCTGGATCACGTCCTCCAGATGGGCGTTGTCCCGGCCGACCACCCGGGCGAGCAGGTCCCCGCCACCGGTGATCGAGAAGGCCTCGACGATCTCCGGCACGGCGGCCAGCGCGTCCCCCACGTCGTCGAGGTGGCCCTGGGTGACCTCGATGTGCACGAAGGCCAGCACCGGGTGCCCGAGGGCGGCGGGGGAGAGGGACGGGCCCGTACCGGTGATCACGCCGTCCCGCTCCATCCGCTCCAGGCGGGCCTGGAGCGTGCCCCGGGCGACGCCGAGGATGCGGGCGTACTCGCGCACGCTGGTGCGCGGCTGCTCCAGGAGCAGCCGCAGGATGCGGGTGTCGAGTTTGTCCACGGCCATGAGGGACGACTGTACCAATGGCTCAGCGGTCGGTCCTGCCCACGCCCAGGGCGACCTGGTCCGTTGGTATTCCGGCGGTCAGTGGTCGACGTCCACAGCAGGGCCAATGGCCCAGTGATCCGGGCCTCACTTGAGCCAGTGACGTCCGTGATGCTCTCATGGGTACGTCGACGGCGCTGCGGACCTCCGCGGCGCCTTTTTCGTGCAGTCGTTCCCAGGGGAGGGCAGTGGTGCTGAAGAGGGTGTTCGTGGCTCCGGACCCGGGGCGGGCGCGGTTGCGCTTCGCCGCGCGGGCCGTCCTCGGCATCGGACTGGCGGTGGTGGTCTGTCTCGCCTCCGGGCACTCCCTCGCCGGTGCCGTCACCGGCGGCCTCGCCGCGCTGCTCGCCCTGTTCACCGTGGCCGATCCGACCGTGCGCGGCCAGGCGGTCACCACCGCCCTGCTGCCCGCCGTCGGGGTGCCGGTGCTCGCCGCCGCGGCCGAGCTGCACAGCCTGCCCGTGGCCCGGGACCTCGCCTTCCTGGCCGTCGTCGGCGCCGGCGTCTACGCGCGCCGCTGGGGGCCGCGCGGGCACAGCCTCGGCGTGTTCGCCTTCATGACCTTCTTCGTCGCCCAGTTCCTGCACGCGACGCCGGAGCAGCTGCCCGAGCTGTACGCCGCCGTCCTGCTGTCGGTGCTCAGCGCCGCGGCCGTCCGCTTCGGCGCCTGGTGCTACGAGCGGCGGCTGCCCCCGTCCGCCGTACCCGCCCCGCCCGCCGGGACCGGGCTGGCCCGGGTCACCACACGGCAGGCGGTCCAGGCGACAGCGGGCGCGGGCTTCGCCCTGGTCGTGGGGCAGCTGGTGTCCGGGCAGCGCTGGTACTGGGCCGTCGGCGCCACCTGGTGGATCTTCGTCAACACCGCCTCCCGCGGCGAGACGCTGGTGCGGGGCTTCCGGCGGGTCCTCGGCACGGTGATCGGCATCTGCCTGGGCTTCCTGGTCGCCGTCCCCGTGCACGGGGCGCCCGTCCCGACGGCCGTGCTCGTCGCGGTCGCCGTCTTCGGCATCTTCTACACCGCCGCCGTCTCCTACACGTGGATGATGCTCTGGGTGACCCTGCTCGCCGAGATGCTCTACGGCCTCCTCGGCGTCCTCAGCCCCGGCCTGCTCGCCCTGCGCCTCACCGAGACCGGCGTGGGCGCGCTCGGCGCCGCGCTGGCCGTGCTGTTCGTCCTGCCGGTCACCACCCACGCCACCACCGACGTCTGGATCCAGCGCGCCCTGCGCTGTGTGCACGCCTGCACGGCCGAGGCCGCGGACCGGCTCGCGGGGTCCGCCACGGCCGACCCCGCGCCGCGCGTGGCCGAACTGGAGCAGCTGCTCGGCCGGGTCCGGCTCTCCGTGGCCCCGCTGGTGCACCCGCTGCACCCGATGCCGGCCCGCAAGCGGCGCGCCCGCCGGGTCCTCGCGCTGCTCGACGACTGCGCCCGGGAGATCCGCGGCCTGGTGGCGGTCGCCGCCGATCCCGAGGCCTCCCACGACGCCCGCCTGGCCGCCGCCTGCTGGCGGGTGGAGGCGGCCGTCGAGGCCCTGACCGCCGGTGGCGCCCATCCGCACGGACGTCCCGCCGAGCCGCCCGCCGAACCCGCCCTCGCCCATCTGCACGGCCTCGAACGCGCCCTCGCCGACCTGGCCGAGCCGCTGCGGACGCCGTCGGGCTCACGGCTGGTCGGCGCCTGAACACCGGGTCTCCGCAAAGAACCGCCCTGCCACTCCTCCTCTTGGTCTAGACCGTCGGTGATCGACTGCTACCGTCGGCCTCAGGCCGGCTCAGCCCGGTCGACCGGCTCGACCGAGAGGGGACAGCGGTGGCACAGGACGGCAGAGCGGGCAGGCACCGGGCGTTCATCGGCTCGTTCACGGCGGCGGGCGGACCGGGACTGGTCGCCGCGGACGTCGCGCCGGACGGCGGGGCGCTCACCCTCGTGGCCGCCGTGAAGGACGTACCCGATCCCGCCTACCTGGCCATGGCACCGGACGGAGCCATGCTCTACGCGGTCAGCGAGACGGCCGAGGGCGCCGTCACGGCCTTCCGCGTCCTCGGCGACCGCCCGGAACCCGCCGGGCCGCCCGTCCCCGTGGACGGCAGCGGGCCCACCCACCTGAGCCTGCACGACGGGCACCTGCTGACCGCCAACTACGGCTCCGGCAGCGTCTCCGCCGTCCCCCTCCGACCGGACGGCACCCTCGCCGCCAAGCCCTCCGGCGTCCTCCAGCACACCGGCTCCGGACCGCACGACCGGCGCCAGCGCGGACCTCACGCCCACCATGTGCAGCCCGACCCGAGCGGTCGGTGGGCCGTCAGCGTCGATCTCGGCACGGACTCGGTGCGGGTCTGTGCCCTCGACCACGGCGCCCCCGTGCTGCACCACGAGTACGCGCTGCGTCCCGGATCCGGCCCCCGCCACCTCGCCTTCCACCCGGACGGCGAGCACGCCTACGTGGTCAACGAACTCACCCCCACGGTCACGGTGTGCCGCTGGGACGCGGCCCGCGGCTCCCTCAAGCCGCTGACCGAGGTCCGGGTGCTGCCGGACTCCCCGGCCGGCGACGCCTACCCCTCGGGCATCGTCGTCTCGCCCGACGGCCGCTTCGTGTGGACGGCGACCCGCGGTGAGGACGTCCTGTCGGTCCTCGCCGTCGAGGGCGACGGACTGCGGCTGACCGGCACGGTGCCCTGCGGCGGCCACTGGCCGCGCGCCCTCGCCGAGCACGGCGGGTTCCTGTACGCGGCCAACGAGCGCTCCGGCGACGTGAGCTGGTTCGCCCTGGACGAGGCGACGGGTCTGCCCCGGTACGACGGCTCGGTGCAGGTCGCCGCGGCCTCCTGCATCGTGTTCGGCCGCGTGCCCGGCTGACCGGGCCCGGCCCCGGGAAGGCGGAGGGCCCGCTCCGATGATCGGAGCGGGCCCTGTGTCGTACGGGTGCCGTGGTGGTTCAGCGGGCCGGCGTGCCCTGCGCCTGCTGCGGGGCGATGCCCAGCGCCGTCGTGTACTTGGCGAGCGCGAGCTTGCCGATGGCCGGGTACGCGCCGAGCGCCTCGGAGGTGGCGCAGCCCGCTTCCTCGGCGGCCGCGGCCAGCAGGCCGGCGTCGATCTCCGGGCCGATCAGGTACGGCGCCAGGGCCAGCTGCTGGGAGCCGGAGGAACGCAGCTGCTCGGCGACGGAGGCGATGGATCCCTCCTGGTCCAGGGCCGCCGCCATGACCGGCACGGCCAGGCGCGCGGCGAGCAGCATCCCGGTGATCCCGGCCGCCTGCACGGCCTCCTCGCCGCCCACGGAGGCGAGGACGATGCCGTCCGCGGCCGTCGCCACGGTGAACAGCCGGGCACGGTCGGCGCGGGCCAGGCTCGCCTCGGACAGACGCACGTGCAGCGCCTCGGCGAGCAGCGGGTGCGGGCCGAGGACGTCGGTCAGCTCGGCGGCGACCCGGCTGTCCATCACGGACTGGCGGATGTGGCGCAGCAGGGCGCTGTCCGGACCGGCCAGCAGCGGGACGACGACGGCGACCGGGCCGTCGGGCTGCTTGACCTCCAGGCCCGCGGCGACGGCCTGCTCGTAGCGTGCGGCGCGCTCCTCGGCGGCGTGCGCCAGCACGGACCGCAGGGTGGGGAATTCGCTGTCGTCCCCGTCCACGAAACCGATCCGGGCGTCCAGGCCGGGCAGCTCGGAGCGGGCGATGCTCACGACCTCCTCGGCGAGGCCGCGCGTGGCGGCGCTGGGCGCACCGGGCACCGCGAGGACGAGCGCGGGCGCGCCCTCGGGGGCCACCAGCGGTTCCGGACGGCGGTGCCGTCCGGGCTGGCGGGGTCGCGGCATTCGTACTGGCAGGCCGGACGCGGGTCCAGTGGGGGAGCTCATGGCGCCGCATGTTACTGGCTCATCGGGCTCCCCTGTTCGGGGAGGGTGCAGGTGAGCGGTATCCGTCCGGTTTTGTCTGATGAGTTACGGGCCCTTGGTGCCTGTTCCGGGCATACGTCGGGCTTATGTCGGGCATGTGGGTCGACGACCTGATCAGTCGCCCATGTGAGAAATCAGTCGCCGACCGGGGAGGTCACGTGCAGCATCGTCGGTTCGCCCGGCAGGGAGAGCCGGCCGGCGGCGAGGTCGGTCGCGATCCGTACCGCG
This sequence comes from Streptomyces sp. NPDC015139, assembly GCF_043079785.1. NCBI lineage: Bacteria > Bacillati > Actinomycetota > Actinomycetes > Kitasatosporales > Streptomycetaceae > Streptomyces > Streptomyces sp. NPDC015139. The sequence continues at coordinate 384,743 of NZ_JBIBUW010000006.1, read as the reverse complement.
CCGTGCAGCGGGTCGCCGTTCGCGGGCACCTGCCGGGCGTGGGGCAGCCGGTCCGCCAATTCCCGGCGCAGCGGGGCGAGGAGGGGTTCGCCCAGGTTGAACAGGCCACCGGTGAGCGCCACTTCGAACGCCCCTTCACCGGGGCAGACGGCCGCCGCGGACTCGGCCATGTGCCGGGCCGCCGCGCGCAGGATGCCCCCGGCGACCGGGTCGTGCGGGGCGCACGCCGCGACCCGGGGTGCGAAGGACGCCAGCACGGCGGCCCGGTCGGAGCGCGGGTACAGCAGGCCGGGCAGCGAGGGCGCCGGGCCGAACTGCTCCTCCACGCAGGCCAGCAGCGGGGCGGAGCCGCCGTCCCGGCCGTCGTACGCGCGCAGCGCCGCCTCCAGTCCGGCCCGCCCGATCCAGGCGCCGCCGCCGCAGTCGCCCAGCAGATGCCCCCAGCCGTCGGCCCGCCGCCAGCGGACCAGGTCGGTGCCGACCGCGATCAGTCCGGTGCCCGCGGCGAGCACCGCGCCCGGACGTGACCCGAGCGCGCCGACGTACGCGGTGACCGCGTCGGCGGCGAGCGCCACGTGCCGCACGCCGAGTTCCGCGGCGAGTGCGCCGGGCAGTTCGGCGCGCAGGGCGTCGCCCAGGGAGGCGAACCCGGCGGCGCCGACGACCGCGGTGTCCAGCTCGCCGACCCCGGCCTCCGCGGCCAGGGCGCGCGCCAGGGGGACGATCTGGTCCAGCAGATGGGCGGGGTCGATGCCCCGTGCGCCCGTGCGGACGGGTTCGCGGCTCGCCCGCGGGACGGACGGTGCCTGCCCGGGCACGCCGACGACGACCCGGAGGCCGGAACCGCCCGAGTCCACGGCGAGGAAGCCGGGGACGGTCACGGCAGACGCCAGTCCACCGGCTGTCCTCCCTGCTGGACCAGCAGGTCGTTGGCCCGGCTGAACGGGCGCGAGCCGAAGAAGCCACGGTCGGCCGACATCGGGGAGGGGTGCGCGGACTCCACCGCGGGCAGCTTGCCGAGCAGCGGGCGCAGATTGCGGGCGTCACGGCCCCACAGGATGGAGACGAGAGGCTTGCCGCGCGCCGCCAGCGCCCGGATCGCCTGCTCGGTGACCTCCTCCCAGCCCTTGCCCCGGTGCGCGGCGGGGCTGCGGGGCGCGGTGGTCAGCGCCCTGTTGAGCAGCAGCACGCCCTGCTGCGTCCAGGGGGTCAGGTCGCCGTTGGACGGCTGGGGCAGCCCCAGGTCGCCGTGCAGCTCCTGGAAGATGTTGATCAGGCTCGGCGGCAGCGGGCGTACCTCCGGCGCGACCGAGAACGACAGGCCCACCGCGTGCCCCGGCGTGGGATAGGGGTCCTGACCGACGATCAGGACCCGTACCTCGTCGAAGGGCTGCTGGAAGGCGCGCAGCACGTTCGGTCCGGCCGGGAGGTAGGTGCGTCCCGCGGCGATCTCCGTACGCAGGAAGTCGCCCATCGCGGCGATCTGTCCGGCAACGGGTTCCAGGGCCTGAGCCCAGCCCGGTTCGACGATTTCATGCAAGGGTCGTGGTGCCACGGGCGTCACCCTACTGCCGTGCACCGGCCGACGATCAACCGATGGCCGGAGCACGACGGCGCGGCCCCGCGCCCGCCTGCCGGGTCAGCCGACCACCGCCGCCCGCACGCACAGCACGTCCGGCAGGTGGGAGGCCAACTGCTGCCAGCTGTCACCGTCGTCGGCGGACGCGAACAACTCGCCGTTGCGGTTGCCGAAGTACACCCCCGCGGGGTCGGCGTCGTCGGTGCACAGGGCGTCCCGCAGCACCGTGCCGTAGTGGTCCTCCTCCGGAAGCCCCTTGGACAGCGCTTCCCACGTCCCGCCGGCGTCCGTGGTGCGGAAGACCCGGCACCGGTGCTCGGCCGGCACCCGGTCCGCGTCGGCGTTGATCGGGAACACGTACGCCGTACCGCCCCGGCTCGGATGGGCGGCGACCGCGAACCCGAACGTCGACGGCAGCCCCGCGCCGATGTCGGTCCAGTGGGCGCCCGCGTCGTCGCTGCGGTACACCCCCCAGTGGTTCTGCAGGTACAGCCGGTCCGGATCGGCCGCGTCCCTGGCGACCTTGTGTACGCACTGGCCGAACTCCGGGTCCGGGTCCGGCAGGAACACGGCGGCCACACCGGAGTTGGACGGTGCCCAGCTGGCCCCGCCGTCGCCGCTGCGGAAGACGCCGGCCGTCGAGACGGCCACGGTCACCGCACGCGGGTCGCGCGCGTCCGTGAGGACCGTGTGCAGGCCCTCGCCGCCGCCGCCCGGCACCCACCGCGAACGGGTCGGGTGCTCCCACAGCGGCCGGACCAGCTCGAAGCTCTCGCCGCGGTCCTCCGAGCGGTACAGCGCGGCCGGTTCCGTGCCCGCGTACACCACGCCGGGCTCGGCGGCGGCCGGATGCAGCTGCCAGACACGCTCCAGGGAGGCTCCGGTGTCCTTGGGGAACTTCACCGCGGGCTGCGCCGGTTCGGTCCAGGTGCGGCCCAGGTCGTCGGAGTGGAACACCGACGGGCCCCAGTGCGCGCTGTCGCCGCCCGCCAGCAGGCGGGGCCGGGAGTCCCGGGTGTCGATCGCCACCGAGTACACCGCCTGCGCGTTGAAATACGGGCTCTCGTCGAACTCCCAGGCGCCGCCGCCCCGTCGCCGCCCGATGAACAGGCCTTTGCGCGTGCCCACCGCCAGCAGTACCTCGGTCATGCCGATCACCTCCGGGACGCCATCGTCCAGGTAGCCGTCAGGTCCGTCAGATATCGGCCAGTGTGCACCCCGGCACTGACAGTCTCCCCCGAGCGGCCGTACACGCAGGTCACAGCTGTGTCGCCGGCCGGCGGCGGGGATAGGGGCAGCGCTTTCCCCGATGTGCCTGCGCGAAGGGCGTGTCTCGTGCGACCGTCGGGGAGACGGCTCGTCGTGAGCATCGGGGCGGTCTTCCGCGTATGGGAGTGCGGTCCGGCCGGTCGGTGCGCTCGTGAGGAGGATGCCTTTGAAGGCGTTCCGTGGTCCGAAGGTGTGGCTGTGGCGCTGGCGGCGCAACCCGCTGAAACGCCGGGCCGACGTGGTCGAGGCCTGGGTGGTCCTCGGTGCCTGGCTGCTGACCTTGCTGCTCGGGGTGGCGGCGGGCCTGGCCGCGGCCCGTTCGGTGGAGCACGGACTCGCCCGGGAGCGCGCCGCCTGGCGTCCCGCGGTGGCCCACGTCGTGGAGCGGGTTCCCGGAACGTCCCCCGCGCACGGCCACGTCGCGTCCGGCGAACGGATCTGGGCCGAGGTCCGCTGGTCGACGGCCGACGGGTCCGCCCACACCGGCCAGGTCCGGGTGAAGCCCGGCAGCAGGGCGGGCACCCGGGTCACCGTCTGGACGGATCCCCGGGGGCATCTCGTCGGCCGGCCCGTCACGGCCTCCGAGGCCGCCTTCCGGGCCGCCCTGATAGGCCTCCTGGTCGGCGTGAGCGCGGCCGCCGTGCCCTTCGTCGGCGGTCTGGCCCTGCGCGGCCGCCTGGAGCGCCGGCGGATGGAGGACTGGGACACGGAATGGGCGCGATTCGGGCCCCAGTGGGGCCGGATGGTCTGACGCCCACCTGCGGCCCGGGGCGGCCGGACCTATGGGGGACTTTCGTTCGCATCAGCCCGGACCCGCGACGTCCGGCACGGACGCCGCGGCCTGATCCGGCCTGGTTCCGCCTGGTCCGGCTTGATCCGGGCGAGATCCCATCCCCTAGGTGCCGACCCCGGACCGCACCTCCCCGCACGCCCTGAGCAGGGCCTCGTCCTCGGGGATGTGTCCGCCGTATCCGCCCGCGCGGGCCGTGTGCCGGCGGGGGGCGGCGAGTTCGGCCGCCACCAGGTCCCGCAGCGGCGCGGCCGCCGGGCCCATCGCGCCGAGACAGCGGGCGACCGGGAGGCGGGTGCGCGGGTCCTCCGCCCAGGCGGTCCGCAACACCGGCAGGACGGGGGCGGGGTCGGCGTCGATGCGCCAGAGCGCGCACGCGGCAGACGTCCGTACCTGCGCCGGTCCCGCCGTGGCGGCCCGGCGCAGCGCCGGCAGGGCGGGGCGCGCGGCCGGGCCCAGACGGCCCAGGTGCCGGGCGGCGCGACGGCGGTTCACCGGGTCACCCTCCGTCAACTCGCGCAGGAGTGGGGGGAGTACGGCCGAGGTGTCGCCGTCCGCCGACCAGAGCGCGCCCGCCGCGGCGGCCGCGTGCCGGGTGCGCAGCAGAGAGCGCAGGAGAGGTCTCGCCCGCGCGGCGGCGCCGAGCGCCTCCAGTGTCTCGATCGCCTGGTCCGCCACGGCGCCCGGGGCTCCCGGGCCGCCCGGCACACCCGACAGGAGCCGGAGCACCTCCGGCAGCGCGTCCTCGTCCTCGAGGGCCCTGACCGCGGACAGCAGCGGGGCGGCGAGCCGGGCCGTGGAGGCGGAGGCGAGCGGGACGCGGCCGAGCCGGTGCCGTACCGCCGGGGCGAGCGGCGCCGCGGCCAGACCCAGGTGCACGAGCTCGAAACCAAGGTCGGCGGGTGCCGCCGGACCGGCCAGCAGCTGGGCGAGGGGCGGGACCGCCCGCGCGTCGCCCGTCCGCGCCAGCGCCCTGAGCGGACCGCCCAGGGTGGGGGCGCAGCGCTCCCAGCGGTGCGTCCACAGATCGGGCCGGGTGCTCACCAGGGTGTGCAGGTCGTCGGCGGCGGGCGCGGCCAGGGCGAACAGTTCCCCCAGGACCGTGAGGGCCGCCTCCCGTAACCGGTCGTGCGCCGTGCCGAGTTGGCCGCCCAGCAGCTCGACGGCCCGGGTGTGGTCACCGCGCCAGCCGCGGAACAGCGCCGCCGCCATCCAGGCGCCGTTGCACCGGTCCACCGGGTCGGGGCTGGTCAGCTGCCCGAGGAGCAGGACCGTCCGGTCCGCCACCCGGTCGCCCAGCGCGGTGTGCAGGGTGCGCAGCAGGCGGGACCCCTCCTCGTCCGACGGGCGCAGCCGCCGTATCCGGCCCACCAGGGTGTCCGTGCCCGGGCCGGGCGGCACCCGGTGCGCGGACCGCTCCCGCAGCAGTTGGACGGCCGTCGGCACCAGGCCGGACGGGAGCCGCGCGGGCGCGCCGAGCGCGAGCTGTCCGAGCGCGGCGAGCCGGGTCCCGGGGCCGTACGGCGGCGCGCTCTGCTCGGCCAGGAGGTCCACCGCGGCGTCCGCGTGCGCGGGGTACCGGCGGACGAACAGGCCGAGCGCCTCCGTGAGTGCGAGCAGGACACGGTCGTCCCGCTCGGCCCGGACGCGGTTCGCCAGCAGACGCAGGGCGCGGGCCGGTTCCGCCAGGAAGTGGACGAGGGCACCGGCCGCCGCCGCCCGCACCGGAGGGTCCGGGTCCCCGGCGAGGGGGACGAAGCCCTCGGCGCCGGCGCACACCGCCTCCCGTGCCCGCGCGTCCGCGTCCCTGCTGTCCGCGCCGATGCTCACCAGCAGTTCCACGAGCGCGCCCCGGTCGGGCACCTCCTCACGGGCCGTCAGTGCGAACAGGAACGGGACGCAGGCCAGCGTCGAGTCGTACACGTTCCCCTGGTGGTGCACGGCGCCGTACATCCCGTCGAGCGCGGTCGTCCGCTCGGCGGTGTCCGCGGACGCCAGCGCCCGTAACCAGCCGGGCACCTCCACCGCGCTTCCGTGCGCGTGTCGCAGCGAGGCCCAGTCGACCTCGTCGATCCCCGTGAACACGTTGTCCTCCCCAGACGAGTGCCACCTGATCGCGAGTCTGCACCACGGCACCGGCAACGGTCCGGAACCGTAGCCTGACTGTGTGCGATCCGTCGGCTGTCATCGGCCAGTGCCGGGGCGGCACGTCCCCGCCGGGGGAGGACCGTGGCGACGGATCAGATCCGGCCGGGCAGCGCGCGCTCCAGGATCGCGTCCAGGTCGGTCCCCGCCGGCAGCGTGCCGAACGAGTGCCCCCAGTCGCCGCCCAGCCGGCTGGCGCAGAAGGCGTCCGCGACCGGGTGCGGCGCGTACCGGACCAGCAGCGACGCCTGCAGCGCGAGGGCCATCCCCTCGACCAGCCGGCGGGCGCCCACCTGATCGGTCTCGGCCAGTCGCTCCTTCAGCCCGGCCGCGGCGGCGTCCAGCCGGGCGTCGGCCCCGCGGGCGAGGGCGAGTTCGGCGAACAGGGCCTCGGCGCTGTCCGGTTCCCGTCCGAGGGCACGGAGCACGTCGAGCGCGTTGACGTTGCCCGAGCCCTCCCAGATCGACAGCAGCGGCGCCTCCCGGTAGTGGCGGGGCATGCCGGACTCCTCCACGTACCCGTTGCCGCCCAGGCACTCCAGGGCCTCGGCGGTGAACGCCGGTCCGCGCTTGGTGACCCAGTACTTGCCCACGGCGGTGGCGATCCGCCGGAACGCCCGCTCCCCGGCGTCCCCGCGCACCGCGCGGTCCGCCGCCCCGGCGAGCCGCAGCGTCAGGGTCGTCGCCGCCTCCGACTCCAGCGCCAGATCGGCGAGGACGTTGCGCATGAGCGGCTGGTCGACGAGACGGGCCCCGAACGCGCTGCGGTGGCGGGCGTGGTGGCCGGCCTCGACGAACGTCTTGCGCATCAGGGTCGCCGAGGACATCACGCAGTCCAGCCGGGTGCAGTTGACCATCTCGATGATGGTCTTCACACCCCGCCCCTCGGGACCCACCAGCCAGGCCACGGTCCGGTCGAACTCCGGCTCGGAGGACGCGTTGGAACGGTTGCCCAGCTTGTCCTTCAGCCGCTGGATGCGGAAGGTGTTGCGGGTCCCGTCCGGCAGGATCCGCGGCACCAGGAAGCAGGACAGTCCGCCCGGGGCCTGCGCGAGCACCAGGAAGACGTCGCACATCGGCGCCGACGTGAACCACTTGTGGCCGCGCAGCGTGTACACGCCGGGCTCACCGGTGGGCGTGGCCGTGGTGGTGTTGGTGCGCACGTCCGAGCCGCCCTGCTTCTCGGTCATGCCCATCCCGGCGAGCAGTCCTGGCTTCTCGGTCGGGACGCGCAGCGCGGGGTCGTACTCCCGGCTGGTGAGCAGCGGTTCGTACACCTTGGCCAGATCCGGCTGTGCGCGCAGGGCGGGCACCGCCGCGTACGTCATCGACGTGGGGCAGCCGTGCCCCGCCTCGGTGTGGCCCCACACCAGTCCGCCGGCGGTACGGGCCACGTGCGCACCGGGCCGCTCGTCCGCCCACGGGGTGCCGGCCAGGCCCTCGGCGACCGCCGTCCGCATCAGGCGGTGCCAGCTGGGGTGGAACTCCACCTCGTCGACCCGGTTGCCGTAGCGGTCGTGGGTGCGCAGGACGGGCTCGTGACGGTTCGCCAGCTCGCCCCACTCCTGCGCCTCCGCGCTCCCCGCACGCGCGCCCAGCCGCCGGAGGTCCTCCTCGGCCCAGCCGGCGCCCTCCCGGCGCAGCCCCTCCAGCAGGGCCCGGTCGTCGGAGGCGTCGTAGGGGGCGAGCGGCGGGGCCTGGTTGGTGACGTCGTGCGTGGCGGACTGCGGCGACTGCGCGGGAATCGGGACCATACGAGCATGTTGCACTCTTCCTGCGGCTGTAGCAATGACGCAACATGAAGTCGCACGTAGAGTACGTGCCCATGCGCATGAACGACTCGGCCGAGCCGGACGCGGCCGGCCTGCGCGCGCTGTCCGCCCGGTCGGTCGTGCTGAGCCTGCTCCTCGGCGCCCACCCGCCGGAGCTGCCGGTGAAGAACCTCGTCCGGCTGGTCGAACCCTTCGGTGTCGGCGGTTCCACCCTGCGGGCCGCGCTCAGCCGGATGGTGGCCGCCGGAGATCTGCGGCGCACGGACGCCGTCTACCGGCTCAGCGACCGTCTGCTGGCCCGCCAACGCCGCCAGGACGACGCCGTGCATCCCCGTACGCGCGCGTGGGACGGCGACTGGGAGATGGTGGTGATCACCGCCATGGGCCGCGGCCCCGCCGAACGCGCCGAGCTGCGCACCCGGCTGACCGCACTGCGCCTGGCCGAGCTCCGCGAGGGTGTCTGGCTGCGCCCGGCCAATCTCGACCGCCCCCTGCCGGGCGACCTGGGGGCGGTGGCCGCGACCTACACCGCCCGTCCGGACGAGCCGGCGCGCGACCTGGTGGCCCGGCTCTGGCCGCTGGAGGAGTGGACGGCCACCGCGCGGGCGCTGCTCACGCGCGCGAGCGGCGCCGAGCACCCGGCCGGCCGTCTCACCGCCTACGCGGCGGCCGTACGCCACCTCCTGACCGACCCCGTGCTGCCGCCCGCCCTGCTGCCCGCCGACTGGCCCGGCGAGGCCCTGCGCACCGCCTACGCCGGCTACCGGCGGGAACTGACCGCGTCCCTGGGCCTCGCCGAGGGCGCGGACTGAGACCGCACCGACCCGCCCACACCACCGTGCCCACCGGGCCGCGCGAGGGGACTCCCGTCTCCATGAACGTGGCCCGTCGCGACCCTGCGGGGAGAAGGGCGTCGTAGGTGATCGGCGTTCATGCCTCCCCTTCGCCCGGGAGGGCTCCTCGCCGGGGTGGCGGCCGGTCGGCCCGAGGGCCCGGACGCACAGCGCACCGGAAGCGGTGCCGCGGCTGAGGCGGGTGGCGCGGGCGCGCCCCGTGGCGTTCCCTGGAAGTGGGGTCGTCCCTCGTGAAGGCGGGGATGACCAGGGCGGTCGTGGGCACTCGGGGCGCACGGCAAGCGATCTCACCCGAGGAGAGCCATGGCTGAGCACAAGCCGTCGTCGACCCTCACGGCGCCTTTGCACGGCGCGGCCTCGGTACTGCGCAAAGTGCCCGGCGCCGGCGTCGTGGGCCGGGCGGCGGAGGGCACCCTGGACAAGGTCGGCGCGGTCTCGCCCCGAGGCCGGCGCCTCGCGGTGTACGCGGGAGCCGGGCTGCTCGGGGCCGCGGGAGTGGTGGAGTGGCCGGTGGCCCTGACCGGTGCCGCCGTGGCCTGGCTGACCCAGCCCCGGCCGTCGCACCTGGCGGAGGACGCGCCCGTGCACCGCCCCGAACCCGCACACGACGTGGGCAGCGCGGCACTGAGGTCCGGCCACGCCGAACCCGGGCACGGGGCGGCGGCCGCGAGCGGCACCGGAGGCGCCGGGCACGCCGGCCACGCCGGGCCACCGCACCCCGAACCCTCCCTGAGCACCGAGCCGAAGCCGGCCCCCGGCCCGCTCGGCCCCACGGCACGCCCCGACCGCACCACGCTCTGAGGAGGTACATGTGCTCGGCCTGCTGACGGCGCCCGCCGCGGCCGCACGTCTGCTGCCCGCCGCCCCACGGCTGCTCGCCCGGGCGGCGGCACCGGTGTTCGGGGTGGCGGCGGGCGCGGCCGCCGGGACCGCGCGCGCCGGAGTGCGCGGCGCGGACGCCGCCGTACGGGTGGCGCGGGTGGCACGCAACGCGCTGCCCGGCTCCGGTGACCACTGGCGCGCCGGTGCCCGCGCGCACCTCGCCCTGAGCCCCCTGGAGCACGAGCACGTCCGGCGCGCGGGCGGCACGGCCCGCCTGGCCCGACACCTGGCCGAGGCGCTGGCCGAGCGGCCCGACGTGCTGCTCGCCTACTGGGACGAGGGACTCGCCCGCCTGGTGGTGACCGCCACCGAGGAAGAGGCCACCGACCGGGTCGTGGAACACGCCGCCGAACTGGCCGAACGCCACGGACTGCTCCTGGCCGGCGGCGACCTGGACGAGACCACGCACCCCGCCGACCCGGCCGGGGTACGCCTCGCCGTGAGCACGCTCGCCGTCGACTGCCTGGGCATCGCCGCCGGACTCACCGCGTACTCGCTGCGCCTGCCGCCCTCGCCCCGCGTGGTCACGGCCGTCGTGACGCTGCTGCGGGAGAACCCGCGCTTCCGTGCCCGGCTGCGCGACCGGCTGGGCCCCGGCCGGATGGACCTGGTGCTGGCCTGCGCGAACGCCGCCGCCCACGGTGCCGGCCAGACCCCCACCTCCCTCGTCCTCGACGGCGCCCTGCGGGCCTGCCAGGTGGCCGAGACGGTGGCCCGGGCCGCCGCCTTCGACTCGGTCCACGACCAGCTGTGCGCGCCGGAGAAGGTCAGCCTCGCCGCGGACGGCGGCCCGCGCCCGCCGCTGCGTGAGTCCCCGGCCCAGGAGTACGCCTCCCACGCCTCCGCGGGCAGCGTGCTGGGCGCGGCGGCCACCCTGCTGGTCAAGCACGACGGAGGCGAGGCGGCGGAGGCGGTGCTCGCCGGCTCGCCCAAGGCCGCCCGGTACGGACCCGCCGCCTTCCACGCCGTACTCAGCGCCGCCCTCGCGCGGGCCGGTGTCCTGGTCCGCGACGCGGACCGGCTGCGCCAGCTGGAGATGGTCGGCACGGTCGTCCTGCACCCCGGCGCGCTGCGCACCGAGGACGGCGAGGCGGACCCGTGGGCCGAGCCGGTGCTGGACGCGGCCCGCCGCGCCGGCCTCCGGGTGGTGGTCGTGGACGACCCCGCCCTCGAGGACTTCACCGGGCTCGCCGACCAGGTCGTCGACGCCCGCCGCCCGCTGGACGACGTCGTCCATGAGGCGCGCGGCGAATCCGGTGCCGTGCTCACGGTCGCGCGCGTGCGTTCCGCCGACGAGCGCGACGTGCTGGCCGGCCTGAGCGCCGGCGACGTGTCCATCGCCCTGACGGACCAGGACGGCGCGGTCGTCTGGGGCGCGGACATCCTGGCCCTGCACGGTCTGCCCGACGTGTGGCGGGTGCTGACCGCCGTTCCCGCGGCCCGTGCGGTCGGCCGGCGGTCGCAGACCCTGGCCCGCTCCGGTGCCGCCCTCTCCGGGCTGCTCGTGGCCGTCGGCGAGTCCAAGGGCGGACGCGGCCGGCTCGCCGTGCTGCCGGGCTTCCGGCACGCACCCGTCGACCTCGGTGCCGCTACAGCGCTGCTGTCCGGGGCGCGGGCCGCGCTCGGTGTCGCGGCCGCCGGCGCCCCGCACCCGCGTCCCCGGGTCCACTGGCACGAGCTGGACCCGGACGAGGCCCGCGAACGGCTCGAACACGAACCGGCCGCCGAGAGCACCCCCTGGGAGGACCTGACCGCCCGCGTGCGCAAGGCCACCGAGGGCGTCGCCCGGCACCCCGCCGTCGCTCCGGCACGCTGGTCCTACGATCTCGGCCAGGCCGTGCGCGGTGAACTCCACGACCCGCTCACCCCGGTGCTGGCCGTGGGCTCGGCCGCGTCCGCGATCCTCGGGTCGGTCGTGGACGCGCTGCTCGTCGTCGGCGCCCTCGACCTCAACGCCCTGGTCGGCGGCATCCAGCGGCTGCGCGCCGAGCGGGCCCTGTCCGGGCTGGTCGCGGAGCAGAAGCGGAAGGCACGCCTCGTGCCCACGGCGGAGGAGGCGCCGGCCGGCGGCACCCGCACCGTGGAGGCGGGCAAGCTGCAGCCGGGTGACGTGATCCACCTCAACGGCGACGACGTCGTGCCCGCCGACGCCCGGCTGCTGTGGCAGGAGGGCCTGGAGGTCGACGAGTCCGCGCTGACCGGCGAGTCCCTGCCGGTGGAGAAGCAGACGGACCCGACCCCGCACGCCCCGGTCGCCGACCGGCGCTGCATGGTCTTCGAGGGCACGACCGTCGTCGCGGGACAGGCCCGGGCGGTCGTCGTCGACACCGGCGAGCGCACGGAGGCGGCCCGCGCCGTGCACCTCGCCGCCCGCACACCCCCGGCGGGCGGAGTCCAGGCCAGGCTCCAGGAACTCACGCGCAAGGCACTGCCGCTGACCCTGGCGGGCGGCGCGGCGGTCACCGGGCTCGCGCTGCTGCGCGGCACCCCCATCCGCGAGGCGGTCAGCGGCGGTGTGGCGGTGGCGGTCGCGGCCGTGCCGGAAGGCCTGCCGCTGGTGGCCACGGTCGCGCAGCTCGCGGCCGCCCGGCGGCTGAGCCGCGGCGGCGTCCTCGTGCGCACCCCGCGCACGCTGGAGGCGCTGGGCCGCATGGACACCATCTGCTTCGACAAGACCGGCACCCTCACCGAGAACCGGCTGCGGCTGGTGCGCACCTCCGACGCCGACGGCAAGCTCCACGCGGTCGACGACGCCGGGTCCGCGGACACGGTCCGCGCCGCCGCGCGGGCCTGCCCGAAGCTCAACGGCGGCTCCGAGCGGCCGGTGCACGCCACCGACGAGGCCGTTCTGACGGCGGCCGGCCCCGATCCGGACTGGACACAGCTCGCCGGCCTGCCGTTCGAGGCGGCGCGCGGCTACGCCGCCGCCGTCGGCCGTACCGCGGACGGTGTGCCCGTGCTCGTCGTCAAGGGCGCACCGGAGACCGTGCTGCCCGCCTGTGCCGGCCTCCCGGAGCACGCCTCCGACGGCGCCCACGCGCTCGCCGGGGCCGGCCTGCGCGTCCTCGCGGTGGCCGGACGGCGGCTCGGCCCGGCCGACGACGTGTCCGAGGTCCTCGAACAGCCTTTGGCCGGCCTGGAGTTCACCGGTCTGCTGGCGCTGTCCGACGTACCGCGCGAGACCTCCACGGCCCTCGTGAGCGGGCTCGGCAGGGCGGGCGTGCGGCCGGTCATGCTGACCGGCGACCACCCGCAGACCGCGCGGGCCATCGCCGCCGACCTGGGCTGGCCCGAGGACACCGTGGTGGTCACCGGGGACGAGCTGGCGGCGGCCGACCGGGCGGCCCGGGCCCGGATGCTCCGGGACGCCGGTGTGGTGGCCCGGGTGGCACCCGAGCAGAAACTCCAGGTCGTGGAGGCGCTGCGGGACGCGGGCCGGGTGGTCGGCATGGTCGGCGACGGCGCCAACGACGCCGCCGCCATCCGCGCCGCCGACATCGGCGTCGGCATCAACGCGCGGGGCTCGGCCGCCGCGCGCAACGCCGCCGACATCGTCCTGACCGACGACGACCTGACCGTGCTGATCGACGCGGTCGGCGAGGGCCGCGCGCTGTGGCACAGCGTGGCCGACGCCATCGCCATCCTGATCGGCGGCAACGCCGGCGAGGTCGGCTTCGGCATCCTCGGCACGCTGCTGTCCGGGCGGGCGCCGCTGTCCACCCGGCAGATGCTCATGGTGAACCTGTTCACCGACCTGTTCCCCTCCATGGCCGTGGCGGTCACCCAGAAGGAGGGCGAGGCGGACCTGGCGCACGTGGAGGAGGCGGCCGGAGTGCTGGGCGAACCCCTGCTGCGGCAGATCCGCCACCGGGCCCTCACCACCTGCCTGGGCGCGGTCACGGCCTGGTTGATCGGCCGCTTCACCCCGGGCACCGCCCGCCGTTCCAGCACCATGGCCCTGTGCGGAGTGGTCGGCACCCAGCTCGTGCAGACCCTCCTCGACCGGCGCGACAGCCGCCTGGTGCAGATCACCTCGCTCGGCTCCGCCGTGGCCCTGGTCGCCGTGGTGCAGACCCCGGGGGTCAGCCGCGCCGTCGGCTGCACCCCGCTCGGCCCGGTCGCCTGGGCCGGCGTGGTCGCGGCGATCGCCCTGGCCCTGGCGGGCCAGCGGAGCCTGCCCCGCCTGGAGGAGACCATCGGACGACTGCTGCCGGGCTGACGGACCCGCACGCCGTGCGGCGGGCCCGTCGGGACGGGGGGCGGACTCAGACCGAGCGGTGGTACTGCTCCGGCACCCGCACCTCGCCGCCCAGCTCGCGGGCGGCCTGCCGGGCCCAGGACGGGTTGCGCAGCAGCTCCCGGCCCAGGAACACGGCGTCGGCCTCACCGTTCGCGACGAGCTTCTGGGCCTGCTCCGCGTCGGTGATCAGGCCCACGGCGCCGACCGGCAGCGTCGTCTCCGCCTTGACCCGCGCGGCGAACGGGACCTGGTAGCCCGGGCCGGTCGGAATGCGCGCGCCGGCGACGTTGCCGCCGGTCGAGACGTCGAGCAGGTCCACGCCGTGCGCGCGCAGGTCGCGGGCGAAGCGGACGGTGTCGTCGGGCGTCCAGCCGCCCTCCTCGGCCCAGTCGGTCGCCGAGATGCGGAAGAAGAGCGGCTTGTCCTGCGGCCACACCTCCCGAACGGCGTCGACGACCTCCAGCGCGAACCGGGTGCGGTTCTCGTACGAGCCGCCGTAGGCGTCCGTGCGGTGGTTGGAGTGCGGGGAGAGGAACTCGTTGATCAGATAACCGTGGGCGCCGTGGATCTCGGCGATCTCGAAGCCGGCGGCCAGCGCCCGCCGGGCCGCCGCGGCGAACTGGCCCACCACCTCCCGGATCTGTTCGATCGTCAGCTCGGTCGGCGCCGGGTGGCGTTCGTCGAAGGGCAGCGGGCTCGGGGCGATGGGCTGCCAGCCGTGGGCCTCGGGCCCGACCGGCGCGCCGCCCCGCCAGGGCCGCTCCGTGGAGGCCTTGCGCCCGCCGTGCGCGAGCTGGACCGCGGGCACGGAGCCCTGCGCGGTGAGGAAGCGGGTGATCCGGCGGAAGGCCTCCACCTGGGTGTCGTTCCACAGGCCGAGGTCGTAGGGGGAGATCCGGCCCTCCGGGGCGACCGCGGTGGCCTCGACCATGACGAGTCCGGTGCCGCCGGTGGCGCGGGCGGCGTAGTGCGCGAAGTGCCAGTCGTGCGGGGCACCGGTGAGCGGGCCCTCCGGTTCGGCCGAGTACTGGCACATCGGCGACATCCACACCCGGTTCGGGATGGTCACTTCGCGCAGGGTGATGGGCTCGAAGAGCGCGCTCACTACGGACTCCATTCGTCACGGGACCGGTGGCCGACTCGTACGATAACCCTCGTACTACGAGAGATGTCAAACTACGATGACTCTCGTACAATGTGCACAGCCGAAGACGACCGCGACGAAGGGCGGCAGCCGTGACCGACACCGTCACCCCCGGCCGTGCGCTGCCGCACCCGGAGCGGGAGGAGATCCGGCTGGAGGGCGTGCTGCACGCGCTCGCGGACCCCATGCGGCTGCGGATCGTCAGCGAACTCGCCTCGGAGCCCACCGAGTTGTCCTGCTCGCGCTTCGACCTGCCGGTGACCAAGTCCACCACCACGCACCACTTCCGGGTGCTGCGCGAGAGCGGCGTCATCCGGCAGGTGTACCGGGGTACGGCGAAGATGAACGCCCTGCGCCGGGACGATCTGGACGGGCTCTTCCCGGGACTGCTCGACAGCCTCCTCGCCGCCGCCGAACGCCAGGCCCGCAGGCTCGGCGAACGCGTCTGACGCCCGCCGCACCGGCCCGCCCTCACCGGGACGACGGTCGCGCCGCTACGACGGTCGCGCCGCCCCGAGCAGCGCCTCCCAGTCGGCGAGCTTGACCACGCTCCGCCCGAGCCGCTCACCCAGCGCGGCCTCGGCGTGCTCGATGGACAGCCACCCGCTCCAGGGCACCGGCTCGCCGCCCGGTACCCGCAGCGCCTGAACCGGATCGGCCGGCACGTCCGCCCGGGCCAGCGCGGGGGCGTCGGCGAGCAGGGACAGCGCCGTCTCCTTCGCGCAGGGCCGGTTGGTGCCGATGACACCCGTCGGCCCCCGCTTGATCCATCCGGCGACGTACTCGCCGGGGGAGGGGACGCCGTCGCGCACGACCCGCCCCGCCGTGTGCGGCACCGTGCCGGTCGCCGGGTCGAAGGGCAGACCGTCCAGCGGGACACCGCGATAGCCGACCGAGCGCAGCACCAGCTGGGCGGGCACGTCCTCGTACCGGCCCGTACCCGTCACACCGCCGCGGCCGTCCGGAGCCGTGCGCTCGAAGCGCACGGCGCCCACCCGGCCCCCCTGTTCGAGCAGTTCGACGGGGCGCAGGAAGAACCGCAGCCGGATCCGCCGAGCGGCCGGTGCCGGGGGCCGCGCCGCCCAGCCGCGCAGCACCTCCACATTGCGGCGCGGCACGGCCGGGAGCGCCGCCGGGTCGAGCGAACCCAACGCCAGCTCGCCCGCGTCGACGACCACCTCGGTGTCCGGGACGGTGCCCAGCTCGCGCAGCTCCTTGGTGGTGAAGCGGGCCTGCGCCGGGCCGCGCCGGCCCACCATCTGCACCTCGCGGATCCCGCTCCCGGCCAGCGCGTCGAGGGCCGCCTGTGGGATGTCCGTCGGCCGCAGCTCGCCGGCGCCGCGGACCAGCATCCGCGTGACGTCCACCGCGACGTTGCCGACCCCGATGACCACCGCCGAGCGCACCCCGCGCAGGAAGCCCGCGTCGGCCGCGTCCGGGTGCGCGCTGTACCAGGACACGAACTCGGTCGCCGACCAGCTGCCCGGCAGTTCCTCGCCGGGGACGCCGAGCCGGCGGTCCGTGGCGGCGCCCACGCAGTACACCACCGCGTGGTACAGCGTCCGCAGGCGCTCCACCGGCAGGCCGCCGGGGCCGCCCACCCGGACCCCGCCGAGGAACCGCACCCGCTCGTGCTCCAGCACGGTCCGCAGGCTGCCCTGCAGCGACTTGATCTTCTCGTGGTCCGGTGCGACGCCGTACCGGACCAGGCCGTACGGACACGGCAGCCGGTCCAGGACGTCCACCTGGACGTCCGGATCGAGCTGGACGAGGTTCTGGGCGATGTAGCACCCGCTCGGCCCGGAACCCACGACGGCGACACGCAGCACAGCGGTACTCCTCGCCCGAAGGAGGTGGTGTGCGGACGGTTCCAGCATGGCACCGCGAGGCCCGCTGCGGCAGGGTCCTGCGGGCCGACCGGGCGCGTGTCGGGGTCGCGGGGCGGACGATCCGCCCGTCCCGAGGGCGGCCCCGGGCCCGGTCACGGCTCGCTCGGGCGTTCCTCCGTCGCGAAGAAGCGGGACAGGTCGCGGTCGCGGCCCCCCGCTCCGGTGGCCGTCTCGCTGTCCGGCGGCACACCCAGCTCCCAGTCGAGTCCGTACCGCTGGAACAGTTCGGCCCGCAGGGCCGGCACCGGCATCGGCACCCCGGGCACCAGCGCCGCGAACACCGCGCCCATCAGCAGCGCCCGCAGCATCGGGTAGTCGACCGCGACGTCGTGCGAGCCGTACCGGGCGACCGTGTCGCCGAGCAGCTCCGAGAGCCGCCGCTGCTCCGGGCACTGGACGAACCCCTCGGCCTGGAGCAGCCCCGCCATGTGCTGGCGCATCAGCACCGGACGGTCCCGGGCCAGGCCGAGGATCGCGTCGACGGCCCGGGCCAGCCGCTCGCGCCCGTCGTCGGTGCGCGGCTCCCGCTCCAGCGCCTCCTCCAGCGTGCGGTGCATCAGCCGGTGCACGGCCGACTGCACCAGCTGGCGCTTGCCGGGGAAGTAGTACGACACCAGCCCCCGCGCCGAACCGGCTCGGTCCGCTATGTCGCCGAGCGTCGTGGCGTCGAAGCCGCGCTCGTCGACCAGCTCCACGGCGGCCTGGAGCAGCCGCTCACGGGAACGCCGCCGCAACTCTTCATTGACCGAGGCGCTGCGCGGGGACATCCTGTAACTCCTGCGTTGACTGGCTGCCAGCCAACTATACTCAACGCATCACGGGCGCCGCGGTACGCGGGGCCTGCCGAGGGCTGCCGTCCGTCTGGGGCGACGCGGGGGATCGTCTCAGACGGACGGTGCGGCGCGCCGGTCCTCGGCCCGTCATCCGCCCGTCCCGGTCCGCTGCTGTCGCAGACCCGCCGGTCCCTTCCTACAGTGGGCTCGGGTGCCGAGCCGAGGAGGCGGGTGGTCATGGAGCAGGACCAGCAGATCCTGAACAGGATCACGGAGATGGTCGAGGACGAACGCAGGCTCAGGGAGGCGCTCGCCTCGGGCGGGATCGACACGTCCACCGAGCAGCAGCGGCTGGGCCGCTTGGAGCAGGAACTCGACCGGTGCTGGGACCTGTTGCGCCAGCGCCGGGCCAAGGCCGAGTTCGGCGGGAACCCCGACGACGCGGAGGTGCGGCCCTCCTCCCAGGTCGAGGGCTACCAGGGCTGAAGCCGCCCGGACCGTGGCGCGGTCCGCCCCGCTCGGTCCACCAGGTCCAGCACCGGCAGCAGCGCGTCGGGCCGGTGGGCCACCGGCAGGTGGTCCACGAAGTGCACGCGGCAGCCGAGCGCGGCCGCGCCGCCGTCGGCCTCCCTGCTGTCACCGACCATCACCACCTGCCGGGGATCGACGCCCAGCGCCTCGCAGGCGACCGAGAACAGCCGCGGATCCGGCTTCTGCACCCCGTGCTCGTACGACAGCACGTACGCGTCGACGTACGGGTCGAGCCCGTGCTCGCGGAACACCGGGCGGAGGTCCCAGCCGATGTTGCTGACCACGCCCACGCCGACACCGCGCTCGCGCAGCGCACGCAGCACCACCACCGCGTCCGGGTAGGCAGACCAGGCGGCGGGCGACATGTGCCGCTCGTACAGGGCGTCGTGCAGGCCCGGGTCGGGCAGCGCGACCCGGCGGGACAGTCCCGTGTAGGCGGCCCGGTGCAGTTCCGCGCTCTCGTCCCGGACCGCCCACAGGCCGGCCAGGTCCGCCGGCAGCTCCACCGGCATCGCCCCGCCCGGCAGGGCGCCGGCCGCCTCCAGCGCCCGTACGGTCTCGGCCAGTTCGGGGCCGGACAGGGTGGCCCCGCGCTCGTCCAGCACCGCACGCAGCCAGGACTCGGTGGACTCGACACGGAAGAGCGTCCCGGAGAAGTCGAACAGCACGGCAGCCATGCGCCGGACCCTACCCGGGCCGGCGCCCGGGCCCCGGGCGCCGGCCGGGGAGCTCCGCGCGGCCGGATCGCGGCCACTCGTGGCCCACCACGGCCAGTGCCGCGATCAGCGCCCCCAGCAGCCAGCCGCCCAGCACGTCCGAAGGCCAGTGCACCCCGAGCCACACCCGCGTCACTCCCACGCCCACGACCGAGACCAGCGCCGCCGCCACGGCCGTACGCCACAGGACGCGACCCGCGCCGCGACGGTGCAGCAGCCACAGCAGGAGGCCGCAGACCACGGTGGCCGTCATGGCGTGGCCGGACGGGAAGGCCGAGTAGTGGGCCGAGTCCACCGGGTCCGGCCAGACCGGGCGCGGCCGGTCGACGGCAGCCTTCACCGACTGCTGCACGAGTGTCGCCGCCGCCACGCCGGCCGCCAGCCACAGCGCCGACCACCAGGCCGCCCGCCGCCACACCAGCCACACCGCCGCGGCGGCGGCGACCAGACGCATGGTCAGCGGATCCCACACCCAGTCCGTGAGCACCCGGAAGGCGCGGGTGACGCCGGTGTCGCCGACCGCCCAGCGGTGGGTGGTCCGGGAGACGTCCCCGTCCACGGTGAGCAGCGGGTGCCATCGGACGACTACGAGGACGAGCAGCAGCACGGCACAGGCGCCGAGAACGGCGGCCAGGAGGGCCGCGCCGCGCGGGGCACGGGGACGGGACGGGGAGACGACGGGCCGTGGTCGCATCCCGCGATCTTCGCCGACCGGATGCCCGCGGGGCCAGCGTGGGGGCGGAGTCCGGCGGTGGCGGGTCGCGGTGCGGGCGGGGCGGGCTGAGTCCACAGCTGTGCCCGCACGCCGGAGGCGGGCTCAGCCCAGCGCGCGCAGCCCCGGGATCAGGGCCACCAGTACCGGGATCACCGGAACCAGGGCGGCGGCCGCCGTCAGGCGCAGGCGGCGCAGCACGGGCAGGCGGTCGGGCGGGGTCAGGAGGCGGTGCACGCGCTGCGGCACATGCGCCTGCGGGGCGGGAGAGGGGCCGAACACCCCGCGCTCCTCGTTGAGTTCGACGAGTGCCAGCGCGGTGGTCAGCCGGCCGACCCGCCGGGAGGCCATGTCGTCGGCGGCCAGCTCGACCAGCCGGTGCATCTCGTCACGGAACCCGGCGAACACCGGGACCTGCGGGAAGCCGCCGGCCAGCGCGGCCGAGCAGTGCAGCAGCCAGTCGTGCCGGGCCTGCGCGTGCCCCTCCTCGTGGGCGACGAGCGCGTCGAGCTGACGTCCCTTCAAGCGGCGCAGTGCGGCGGTGGTGACGACCAGCCGAGGTGCCGTCCCGGGCAGCCACCAGGCGTCCGCGCGCTCGCCCTCCAGCACCACCAGCCGGTCGGCCGCCTGCTCCTCGCCCGGCAACAGCGGTGCGCGCACCAGGAGTTCGGCCCGCCGGTCACGCCGGCGCGCCCGGGTCCGTACGACCTCACGCACCAGCATCGCCAGACTCCACAGGCCGGCCGAGGCGAGGATCACGGCGGTGGGCGCCGCCCAGGGGCCGGCCGTGCCGAGGGCGTACGCGTCCACGACCGCGCGCGGAGCCGTGCCGAAGACGTGCCCGCGCACCGCCTGCCAGGCCGCCGCCGCACTGAGCGTCATCGACAGGGCGCAGCACAGCAGTACGGCCGCCACGACGCACTGCCACACCCAGAGGGCGAGGACCGGTTCACGGTCCGGCCAGTCGGCCCTGGCGAGCAGCCGCGGGGCGACGACGGCGGTCAGGGCGCCGAGCAGCAGCAGGGTCACGGGGACCATCATGGTCAGCACCCTATGAGTGCGAAGGGGCGCAGGGGTACGGTCCACGGCGCCAAGTGACGCAGGCAACGCGCCCTACCCCGGCGGGCGCCGTCACATGGTCAGCAGCATGGCCACCATCCCGATCCCCATGGACAGCCGGCACGCCCGGGCGAGCTCCGGACGGTCACCCCAGCGCGCCGCCACCACGCCGGTCCCGGCCCCGGTGCTGCCGGCCGGCACCAGCCGGGCGCCCGAGAGCAGCACGAAGGCGGTGAAGTACAGCAGGAGCCCGCCGGTCAGCAGGGGCACCCCCGCGCCGCCGTGCGCGTGGTGGGCGGCGGCCGGCGCCGCGGCCATCGTCACCGCCATGTAGACCATGGCCCCCGCGCCCACCAGGTGGTGCAGATGGTGCGTGCTCCTGCGCGCGGCCCACAGGGCGCGCAGGGCCGCCGCGCCGAACACCGCCGCGTACACCGGCCACGCCCACACCGGAGGGGTGAACGCCGCCGCCGGTACGGCCATCACGGCCATGCCGAAGCCCATCAGCGCCTCACCGCCCGCGGCGCGGCGCTGCTCCTCGACTCCGCTGCGCATGCGCAGCAGGCAGTAGGCCCCGGTGGCCGTGCACAGGGCGACCAGCAACCAGGCCGCCGACACCGGTCCGTGCACGCGCGCCTCCCCCTGCTCGACGTTCGGTCCAGGGATGCGATGCCCACCGGGCGCGGAGCGCACGCGAGCGCAAGGATGTACACGGGGAGCATTCGCCGGAGCACGCCTGGTGAGCGTGGCGGGAGGCTTAATCATTTACGAGTAAAACACATGCTAAATTAGATGGATGAGCAGTGCGACCACCCCCCGCCGTCTTCCCCTCGCCGGAGTCCTGCGGCTCGGCAGGCCCTCCGACATCTGGTTCAAGCCCGCGCTGAGCGTGGTCGCCGCGGTCGCCCCGCCCAACCTGATCCTGCTGGGCCTCGGCCGTCTCGACCTGGCCATGTACACGATGGCCGGATCGCTCTGCGCCCTCTACGGCCACAACCGTCCCTACGCCGCCCGTGCCCGCACACTGGCCTATGTCGTGCTCGGCATGGTCGGCGGCCTCGCCCTGTCCCTGCTCGCGGCGTCCCTGACCTCCGACGCCGTCGTCCTCGTCACGGTCGGCGCGCTCATGGCCGCCGCGCAGAAGACCGCGTGCGACGCCACCCGCGTCGGCCCGCCCGGCAACGTGGTCCTGACCTTCATCAGCTCCGCCTCCCTGTTCGTGCCGCAGACCCTCGGCCAGGTGCCCGGACACATCGGGCTGGCCCTGGCAGCGGGCGCCTGGGCGTGGCTGGTCGGCATGGCGCCCGGACTGCTCCGCCCGCACGGCCCCGAGCGCCGCGCCACCGCGACCGCCCTGAACGCCGCCGCCGTGTACGCCGACACCCATGGCACCGCCGACGGCCACGCCCGGGCCCGCGCCGCGAGCGCCGCCGCCATCCACGCCGCCTGGCAGTCGCTGCTCGCCACCGGCGCCCGCCCCGACCCCACCCGGCGCGCCCTCGAACAGCTCCTCGTCCGCGCCGAGGTCGCCCTCGCCGCCCCCGCCGACGCCGACCCCGCGCGACTGCGTGCCTGGGCCCGCGGCCTGCGCGGCACCGGACGGATCCCGCGTATCGCCGCCTCGCGCGGCGCCACGGACGAACTCCTCGGCGTGGCAGCCGAAGCCGCCCACCCTCGGCGCCCGTCGCGGCAGCGCCTCGCGCCCTTCGCCCCGATCGCCGCCCGCACCGCGGTCGGCTGCGCGCTGGCCGGCTACGCCTCCCTCGCGCTGGGCGTCGGCCGCCCCTACTGGGCGCTGGTCACCGCGGCCTCCCTCTACCAGGCCAACGTCAGCCTCACCTGGAACCGGGGCATCCAGCGCGTCGTCGGCAACCTCGTCGGGGTCCTCTTCTTCGCCGCCCTCGCCCCACTCGCCCATCTCCACCCGGCGGCGCTGGTCGTGTGCTGCCTCGCCCTCAACTTCGGCGCGGAGGCGCTGATCGGCCGCAACTACTGGCTCGGCACCGTCTGCGTCACGCCGATGGCCCTGCTCATCACCGAGTTCGCCCGCGTCCAGAACCCGGGACAGCTGATCACCGAGCGGGTCGCCGACACCCTCGTCGGCGCGCTGGTCGGCTTCGTCGCGGCCGTGGCGGTCACCAATCGCCGGGCGGGCGACCGCCTGGAACAGGCCCTGACCGCGGCGGAACGCGCCCGTGAGAACGCCGCCCGCCTGCTCGCCGAGCCGCGCCCGGCACCGCGCGCCCTGGAGTCCGCCCGTCGCATCCTCGCCGCCGCCCTGGTCGACCTGCGCGCCACGGCCGACGCGGCCGCCGGCGAGTGGTGGCAACGCGCCCTGCCCGAGGACCGCGTCGTACTCACCGAGCAGTCCGGACACCGTACGCTCGCCGCGACGGTACGGGCTCAGGGCCTCGCACCGCAGGACCACGACCCCGGCAGGACGACGGAGGACACACGGCCATGACGGCGACGAACGGCGAACCGGCGGCCGGGGCCGACGCGACGAACGACCGGCGGGCCCCGCACCAGGGCGCGACCGGCGCCGCAGGGAACGACACGGTCGCCGCCGTCGTCCGGCAGTGGCGGACCGTGCACCCCGAACTGGACACCGGGCCCATGGAGGTCATCGGCCGGATCAACCGCTGCGCCGCCCTCCTCCAGCAGGCCGAGGACGCTCCGCTGCGCCGGGCCGGTCTCAGCCGCCCCGAGTTCGACCTGCTCGGCGCGCTGCGGCGCACGGGCCACGAGCTGACCCCCGGGGACGTCGCCCGGGAGACCTTCTCGTCCGGGGCGGCCGTCACCAAGCGGCTCAAACAGCTGACGGAGCGCGGGCTGGTCGAGCGGCGCGTGGACGCCCGCGACCGCCGCGTCGCCCACGTACGGCTCACCGACGCTGGCCGCGACCTGGTGGACGGCATCCTGCCCGAGCAACTCGCCTACGAGACGGCCGTACTCTCCGTCCTCGCCCCCGAGGGCCAGGGCGAACTGGCCGGGCTCCTCGCCGAGCTGCTGAGCCGCCTGGAGGGCCTTTCGGGAGCACTGCGCGCGTAGGCGGCTCCCGGCAGCCCGGGGACCGCTCGACGGCTCACCCCTCGTCGGGCGCCCGGTACACCCCGAACGCCGCGCCCTGCGGGTCCCGCAGCACCGCGATGCGCCGGCCGTTCGGCATCGATGCGGGAGCCACGGACACGGCACCGTCCGCGCGTGCCGTGACCTCCGCCGCCGCGTCCACGTCGTCCACCGCGAAGTACGGCAGCCAGTGCGCCGGCACCTCTGACGGGAACCGGTCGCCCATGTCGAGCATGCCGCCGAAGTCCTCCCCGTCGACGCCCCACTGCGTGTACCACTGCGAGGCGCTGACGCTCCAGTCGAACACCGAGGTGTAGAAGTCCCGCGCCCGCTCGGTCTCCCGCGTCGCCAGCTCCACCCAGCCGAGCGTGCCCGGCGCGTTGAACAGCCCGGCGCCCGCGAAGGACCGCGCCTGCCACAGCTGGAAGGCCGCGCCCGTCGGGTCGACCGCCACCGCGAACCGGCCCACGTCGAACACGTCCATCGGGCCGAGGACCACCGTGCCGCCGGCCTCCTCCACGCGCCGCCCCGCCGCGTCGGCGTCGGTCACGGCGAACGACACGTTCCACGCCACGGGCTGGGACTCCTGGTACAGGGGGCTGAGGGCGGCCACCGCCGCGTCCCCCAGGTGCGCCACGGTGTACCCGCCCGCCTCCTGGCGCGGGTCGGTCTCCGGCCGCCACCCGAACAGCTCGGCGTAGAACCGCTTCGCCCCCTCCAGGTCGCTCGTCCCCAGCTCGGTCCAGCAGGGACCGCCGGTCACCGGCTTGTCGATCTTCATGGCGGTTCCTTCCGGCCGGGCGGGCCCGCCGCGGGGGGGAGCGGCGGAACGCCCCGGCTGCTCGGAGAACGACCGGCTCCTGCGCGGGCCGTGACCCGCGCGGGTGCCCTCGTTCCGCACGCTAGACCCCGCTTCCGCCGCAGGCCAACCGGGACCGCCAGGGGACGCGCCGGGCACCGCCGGCCCGGCCCAGGGCCTGTCGTTCGGATCATGCCGACGTCGCGGGCCGACAAGGCACCGTGAGCAAGGCCGGCCTGATCCGAACGACAGACCCTAGATCCCCGGCCGATAGCGCAGCGGATGGTCGGCCGGGATCTGTACCAGCACGATCCGGGTGCCGTCCGGGTCGGCGATCCACATCTCGACCAGTCCCCACGGCTCCTTCACCGGCGGCCGCACGATGTCGACGCCCTTCGCCCGCAGCTCGTCGTGCGCGCTCCCGACGTCCTCGACCTGCATCCACAGCGCGACGGCGGGCGAGGGCGGGGTGTCGGAGCGGCCGGAGACCTCGAGGAAGCCGCCGCCCAGGAAGTAGACGGTCCCGCGCTCGGGCCCCGTACCGAACTCCCGGTAGACGGACAGCCCCAGTTGCTCGCCGTAGAAGACGCGGGAACGCTCGGGGTCGGTGGGCCGCAGAAGTGTCCGGCCACTGAGTACATGCACCATGCATGCGGAGCCTAGTGGCAGGGTTACCCTCATCCCTGGCTCAGCACGCCCGAGATCGGAGACCGCCCATGGACACCCCCGCCGCCGGACTCGCCTTCCGCGACGCCACCGACGCCGACGTCGACGCGCTGGTCGCGCTGATCGAGTCCGCGTACCGCGGGGACGCCAGCCGGGCCGGCTGGACCACCGAGGCGGACATCCTCAAGGGACAGCGGACCGACCCCGAGGGCGTGCTGGCGGTCATCAAGTCGCCCGACAGCCGGCTGCTGACCGTCGAGCAGGACGACCGGGTCGTCGCCTGCTGCCAGCTCGAACACCGCGGCGACCACGCGTACTTCGGCATGTTCGCGGTCAGCCCCACCCTCCAGGGCGCGGGCCTAGGGAAGATCGTCATGGCCGAGGCCGAGCGCTGGTCCCGGGCGACCTGGGGCGTCACCGAGATGCACATGACGGTGATCTCCGTGCGCGAGGACCTGATCGCCTGGTACGAGCGCCGCGGCTACCGCCGTACGGGACGGATGTCCCCGTTCCCGTACGGCGACGAGCGCTTCGGCATCCCGCAGCGTGACGACCTGCGGTTCGAGCTGCTGGTCAAGGCGCTGGTGTGACGTTCGTGCGGGGGACCGGGCGCCGGGTCACGCCGTGAAGCGGCCCGTACGCTTGATCTCCGGATAGTCGGTCGTCGCGCCGTCCAGCTCCAGCGCGCGCACGAGCCGCAGATGCTCCTGGGTGTTGACCACCCAGCCGATGATCCTCAGCCCGGACTCGCGCGCGCGCTCGACCACCTCCAGGGTCAGCCGGCGGATGTTGAGGCAGACGGCCCCGGCGCCCACGGCGACGGCACGGTCCACCACGTCGGGGCCGTACCGGCTGGCGACCAGCGCGGTGCGCACGCCCGGAACCAGGCGGGCGATCTCGGCGACCGCGTCGTCGTGGAACGACGACACCTCCACCCGCCCGACCAGGTCGCGCCGGTGCATCACCTCGGCCAGCGCCCGCGCCGCGGCCACGTCCTTGATCTCGGCCTGCAGGGGCGCGCTCACCGCGTCCAGTACTTCCTCGAACACCGGCACCCGCTCCCCGCGGCCCGCATCCAGGGCGCGCAGCTCCGCGAGGGTCTTCTCGGCGATCGGCCCGGTGCCGTCGGTCGTGCGGTCCACCTCCGCGTCGTGCATGACGACGAGGGCGCCGTCCTTGCTCAGATGCAGATCCAGTTCGATGAGATCGAGGCCGGCGTGCTGCGCGGCGACGAAGGAACGAAGGGTGTTCTCGGGCTCGACACCCATGACCCCGCGGTGACCGATGGTAAGGAAGTTCAAGGTTCGACTCGCTTCCGTCGACGGCGGCTCGGCACGCGCGGAAGGGGCGGACGCCGTCGTCCGCGCGGGCAAGGCCGCAGCCTAGTCGCCGGGACCCGTGATGAACCCGCACGTGCGAGGGGGATCGGGGCGCGTCGCGGGCGCCGACTGGCCGGTATTGGTTTCCGCCTCACCCGGGGGTGGGCGAGTCCCCCATCCCCTTGACTGTCCGGTTCAACCCGTTCACACCTGTTCTGTCGGACATGTGAACACGGCGAAAGTGAGTGTGGTCACGGTTTACGGCAGGAAAAACATCGGTGACCAATGGGTTGGGCAGAATATTTTCCCGAGCAGCCCCTTGCTGAGAGAAACGGGGTATGCATACGGTGTCCATACGCGAGGTTCTCCCGTGGAGGATGGGACATGACGGAAATTCTTGTGCAGTCGGGTGTGGAGGGACAGCTTTCTCCGCTGACCAGGGTCGTTGAGCAGCCGGCCTGGCCCGTGCTCAAGGATGCCGTGGAGCAGATCCGGCCATGGCAGTCGAAGGACGGATCGATCGACTTCGAGGCCGAGGGCGCCCCGCGGCGCGCCGACGCCGTGGCGGCCGTCGAGCGTGTCGCCGACGCGGTCGAGCAGCTCTCCCCGCTGGTCCCGCACGACGCGGCGTACCACGAGGCGCTGGTGAAGGATCTGCGCCGCTGGGCCGAGGGCGGCTTCGAGGTGCCGGACTTCCTGGACTCCCTGCTGGCCTTCCAGCCCGCCGCGGACCGCCGGGACGGCCTGCAGCACCTGGTCGTCTTCCCGATGTACACGCAGAACGGCAACCTCGACCGCAACCTGGAGGCGGTCGTGCTGCGCATGGTCTGGCCCGAGTGGCTGGCCGAGCTGGAGCGCACGCGCTACGACAACCCGCTGTTCTGCGGCATCACGTTCGAGGACTTCACCGCGGGCTACGACACCAACTCCGCCGTCCTCTTCCCGGAGACGATCGCCGTGCGCGAGGCGCCGGAACGATTCTCCTGGGGTGGCATCTTCTGCGACCGCGAGGCCGCGCGCTTCCGCCGCGTGACCGCCGCCGCCGTCGACATCCTGGGCCTCACGCTGCCCGAGGACATCGCCGCGATGGTGCACGACCAGAAGCGCTGCGAAGACGCCTTCGTGCTCTGGGACATGGTCCACGACCGCACCCACAGCCACGGCGACCTGCCGTTCGACCCGTTCATGATCAAGCAGCGCCAGCCGTTCTGGATGTACGGCCTGGAGGAGCTGCGCTGCGACCTCACCGCCTTCAAGGAGGCCGTGAAGCTCGAGGCGGACGGCGTCCCGCAGGCCCGTGACGTGCAGTACGCCGTGCTCTTCGACCGCATGTTCCGCTTCCCGGTCACCGGCGACCGCAACCGCAACTACGACGGCCTCGGCGGTCAGCTGCTCTTCGCCTACCTGCACAAGCACGACGTCGTCCGCTGGACCGACAACAAGCTCGCCATCGACTGGGAGCGCGCCCCGCAGGTCACCAACCAGCTGTGCGCCGAGATCGAGAAGCTCTACAAGGACGGCATCGACCGCCCGAAGCTCGTGCACTGGTTCGCCGGCTACGAGCTCGTCTCCACCTACCTCGCCCCGCACCCCGGCTCCAAGTGGGCCAAGGGCCCGGACGCCCTGGACCTGGACCAGCCGCCGCGCAAGCTCGTGGACGACGTGCTTCCGGACGAGTTTCCGCTGAGCATGTTCTATGAGGCCCTGTCCAAGAAACTGAAGAACGTGATCGCCTCCACCAAGGGCATCACGGCGGACAGCGCCGAGCGGCTCGCCGCGTGAGCGACCGCGTCCAGAACACTGCTGCTTCAGAGGGGAACACCATGGGGAACGGGGCGAACGGGGCACTGAGCGGTGCGGTCATCGCGGTCGCAGGTGCGGGCGGACCCGCAGGGCGCGCGGCCCTGCTGCGGCTGGCCGAGGCCGGGGCGACCGTCGTCGGCGCGGACAACGACCCGCAGCGGCTGTCGGAGGCCGTGGACGCGGCCCGGTACGCCTCCGGTGGCGCCACCGTCACCGGCGACACGGTCGACCTGCTCGACCTGCAGTCCACCCGGGACTGGGCCGCCCACGTCGAGAAGGACTTCGGGCGGGTCGACGGTCTCGTCCACCTGGTCGGCGGCTGGCGCGGCAGTGAGACCTTCACGAAGACCAGCCTCGACGACTGGGACTTCCTGGAGCTCCTGCTGGTCAAGACCGTCCAGCACACCTCGCTCGCCTTCCACGAGGCGCTGCAGCGCAGCGACCGCGGACGCTACGTCCTGATCAGCGCGGCCGGCGCCTCGAAGCCCACCGCCGGCAACGCCGCCTACTCCGCGGCCAAGGCCGCCGCCGAGGCGTGGACGCTGGCCATGGCCGACTTCTTCCGTAAGGCGGGGGGCGGCGAGGAGCTGACGTCGGCGGCTACGATCCTGGTGGTGAAGGCGCTGGTGCACGACGCCATGCGCGCCGAACGCCCCAACGCGAAGTTCGCGGGCTTCACGGACGTCACCGACCTGGCCGAGGCCATCGAGGGCGTCTGGAGCAAGTCCGCCGCCGAAGTGAACGGAAACCGTCTGTGGCTGACCGAGAAGCCGTGAACCCTCCCAGGACCGACGCGCGTCGCCATCACGACCCGGAGGTCCGCGGTTTCGCCAGTGACAACTACGCCGGGGCGCATCCGGAGGTGATGGTCGCCCTGGCGCTGGCGAACGGCGGCCATCAGGTCGCGTACGGCGAGGACGACTACACCGAGAACCTGCAGCGGATCGTCCGCAGCCACTTCGGATCCACCGCGGAGGCCTTCCCGGTCTTCAACGGCACCGGCGCGAACGTCGTCGCGCTCCAGGCGGTCACCGACCGCTGGGGCGCGGTGATCTGCGCCGAGAGCGCGCACATCAACGTGGACGAGGGCGGCGCCCCGGAGCGCATGGGCGGCCTGAAGCTGCTCACCGTGCCCACGCCCGACGGCAAGCTCACGCCCGAGCTGATCGACAGGCAGGCCTGGGGCTGGGAGGACGAGCACCGGGCCATGCCCCAGGTCGTCTCGATCACCCAGAGCACCGAGCTCGGCACGCTGTACACCCCGGAGGAGATCCGGGCGATCTGCGAGCACGCCCACGCGCACGGCATGAAGGTGCACCTGGACGGCTCCCGGATAGCCAACGCCGCCGCTTCCCTGGACGTCCCCATGCGGACGTTCACCAACGCGGTCGGCGTGGACATCCTCTCCCTGGGCGGGACGAAGAACGGCGCGCTCTTCGGCGAGGCCGTCGTGGTCATCAACCAGGACGCGGTGCGGCAGATGAAGCACCTGCGCAAGATGTCGATGCAGCTCGCCTCCAAGATGCGGTTCGTCTCGGTGCAGCTGGAGGCGCTGCTCGCCAAGGACCTGTGGCTGCGCAACGCCCGGCACGCCAACGAGATGGCCCAGCGGCTCGCCGAGGGCGTCCGCGCGGTGCACGGCGTGGAGATCCTCTACCCGGTGCAGGCCAACGGCGTCTTCGCGAAGCTCCCGCACGACGTGAGCGAGCGGCTGCAGAAGCGGTTCCGCTTCTACTTCTGGGACGAGAACGCCGGCGTGGTGCGCTGGATGTGCTCCTTCGACACCTCGGAGGAGGACGTCGACACGTTCGTGGCGGCGCTCAAGGAGGAGATGGCGCGCTAGTCAGGCGCGGACAGTCTCGAGAACTGCATAGGTATGCGGTCACCTGAAAAGTCATTGACGGTCGGGTGGCCGCATTCCTATGCTCCGCGGGTATGGAGCTGATCCAGAACACCGCCGACCTGTCTGCCTACTTGGCCGCCGACGAGGTCATCGACCATCATCATCCCGTGGTCCGGGAGACGGCTTCCCGGCTCGCCGACGACGCCGCCGACTCGTATGACTATGCGCGCGCGGCCTATGAGTTCGTCCGGGACTCCGTACCGCACTCCCAGGACTCCGGTGATCTCCGCGTCACCTGGCGCGCCTCCGACGTGCTCGGACTGCGTACCGGCATCTGCTACGCGAAGGCCCACGCGCTGGCGGCCCTGCTGCGGGCCGAGGACATCCCGACGGCACTCTGCTACCAGCGCCTGACCGACGGGGAGGGCGGCCACGCGGTGCACGGCCTGGTCGCGGTCCGCTTCCACGGCGCCTGGCACCGGCAGGACCCGCGCGGCAACAAGCCGGGCATGGACGCGCGGTTCTCCCTGAACGGCGAACGGCTGGCCTGGGTCCCCGACCCGGCGTCCGGCGAGGCGGACTGTCCGGGCCTGTACGCCGCACCGCATCCGGCCGTGATCGGCGCGCTCAGGGCCGCTCCCGACCGGCCGTACCTCTGGAAGACGCTGCCGAACGCCCTGTGAAGGCGGCGGACGGTCGCGCGGGGGCGCGGACGGCGACCCGGACGAGGGGGTGGGGGAGGCGCGGCCGCCGGGGGACGGCCGGTGGGAAGAAATCGGTGCGGGGAGCTCAGTGGGCCTCTGCGGCGCGCAGCTGCTCCACGGTCGGCGCGGCGCCACCGAGGTGGGCGGGCAGCCACCAGGTGTCCTCCGCGTCCTTCGGACGGCCGGGGTAGGCGCGCTGCGCGGCCTCCAGCAGCTCCTGGACCCGCTCGCGCAGCCGGCGGGTGATCGCGCCGGCGTACTGGTCGCGGGGCGCCTCGACCGGCTCGCCCACCCGGACGGTGACGGGCAGGTGGTCGCGCTTGAAATTGCGGGGGTGCCCCTTCGTCCACAGCCGCTGGGTGCCCCACACCGCCATCGGGATCAGCGGGACGCCCGCGTCCTGGGCGAGGCGGGCCGCGCCGGACTTGAAGCTCTTCAGCGTGAACGACTGCGAGATCGTGGCCTCCGGGAACACCCCGATGATCTCGCCGGACCGCAGCGAGTCCAGTGCGTGCGCGTAGGCGGCCTCGCCCTGGTTGCGGTCCACCGGGATGTGCTTCATGCCGCGCATCAGGGGACCGGACACCTTGTGGCGGAAGACGGCCTCCTTCGCCATGAAGCGCACCAGGCGCTTCTGCGGCAGGGCCGCCAGACCGTTGAAGATGAAGTCCAGGTAGCTGATGTGATTGCTCACCAGGACGGCGCCGCCCGTGCGCGGGATGTTCTCCGAACCCTGGCAGTCGATCTTCAGGTCCCAGACCTTGAACAACGTCTTCGCGAAACCGATGACGGGACGGTAGACCAGCTCTGCCATGGGCGGGGTGGACCCTTTCTGCTCTGCTCGGGAAAGGGAGGGCTCCCGGCGGGAAAGTTACGCAGCCGTAGGTTTACGGCGTCTCGCAGATCGTGCCCGAAGAACGGACGGGTAGCCAGTCCTGGTGCCCCGCGTCGGCGAGATCCTCGTCACGTCTGCCGTGTTCCGCCGAACGACCGTCACTGCACCCGTACCGTGGCCCTCTTGAGGAGCAGGAACATCTCGCATCCCAGGCAGTACCCGAAGGCCGCGTTGAGGAATGCGGCGGCGAGCGCGGCCCCCGTGGCGGCCAGTCCGAGCCACTGCGGCCCCAGCACGAAGCCGACGAGGCCCAGCCCGGCGAACACCAGCCCCACCGTCTGCGCGAAGCGCGGCGGCTCCGGCGCCTCGAACTCCGTGGGCGGCCCGAGCCGTGGACGTACGGCCGTCCGGAACACCCAGCCGTACGGCGACCGGGCGGCGCCCCCGGCCGCCCCGAGCGCGAACGCCAGGGTCTGCCAGCCCAGGATCCAGGCGCTCTGTGTGACGAGCGCCGCCGCCAGCACGACCGTCGTCACGGCCGCTCCGAAGCGCGGCCCCCTCACATCGATGTCCATGAATCAAGCATTCCGCAACGGCACGTCCTGCGGGGGGCGGGAATCTTTGCAGTCTCGTGAAGGGTTGTGCGCATGATGACCGGACTGGTGGTGTGCGTGGCGGTGCTCCTGGCGGCGACCGCCTTCGGAGTGCTGCACGGGCGGCGGAGCGGGAGGGTGCGGGTGCGCGGGCGGGACGACGGCAAGCGGCTGGGAGCGGCCGAGCTGGGCGGCGAACTGGGGGAGCGGGCCACGCTGGTCCAGTTCTCCAGCGCCTTCTGCGCGCCCTGCCGGGCGACCCGGCGCATTCTCGGCGAGGTCGCCGGCATGGTCCCGGGCGTCACCCACCTCGAGATCGACGCCGAGGACCGGCTGACCCTCGTACGCGAACTGGAGATCCTCAAGACGCCCACCGTCCTGGTCCTGGACGCCGAGGGCCGGGTGGTGCGGCGCGCCACCGGACAGCCCCGCAAGGCCGACGTCATCGCGGCCCTGGGCGAGGCCGTGTGAGAGCGTGCGGCGTCTTCCAGATCGCGGAACGAACTTGACTGTGCATGCCACCCGTAGTCAGCCTGGGCCCGTGCCGACCGAACTCCTTCTCTTCGGGCGGGTCCACGTCGACCTGGCCCGCACCGCCAGCGCGCGCTGTCCGGGCTGTTGAGCAGCCACGGACCCAGCCACCCCGCGCAGAAGGACGATTCCATGACGGCCACGCCCGACCTCGGCACCTTCCACCTCGCCTCGCCCGACCTGCTCCGCTCCGCCTTCCGCCGGCACGCCGCCGGTGTCGCGGTGATCACCGCGAGCGGCGCGGCCGGCCCGGTCGGCTTCACCGCCACCTCGCTCACCTCCGTCTCCGCGGAGCCGCCGCTGGTCTCGTTCGGCATCGGTACGGGCGCCTCCAGCTGGCCCGCGGTGGCCGCGAGCGAGCACGTCGGCATCCACATACTCGGTGAGCACCAGAGCGAACTGGCGGCGACCTTCGCCCGCAGCGGTGCCGACCGTTTCGGCGCCCCCACCGCCTGGCGGGAGGGCCCGGAGGGCGTTCCCGTGCTGGACGACGTGCTCGCCTGGCTGGTCTGCCGGATCGTCGCCCGGGTCCCGGCCGGTGATCACCGGATCGTGCTCGCCGAGGTGCTCGGGGGCGACCCCTCGGGCGCCGGGCGCCCCCTCCTCTATCACCACGGCCGCTTCAACGGCCTGCGGGATTGATCACGCCCGGCTCTCCTGCGAGGACGTCGAATTCCGGTTACGCTGCGTTGCGAAGGTCACAGTTCAAAGCGCTTGCTTAGCGGGCATGAACTGGGTGTACTGACGAGTAATATTTCGGTCGGAGCGCGCGGACGCCCCGACCGGGATCGGCCGCTTGAGGCGCCTATGCTGCCTCCAAGAGGCAGCCCGGAAATGTCGAAGTAGTAGGAGAGCCGGCGTGAGCTTGAGGATCGTTGTCACTGTGAAGTACGTGCCCGACGCCACTGGCGACCGGCACTTCGCCGATGACCTGACCGTCGACCGCGACGACGTCGACGGTCTGCTCTCCGAGCTGGACGAGTACGCGGTCGAGCAGGCCCTGCAGATCGCGGAGAACGCGGACGACGCCGAGGTCACCGTCCTGACGGTCGGCCCCGAGGACGCCAAGGACGCGCTTCGCAAGGCTCTCTCCATGGGTGCCGACAAGGCCATCCACGTGGAGGACGACGACCTGCACGGCACCGACGCCATCGGTACCTCTCTCGTGCTGGCCAAGGCCATCGAGAAGGCCGGCTTCGACCTGGTCGTCTCCGGCATGGCCTCCACCGACGGCACCATGGGCATCGTCCCCGCGCTGGTGGCCGAGCGCCTGGGCGTCCCGCAGGTCTCCCTGCTCTCCGAGGTCTCCGTCGAGGACGGCACGGTCAAGGGCCGCCGGGACGGCGACGCCGCCTCCGAGCAGCTCGAGGCGCAGCTCCCGGCCGTCGTCTCCGTGACGGACCAGTCGGGCGAGGCGCGTTACCCGTCCTTCAAGGGCATCATGGCGGCCAAGAAGAAGCCGGTCGAGTCCTGGGACCTGTCCGACCTGGACATCGAGGCCGAGGAGGTCGGTCTCGACGGCGCGTACACCAAGGTCGAGGCCGCGAACGAGCGTCCGGCCCGCACGGCCGGCACCATCGTCAAGGACGAGGGCGAGGGCGGCAAGCAGCTCGCTGAGTTCCTCGCGGGCCAGAAGTTCATCTAAGGGCCCGCGCCCGCCGACCGCCCCTCAACTTCGTTTCGCAGGAGAGCAATCCCATGGCTGAAGTCCTCGTCTACGTCGACCACGTGGACGGTGCCGTCCGCAAGCCCACCCTGGAGCTGCTGACCCTGGCCCGCCGCCTCGGCGAGCCCGTCGCCGTGGCCCTCGGCAACGGCGCCGCCGACACCGCCGCCACGCTCGCCGAGCACGGCGCGGTGAAGGTCCTCACCGACGACGCGTCCGAGTACGCCGACTACCTGGTCGTGCCGAAGGTGGACGCCCTCCAGGCCGCCCACGAGGCCGTCTCCCCGGCCGCCGTGCTGGTCCCGTCCTCCGCCGAGGGCAAGGAGATCGCCGCCCGCCTGGCGCTGCGCATCGGCTCGGGCATCATCACCGACGCCATCGACATCGAGGCCGGCGACGAGGGCCCGGTGGCCACCCAGTCGGTGTTCGCCGCGTCCTTCTCCACCAAGTCCCGTGTCATCAAGGGCACCCCGGTCATCACGGTCAAGCCCAACAGCGCCGCCGTCGAGGCCGCCCCGGCCGCCGGCAGCGTCGAGGCCCTGTCGGTGTCCTTCTCCGCCCAGGCCACCGGCACCAAGGTCACCGGCCGGACGCCGCGTGAGTCGACGGGCCGCCCGGAGCTGACCGAGGCCGCGATCGTGGTCTCGGGTGGCCGTGGCGTCAACGGCGCGGAGAACTTCTCGATCATCGAGGCGCTCGCCGACTCCCTCGGCGCGGCCGTCGGTGCCTCGCGTGCCGCGGTGGACGCCGGCTGGTACCCGCACACCAACCAGGTCGGCCAGACCGGCAAGTCGGTCTCGCCGCAGCTGTACATCGCCAACGGCATCTCCGGCGCGATCCAGCACCGTGCCGGTATGCAGACCTCCAAGACGATCGTGGCCGTCAACAAGGACGCCGAGGCCCCGATCTTCGAGCTGGTCGACTTCGGCGTGGTCGGCGACCTCTTCGACGTCGTCCCGCAGCTGACCGAGGAGATCAAGACCCGCAAGGGCTGAGACCTCCCAGGGCACGTCCGAGGCCCCGGTGACCGACCCGGTCACCGGGGCCTCGGTGCATCCTGGAGGCGGGCGGACGCGGGCGACCAAGGTCCGGACGGGGTGTTGACCAGGGAGAACCACCCGGATAACTTCATTCTACGGATTGTTGATTCCGTAGAGCGGAAAATTGGAGGGTGTGGGATGGGTCAGCAGGAGAAGGTGGCGACGAGCCTCGCGGGTGCCGTCAGCGAGGAGATCAGCGCCTCCCTCGCACCGGTCGACGCGGAGCTGGAGCGCCGCTACCCCGGGGACCCCGGCACCCGGCAACCCGTCCACACCGTCTACGTCCCCGGTGACGCCTTCGCCGCCGACACCCTCCGCTCCTGGGGCGACCGCGCCCTCGCGGCCCTCGACGAACACGCCCCCGACGCCGCCTCCTTCGCGGCCGTCCTGGGGCTCGCCGACGACCTCGCCGAGCCGGTGTACTCCCGCGTCCGCGCCAAGCTGGAGCGCGAGCCGGTGGAAGACCTGCGCGTCGACTTCGAGGACGGCTACGGCCCCCGCCCCGACGCCGAGGAGGACGAGACGGCGGCCCGCGCGGCCCGCCTGATCGCCGAGGCGTACGAGAAGGGCACCGCGGCGCCGTACATGGGCATCCGCATGAAGTGCATGGAAGCCGCCGTACGCGACCGGGGCATCCGCACCCTGGACGTCTTCCT
This sequence comes from Streptomyces sp. NPDC015139, assembly GCF_043079785.1. Lineage (NCBI taxonomy): Bacteria > Bacillati > Actinomycetota > Actinomycetes > Kitasatosporales > Streptomycetaceae > Streptomyces > Streptomyces sp. NPDC015139. Next base: position 348,864 of record NZ_JBIBUW010000006.1, on the reverse strand, counting down.
CACCGGCCTGATGGAGGCCGGCGGCCTGCCCGAGGGCCTGGTCCTCACGCTGCCCAAGGTCACCTACCCCGAGCAGGTCGACGCCTTCGCCCGCCTCCTGGAGGCCTTCGAGAAGACGCACGGCCTGGACGCCGGCCGCCTCGGCTTCGAGATCCAGATCGAGACCAGCCAGTCCATCCTCGCCACCGACGGCACCGCGACCGTCGCCCGCATGATCCAGGCCGCCGGCGGCCGCGCCACCGGCCTGCACTACGGCACCTTCGACTACAGCGCCTGCCTCGGCGTCTCCGCCGCCTACCAGGCCAGTGACCACCCGGCCGCCGACCACGCCAAGGCGGTCATGCAGGTCGCGGCGGCGGGCACCGGCGTCCGTGTGTCCGACGGCTCCACGAACGTCCTGCCCGTGGGCCCGACCGCGAAGGTGCACGACGCCTGGCGCCTGCACTACGGTCTCACCCGCCGCGCCCTCGCCCGCGCCTACTACCAGGGCTGGGACATGCACCCGGGCCACATCCCCACCCGCTACGCGGCCGTCTTCGCCTTCTACCGTGAGGGCTTCGAGCAGGCGGCGGCCCGCCTCGCCCGCTACGCCAACCGGGCCGGCGGGGACGTCATGGACGAGCCCGCCACCGCCAAGGCCCTCGGCGGCTACCTGCTGCGCGGACTGGACTGCGGCGCCCTCGACATCGCCGAGGTCGCCCGCCTCACCGGCCTGACCCGCGCCGACCTGGAGGGCTTCGCCGCACCCCGGCGCGGCGACCTGACGGCCTCCGGGAAGTAGCCGGACCGCTCGCGTTCCCGGCCCCGCCGTCCCCCAGCGGGGCGGCGGGGCCGGGCGCGTCCTCCGCCGTCGGATCCACGGGATCGGCGACGGGACGGTCAGGGCAGGGGAGCCGAGGGCCATGCGTCGGCGCCGGGACTCCCGGGCGGCCGGCCGTGGGCGTACGACTCCAGTCCCGACTCCGTCACCCAGCCCTGCTCGGCGAACAGCCGCGTGCCCCGCGCGCACAGCCCGGCGTCGCCGCGCGCCCGGGCGCTGAACTCCTCCGGCGTCACCCCGAACAGTGCTCGCAACGGCGCGGAGCGCCCGAGCAGTTCGGTGAGCAGGGCACGCTGACCGGGATGCCGGCGCGGTGCCCGGTCGCCGTCGCGCAGCACCCCGTGCCGGTTGACGTAGGAGTACACCCCGGGCAGCACCTGCCCGTCGGCGACCTCGACCCGTACGCCCGACGCGGGCAGCCAGGCCCGCCAGAAGTTCCCCCCGGTCAGCGGCACGCCCTCGCTGGCGTCGATCACGTCGAGCTGCCGGCGGTCGAGCCAGATGACGAACAACTCGCGTACGGCGCCCGGCGACACGACCGGGGAGGCGGAGACGTACCCCATACGGCTGACGTGCGCGGAGACGCCCACGTCGACGCCGGTCACCCGGGCCCGGACCATCGGCACGGGGGAGTCGATCCCGAACTCCGCCATCTTGTGCCGCAGTTGGGCCGGACAGGCGTTGGAGCCGACGGCGAGGACCGGCGCCCGGTCCTCGTACACCGGGCGTTCCAGCGGCAGCATCCGGTCGCCGTGCAGCACACCGGAGTCGGCGGGCCAGGCCCCGGGGTACGTCAGCGGATGCTCCCGGGGCACCTCGGCGAGGCCGAGTTCGCGGAGCGTGCGGCCGGACACGAGCGGCTCAGTCGACCGGCGGCAGCTCGCCCGAGCCGCGGGTGATCAGCCGGGTGGGCAGCTCGATCCGCTCCGGTGCGACGAGCGTGCCGTCCAGTTGCCGGAACAGGCGCTCGGCGGCGGTCCGGCCGAGCGCGGCCGAGTCCTGCGCGACGACCGTGACCCCCGGCTGGAGCAGCTCGGCCAGCTCGATGTCGTCGAACCCGACCAGGGCGACCTGGCGGGACCGCTCGGCGAGGACCCGGATCACGGTGACCGTCACCCGGTTGTTGCCCGTGAAGATCGCGGTCACGGGTTCGGGCGCCGACAGCATCTCCTCGGCGGCCCGGCGCACCCGCTCCGGACTCGTCGTGCCGAGGGACATCCAGCGGTCGTCGACCGGTATCCCCGCGTCCTCCATGGCGGCCCGGTAGCCGCGCAGGCGCTCGGCGGCGGTGTGGATGCGGGGCATGTCGCCGATGAACCCGATCCGCCGGTGCCCGTGCCCGATCAGATGGGCCACGCCGTCGCGGGCACCGCCGAAGTTGTCGGACAGGACCACGTCGGCGTCGATCCGGCCGGCCGGGCGGTCCACGAAGACGGTCGCCACGCCCGCCCTGATCTCCGGCTCCAGGTAGCGGTGGTCGTCCCCGGCCGGGATCACCACCAGGCCGTCCACCCGCCGCGCGCACAGGGCCAGCGCCAGCTCCTGCTCGCGCTCCGGGTCCTCGGCGCTCGAGCCGTTGATCAGCAGGGCGCCATGGGCCCGGGCCACCTCCTCCACGGCGCGGCTGAGCGGGCCGTAGAACGGGTCCGCGAGGTCCTCCAGGACCAGGCCGATGCTCGCGGTACGGCCCTTGCGCAGCACCCGGGCGCTGTCGTTGCGGCGGAAGCCGAGCGCCTCGATCGCCTCCTGCACCCGGCGCTCGGTGTCCGGGGTGACCCCCGGCTCGCCGTTGACCACCCGGGAGACCGTCTTCAGTCCGACCCCGGCCCGTGCCGCCACGTCCTTCATGGTCGGGCGGTTGCCGTAGCGCGTGCCGGGTAGGTGGTCTGCGCGGCGGGTGATCTCTGGCACGATGCGCTGTCCTGTCCTGTCGTCCGTCTGGTCCAGCGGCCCCGCGAGGGGCCTCCGTACCTCTTTCCCACGGGGTGGTGCGCGGATCCATGGGCTTGTATGAGGATGTGGCGTCGAGCATAGAGCCTGGACAACGTTGTCAGATGCGCGAGAGACTGTCCACCGCTGTCCCCGGCCTGCGCCCTACCGCTTGACCGGCCTGCGTTTTCCTGGTTCTTCAAGCTTCAACGGGGAGATTCGACTCTGATGCACACCGACCTCGTGGCGGCCCTGGACATCGGCGGCACCAAGATCGCCGGCGCGCTGGTGGACGGCGACGGACGGATCCTGGCCCGGGCCCAGCGCGCCACGCCCGCCCAGCAGAGTGGCGAAACGGTCATGCGGGCGGTCGAGGAAGTGCTCCTCGACCTCGGCGGCTCACCCCTGTGGGGACGCGCCGGCTCGATCGGCATCGGCAGTGCGGGCCCGGTGGACGCCTCGGCGGGCACGGTCAGCCCGGTGAACGTACCCGGCTGGCGGGACTTCCCGCTGGTCGAGCGGGTGCGCGCGGCCGCCGGCAACCTGCCCGTCGAGCTGATCGGCGACGGCGTCGCGATCACGGCCGCCGAGCACTGGCAGGGCGCCGCCCGCGGCCACGACAACGCGCTGTGCATGGTGGTCTCCACCGGTGTCGGCGGCGGCCTCGTGCTGAACGGGCAGCTGCATCCCGGCCCGACCGGCAACGCCGGGCACATCGGTCACATCAGCGTCGACCTCGACGGCGATCCCTGCCCCTGCGGTGCCCGTGGCTGTGTGGAGCGCATCGCCAGCGGCCCGAACATCGCCCGCCGCGCGCTGGAACAGGGCTGGCGTCCGGGTCCCGACGGCGACACCTCGGCCGCCGCGGTGGCCGCCGCCGCCCGCGCGGGCGATCCGGTCGCCGTGGCCTCCTTCGAGCGGGCCGCGCGGGGGCTGGCCGCGGGCATCGCGGCCACCGCGACCCTGGTCGAGATCGACATCGCGGTGATCGGCGGAGGCGTCGGCAAGGCCGGCGACATCCTCCTCACCCCCCTGCGCAAGGCGCTCACCGACTACGCGACCCTGTCCTTCGTGCAGCGGCTGACGGTCGTGCCCGCGCAGATGGGCACCGACGCGGGCCTGGTCGGCGCCGCCGCGGCCGCGCTGGCCCGCAGGCCGGACGCGACCGCGGCGAGCGTCTGAGGACTCCGCGGCCCGCGTCCGGGGCCAGGGCCTGTCGTTTGGATCATGCCCGCGTCGCGGGGCGGCCGACAAGGCGCCGTGAGTCGGGCCGGCCTGATCCAAACGACAGGCCCTGGGTGGCCGCGGCCACGGCTCAGCAGCTCAGGCGTGCGTCCGCCCAGTCCGCGTGGTCCGAGTCGACGCCGTCCCCGCCGTCGGTGACGACCAGGCGGACCACCTCGGCGCCGGTCACGTCGGCGGTGACCGGCCGGGCGGGCAGCGCGTTGGTCAGCACGCCGGTCGAGGCGGCCTTCTTCCCGTCCGCCCGGATCTCGAAGGCGACGGTGCCGGCCGTGCCCTTCTCGTCGTCCACGCCGACGTCCGCGGTGACCTTCTCGCAGGCCTTGCCGGTGTAGAAGGAGACGTCGCTCAGGGCGTGCACGCCGAGCCCCTTGGCGTAGGCGGTGCCGCCGACGGTGATCGGGTGGCCGTCGCCCGCCGCGCTCTCCCCGTTGCTGGTGTCGCGCTCCACCGGTCCCCAGCCGCTGCTCGCCGACAGCCACGGCAGGTCGCTGAGGCACGACGTCCCGGAGGGCGGCGGCAGCACGACGGACGCGGTCAGCGGGAGGGTGGCGGTGACCCGCTGCCCCGCCGGTGAGCGGTAACTCGTCCGCAGGGTGAGGTCGTAGGCGCCCGTCGGTGTCCCGGCCGGTGCGGTGACGCGCCACCCGGTGCGCAGGGACCTGCCGGTGGCGAGAGCCGCGGCCGTGGTCGCCGACGTGGCCCGCACGCTCCAGCCGTCGGGGCCGGTCAGCGAGACGGACACCCGGCGGGCGGGTGTACGGCCCAGATCGGCGACGGTGCTCGTCAGGGTCGCCGGGGTGCCCGCCTCCAGCAGGGTGCCCCCGTCCACCCCGAGTTCGGTGGCCGGCGGGTGGTCGGCCCAGTGGGGATCGGCCGAGACACGGAGCAGGACCGTGCCGTGGGCCGGGACGGTGGCGGCGATGGTCCCGGCGGTGTTGTAGGCGCGGTGCTGCCACAGGTCGCGCAGCGTGTAGGCGTCGGCGTCCGGCAGGCCCACGGCGCTCGCGGTGGTCGCGATCCGCTGGGCGCTCGCGGACTCGTTGAACAGGGCCACCGCGCGGCTGCCGTCCGCCATCTCCCTGGCGACCACCCAGCGCCCGCCGGTGGAGGTGACGACCGTGCCCTGCCTGCCGAGCGGGTCCTGGTCGACGGCGATGACCTCCTTGTTGTCCAGGATGTCGAAGGTCGCCTCGGAAGCCCTGCGCAGGTCGGTGCCGATGAGCAGCGGCGCGGCCATGACCGACCAGAGGGAGAAGTGCGAGCGGTACTCGGTGTCCGTCATGCCGCCGTTGCCGACCTCCAGCATGTCCGGGTCGTTCCAGTGTCCGGGGCCGGCGTACGGCGCGAGCGGCAGGTTCTGCTTGACGATCGACAGCATCGAGCTCCAGCTGTCGCTGATGTCACCGGTGGTCCGCCACAACTGGCCGACGTCCCCGGCCCACTCCCAGGGCTTGTTCTCGCCCCACTCGCAGATGCTGTAGACGATGGGGCGGCCGGTCGCTCTCAGCGCGTCGCGCATGGTCCGGTAGCGCTGCCCGGCGTCGACGCCCTGGTTGTTGCAGTTGTCGTACTTGAGGTAGTCCACGCCCCAGTCGGCGAACTGGCGGGCGTCGCTGAACTCGTGGCCGAGGGCGCCGGGGAAGCCGACGCTGTCGCAGGTCCTGGTTCCGGCGCTGGTGTAGATGCCGAGTTTCAGCCCCTTGGCGTGGACGTAGTCGGCGACGGCCCCGATGCCGTGGGGGAAGCGGGCGGGGTCGGGCACCAGCTCGCCCTGCGCGTCGCGTCGGGGCAGCGCCCAGCAGTCGTCCAGGTTGACGTACCGGTAGCCGGCGTCCTTCAGGCCCCTCTCCACGAAGAGGTCCGCGATGCCCTTCACCATGGCCTCGTCGAAGTCGGCACGGCAGTGGGTGGAGTTCCAGTTGTTGAAGCCCATCGGGGGCGTCGGGGCGAGGCCGTCGGCCGGGGCCGGTGCGGTGGGTGTCCGGTCCGGGGCGGCCACAGCGGGGGCGGCGAGGCCGGCCGCGCACAGCAGCCCCGCGGTGAGCGCTCCGACCACTCGTCGGCGGGTTGTGCGGGTGTGAGGGTGACGCATCTTCGACGCTCCTCCGACTCGCGAAAGGGTGGATGACGGCATGCGGCCAGGGGGCGACATGTACGCGTCATCGGGGTGCGCGTTTACGGTAGGACGTGTCGGAGTATGTTGGAAGGGGTGTGTCGGAAGTACTCGAAAGCCCGTCAATCCGCCCGCCCGGCAGTCGAGTTCGCCCCGCGGCCGAGGCTACGCGTTCGAATGTGTTGGCCTTTCAGGCGCTCCACGTGGAACTCGGCGACGCCTCAACGGACCGACTCCGCCGCCCTTTCCGCAGGCAGCGTGCGCATGGTCCGAAGCGGTGAGAGGACGTGGGGCAGGATGCTCAGCGTCATACCGGCCGCTCCGATCCACAGAGTGCCTGCCGCTCCGAACACGGATCCCGAGGCTCCACCCAGCAGCCCGCCGAGAGGAATGCCGGCCGAGGAGACGAAACGGGCTGTCGCGCTCATCCGGCCCAGCAGCCGATCCGGCGTCAGGGCCTGCTGGAAGCTGGACTGAGCCACCACGCGGACGACTCCACCCAAGGAGAGAGCAGCGAGTCCGACCGCAGCCACGCACACGGTCCAGCCCGTTCGTGCCGACGGCATGAGAACGGTCAGCGGACAGGTGGCCAGTGACGCGAGCCAGATGACCCGGCCTTGCCCGACCCGCTGGGAAACCCTGGTCGCCAGCAGCGCGCCCAGCAAGGCGCCACAGCCCATGCCCGACAGGATGAGGCCGACGCCGAAGGGCCTGAGACCGATCTCCCGCTCCAGGAAGACCAGCAGCATGGTCTGGTACATGACCAGGAAGAGATTGAAGATCGCATCCCCCAGCATGATCGCGCACAGCGCACGGTGCTCGACGACGAACTTCAGGCCCTCCTTGATCTCTCCGGTCAGTCGAGGACGGGTGGTCGGCTCGGGCTTCCGTTCGCGTTTCCGGATGGTGATCGCGAGCAGTCCCGACATGGCCATCCCGGCCGAACTGGCCAGGAGTGTCGCGGGGGCTCCGACCAGACCGACGAGCGGCCCTGCCACCGTCGGCCCGCCGATACTGGTCACCGAGCGTACGGCCGAGAGTTTCGCGTTCCCTTCCATGAGATTGGCGCGTCCCACCAGGTGCGGGAGATGACTGACGTACGCGACGTCGAAGAACACGGTCAGCACTCCGTGAACCAGGGCGACGGCGTAGAGCCACCAGATGGTGAGAAGGCCCGCCCAGGACGCCAGCGGTATCGTCAAGAGGGCCAGGGAGCGGGCGAGATCGGCGCTGATCATCACCGATCGCTTCCGCATGCGGTCCACCCACGCACCCGCCGGCAACCCGACCAGGAGCGAGCCCGCCGACGTCGTCGCGGTGAGCAGTCCCACCTGGAACTCGTCGGTGTGCAAGGACGCGATGGCGACCAGAGGCAGGGCCAGGAAGAGAATGCGGTCGCCCAACTGGCCGAGCGCGGTGGCGGCGAACAACCGCCCGAAGTCCCTTTCGCGCAAAAGGCCGAGCCGTGAGGATTTCACCATGGAATGCCCTACTGTCGAATGCGTGGTGTCTCTCGGAAGGCTTCGACGACTACGGACGGTCGACTCCGAACTCGTAGACCACTTCACGGCGTACATCCGGAATGACCATGTCGGCCGTCTCCACCGCGCGCCCGTCCGTGTCGAGGATGGTTCGCTCGATCTGGAGCACGAGGTCCCCCACGCTGATCCCCAGCAGGTTCGCCTGCACCTGGGTGGCACGAGCCGGGCGCGGCACCTCGACCACGGTGGCGACGACCACGCCGATGGAACGCATGCGCTCGACCACACCCTTTCCCGCCAGGGGACCCCTCTCGGGCAGCACGATCGGCGTCCCCTCCGTGATCGCCATCGGCTCCCAGGATTCGGAGAGCTGGACGGGTTGCCCGTCGGCGAGGAACTCGTACCGCGTACGGACGCAGAAGTCCCCGGGGCCGATGGCGAGCCGCTCGGCGATCGGCTCGGGCGCGGGGAAGCGCACCTGACTGTGTGAGTCCCAGGCATCGGCCCGGCCCCGCTCCCTCCTGTCGTGCCAGGGGGCGGAGCCGTCCCGGCGTTCGCGGTGCCGCGAGCGCACCAGACGCAGTCGCTCTCGAGGCACACGGACGTAGGTGCCCGAGCCCGCGCGTCCTTCCAGGAGACCGTCGACGATCAAACGGTCCATCGCCCTCTGCACGACGTTGCGTCCGACCCCGTACTCCGCGGCGAACCGCGTCCGGGACGGCAGGCGCTCCCCGATCTCCCACTCGCCCGCCAGAATCCGTGCGCGCAGCACGTCGGCCAGCGTGAGGTACGGCGCCTCTCGGGGCATGGATGATCCTCCGGTCGTCCTGCTTCGTGGCGGCTGGTGGTGCCCCAGGGGGAGTTGGCAAGCTACTGCACCGCGAAAAAGCTGCTGGAGCAGCATCACGCTCCGAACCCGCGCGCCCGCGTGGGCGATCGGCGAGCAGGACGGATCGACTCGCCCGCTCGCGGTCGAGGACGGGCGGATTCGGGTGTCAGGTGCCGTCGTCGACCCGCCCCCAGCCGGGCAGTGGTGGCTGCGGCCAGGCGGGCGGACGGGGGAGGAGATGCGCCGGGCGGTCGCTCGTCAGAGCGTCGGCCCGCAGCCTGCCGCTCAGCCGGCCGAGCAGCCGGTGGCCGGCCCCGGCGACCGAGGGGCCGTGCGCGGCCGCGGACCAGTGCCGGCCGAGATCCACGGCCCGTACGGAAGCGACCGGGAAGCCCTGCGTCCGCAGCGTGGTGAGGGTGTCGTCCAGCGCCCAGCGGACGTACCCGTCGGGCCACTTGTCGGTGCCGTGGCCGGTGTCGAGGTCCAGATGGTGCGCCTCCGGTTCGCGCAGGCAGCGCAGCGGGAGGTACCAGGCCGGGTGCCACCAGCCGGCCGGCGCCGGGACCCGGCGGTCCCAGGCGGGGGCGGGCATCGCCCGGGCTTCCGCCGTGAACCGGTCCAGACCCGCCCGCAGCTCCTCGGCCGGGCGTCCGGCGGGCAGCTCGCCGTCCCGCTCCACCGCCGCGGCCGGTGCCGCCGCGTCCGCGCGCGGGCCGGGCTCCCGGCCCGCGCGCGCGAGACGCAGCAGCCGTACGTAGGCCTCGGCGCTGTGCCGGACATGGGCGAGCACCCGGCCGCGGGTCCACGAGGCGAGCCCCGACGGGCCCCGCAGGTCGGCGGCGGACAGCCCGGCCGCCGCCCGGACGAGGCGGTCGCCGGACCGTTCGACGTCGTCGAGGAGGGCGTCGTCGGGCGTGCGGAACACAGGGGAACCGCTCATGGTCACTCCAGGGCTCAGCGGGACGGGGCCGCGTCAGGGCTCACCGGAACTCGTGGACGACCTCGATCGGGCCGACGATGTGGGCGTTGAACTCGTCCAGTTCCCCGGCGGGCACCCACAGTTCGAGAATGGTCCGGCCGCCGGCCTGCTGGACCGGGTAGCGGCGGAGGAACTCGGTGTCGACCTCGAAGCGGGTCACGAAGCCGGCGCCGTCGTGCCGGACGTTCCAGTCCCGGGCGATCCGGATCGCGTAGTCCTCGTTGAGGACCGGGTAGAAGATCGGCTGCTCGGGGAGCCGGGGCGGCCATGCGCGCCATTCGAGCTCCCGGACCAGCTCCAGCTCCACGGGACCCGCGGGTCGCCAGAGGGTGGTGGTGGGGTGGGGGCCGGTCATGGCGGTGACTTCTCTTTCCGGTGCGGTGAACGGGACACGGGTCCACCGGACGATACCGAGGGCGTGATCGTCGCGGCCACGCCGTTTTCGGCGCCGTGGCGTGATTCGCCGTCGTCCTGACCCTGCCGGGGCGCACGGCGCCCTGTCCCCGGGCAGGCAGCACGAACTGACGGAGCGGCGGTCCTCACTGGTGCTCCGCGACGACGAGGACGGGGCGCCCGCGCACCGCTCGACGGTCGACCCGCGGAGCGGAACCGCGGTGATCCGCGTGACCCCCGGGCGCCTGCGCAGTTGATCAGCGCATGAAGAAGCGCAGCATGCTCGCCATCGCCAGCCTCGCCACGGGATTCGTCGTGGCCGCCATCACGCCCTCCCACGCCGCGGACGAGGGAACGCTGAGCGACCTCAACGTCTCGGACACCCTCGACACGGCCGGTCACCTCGTCAGCCACGACAGTTTCGCCCTCGACGACGCCGTTGCGGGCCAGGAGTAGGCCCGACGTCGTACGGCGTATGTGCCGGTGTCCCCGCCGCCGAGGGCACCGGCACTCCCGTACGGGCGCCCTCACCGGGGCGGGGTTTCCGTGGCAGGGTGGAGCGGGCAAGCCACAGGGGGCCAACACAAGAGGGGGAGTCCGTGACCGTCGTCTGGATCAACGGCGCGTTCGGTGCGGGGAAGACCACCACCGCACGGGAACTGATCGAGCTGATCCCGAACAGCACGCTCTTCGACCCCGAGGTCGTCGGCGCGGCGCTCACGCATCTGCTGCCGGCCAAACGCCTGGCCGAGGTCAGTGACTTCCAGGACCTGCCGGTCTGGCGCCGGCTCGTGGTCGACACGGCGGCCGGGATGCTCGCCGAGCTGGGCGGGACCCTCGTGGTGCCCATGACCCTGCTCCGCCAGGAGTACCGCGACGAGATCTTCGGCGGACTCGCCGCCCGCAGGATTCCCGTGCACCACCTGCTCCTCGCTCCGGCCGAAACGATCCTGCGCGAGCGCATCGCGGCCCGGGAGATCCCCCCGGAACTGCCCGACGGCGAGATGCGGGTACGGCAGTGGTCGTACGACCACATCGAGCCCTACCGCACCGCCCTGCTGTCCTGGCTCACCTCGGACGCCCACCTGGTGGACACCAGCGCCCTCACCGCCCATGAGGCCGCCGCGCGCATCGCCGAGGCCGTCGGCAGCGGTGCCGTGCCGGCCTGCGACATCGTGCAGACCCCCGAACCCACCGCGGAGACGCTCGCCGCCGGTGTCCTCCTCTTCGACGAGGAGGACCGGGTGCTGCTCGTGGACCCCACCTACAAACCCGGCTGGGAGTTCCCCGGTGGTGTGGTGGAACGCGGCGAGGCACCGGCCCGGGCCGGCATGCGCGAGGTCGCCGAGGAGACGGGGATACGGCTCCAGGACGTGCCCCGGCTGCTCGTCGTGGACTGGGAGCGGCCCGCGCCGCCCGGATTCGGCGGGCTGCGGCTGCTGTTCGACGGGGGCCGGCTGGAGTCCGGCGAGGCGTCCCGGGTCCTGCTGCCGGGGCCGGAGCTTCGCGCCTGGCGTTTCGCCACCGAGCAGGAGGCCGCCGAGATGCTTCCCCCGGTCCGCTACGAACGGCTGCGCTGGGCTCTCCGGGCTCGAGAGCGGGGCAGTGCGCTGTACCTGGAGGCCGGAGTCCCGGTCGGCTGATCCCGCGCCGGAGGGCTTTGTCCTGCGGGGTGCGGATGAGTCGGCCGTTGCGTCGGGGGGGGGGCTGGACCGGGGTCGCCCGGCGCGGCGCTTCTGGCGCGGGGCCGGGCGGGCGGCGCGTTCCCCTGACCGTGGCGCCGGGCGGTCGTGGTGGGCGCTTCGGGTTCGTCGGGGGCGCTGTGGCCGGAGGCCGGGGTGTCGGCCGATCCCCGCGCCGGGGCCCGGCCCGGCAGGCTGCCTCGCGTGACACTGTTGCGGTGCAGCCGGCCGGGCGGCGCCTCCCCACGGGCGGGACGGGGGCTCTGTCCGGAGACCGGAGGGCCGGCGGGCCGGCCGTTCGGGTCAGGGGTGAGACGCGGCGGCGGCCCCGCACAGGGTGGCGGCGGCTCCACCGAGCACCGGGGCGCCGTGGCCGAAGCAGGCCACCTCCGGCTCCAGGTCAGCCAGCCGGCGGACGGAGTCGAGGAGGCGGGGCCGGTCGAGGTTGAACACTCCGGGCAGCACCGTCCCGTCGACGGGTGACGCGGCCACCGTGTCCCCGGTGAACAGCACGCCCTCCTCGGGCAGGAACAGCGCGATGCTGCCGTCGGTGTGCCCGGGGACGTGGAGCACCCGGGCGCCGCCGCCGAAGTCCAGCAGGTCACCGTCCGACAGGGCCGTGACCGCCGCCGGGGGCACCGGCGTGCCCTCGGGCAGGTGTTGCGCCGCCTCCGCGTGGATCGGCAGCTCCCACTCCTCGAAGCGCGGCGGCGGACCGGCCAGTTCGCCCCGGACGAACGGCGCGTCCAGATGGTGCGCCAGCACTTCCGCACCGCTCAGCGCGGCGAACTCGCCCGCTCCGCCCGCGTGGTCCTCGTGAAAATGGGTGAGGACGATCCGCCGTACGTCTCCGGGAGCGTGCCCCAGCGCCGAGACGGCCTCGGCGATGGGGCGGCCGGAGCCCGACGTGCCCGCGTCGATCAGCGTCAACCCGGCCTCGTCGCGCCAGAGGTAGGCCTGGCCGACCGGGAAGCGCAGGAGATGGAGGCGGGGCAGCAGTTCGACGAGGTCCATGCGCCGACCGTAGGCAGGGCCCCCGCCCGCAGGCGAGGGCCCTCTGCCACGGGCAGAACGGTCAGCCCGCGTAGTTGCGCAGGAAGAGCGCCTCCGCGACGGAGAGCTGCTCCAGCTCCGCCGGCGACACGCTCTCGTTGAGGGCGTGGATCTGCGCCTCCGGCTCGCTCAGGCCGATCAGCAGGATCTCCGCCTGCGGGTACAGGCCGGCAAGGGTGTTGCACAGCGGGATGGAGCCGCCCTCACCCGCGTACTGCATCGTCTCGCCCGGGTAGGCGACCGCCATCGCGTCGGCCATCGCCTGGTACGCCGGGGTGGAGACGTCGGCGCGGAACGCCTGGCCCTGCCCGATCTGCTCCGTGGTGACCCGGGCGCCCCACGGCGTGTGCGTCTCGATGTGGGCCTGGAGCAGCTTGGTCGCCTCCGCCGCGTCCACGCCCGGCGGAACCCGCAGGCTGATCAGGGCGCGGGCGCTCGCGTGCACGGACGGGGTGGCGCCGACGACCGGCGGGCAGTCGATGCCGAGGACGGTGACCGCCGGACGGGCCCAGAGGCGGTCGGCGACGGCGCCGCCGCCGATCAGCCCGACCTCGCCGAGCACCTTGGCGTCCGCGCGGAACTGTTCCTCGGGGTACTCCAGGCCCTCCCAGACGGCCGTGGCGTCGAGCCCGTCGACGGTCGTCGAACCGTCCTCCGCGCGCAACGAGTCCAGCACGCGGACGAGCGCGGCGAGCGCGTCCGGCGCGGCGCCGCCGAACTGGCCGGAGTGCAGGTTGCCGGCGAGGGTGTCGATGCGCACGCGGACCAGGGTCATGCCGCGCAGGGTGGTGGTGACCGTCGGCAGGCCGACGCGGAAGTTGCCGGCGTCACCGATGACGATCGTGTCGGCCTCCAGCAGCTCCGGGTGCTCCTCGGCGTAGCGCTCCAGGCCGCCCGTACCCTGCTCCTCCGAGCCCTCCACGATCACCTTGACGTTGACCGGGACGCCGCCGTTCGCCTTGAGGGCGCGCAGCGCGAGCAGGTGCATGATCACACCGCCCTTGCAGTCGGCGGCCCCGCGGCCGTACCAGCGGCCGTCGCGCTCGGTGAGCTCGAACGGCGGGGTGGTCCAGCCGGCCTCGTCCAGCGGCGGCTGGACGTCGTAGTGCGCGTACAGGAGAACCGTTTTGGCGCCCTCGGGGCCCGGCAGGTGGCCGTACACCGACTGCGTGCCGTCCGGGGTGTCCAGCAGGGCCACGTCGACGAAGCCCTCGGCGCGCAGCGCGTCGGCGATCCAGCTCGCGGCCGCCTCGCTCTCGCTCTTCGGGAACTGCGTGAAGTCCGCCACCGATTTGAAGGCGACCAGCTCGGTCAGCTCCGCCTTCGCGCGGGGCAGCAGCGAGGCTACGGTCTCGGCGACCGGATTCGACGACATGGGCACGCTCCTCGTGGGTGCGACGTTGAACGGGGTGAGTACCCCCGATACTCCCACAGTGGCCTGCGACGACGGCCGCCGTAGGATGCGAGGGACACTTCGGCGGCGGCTTGATCGGAGCGGTAGACCAACGTGAGCGGCGAGAACTCTTCGGCGGACGACGTGCGGCAGGTGTGGGACGTCGTCGTGGTGGGCGCGGGACCCGCGGGGGCTTCGGCCGCCTATGCGGCGGCGGTCGCGGGGCGGCGCGTACTGCTGCTGGAGAAAGCCGAGCTGCCCCGCTACAAGACGTGCGGCGGCGGCATCATCGGCCCCTCGCGCGACGCGCTGCCGCCCGGCTTCGAGCTGCCGTTCCGGGACCGGGTGCACGCGGTCACCTTCTCGAACAAAGGCCGCTTCACCCGTACCCGCCGTTCCCGGCAGATGCTGTTCGGCCTGATCAACCGGCCCGAGTTCGACCAGCAGCTGGTCGAGCACGCCCAGAAGGCGGGCGCCGAGCTGCGTACGGGCGTCACGGTGCAGCGGGTCGAGCAGCACGGCTCGGCGGTGCCGGACCGGCGCACGGTCGCCGTCGTCCTGCAGGGCGGGGAGACGGTGCTGGCCCGCGCGGTGGTCGGCGCCGACGGCAGCGCCAGCCGCATAGGGGCGCACGTCGGGGTGAAGCTGGACCAGGTGGACCTCGGCCTGGAGGCGGAGATCCCGGTGCCCGAGACGGTCGCCGAGGACTGGCGTGGGCGGGTCCTCATCGACTGGGGCCCGATGCCCGGCAGTTACGGCTGGGTGTTCCCTAAGGGCGACACGCTGACGGTCGGTGTGATCTCCGCGCGCGGGGAGGGCGCCGCCACCAAGCGCTACCTGGAGGACTTCATCGGCCGCCTCGGCCTGTCCGGTTTCGAACCGGCCATTTCCTCCGGCCACTTGACCCGCTGCCGTGCCGACGACTCCCCGCTGTCCCGCGGCCGGGTGCTGGTCTGCGGGGACGCGGCCGGGCTGCTGGAGCCGTGGACCCGCGAGGGCATCTCCTTCGCGCTGCGCTCGGGCCGGCTGGCGGGGGAGTGGGCCGTCCGTGTCGCCGAGGCGCACGACGCGGTGGACGCCCGCCGCCAGGCCCTCAACTACGCGTTCGCCGTCAAGGCGGGGCTCGGTGTCGAGATGAGC
The DNA here is from genome assembly GCF_043079785.1 of Streptomyces sp. NPDC015139. Taxonomy (NCBI): domain Bacteria; kingdom Bacillati; phylum Actinomycetota; class Actinomycetes; order Kitasatosporales; family Streptomycetaceae; genus Streptomyces; species Streptomyces sp. NPDC015139. The sequence continues at coordinate 333,807 of NZ_JBIBUW010000006.1, read as the reverse complement.
GTCGGCAAACGGATGCTGGCCGCGTTCGAGAGGCGTCCCGGGCTGTTCCACGCGGCCCTCACCGGCTTCCGTCCCGCCTGGAAGGCCTTCAAGGAGATCACTCAGGGCTCCACCTCGCTGGGTGAGCTGGTGCGCGCCCATCCGCTCGCCCAGCGCGCCCTGACCGCGCTGGACCGCAATGCGGTGGCCGCGCCCGCGGAGGAGCTGGTCAGCCCGTGACGGTGATCCGGAAGACGGGGTGGTCGCCGGCGCAGGCGATGATCTCCGCGTCGGAGGACTTGGCGGTCACCCCGGCGAAGTACTGGTTGACCTCCCAGCCCCACTTCTCCAGATAGGTGCGCAGTACGGGGAGCTTCTCGGCGTCGGGAAGCTCCACCGCGGTGAAGGGGCGCACCTTGCGGCCGACGCGCAGTTCCCCGCCCCCGGCGGCGCGCATGTTCCGCACCCACTGGGAGTGGCCGCGCGCGGAGACCAGGTACCGCTCTCCCCCGTAGGTGTGCGGGTTGACCGGGATGCGCTGCATCTTGCCGCTCTTGCGTCCGGGCACGGACATCTCGGCGGTGCCCATGAGGCTGATGCCGTGCCGGGCGAGCCAGCCGATCACGCCGTTCATGCGGACGGTGAACGGGCTGCCCTTGAGGTAGTAGGGCGAAGACGACGACATGGTGACCCCCACGATTCGGGAGAGCGGTGCTCTCGCTCGACTCCAGTGTGGAGCAGACGAGTGCGCACCGCAAGAGCAGTGCTCTCTTTTTTGGGCACCGCTCTCGTCCGTGTGCACCGCTCTCTGACCGTGGCACACTGCTGGGATGAGCAGCGCACAGGGAGCCCGCGCACGGGCCAGGGCCGAAGTCACCGCGGCCATCAAGGAGGCGGCCCGCAGACAGCTGGCGGCAGAGGGGGCGGCCAAGCTCTCGCTGCGGGCCGTCGCCCGTGAACTCGGCATGGTCTCGTCGGCCGTGTACCGGTACTTCCCCAGCCGGGACGAGTTGCTGACCGCGCTCATCATCGACGCCTACGACTCTCTCGGCGAGGCGGCGGAGCGGGCACGGGACGCGGCGGCCGGCGGCACGCACCTGGAACGCTGGACGGCCGTGTGCGAGGCGGTGCGCGGCTGGGCGCTCACTCATCCGCACGAGTACGCGCTGATCTACGGCTCGCCCGTGCCCGGCTACTCGGCCCCCGAGACCACCGTCCCCGCCGCGTCCCGCGTCGGCCTCGCCCTCATCGGCATCATCCGCGACGCCCACCAGGGGCCCGGCCTCGCCGTCCCGGCGCTCCCCGACTACCTGCGCCCCGAGGCGGAACGGATCGCGGCGGACATCGCGCCGGAGCTGCCGCCCGAGGCGGCCGCGCCGATGGTCGCGGTCTGGGCGCAGCTGTTCGGCCTGATCGGATTCGAACTCTTCGGCCAGTTCAACCGCGTGGTGGAGGACCGCGCCCCCTTCTTCCGGCACGCGGTCGGCCGCTTGGCCCACGAGGTGGGGCTGTCGGGCTAGGCACCGGTCCGGTCGCGCCACCGTCCCGCCGGGTGCGCCCCGCACGGGGAGCGGCCGGGGCCCGCGGGCTTGGTGGGGCCGGCCGCGAGGTGGCGCCGACGCGACGACGAAGGGTCCGTGAGAACGGACCCCGCGAGGTGACGGGGGACCCGGCAGTCGGGCCGGCGTACGAGCCCCGAGGGGCGCACCCTGCACACCGGCGGGCGTACTCCCCGGGGAGTATCGGTGATCACCTCGTCCGGCTGACGCCCGCGTGGCCGGTTGCCGTCTAGCGTGGCGGACATGGAAGAGGAGCACGCAGGCGGTCCCTCGCACTGGTGGCGGTACGGACCCCCGTGGTGGAACCGGCACCACGACCCGGAGGCGTACCGCTCCCGGCTGCCCTGGCGCTCCACCGCGCTCATCACCGCGTTCGTGCTGATCGGCACCAACTTCTCCGCGCACGAGCAGCAGCACCGCGTACCCCTCGACGGCTACGGACGCGCCCTGCTGATCGTCGCCTCGCTCCTGCTGCTGTGGCGGCACCGCCACCCGGTGGCCGTGACGTTCGGCACGACGGCGGCGGCCCTCGCCTATCTGGCCCTCGGCTACCCGTACGGCCCCGTCTTCCTCACCGTCGCCGTCGCCTGCTTCAGCGCGGTCGTCGCCGGCCACCGGCGGGCCGCCTGGACGTCCATCGGCCTGCTGTGGGCCGGACACGCCCTGGTCGCGCTGTGGCTCTACCGCTGGCTGCCACCCGCCGGGGACGAACGGGCGGGCCTCACCCAGGAGGTCGTCCTGGCCACCTGGGTGCTGGCGATCGTCGCCGTGGCCGAACTGGCCCGCGTGCGACGCGAGCAGTGGGCGCGCGAACGCGCGGACCGCGCCGAGGCGGCCAGGCGGCGCGCCGACGAGGAACGGCTGCGGATCGCCCGCGAACTGCACGACGTCCTCGCGCACAGCATCTCCGTCATCAACGTCCAGGCGGGCATGGGCCTGGTGCTCCTCGACAGCGATCCCGAGCAGGCCCGGGCCGCGCTCACGACCATCAAGGCCGCCAGCAAGGAGGCGCTGGGGGAGGTCCGCCAGGTCCTCGACACCCTGCGCGCCCCCGGTGCCGCGCCGCGCGCCCCCGCCCCGGGGCTCGACCGACTGCCCGAACTCGTGGAGCAGGCGGCGGCAGCGGGACTCACCGTGGAGATCGAGGGCCGGTCGCCGCACCTGCCGCCGGGCGCCGACCTGGCCGCGTTCCGCATCGTCCAGGAGGCCCTCACCAACGTCGTACGGCACTCGGGATCGCGGCACGCGCGCGTGCACCTCGCCCATGACGCCGGAGGGTTGCGGCTGCGGATCGAGGACGACGGACCCGCCACCGGCGCGGACGCCGGGGGCAGCGGGAACGGACTGGCCGGAATGCGGGAGCGGGCCGCCGCGCTGGGTGGCACCATCGAGGCGGGCCCACGCCCCGACGGTGGCTTCCGGGTGCTCGCCGTACTGCCGTCGCGCCTCAGGGAGGACCAGTGATCCGGGTACTGCTCGCCGACGACCAGTCCCTGGTGCGGGCGGGGTTCCGGGCGCTGCTGGACGCGCAGCCGGACATCGGGGTGAGCGGCGAGGCCGCCGACGGCGAGGAGGCGCTGCGCCTGGTGGGCGAACTGCGGCCGGACGTCGTCCTCATGGACATCCGCATGCCCCTGCTGGACGGACTGGCCGCCACCCGCCGCATCACCGGGGACGCGGAGCTGAAGGACGTGAAGGTGGTCATGCTCACCACCTTCGAACTGGACGAGTACGTCTTCGAGGCGATCCGCGCGGGCGCCTCCGGCTTCCTGGTCAAGGACACGGAACCGGAGGAACTCCTGCGCGCCGTACGGGCCGTGGTCGAAGGGGACGCGCTGCTGTCCCCGGGTGTCACCCGCCGGCTGATCGCCGAGTTCGCGGCCCGTTCGAAGGAGCCCGCGGCGGCCGGCACGCTCTCCCTGCTGACCGAACGGGAGCGGGAGGTGATGGCGCTGGTGGGCATCGGCCTGTCCAACGAGGAGATCGCCCGCCGCCTGGTCGTCAGCCCGCTCACCGCCAAGACTCATGTGAGCCGCACGATGGTGAAGCTCGGCGCCCGGGACCGCGCCCAACTCGTCGTGCTCGCCTACGAGTCGGGCCTGGTGCGGCCGGGCTGGCTGGGCGGCTGAGCGCACCGTTTCCAGGTCGTGCCGCCGATCCGGCCGCCTCCCGGTGGGCTGCCGTACGACGACCCCGGCAAGCCCGGCCGGGGCAGCGGTCAGGCCCGCCCGCCCTGGCCCGGCGCCCGGACGCACGCCACCCCGAGCCGGGACCCGGCCGGCCCGCGGGGCGCGCAGGCGTGCGCCCGGCGGGCCGGTCAGGTCGCCGCCGGGCGCACGTACGGAGGCGTTCCCCTCCGGGCGGAGCCTCAGTCGCCGACGGCGACGCGCTCCACCTCCGCCTCCTCCACGGTGGACCTGGCGACCACGACCGACGGCACGCCGGGCCGGCGGCGCAGTCCGGTGAGGGTGATGAGCAGACCGACGGCCGCGATGCCGGTGACGACCACGAAGCCCGGACGGTAGCTGTCGAGGACGGCCTGTGCGGTCGCGTGGGCGGGGGCGCCCGCGGTGACCACCGCCGTCACCACCGCCAGGAAGATGGCTCCGCCGACCTGGACCGAGGTGTTGAGCAGACCGGAGACCATGCCCTGCTCGTGGTCCTCGACCCCGTTGGTGGCCTGGATGTTGAGCGAGGGGAAGACCAGCGCGCAGGCCGCGCCGATCAGCAGCATCGAGGGCAGGACGACGGCCGCGTACACCGGGTCCAGGTCGACGCGCAGGAACAGCGCGTACCCGAGGACCATCAGCGCGAAGCCGGTCGCGATCAGCCGCGGGGTGCCGAACCGGTCGACGATCGCGCCGACCTTGGTGGAGGACACCGCCACCAGCGCGCCCGCCGGCAGGAAGGCGAGCGCCGTGTGCAGCGCGGACCAGCCGAGCAGGGACTGCATGTACAGCGTGGTGAGGAACTGGAAGCCGACGTAGGAGCCGAAGAAGGCGATCGCGCCGAGCTGGGCGCGGATCTGGCTGCCCGAGCGGAGCACTCCCAACCGGATCAGCGGGCTGGGCGAGCGCCGCTCGACCGCCACGAACGCGGTCAGCAGTACCGCGACGGCCAGGAAGGACAGCAGGGTGCGGGCCGAGGCCCAGCCGGCCTGCGGGGCCTGGACGACGGTGAACACCAGCAGCAGCATCGACGCGGTGCCGAGGACGGCGCCGGGGATGTCGTAACCGGCGTGGTTCTCCTCGCGGGCGCTGCGCGGCAGCAGCTTGAGGCCGGCGAGGAGGGCGATCAGGGCGATCGGTGCGGGCAGCAGCATGGTGAGGCGCCAGCTGGCCTCGGTGAGCAGACCGGACAGCACCAGGCCCATGGAGAACCCGGTGGCGGCGCAGGTGGTGTAGATGGAGAGGGCGCGGTTGCGCAGCGGACCCTCGGGGAACGTCGTGGTGATGATCGACAGGCCGGCCGGCGCGGTGAAGGCGGCGCTGAGCCCCTTGACGAAGCGGCTGGCGATCAGCAGCGGACCGGAGTCCACGAGCCCGCCGAGCAGGGAGGCCAGCGCGAAGACGCCGAGGGCCACCAGGAACACCCGGCGCCGGCCGAGCAGGTCCGCCGTCCGGCCGCCGAGCAGGAGCAGGCCGCCGTATCCCAGGATGTAGCCGCTGACGATCCATTGCAGCGTCGACGTGGACAGATGCAGGTCGGAGCCGATGGACGGCAGCGCGACGCCGACCATCGACACGTCGAGCGCGTCCAGGAACATCGCGGCGCACAGCACCAGCAGGGTGCCCCACAGCCGGGGAGTCCAGCGAACTCCCGAGGACGGGGTCGTGGGGGTGGTGAGCGGAGAGGTCATGCCGACGACACTACATGCATATGCATCGAATGCAAGCGCATTTAATTACGATGCAACAATTCGCTTTCTCTGCTACGGTGCGCTCATGGCGGCGAACAAGGCCGAGCAGGCGCTCGCGGAGCAGTGGCGGGACATTCTGGCCCTGCATGCCCGCACCCAGTGCGAGCTGGACCGGGAACTGCACGGACACGGGCTGTGCGCCAGCGACTTCGAGGTCCTCGACCTGCTGGCCGAGGGGTCCTCGGCGGACGGCGGCTGCGCCTATCGCGTGCAGGAGATCTCCGACCGCGTGCATCTCAGTCAGAGCGCGCTGTCCCGGCTCGTCGGCCGGCTGGAGAAGGACGGCCTGGTCGAGCGGGCCATGTGTGCCGAGGACCGGCGTGGGGTGCGCGTGATGCTCACCGAGAAGGGGCGCGCGCTGCACGGTGAGGTACGGCCCGTGCAACGCGCGGTACTGGCGAGGATGCTGGACGAGTCGGGCTGACCGGCCGTCAGATACCCGATGCCTCTCGCCACAGGGTGGCGAGCGAGTGGTCACCGGTCACGCTCGGCACCGGCGCCCGGTTCCACAGCGCCAGATACAACTGCTCGGCGGGCCCCGACAGTTCGGCCTCGGCGGCTCCGACTTCCGCCCGCACGGTCACCGGTGGCTCGGTGGTGAGCCGTACGGTCCACACCGCGTCCGCCCCGGCGTCCAGCGCACGTACGCGCAGCGCACGGGGCGCCTCGCTGCGGACCCGGCTCCGGGAGCGGGCGTGGAAGCCGCGCAGCAACTCGTCTATGCCGTCCGCCGCGAAGTCCGGTGCGATCGGGGTGGCCGTACCGCCGCGTGCCGCTTCCGCGTCGTAGCGGTGCACGGTCGTCTCGTGTGCCTGCCGCCGGATCCAGAACGCCAGCGGTGAGGGTCCGGACGCGGGGAGGAAGGTCCAGCACTCCACGTCGGAGGGTGCGGTGGTCAGGGTGTCGACGAGCAGCCGGTGGCTGTCCCGGTACCAGTCCACGAGCTCGGCGCCGTCCAGGCCGGGCGCCTCTCCGAGGGGGCGCGGCGTGGTGTGCCCGTCGGCCACGAAGGCCGCGGCCCATCGGTGCACGGCTCCTGTGTGCCGCAGCAGGTCGCGCACCTGCCACTCCGGGCAGGTCGGCACCTTGGCGTCGGGACCGGCCTCGGCGGCGGCCGCCGCGAGCAACCGTCCTTCCCGGTCCAGGGTCTGAAGGAACTCGGCAGTCTCCATGCGGTGAGTGTGCCGGACGGGGCGGGCGCGTGGGATACCGGCCCTCCGCGGCCCGCGCCGACGGGCCGGTCCGCGGGACGACGCGAGAGCGGGCCGGGGGTGGGTACCGAGTGGTCGCCCGGGGGATCGACGACGTCGACTGTTCACGCGTGCCGTCTCGGCTTGGAGCGATTCGCCTGCCACGTCGACCCGGGTCCGGTGCCGAACGACCGCCTGGCTGCTCTCGCCCGCACGCGCAGGAGATCGTCGCGTCGCCACCTCCGGGCCCCGCTGCGACCGCAGGCTTCGACGTCGACCGCCCGGATGGCGAGCGGCTGTCCGGCCGCTCCCGGCCCGGTTCCCCAGGGCCGACGCGGCGGGTGAACCGTTGACCACCGGCCTTTTCGGCCCGGAGCCGGTGCGGCGAGCGACCGCAGGACTTCACGCCGGCCGGCCATGCCGGATGGGTGACCTCGCGGCGGCTGCGGGCTACTGGGTCGGCACCCGCTCCCGCCCCCGTCGCCGGAGGGGCACCCCTCAGCCGCCCATCGCTCGCCGCGTCGACACCGCGATCACCGTCGCGACGGCGGCCAGCGCGGCCACGCTGGTGAGGGCGACGGGGAGGGAGAACCAGTCGGCCATGAAGCCGATCGCGGGTGGTCCGAGCAGCATGCCGCCGTAGCCCAGGGTGGACGCGACGGCCACGCCCGACGGCCCGGCCAGGGCGCCGGCCCGCTCGACGGCGACCGGGAAGAGATTGGCGAGCCCGAGTCCCGTGACGGCGAAGCCGACCAGTGCCGCCCAGACGGAGGGTGCGAGGGAGCCGAGCAGCATGCCCGCGGAGGCGACCGTGCCGCCGGCGATCACGGTCCGGGCCCGGCCGAGGCGCGCCAGCAGCGTCGAGCCCGTCAGCCTGCCGAGGGTCATCGCCAGCGCGAAACACGCGTACCCGGCGGCGGCCGTCCCGGCGGACGCGGCCAGGTCCTGCTGGAGGTGGAGCGCGCCCCAGTCGGCCATGGCGCCTTCGCCGTAGGCGGTGCACAGGGCGACGAGACCGAAGACGACGACCAGCCCGCGGCCCCCCGTCCCCCGTGCGGCGGAGTGCTTCTCGGCCGGTGAGGAGGGTGTGCGGTGGACGGGTGCCGGAGCCTCGTGCCGCAGCAGGGTGCGTCCGGCCACCGCCGTGACGAGGAGCCCGATCAGGGTGAGACCGAGCAGATGGCGGGTCGGGGAGAGGAAGCCGGCGACCAGCCCGCCGAGGCCGGCGCCGATCATCCCGCCCAGGCTGAACGCGGCGTGGAAGCTCGGCATGATCGGCCTGCGCAGGGCGGCCACCAGATCGACGGCGGCACTGTTGAAAGCGACGTTCACACCCCCGTACGCCGCGCCGAAGAGAAGCAGGACGGCACCGAGCGCCGCTGCCGAGTGGGTGAGCGGAGGCAGCGCGACGCTGAACGCGAGCACCACCATGCACGCGACGGTCACCGGATGACTGCCGTAGCGGCGGCACAGCCGGCCGGTCAGCGTCATCGTGAGAACGGCGCCCGCGGAGACGCCGAGCAGCGCGAGCCCGAGCGAGCCGGCGGACGCGTGTGTCTGATGCTTGATGTCGGGGATGCGGACGACCCAGCCCGCGAAGATGAAGCCGTCCAGCGCGAAGAAGGCGGTGATCGCCACGCGCAGACGAGCAAGGTCCTGGCCCGGCACGACGCTGTGCGTTCGGGTTTTGTTTATTAGCGGCACAAAACCAGGCTAGGGCGGCCCTGGGCCGGTGGGCAAGTGAGCGGCCGGGGGCGGCCGACGTGCTCGCGTCAAGGGATGGGTCACGTGCGGAGCCTGTGGGCGCCGGCGGTGAGGTGACGAGGAGTGGTGCCGGGGCCCGCTTCCGTCGGTTGCGAGGCGGTATGTCGTAGGCGTGGTACGTCTCTTGGTGTACTCGACCTGCGGCGACGTGCGGGCATGGCCCGGCGGGTCCGGACAACGGACCTCGGTGGACGGCCTGTTCGGGGGTGTACACGCGTACGGGCACGGCCGCCTTGGCGGATGCGGGACGGTTAATGCTCGCTCACAAGCTGGTTGCGGGCGGGTGAGCGCGTCATGATGGGCCCATGACGTTGGCCTCGCGCGCGCTCGCGCAACTGGCGACCTGGCCGGACCTGAGACCGGCCGTGCCGAGCTGCGGCCTGGGGCAGGCCGTGAGTTCGGTTCAGGGCGAGATCGCCCACTTCCACTCCGACCGGGATGTGGACCTGAGACTGACGGACCGGGCCGTCCGCCGGTTCGCCAAGGACTTCAAGGGCTCGGGGGCGATCAGAATCGTGCCCGGCTCGCCGTGGGTGACTCTGCGCCTCGACGCCGCGAGCGACGTCGACCTGCTCCTGACCCTGGTGAGCGTGGCGCTCCAGGCCCAGGAGACGTGGCCCGACCCGGCCGACCGGCCGCTGTCCGGCTGCAACGACCAACGGGGCGCGGGCTTCGTGAAGGCCGACCTCGGCGCGTTCTGAGCCCGCGGCCGGGCATGCCGGGAGGCGTGAGCCGGTGACGCCGTGAAGGTGGGCCGGTCCGCGACGGCGAGGCTCACACCGTCAGGACCCGTACTCCCGCCTCTTCGAAGCGGCGTACGGTCTCCTGACCCACCGCCGTGTCCGTCACGAGGGTGTTCACCAGCTCCGTCCCGCAGATGCGGGCGAACGCCCGCTGGCCCAGCTTGCTGGAGTCGGCGGCCACCACCACCCGCTCCGCGCGCTCGCACAGCAGCCGGTTGATGGCGGCCTCCCCCTCGTCGTGCGCGGCCGCGCCGTGCGTGACGTCGAACGCGACCACCCCCAGCACCGCCACGTCCAGCGTGATCTGGCCCAGCACCCCGTCCGCGAGCGGGCCGATGAGCTCGTACGACTGCGGGCGCGCCACCCCGCCCGTCACCACGATCTTGAACTGGGGCCGTACGGCGAGCTCGTTGGCGATGTTGAGCGCGTTGGTGACCACGGTGAGCGCCGGTGTGCCGGTGGACAGATCGCCGCGCACGGCGAGGGCCCGGGCCACCTCCGTGGTCGTCGTACCGCCGGTGAGGCCGACCGCCTCGCCGAGTGCGAGCAGGTCGGCGACCGCCTTCGCGATCCGCTGCTTCTCGGAGGCGCGCCGGGCCGTCTTGTAGCGCAGGGGGAGTTCGTACGACACCCCGTGCACCACCGCTCCGCCCCGGGTGCGCACCAGCATCTGCTGCTCGGCCAGCTGGTCGAAGTCCCGGCGGATCGTCGCCGCCGACACCTGGAGCTCCGCCGCCGCCTCCTCGACCTCCAGCCGGCCGCGCTCGACGAGCAGTTCCAGCAGCGCCTTCCAGCGGGCGTCCCGGGACATCCGCGGCCTCCGTTCTCCGATCGGGTTCCGACCGGTCCGCGCCCGGGCTCCGACCGGTCTTCGATCACTCGCCGATCTTCCCGGCGAGCCCGTGCCGATCGCCCCGCGGCCGTTCCTCGATCGTCTGCCGATCTCCTCTTCCTCTCCGGCGACCCTAGCGCACCGGCCCCCGCGTCCCGATGCTTGATTGTGCTCGAAAGCTCGCTATATCTTGCAAGAACAATCAGCAAGGGGAGGGTGTGGGCATGACCCATGTCGAGGACGAGCTGAACAGCCAGCCGGAGTGCTGGATACGGGCCGCCGAGGAGGCGGGACGGCACCGTGGGGCGCTGCCGGAGCCGGGGGAGCGGGTCGCCGTCGTCGGGTGCGGGACCTCGTACTTCATGGCGCAGGCGGTGGCCGCGCTGCGCGAGGGCAGCGGCCAGGGAGAGACCGACGCGTTCGCCGCCTCCGAGTTCCCGAGCGGGCGGTCGTACGACCGGGTCGTCGCCCTCACCCGCTCCGGAACCACCACCGAAGTTCTCCAGCTGCTGGCCGAGTTGAAGGGCCGCAGCCGCACCACGGCCGTCACCGCCGACCCCGGTACCCCGGTCATGGAGGCCGCCGACGACCTCGTCGTGCTGGACTACGCCGACGAACGCTCCGTCGTCCAGACCCGGTTCGCGACCACCGCCCTCACCCTCCTGCGCGCCCACCTCGGCCTGCACACCGGCGCAGCCGTCACCGACGCCCGCACCGCCCTCGCCACCCCGCTGCCCCAAGGGCTGGTCGAATGCACCCAGTTCACGTTCCTGGGGCGCGGCTGGACGGTCGGTCTCGCGAACGAGGCCGGGCTGAAGATGCGCGAGGCCTCCCTGTCCTGGACCGAGGCCTATCCGGCGATGGAGTACCGGCACGGCCCGATCAGCATCACCACCGCGGGCACGGCCACCTGGATGCTCGGCGAGGCGCCCGACGGGCTCGCCGAGCAGGTGCGCGCCACCGGCGGACTGTGGGTCGGAGGCGGGCTCGACCCGCTCGCCGAACTCGTCCGCGCACAAAGGCTCGCGGTCGCGGTCGCCGCCTTCCGCGGCCTGGACCCCGACCAGCCGCGCCACCTCACCCGCTCGGTGATCCTCGCCCCCTGACCCGCCGCCCGCACCCCGGAAGGACACGTCACGTGCCTCTTGCGTCAACCGGCGAGCTGGTCGCCCGGGCCGCCGAAGTCCACTCCGCCGTCGCCGCGTTCAACGTCATCACCCTGGAGCACGTCGAGGCCGTCGTCGCCGGCGCCGAGGCGGCCGACGCACCCGTCGTCCTCCAGGTCAGCGAGAACGCCGTCAAGTACCGCTACGGGCGGCTACTGCCGCTGGCCCGCGCCGCGGTCGCCGCCGCCGAACGGGCCGCCGTGCCCGTCGCCCTGCACCTCGATCACGTACAGAGCGACGACCTGCTGCGGCAGGCGCCCGGCGCGGGCTTCAGCTCGGTGATGTACGACGCCGCCCGGCTGCCGTACGCGGACAACCTGGCCGCGACCCGCGCCGCCGCCGACTGGGCGCACGCCCGAGGACTCTGGATCGAGGCGGAGTTGGGGGAGGTCGGCGGCAAGCCCGGCCAGGACGGAAGCCGGACCTCCCCCCGGTCGGTACGGGACGCGCACGCGCCCGGCGCCCGCACCGACCCCCGCCAGGCACAGGACTTCGTCGCCGGCAGCGGGGTCGACGCCCTGGCCGTCGCCATCGGCAGCGTGCACGCCATGACCACCCGCACCGCCGCCCTGGACCACGCGCTGCTCGAACGGCTGTCCGCGGCGCTGGACCTCCCGCTCGTCCTGCACGGCTCCTCGGGCGTGCCGGACGACGGGCTGGTCGCGGCCGTCGGCGGCGGCATCGCCAAGGTCAACGTCGGCACGGCCCTCAACGCCGCCATGACCGGCGCCGTACGGGAGTTCCTCGCCGCCCACCCGGAGGCCGTCGACTCCCGCAAGTACCTCGGGGTGGGCCGGGAGGCGATGGCCCGTGAGGTGACCCGGATCATCGGCCTCCTCTCCGGAGCCCGCCGCTGACCATGCGCAGGACGCCCCTCCACCTCGGACAGCCGCCGGACGTGGTCGCCGCCGGTGTCGGCGTCCACGGCCTGGCGAGCCGCACGGACGTCTTCCGGCTCCCCGAGCTGTGGCAGCTCCACCTGTACGGCTACCACGCCGACTGGTCGTCGACGGAACCCCGCACACCCTCCGGCCGGGCCGGGTGAGTCTCGTGCCACCCGGAACGACCTTCCACTACCGCTACCGGGGCCGCTCCGAACACCTCTACGCGCACCTGCGCATCCCGGCCGCCGGACCGGAGCACACGATCCCCGTAGTCCAGGACGCCGGGGCCGAACTCGCCGTGCTCACCTCGCTGTTGCGGGAAGCGGTGGCCGCCGTGCCCGGCTCGCCCGAACGGACCCGCGCCGAGGCCTGGTCCGCGCTGTGGCGCATCACCTGCCTGACGCCCGCCCCCGCCGAACGGCACGGCCCGCACCTGGCGTTCGGCGCGGCCGTCGCCCACGTCGAGGCGCACCTGGCCGAACCGCTCACGGTGCCGGAGATCGCCCGGGCGGCCGGCGTCTCGCACAACCACCTGATCCGGCCCTGCCGCGCCGCGACCGGGGAGACCGTGGTCGCCTACGTCCGCCGCCGCAGACTCGACCGCGCCCACCATCTGCTGCGCGAAACGACCCTGTCCATCCCGGCGATCGCCGCCTCGGACGGCATTCGTGACCCGCAGTCGTTCAACAAGGCCTGCCGGCGCGAACTCGGCGCCTCGCCGCGCGTCCTGCGCGCTAGCCCCTCCTGACGGCCCTCAGCACCACGAACTTCGGATCGCTCGCGACCAGTTCGCAGTTCCCGAACAGCCGCTTGAGGGTCACGTGATAGCCGAGGTGCCGGTTGCCGATCACCCACAGCTCGCCGCCCGGCCTCAGCGCCCGCTTCGCCCCGGTGAACATCCGCCACGCCGTCGCGTCCGTCGTCGCCTGGTGGGAGTGGAACGGCGGGTTGTTCAGGACGACGTCCACACTTCCCGGTGCCACGCCCGCCAGCCCGTCCCCGACCCGGAACTCGGCATGCCCCGGAACCCCGTTGGCCTTGTAGGTCGCCTCCGCCGAGGCCACCGCCTGGAACGACTCGTCCACGAACAGCACTTCGGCCGTCGGGTCGGCCAGCGCCACCGCCGTACCCACGACGCCGTTGCCGCAGCCCAGGTCCACCACGCGGCCGGCGCCGGGGCCCGGCAGGTGCTGGAGGAAGAAGCGGGTCCCGATGTCGAGCCGGTCGGCGCAGAAGACACCCGCGTGATTGACCACCGTACGGCCCGACACCGCACCGACCCCGCCGGGTACGGCGTAGCTGTACGGCCACGGGTTCGCGGGCCGGTCCAGCGCCGGGTCCGGGGTGCAGAAGATCAGCCGCGCCTTCTGCCGCGCCAGCGACGTCCGGGTCGGCCCGAGGATCCGCTCGAACAACCGGAGCGTGGAGGTGTGGATCTCCTTCACCATTCCGGTGCCGACGACCACGGTGCCCGCGTGCACGGCGGGCGCCAGCCGCAGCAACTGGTCCTCCAGCATCGCCAGGCTCTTGGGCACCCTGACGAGCAGCACGTCCACGCGCTCCGGCGGCGGGTCCTGCGTGGTGAGGAGCCGTACAGCCCCGGGTTCCACGCCGGCCCGCGCCAGGTTCGCGCGGGTCGCCTCCTGACTCAGGAAGGAGTCCGTGATCTGGGTCGGCCGGTGCTCCGCCAACGCCGTGACCAACGCGCCCCACCGGTCCCCGACCACCACGACCGTGCCCGTGAGCGGCACCTGCTCCTCGGCCAGGTGACGCAGCAGATACGCGTCGGAGGCGTCCCAGGCACGCAGCCGGTCGCGCGGATCCTCGGGGAAACGGGTCAGCTCGACCTCGCCCCACGGTGTCGTCATACGGTCGCTCATCGTGCGTCCAGGCTAGCGGAGCCGCAGATCAGGGGTGGTGGGACGGGCATGGGGCAAGATGGAGCGCGTGGACGCGGAGCTGTTCGGCAGGGAGCGCGCGGAGGTCGCGCCGGGCGCCGTGCACGCCCCGGACTGGCTGGGCGCCGACCGGCAGCGCGAGCTGCTGGCCGCCTGCCGGGACTGGGCGCGGCCCCCGGCCGGGTTGCGCACGGTCCGCACCCCGGGCGGCGGCACGATGACCGCCCGGCAGGTATGCCTGGGCTGGCACTGGCACCCGTACGCCTACGCCCGCACGGTCGTCGACGGCGACGGGACGCCCGTCAAACCCTTCCCGGCCTGGCTCGGCGTGCTCGCCCGCGGCGCGGTGGCCGACGCCCTCGGCCCGGCCGCGGTGCCGGCGGAGCCGTACGACATCGCGCTGATCAACTTCTACGACGGCGACGCCCGGATGGGCATGCACCGCGACGGTGACGAGCGGTCCGACGCACCGGTGGTCTCGCTGAGCCTCGGCGACGGCTGCGTGTTCCGCTTCGGCAACACCGACACGCGCACCAGGCCGTACACCGATGTCGAACTGCGCAGCGGGGACCTGTTCGTGTTCGGTGGCCCCTCCCGGCTCGCCTACCACGGCGTGCCGCGTGTCCACCCCGGCACGGCGCCGACCTGGCTGGGCCTGGCCGGACGGCTGAACATCACCCTGCGGGTGAGCGGCCTGTGACGGCGGCGCAGGCCACCGATGATCCGGATCATGGGAGACTCCCCCTCATGAGCGGCAACGCGGATCCCCGGACGGCGGGGGAGAGGACCACCTCGAGGGCACGGCTGGACCGGGGACGCGGTGCCCTGGGACCCGCGCTGGAGCTGGTGCACACCGGACGGGCGCCGACCCGTGCCGTGCTCACCGCCGAACTCGGCGTCACCCGTGCGACGGCGGGCGCGGTGGCCGCCGAACTGGAGGCGCTGGGCCTGATCCGGGTGGACGCCCGGCCGGGGGCGGCGGCGGGCTCCCAGGGCCGCCCCTCGCACCGGCTGGAGATCGCCGACGAGGGCCCGGTCGCCCTGGCGGCGCAGGTCCACGCCGACGGGTTCCGGGCCGCGCTGGTCGGGCTGGGCGGGCGGATCGTGGCCACCGCCCCCGGCTGCGAGACCGTCGACGCCGACCCGGCGAAGGTGCTGCGGTCGGTCGTCGAGGCGGGTGCCGAGCTGCTGCGCACCACCGGCCGTCACTGCGTCGGCGCCGGACTCGCCGTGCCGTCCGCCGTCGCCGAACCCGACGGTCTCGCCCTCAACCCGCTGCACCTCGCCTGGCCGGTCGGCGCCCCTGTGCGGCGCACCTTCGCCGAGTGCGTGCGCGCCGCCGGCATCACCGGACCGGCGTTCGCGGGCAACGACGTCAACCTCGCCGCGCTCGCCGAGCACCGGCACGGCGCCGGCCGGGGTGCCCGCGACCTGCTGTGCGTGGCCACCGGGCACCGTGGCGTCGGCGGCGCCCTGGTCCTCGACGGCCGCCTGCACACCGGGAGTTCGGGCCTCGCCCTGGAGGTCGGCCACCTCACCGTCAATCCGGAGGGCCGGCCCTGCCACTGCGGCAGCCGGGGCTGCCTGGACGTCGAGGCCGACCCGCTGGCCCTGCTGGTGGAGGCGGGCCGGGAGCCGGGTCCCGAGGTGTCGCTGCTCCAGCAGGCCAACGACCTGCTGCGCACCCAGTACGGCGATCCGGCCGTCCGCCGGGCCGCCGAGGCCCTCATCGACCGCCTCGGCCTCGGCCTCGCCGGGCTGGTCAACATCCTCAACCCCGACCGCATCATCCTCGGCGGCCTGCACCGCACGCTCCTGGACGCCGACGCCGGCCGGCTGCGGGCGGTCGTCGCCGACCGCAGTCTGTGGGGCCAGAGCGGCGGCGTACCGATCCTGCCGTGCACCCTCGACCACAACAGCCTGGTCGGTGCCGCCGAGTTGGCCTGGCAGCCGGTACTGGACGACCCGCTGGGGGCGCTGGCCGCCTAGACCGCGGACTCGCCGCCGGAGTACGCGCGAGCCACCGGCGCGGGCGTGCCGGTCGTGCGCCGCGGCCGGGGCACCGGTTCGCCGCCGCGGTGGGGGCAGACCCGGTCCACGGCCTCGGCGCAGGGCCCGCAGCAGGTGCACTCGGACGAGCGGACGCGGGCCGGTCCGTCCGCCGGCAGCGCGGTGGGCGTACAGCGCTCGCATCGCTCCCGCATCCGATGCGACATGTGCTCGGGTCTCGTCGGTCGGGGCCGGCCGGGGTCGGTCGGTGTCCGCTGTTCGTGGGCCGGCGGTGCTCCGCCTCCATCCTCCGCGCGCCGCCCCGCTCCGGAACCGCGCGGACGGACCGGGATCCGCACGATCGGGCCACGCCCGCCGAATCGTCCCGTGCGCCCGTCGTCGCAGCCCGTACGCCCCCCGTCCCCCGCCGCCCGGCCGTGCGGGAGCCGGGAGGCGGAGCGGCTCGCCGCCGGGACGCGGCCGTGCTCGCGGCGGACATGCCTCCCCGCGTACGTGTCAGGTGCCCGGTCCGCCTCCGTCGCACCGGCCCGTCGGCACGCGACGAGGAGCAGCGCGCCCGCTCCCGCGTACTCCCCGGGAGGTACGCGTACTGCCGCCGGCCGCACGACGACTCGGAGCCCCTTGCGGAGGGAGCCTCTTGGCATCACCCGAAGACCGACGCCGACGAGGGAGACGACCGACATGCAGACCCTGGCCGACTGGGACGGCGGACCCGGCCCCTGGATCCTGTTCTTCCCGCTGATCTGGGCGGCCGTCGTACTCGGCGCCGTCACCTTCCTGCGCCGCACCGGCCTGCGCGGCCGCGGCGGACCCTGGCGCACGCCGGACGGCGGACGCCCGGCGGGCGACTCGCCGCTCGCCGTCCTGGGCCGCCGCTTCGCCGCCGGGGACATCGACGAAGAGGAGTACTGGCGCCGCCTCTCCGTCCTGGAGGAGCACTTCGGCCGCATCGGCAAGGGCGGTGCGGCATGACCACCACGACCGCACCGCGCGCCGCGGCCCGCGTGACCGACGCCGTGAAGGTGTACGGCGCCGGCGCCACCGCCGTACACGCCCTGGACGGCGTGGACGTGGTCTTCCCCGCCGGACGCTTCACGGCGATCATGGGCCCGTCGGGCTCCGGCAAGTCCACGCTCATGCACTGCGCGGCCGGCCTCGACACGCTCACCTCCGGGACCGCCCACATCGGCGACACCGAGCTCGGCGCGCTGGACGACCGCCGCCTGACCCTGCTGCGCCGCGACCGCATCGGCTTCGTCTTCCAGGCGTTCAACCTGGTGCCCACGCTGACCGTCGCGGAGAACATCACGCTGCCGCTGGACCTGGCCGGCCGGACCGGCGACCACGAGTGGATCGACGCGCTCGTCGACGTCGTCGGACTGCGCGACCGGCTGCACCACCGCCCCGCCGAGCTCTCCGGCGGCCAGCAGCAACGCGTCGCCGTGGCACGGGCGTTCGCCGGCCGGCCGGACGTCGTCTTCGCCGACGAGCCGACCGGCAACCTCGACTCCCGTTCCGGCGCGGAGGTGCTCGGCCTCCTCGGCCGGGCCGTACGGCACATGGACCGCACGGTGGTCATGGTCACCCACGACCCGGTGGCCGCCGCCCACGCCGACGAGGTGCTCTTCCTCGCCGACGGGCGGCTCGTCGACCGGATGGAGTCCCCGACCGCGGACAGGGTCCTCGACCGCATGAAGGCCTTCGAGGTGCGGACATGAGCACGACGCTGCGGCTCGCCCTCACCTCCCTGCGCGCGCACCGGCGTCGCCTCGCGGGCACGTTCCTCGCCGTGTTCCTCGGTGTCGCCTTCCTGACCGGCACCCTCGTCATGGGCGACACACTGCGCGCGAGCTTCGGCAGCATGTTCGGCGAGGCCACCAGCGGCACCGACGCCGTGGTGCGCGGCGCCGACGCCATCACCACGCCCGGCGAGGCCCAGGGGGTCCGGCGGCCGGTTCCCGCCTCCCTGGCCGAGACGATCGAGCGCGTCCCCGGTGTGGCCGCCGCCGCCCCGGACATCCAGGGCGCGGGCCAACTCGTCGGCTCCGACGGGAAACCCGTCGGCGGTCAGGGCCCGCCCACCCTCGCCGGAAACTGGATCACCGACGCCCGACTGAACCCGTACCGGATCGCCGAGGGCCGCGCCCCGGCGAGGTCCGGTGAGGTCGTGGTGAACCGGGGCGCCGCGAAGAAGGGCGGCCTGAAGGTCGGTGACACCACCACCCTGCGCACCCCGGACCCGGTGCGGGTGACCGTCGTCGGCCTCGCCACCTTCGGCGGGCAGGACGGCATGGCACAGGTGACCTTCACCGGCATGACCACCGCCGACGCCGGGAAATACCTCACAGCGCGCCCCGGACAGGCGGCGAGCATCGCGGTGCGGGCCGGGCCCGGAGTCGGCCAGCGGCAGCTGGTCGACCGGCTGACTCCCGTCCTGCCCGCGGGTGTCGAGGCCATCACGGGTCAGCAGTCGGCCCGGGAGAACACCGACATGATCTCCAGCCAGTTCCTGACCGTCTTCACGACCTTCCTGCTGGTCTTCTCCGGCGTCGCCCTGCTCGTCGCCACCTTCTCCATCCACAACACGTTCGCGATCGTGGTAGCCCAACGCACCCGAGAGAACGCCCTGTTGCGCGCACTCGGCGCCGCGCGCCGCCAGGTCACCACCTCGGCCCTCGCCGAGGCCGCCGTGGTCGCGTTCGCCGCGTCCCTCACCGGCCTCGCCGGCGGCGTCGGCATCGCCGCCGGTCTGCAGGCCCTGTTTCCCGCGATCGGATTCCCCTTCCCCGACGGCGACCTGGTCGTCAAGACGCTCTCGATGACCCTGCCGCTCGCCGTGGGTGTGCTGGTCTGCCTGGGCTCCGCGCTGCTGCCGGCCAGGCGCGCCGGACGGACGGCTCCACTCGCGGCCCTGCGCGAGACGGCCGTCGACGGCTCCGGCGCCTCCCGCGCCCGCGCGATCACCGGCGCCGCCCTCGGCGCGGCGGCCCTCGCCACGACCCTCACCGGCGTCCTCGCCACCCCCTCGGTGTGGCTGGCGGGAACCGGCGCCCTGCTCGCCCTGGCGGCCTTCGTGGTCCTCGGCCCGGTCGCCGCCGGCACCGCGGTACGCCTGCTCGGCGGACCCCTGGACCGGCTGCGCGGCGTCACCGGCGGCCTCGCCCGGCGCAACGCCCTGCGCAGCCCCGGGCGGACGGCCGCCACCGCGAGCGCGCTCATGATCGGCGTGGCCGTCGTGTCGCTGTTCACCGTGTTCGGGGCCTCGCTGAAGGCCACCATGGACCAGACGGTGTCGCGGTCCTTCGCGGGCGACGTGGCCGTCAGCACGCCGTCCTTCGGCGCGGGCGGCAGCGGGCTCAGCCCCCGGCTCGCCCCGGCCCTGCAACGGCTGCCCGAGGTCGACACCGCGGTCGGCCTCGGCCGTGGGGTCGCCGAAGTCAACGGCAGGGGACGCGCGTTGACGGTCACCGATCCGGTGGCACTCGCCCGCACCTTCGACCTCGGCGCGGTCACCGGTTCACTGCGCGACCTCGGCCGCGACGGGCTCGCGCTGACCCGGAAGGAGGCCGACCGGCAGCACCTGCGCACCGGTGACACCGCCCGGCTCACCTTCACCGACGGCACGAGCGAGACCTTCACCGTCCGCGCCGTCTACGCCCGTTCCGAACTCGCCGGCGACTACGTGGTCACCCGGTCCGCCTGGGCCCCGCACCGCACGCAGGACTCGGACAACCTGATCGCCGTCACCTTCGAGGACGGCGTGGGCGCGGACGCGGGCAGGGCGGCCGTACGCAAGGTCGCGGCACAGTACGGCAACCCCGAGGTCCAGACCCGGGACGAGTACGCGCGGTCCTCGGCGGGCGGGATCGACATGATGCTGACCCTCGTCTACGCGCTGCTCGCCCTGGCGGTCGTCATCGCCCTGCTCGGCATCGCCAACACGCTGACCCTCGCGCTGCACGAACGCACCCGGGAACTGGGGCTCCTGCGGGCGGTCGGGCAGCCCCGCGCCCAGTTGCGGGCCATGGTGCGCTGGGAGTCGGTCCTGGTCGCCGCCTTCGGCACGGTGGGCGGGCTCGGCCTCGGCGCCTTCCTCGGCTGGGTGCTGGTGAAGGCCTCCGACGGTGCCGGTGACTCCGCGTTCGCCTTCGCCCTCCCGCCGGTACGGCTCGCGGTGATCCTGCTCGCGGGCCTTGCCGCGGGGGCCCTCGCCGCCCTCCGCCCGGCCCGCCGAGCGGGTCGCCTGGACATCCTGCGGGCGATCGGGACGGAGTGAGGGCGGCCGGGACGCGGGGTGGACTCGGGGCCGTCCCGCCGCCCGGTCCCGGAGATGGTCACCGCCCGGTCGGGCGACTGCGGCCGACCGGGCGGAGGTCTGGCGCCCCAAGAACGCGGGGCCGGGGTGGGGGAGCGGCTCCCGGCGGCGGCCCGCCTTCGGGGGAGCGGGCGGCTGTGACGTCCGGATCCGCCGCGGCGGCCGTCGCGTGCGCCGGACCGGCGTCGGTCGATCCGATACGACACGGGGCGACGGCGTCAGGGCAGCCGGTGCGCACCGCGGGCCGCTGTCAAGGCTGCCCGGCCGTCACCCGAGTCGTGGTCGCGGAGTTCCCCGCACCGTCGAGCGAGGCGGACCTGGCGCCCGGAGCACCGGCGCCCACCGGAGCACGGACCGGAGTCCCGGCACCGGCCGGAGCCCCCGCGTCCACCGAGGCCCGGGCACCCACCGGGGCGCCCGCACCGACCGGAGTCGAGGCACCCCGCTGAGCACTCGCGCCGACCGGAGCCGCCGCGCCCACCGGAACCCCCGCCCCCACCGGAGTCGGAGTCGCCCCGCCGAGGGGCACAGTCGTACCGATGACGACCGGAGGTCCGGTCGTCACGGGCTCGGTCGCCGGAGCCGGCCGCGTTTCCGGCCGGGCCGCCGCGGGCTGCCGCTCCGTCGCGCGGCGCGGCGCGCGTTCCGCGTGGGCGCGCACCGCGGCCGGGGCGGGCAGCGTGAACCACACGATCTTGCCGTCGTCGCCGTCCGGCCGCGCTCCCCAGCTCGCGCTCACCGCGGCGACCATCGCCAGACCCCGCCCGCAGGTGGCCAACGGGGTCGCGTCCGGCGCGTCCTCGGCGTCGGCCAGCACGGGAAGGCGCGGATCGTGGTCGCGCACCGAGACCGTGAGCCGGTCCGGCAGCAGCTCCAGCTCGACGGTGCACGACTTGTCGGGCCTGGCGTGCCGGTGGACGTTGCTCAACAGCTCGGTCACACCGAGCGCGGCCCGGTCTATCAACGGGTCCATATGCCAGTAGCGCAACTGCGCAGATACGATTCTGCGGACCTGGCCGATCCGCGACGGCAGGGCTTGGAGCTCCACCGTGCAGTGCCTGCTTGGGTGACTGATCACGGCTGCGACTCCCCGATGTGAGGTCCGGAAGGAACCGAAATCCGGAGGACCGGAAGAACACGGAGAACAACGGATCCAGCAGGGTGCTTGCGTCCAAACGTCCGCCTGCTGTCGTGGCCGGCGGGCTGGTTCGCAGCGTTATCGCCGGTAAACCCAGAGTGACGTGGGACCAGCGTGACGCAGCGGAGGAACTCCCGCAACTCGCCGCGACCGACCGCTGCTCCGCGTACCCGCCCGGCCTTTCAGCCGCCGCGGCCGGCCGCCCGGCGCACCGCCTCGATGAACCGCCGCGCGGCCGGCGGACCCGCCTGGCCCGGTGCCGGATCGTGCTCGCCCAGCGTCAGCAGGTACCGGTTGCCGTTGAGGTCGGCCAGTGCCCGGTCGTCCGGCGCGAACCACGGCTTGGACGCACGCACCGCCTGCACGGGCGCGCTGTCTATCTCGCTGCCGTAGCTGGTGAGCAGTTCCAGCCTGCCGTCGTTGATCCGGACCTGTCCGGCACGGGTGAGCGAACGCAGCCGTTTGCCGATCCGCACGCCCGTGGCCGTGAATTCCGGCTCCGCCATCCTTCGCCGCCCCCTTGCGCGTGTCCTGGTGGTTCCGTGGGCGCCCCTGTTCGGGGCGATCGTCCCGACGCGTGCAGTCTGCCCCGATGCGGCGTGGAGCACCAGTACGCACGGGGCCCGTGCGACGACCCGCCGGAGCACTCGCGCCAATGCGCCCCCGGAATTCTCGTACGTCTGTGCCTCAGGGCGTCTTTGAGTGGCTCAAAGATGCGTTTATGCAGGTGGGAAGCGGTATGAAAGATGCCTATGCTCGAAGGGTCGGGCGCGTGAAGCGCCGTCGGCGCCCAGCGTAAGGAGCACCGTCGTGAGCACCATCCCCCAGGCCCGGACCGGCGCCACCCTCGACGTCGACCGCAGTGACGCCGCCTACCGTGTGTGGCTGAAAGAAGCCGTCCGCAAGGTACAGGCGGACGCCAACCGGTCGGCGGACACGCACCTGCTGCGCTTCCCGCTTCCGGAGCGGTGGGGCATCGACCTGTACCTCAAGGACGAGTCGACCCACCCCACCGGCAGTCTCAAGCACCGGCTTGCCCGCTCCCTGTTCCTCTACGGCCTGTGCAATGGCTGGATCCGTCCGGACCGGCCGGTGATCGAGGCGTCCAGCGGCTCCACGGCCGTCTCCGAGGCCTACTTCGCGAAGCTGATCGGCGTGCCCTTCATCGCCGTCATGCCGCGCACGACGAGCGCCGAGAAGTGCCGTCTCATCGAGTTCCACGGCGGTCGATGTCACTTCGTCGACGACTCACGGAAGATGTACGAGGAGTCCGCCCGTCTCGCGGTGGAGACCGGCGGCCACTACATGGACCAGTTCACCTACGCCGAGCGGGCCACCGACTGGCGCGGCAACAACAACATCGCCGAATCGATCTTCCGGCAGCTGGAGTTGGAGCGGTTCCCGGAGCCGGCGTGGATCGTCGCCACCGCGGGCACCGGCGGCACGTCCGCGACCCTCGCGCGCTATGTGCACTACATGCAGCACGACACCCGCATCTGCGTCGCCGACCCGGAGAACTCCTGCTTCTTCGAGGGCTGGACCACCGGCGATCCGGACGTCACGTGCGACTGCGGCTCCCGGATCGAGGGCATCGGCAGGCCGCGTATGGAGCCGAGCTTCGTGCCCGGCGCGATCGACCGGATGATGAAGGTCCCCGACGCGGCGAGCGTCGCCGCGGTACGGGCCCTGGAGCGGGCCATCGGCCGCAAGGCGGGCGGTTCGACCGGCACCGGACTGTGGAGCGCGCTGAAGATCGTCTCGGAGATGGTGGCCGAGGGGCGCCGGGGCAGCGTGGTGACGCTGCTGTGCGATCCGGGCGACCGGTACCTCGACAAGTACTACTCGGACGCGTGGCTCGCCGGTCAGGGCCTGGACATCACCCCGTACTCGACGGCCATCGAGACCCTGCTCGCCACGGGCGTCTGGCCCGACTGAGGCCGGTCGGGGACCGGGCACCGCGAGCGGCCTGAGGTCCGTGCGCGCCCAGGGGCGGGGTTACCGCAGTCGCCGGTCCAGCGCCGTCACCGCGGTGCGGAACGCGTGGCCGACGCCCGGCCGGATCAGGCGGCAGACCAGGCGGAACGCGGCCGTGCCGTCGAGCGCGAAGGTCATCCGGACCCGGGTCCCGGTGCCCGCCGGGGCGAGCCGCCACTCCTCGACCCAGGCGTGGGCTCCCGGCGTGTTGGTCACGTCGACCCGGTAGGCGTACAGCTCGGGCGCCTTCGCCGCGAGGATCGTCTCCTCGAAGCGGGTGCCGCCGCGCAGCCGGACCTCGCGCCCGCCCTCGGTCGGCCGGACCGAGGACACGGCCGAGAACCACTCGGGCCAGCCGGCCAGGTCCTCGGCGAGGGCCCGGTGGACGGCGCCGGGGGCGGCGGCCATGTCCCGGGTGAACACCAGCCGCACCGGCGCGGTCTCGACGAACTCCGGACCGACCGGGCGCAGACGCTGAGCCATGACGACCCACCCCTCGTGAAGTCCCGTACGGGACAATGGCATTGACCGCCAGGTTAATTGACGCACCGTCAGATGTCGTCGTCGCCCTCGTCGGTGCCCTCGTCGTCCTGCTCGCCCGCCACGATCAGCCGCGGCAGATGCTCGGAGATCTCCGCGCGCGCGTCCCCCGGCAGGCCCGCGTCGGTGACGAGCGTGTCCACCTGATCCAGCGTCGCGAAGGAACTCAGGCCCACCGTCCCCCACTTGGTGTGGTCGGCGACCACCACGACCCGGCGCGCGGAGTGCACCAGCCGCCGGTTGGTCTCGGCCTCGGCGAGGTTCGGTGTGGACAGGCCGGCC
Source organism: Streptomyces sp. NPDC015139 (assembly GCF_043079785.1). NCBI lineage: Bacteria > Bacillati > Actinomycetota > Actinomycetes > Kitasatosporales > Streptomycetaceae > Streptomyces > Streptomyces sp. NPDC015139. The sequence goes on along the minus strand of NZ_JBIBUW010000006.1, from coordinate 309,614 downwards.
TCCACCGATATGCCGTGCACACCGAGGAAGAGCACGTCGAAGTGGAGCGCGGCGATCGCCTGGTCGGCGACCGGTCCCACCAGCGAGTCCGACGGGGTGCGCACGCCGCCGGTCAGCACCACCGTGGCCGCGCCCTGCCGCTGGCCCGAGGTCCGCTGCGCCACGTGGAAGACGTCGGCGACCCGCACCGAGTTCGTCACCACGGTCAGATCGGGCACCTCCAGCAGGTGCTGCGCGAGGGCGTACGTGGTCGTACCGCCGGACAGGGCGATCGCCGTACCCGGCGCGACCAGCCGCGCGGCGGAACGCGCGATGTCCTCCTTGGCGGTCAGCTCCAGCCCCGACTTCGCCTCGAACCCCGGCTCGTGGGTGCTGGCCTCGACCACCGGCACCGCGCCGCCGTGGACCTTCTCCAGCACACCCTGGCGGGCGAGCGCGTCGAGGTCACGGCGCACGGTCATGTCCGACACGCCGAGCTTGCGGGTCAGTTCGTTGACCCGCACACCGCCCCGGCGCCGGACCTCGTCCAGGATCAGGGCGCGGCGCTGCTCCGCGAGGAGGTTCTGATTCTCGCTCACGTATGCTCCGGTCCTTTCGCCGACAACCGTCCGACACGACCCCGGCACCAGCTCCGACCAGGACCTTCCCGCCGCCCGGAGAGGCGCGGGCGTCCCATCTTTTCACGGGTCGGTACCGGTTGCGCCACCGCCTGACGCGACGCGCACATGCCAATCCGGTGGCTCTCGCCCCGCTTGCCCGTCACCCGGATCGGGGAGATTCCCCGACAACCGCTGTGCGCCGCCGGGCGACCCGAGATCCTGGAGCGCGCACGGACAGGCCTTCAGGTGTCACGGGGGGGGGGGTGCGAGAACAGTGGAACGCGCGCGGGAACGGACCACCGGCCGGCCGGCGACCGGGGCACCGGACGGACCCGGCCCCACCGGGCACCCGGCCGCCACGGCGGCGGGCGGGCCGGAGACCGATCTGGAACTCCTGGTCCACGGGGTCGGTGGCACGACCCCCGGGAAGATGCTCGGTGACCCGCGCACGGTCCGGATCACCGGCGACGACACGGCCGCCGTCTTCCGCCGCGCCGAGGACGCCGAGCCCGGGACGCGCCCCCGGCAGGGGCCCGTCCAGGAGGCGTACGTCTGGTGCAACCTCACCTCCGGCGACGGCAGCCGTGCCCTGTGGCTGTTGCTGCTGCCCTTCATGGTGGTGAACCTCGCCCACTGGATGCGTCCCGCCGCACCGGGCCGGCCACGCGTCGTCCGGCTCTACGGCCTCCTCGTGCGCCTGGCCGCCCTCACCCTCACCGTGCTGCTGGTCGCCGCCGCCTGCGAGGTGGCCCTGGACCTGGTGGCCTGGCAGTGCGCCGGTGTCCGGGCCTGCGCCCGCCGCCACTCCTGGCTGGGCTTCCTCGCGCCCGGCCCGGTGAACGCCGCCTGGTGGACCGCCCCCGGCCGCCGGCTCGCCCTCGCCGCCACGATCCCGGCCACGCTCGTCGCCCTGCTCTGGTACCTCTCCCACCGCACCTGGAACGCGTACGAGTCCCACCAGCCGATGCCCCCCGCCCCGCTTCCGGCCGCCGAGGACATCGGCCCCGGCGGCACGGCGCCGTCCCCGCCCGGAGCGGCCCCGGGCGCAGGTCCCGTTCCGGACCCCGACGACGCCCAGGGGGGCGGCGCGAGCGAGGCGATCGACGCCGACCCCGCCGGTGACGGGAGCGCCCTGGCCCGGCCCGGGTTCTGGTACGGCCGGCGGCTGGTGGCACGGCTGCGGGCCGCGCACACCGCCGCCGGGCTGCTCACGGTGGCCTCCGCCGTGGCCACACCCGCCGTCCGCTTCGACCACCGGCCCGGCGGCCCCGCCGTCCCGGCCGTCCTGGGAGGGCTGCTCACCGTCGCGCTGGTGGCCTGGGCGGCGGCCGTGGTGGGCGTGGTCTGCGGACGGGGCCGCAGCGAGAACCGTCTCGACCGGCGCATCGACCGGCACCTCGCACGAGGCCTGCCGCTCGGCGCCCTCGGCCTGCTGCTGCTCACCCTGGTGTACGCCGGCTGGACCCGACCCGGCTGGCAGTCCGCGGGCCGGCTGCCCGGGGACCCGGCCTTCGGCGCCCTGATGTCGGCCCAGGGGCTGCTCGTGGTCGCCCTCGCCGTCGTCGCCGGGTACCTCCACCGGCGCCGTCCCGATCCGCGCGCCGGGATGCGCGGTCTCGGCGGCCCGGCCGTCACGCTGCTCGCCTGCGCACTGGGGGGCGTGATGGCCGGCGGGGTCGCGCAACGGGTCGCCGACTGGCTGGACGGCACCCGCGCCCTGCTGCCCGGGCCGCCCGTCCTGCTCACCTGGCAGGCGTCCACGATCCCCGCCCTGCTCGCCGTCCTGCTGCTCCTGGCCGCCCGGCTCGCCGTGAGCACCGCCCGGCACGCCCGCGCCGAACGCGCCCGGGTCCGCCACGAGCACCCCGGCGAACCCGAGGACCCCGCCCGCACCCGCGCCATCGCCCACGCCCGGGCCATGGCGGCCCTCACCGACCGGGCACCGCTCGTCCTCGCCGTGCTCACCGCCGCCACCCTGCTGCTGGGCGCCTCGGCCCTGGCCGGCGCCCTGCTCACCGGCCGGACGCCCGACGGCGCGGCCCACCGCGCCCACCACGCCGTCCAGGCCGTCGCGCAGACCTCGCAGGCCCTCGGGTCCTGGCTGGTCGGGCTCGGCTTCCTGCTGTTCGTCACCTGGGGCAGACGCGCCTACAAGGACGCCGCCGCCCGGCGCACCATAGGCATCCTCTGGGACGTCGGCACCTTCTGGCCGCGTGCCGCCCACCCCTTCGCACCCCCCTGCTACGCCGAACGCGCGGTGCCTGACCTGACCTGGCGGATGGCGACCTGGACCCGGCGCACGGGAGGACGCCTGGTGCTCTCCGGGCACTCCCAGGGCAGCGTCCTCGCCGCCGCCGCGGCCTGGCAGCTGACCCCGCCGGCACGCGGCCGGGTCGCGCTGCTCACCTACGGCTCCCCGCTGGAGCGCCTGTACGGCCGCTGGTTCCCGGCCCACTTCGGCCCGCCGGCGCTCGCCGCCCTGCACCGCGACGTGGCCTGCTGGCGCAACCTGCACCGACGCACCGATCCCATCGGCGGACCCGTCCGCGTCCCCGACGACAGCACCCCGGAGGTGGACCTCGAACCCCTGGCGGACCCCCTCGCCTACGGCCGGACCCCCGACCACCCGCTGCCGGCCCCGATCCTCGGCCACTCCGACTACCAGGCGGACCCGGTGTTCACCCGGGAACGCGCCCGGCTGCTCGCCCGGCTGCGCCCCGGACTGCCGGGTCAGCGCCCGGAGCCGGCCGCGCCGGACCCGGGCAGCGCGAACACGCCGACGGGCCAGGACGTTCAGGGCAGCTCGGGCAGGTCCTCCGCGTAGAGCAGGGTCAGGTCGTCGGTGGTGGGGTCGGAGACCTGCGCGACACGGCTCGCGTGCCGTTCCACCATCGCCTCGAACGTCTGCCGGGCGGTACGGCCGTTGCCGAACGCCGGGCCCTTGGGAATCGCCGTGAAGTACTTCAGCAACGCCTCGGACGCGGCCGGCGTCAGCCGGTACTCGTGCTCGTCCGCCTGCTGGCCGACGATGCGCAGCAGCTCGTCCGGGCCGTAGTCGCCGAAGGTGATGGTGCGCGAGAAGCGGGAGGCCACGCCCGGGTTGACGGACAGGAAACGGTCCATCTCCGCGGTGTAGCCGGCGACGATCACCACCACGGCGTCCCGTTGGTCCTCCATCAGCTTCACCAGCGTGTCGATGGCCTCCTTGCCGAAGTCCCGGCCGGCGTCCTCCGGTGAGAGCGCGTACGCCTCGTCGATGAACAGCACACCGCCGTGTGCCCGTTCGAACGCCTCCTGCGTGCGGATCGCCGTGGAACCGATGTGCTCGCCGACCAGGTCCACCCGGGAGACCTCGACCAGGTGTCCCTTCTCCAGCACCCCGAGCGAGGCGAGGATCTCCCCGTAGAGCCGGGCGACCGTCGTCTTGCCGGTGCCGGGGGAGCCGGTGAAGACCAGATGCCGTTTGACCGAGGCCGCCTTCAGCCCGGCCTGCCGACGGCGCCGGCCCACCTCGATCATGTCGGTCAGCGCCCGCACCTCGCGCTTGACGCTCTCCAGGCCCACCAGCGCGTCGAGTTCCCCGAGCACGTCCGTGGACGTCCGGACCGGCTCCGCCGGCTCGGCGGTGGCCGCCGGCTCCTGTTCGGTGCTGCGCTGTCCCGGGATCGAGCCGAGCAGGCCGGGGGACTCCGTCACCGTCTGCACGGCCGTCTCGCGGGCCGCCGGCGGCCGCAGGCTGCCGCTCTCGTCGCTGGTGCAGTCCTCCACGACCGGACCCGTACCGCTCCCGCCGTCGGAGCCTCCGTCGGCGAACTCGTAACCACCGCGCGCACACCGCTCCGTACGGCACTTGCGCAGCGTCGTACGGCAACCGTCGATCACGTGGAAGCCGTAGCCCCCGCTGCCGCTGACCCGGCAGTTCAGGAAACTGCCACGGCCGCCCGCCGACACGTAGAAGCCCGCCTCGGAGGGCGAGTCGACCGTGCAGCGCTCGATGGTCGGGTCCGCGCCCTTGGTCACGATCACACCGGTCTGCGTGCCGTCCACGGCGCAGTTGTTGAGCGTGCCGCCGCTGCCGTGGTCGCGGAACCACGCGCCGGTGGCGGCCTCCCTGATCCGGCAGTCGTCGAGCTGCGCGGTCGCTCCGTCGCTGACCGACACCGCCGTGTTGCGCACCTGGGACAGATCGCTGTCCACGACGTCCGCGCGGGACCCCCGGTCCAGCACGAACAGCGCGTCGGGGACGTCGTGGACCCGGCAGGAGTCGAGCACGACCGTGGCGCCGTCGCTCACCCACACCGCCGGGTAGTCGCCGGTGCTGTCGAAGATCTCGCACTGGTTGGCGTCCACACGGGTGCCCGGGTCCCACACCGACAGGCCGTTGCGCCCGAACTGACGGACCGTCGTCCGCGTCAGGGTGAGCACCGAACGGGAACGCAGGTCGACCGCGTTCTCCGGGATGTCGTGGATGCGGCAGTCCGCGAGCGTGAGCACCGCGTCCGTGTCCAGCGTGACACCGTCGGCGGTGGTGCGGTGCACATCGCAGTCGGTCAGATGCGCGGTGGCCCGCTGGGTGACCTGCACCCCCGAGCCGCGGACCTCGTAGATCTCGCAGCCGACGGCCTCCAGGGCGGAGTTCTCACCGGTCGCGGTCAGCCCGGTGCCCGAGGCGTGGTGCACCCGGCAGCGCTCCAGGCGCGGGTGGGCGCCGCCGCGGACCGCCACGCCCGCCTGGCCGGCGGCGACGACCTCGCACTCCTCGAACACCCCGCCCCCGCCGTCGAGTACGGCGATGCCGATGCCGGCCGGGTTGTCGACGGTGCAGCGCCGCACGGTCGGACGGGCACCGCCGCGCACCTCGATGCCCGCGGCGGAACGCGTGACGATCCGCACGTCCATCAGCTCGGGCGTGCCCTCCTCGACCAGCAGCGCGGGCGCGGCCGAGTCCTGGCCCTCCACGTGCAGGTCCTGCACCACCGCCGAAGCCCGCACGGTCAGCGGCACCCCGTCGGCGGGCGCGATCCGCACGGAGCCCGGGGACCCCTCGGGGCCACGGAGCGTCACCGCCCGCTGGACGACGAGGTTCTCCCGGTAGGTGCCGGGGGCGATGGTGAGGACGTCACCGTCGGCGGCGGCCTCCAGGGCGGCGGCGAGCGATGCGTACTCACCCGTGCGGCGCCGCCACCGCGAAGTACCGGTGTGCGTCACCTGGACCGTGCCCTGTGCCATGGCGTTGCCGTGCCCCCACTTGTCGTACTGATGGCTCGCTCCCGGCGGGGCGTCGCCGCCGGTGCCGGGACCGCGGGCGTGCCCGGCCCTCGGCCCGAACGCGTCCGTGCTCCCGCATACCTGCACGCCCCAGGGTTCGCTCACCCGCGGGTCCTCGCCGAATGCGCTTCGGCCGGTCCACCGTAGCGTGTGCGTGCACGGTGGGTTGACCAGAGCCGGAAGGCCGTCAACTGCCGGTGCCCGCCTTGCCCCAGTCCGGACCCGCGCGGTCCCAGGCCTGGTCCCAGTGTGTGTACCGGCGGCGGACCAAGCGCCAGACGGCCATGCGCCGGCCGCATTCGACCAGGGCCGCGGTCGCCAGGGCGGCGCCTATTCCGGCGAGCACCGCATGCGTCGTCGCCGTCGGGGAGTCCATCGGGCGGGTCGTCATCCGGCCGTGCGGGTCCGTCCAGAGCCGGAAGTGCTCCCCGGCGTGCGGGGACTTGAGGTCCACCAGGACCGGGCCGTGTCTTCGGGTGCCGTCCGGCGCGGTCCAGCCGGCGACGACGCGGCTGCGCGCCTCGTGGGCCGGTGTGGTGTCGGGGTCGGTGTCCAGCGGGGCCTCGCCCAGGTCCCGTATGACGGTGGCCGTGACGAGATGGCGGTCGTGCCGCTGCTCGCGCACGGACCGCTGCAAGGAGTCCTGGGCGGCGACGCCGACCAGACAGCCGAGCACGGGCGCGGCCACGGCGATCAGCACCAGTGCCACGAGGGCCACCCATGCCTCGGCCAGATCGGTCGCACGGCGCAGCGGATTGTGCCGCCAGCGCCACAGCCCCCTCAGTGCACGCATCTCCCCAACCCCCCTTTTCACGCCGTCAGGACACCCGGCGCAGGCGGTCGCCCCCGGTCCGGGCCGGGGGGTGAGCGGTCGATCCCGGCCGGGACCCGCGACGAACGCGGTCTCTCAAGAATCTCTCATGACCTCCCAACGACCGGGGGCCGTTCCCGGGTTCCCGGTCGCGGGACCGATCGGCGGGCGGCCGGGGAGGCGCGGCCGTCCGTCACCCCAGGACCCTGACCGGGTCCCCGATCCTGATCGTGCCGGTGGAGAGGGGAACGAGGTTCTGGCCGAAGATCAGCCTGCCGTCGATCCTGCGGTGACGTGCGAGGGTGCGCAGCGGTTCCCGGCCGCGGACGCCGGTGTCCTGGTCGGTGGTGGTCACCACGCAGCGCGCGCTGGTCTTGGCGGCCCGCAGGACCACCTCGCCGATGGAGACCCGCGACCAGTGGTCCTCGGCCCAGGGCTCGGTGCCGGCCACGACGACGTTGGGCCGGAAACGGTTCATGGGCAGGGGCCCCTCGTGGGCGTGGTCGCCCCCGGCCACCAGGGAGTTCAGGGCGTCGAGGGAGGCCGTCGTGGTGACCAGCAGGGGGTAGCCGTCGGCGAAGCTCACCGTCTCGCCGGGCAGGGCGAATCCGGGGTCGACCGGGCGGCGGGTGGCCGGATCGTCCATGTGGACGAGGCGGACCTCCGCCTCCAGATAGGCGCTGCACCAGGCGTGCGCGGCCGCCGCCGCGGGGACCGCCTCGACCTTCGTGCCGAAGATGTTCACCGGCACGGTCGCCACCGGTTCCGGGACCATGACGGTCAGCGGGGCGTGGCCGGGCGCGGACAGACGAACGCCGCCGCCGGCCAGAGGCTCGGCGGCGGCAAGCGCCAGACGCGGCTGCTCGCGCTGCGTGACGACCTTTCCCCCGTCGTCGATCAGTGTCCAGCGCCGGTCGCCGGCCAACCCCCAGGGCTCCACCACGGCCTCGTGGGGCGACAGGCCCCGCATCGCCTTGACCGGGTGGACGTGGATCGACTGCACTTCGGCGTTTCCCATGCCGTCATCGTGCCAGGCGGCACCGACGGCACGGGGCGCCGGTCAGTAGCCGCGGTACTGCTGGTTGTTGTACGGGTCCTGGTAGGGAGCCGGCGCGGGCCGCGGCGCTGCCGGGCGCATCGCCTCGTACCCCGTGCCGGCCGCCATCGGGCGCTGCTGCTGCGGGGCCTGCGGACCGGGGTAGCCCCGCGGCGCGCTCGCCTGCTGCGGGATGTACGCCGTGGGCGCCTGCTGGAAGGGAGCGGGCTGCTGCATGTGCGGGTAGCCGTAGGCCTGGGGCTGCGGGGAGGGGGCAGCCGGCAGGGCGGGCAGGGCCGACGGCAGGGCCGGAAGGTTGCTGCCCGTGTCGTAGGCGGCGGGGACCCGGATCGGGGCGATCTGCGGGGTGCCCCGCTCGGCCACGAGGGAGTCGTAGATCGGGGTGTCCGGGAAGGAGGCGGAGTAGTAGCCGCCACCATAAGTGGAGCGGGGGGAGGTCATGGCACATAAGTTAAGCCCACGATGTGCTGGTTGGGGAGACCGATAAGAGGGTTGTTTTCCGTGTCGGCAGTGACCCGGGATCCCCAATCCGAGCGAACTTGGCAAAAAGGGACGGCGACCGGCCTTCAGATCGTATAAAAGGCCAAGTCTCGGCCGGGTTACCGGCGGTTGACCGGCGATCTTTCCTGTGCGGGCCGTGGGAGTTCCGGGTGCCGAGGAATACGTTGTGCGGGGTAGGGATGCCCCGGACCGCCGGGGTGGCCCGGAAGCCGATCTGTGATGGGGGCGGACATGATCATGTCGAAGGGATCGAACGTGCCGGTGCCGACCACGGCCCTGCGCGTGGAGCTGGGCTGGCGCCCCGGACCCGGCGTGCCCGACGCCGACGCGTCGGCGCTCCTGCTCGCCGGGGGAAAGGTCCGCTCCGACGGGGACTTCGTCTTCTACAACCAGCCCGCCCACTCCTCCGGCGCGGTCCGCCACGAGGGCAAGCGCACGGCCGGAGGGCAGGTCACCGACACGCTCACGGCCGACCTCGCGCGCGTGGAGGGCACCGTCGAGCGGATCGTCCTCGCCGCCTCCGCGGACGGCGGCTCGTTCGGGCAGGTGCCGGGCCTCTACATCGAGGTCGCCGAGGCCGCGACCGGCCAGGTGGTCGCCCGCTTCGACAACCCCGGCGCGACCGTGGAGACGGCCTTCGTGCTCGGCGAGTTCTACCGCCGCCAGGGCAGCTGGAAGTTCCGGGCCGTCGGACAGGGCTACAGCAGCGGACTCGAAGGCCTCGCAACGGACTTCGGCATCACCGTGGACGAACCCCAGCACACCGCGCCGCCCACGGCGACCGCCCCGCCGGTCGCGCCGCCCCCGCCGGCCGGCCCGCCGGTCGCGCTCCCCAGGACCGTCCCGCCACCGCCACCGCCCGCCGCCCCGCCGGCCGCTCCACCGTCGCCGCCGGTCCGCCTCTCCAAGGTCACCCTCACCAAGGCGGCCCCCTCCGTCTCGCTGGCCAAGCAGGGCGGTACGTCCGGAAACATGCGGGTGAACCTCAACTGGCAGACGCGCAAACAGACTCAGAGCTGGGGCGGCCGGTGGGGCGCCCGACAGAGCGACATCGACCTCGACCTGTGCGCTCTCTACGAACTCACCGACGGCCGCAAGGGGGTCGTACAGGCCCTCGGCAACGCCTTCGGCTCGCTGCACCAGCCGCCGTACATCCACCTCGACGGCGACGACCGCACCGGCGCCGTGTCGAGCGGCGAGAACCTCACCGTCAACCTCGACCGCACCCGCGACTTCCGGCGCATCCTCGTCTTCGTCACCATCTACGAGGGCGCCAGCTCCTTCGCCGACCTGCACGCCACCGTCACCCTCCAGCCGCAGCACGGCGCGCCCATCGACTTCTCGCTCGACGAGTGCACCGTCCCCTCCACGGTGTGCGCGCTCGCCCTGATCACGAACACCGGCGGCGATCTCGTCGTCCAGCGGGAGGCGCGGTACCTGGTGCCGGACCGCGGCGTGAGCCCGCAGCGGACCGTGGACCGCGCCTACGGCTGGGGCATGAACTGGACGCCCGGCCGCAAGTAGCCGGGCTCAGCCCTCGTCGGGCACGGCGCCCGGGCGGGCGTAGGTGCGGCCCTTCCAGGCGGCGCCGCGCCCGCGGTAGTGCTGCACGGCGGAGTCGACCGTCATCAGCAGATACAGGAACGCGGTGAACGGCAGCAGCGGGGCGAGCCACGGCGGCTGCCGGTAGTAGCGCAGCATCGGCAGGTAGGTGCCCGCCATCACCGCCCACGCCGACGCACCCAGCACCGCCGTCGCCATGTCCCCGCCGGCCGCGCCCACCACCACGGCGGCCGGCGGCACCAGGTAGACCAGCGCCAGCCCGGCGACCGTGCCGAGGAGCAGCAGCGGGTGGTGCCGCAGCTGCGCGTAGGCGCTGCGCGAGACCATCCGCCACAGGTCGCCCAGCCGCGGGTACGGCCGCACGCTGTCCACCCCGTCGGCGAGGCCCAGCCACACGCGGCCGCCGGCGCCCTTGACCGCGCGCGCGAGCGCCACGTCGTCGATGACGGCGTGCCGGATCGAGTCGGGGATGCGCGCCGCCTTCGCCATGCCGGCGCGCAGCAGGACGCAGCCGCCCGCCGCCGCGGCCGTACGCGACCCCTTACGGCCGATCCGGCGGAAGGGGTAGAGCTGCGCGAAGAAGTAGACGAACGCGGGGACCACGAGCCGTTCCCACGGACTCTCCACCCGCAGCCGTGCCATCTGGGACACCACGTCGTAGTCCCCGGGGCCGGCCGCCGCGACCATGGCGCGCAGACTGTCCGGCGCGTGCGCGATGTCGGCGTCCGTCAGCAGCAGGAACTCGGGATCACGCGCGCGTGCCAGCCCGATGCCGTACCGCACCGCCCACAGCTTGCCCGTCCAGCCCGCCGGCGGCTCACCGGGCGTGCCCACGGTCAGCGGCAGTCCGCCGGACCGCCGGGACAGCTCACGGGCCAGCTCCCCGGTGCCGTCCGTGCTCCCGTCGTCCACCAGGAAGACCTCCGCCCGCCCCGGATAGTCCTGCGCCAGCAGCGACGGCAGGCTCGCGGGCAGCACGGCGGCCTCGTCCCGGGCCGGTACGACCACGCACACGGACGGCCACTCCCGTGGTTCCCGGCGCGGAGGCAGCCGGACGTCGGTGCGCCAGAAGAAGCCCTGGCACAGCAGCAGCCAGCACCAGGCGGCAAGCGAGACAGCGGTGATCCACATCAGGGCGCTCACGGCCGCAGTCTGCCCCACCGGACCGGCCCGCGGCGGCGCATCGTCTATCGTGACCGGGTGAAGATCGCGCTCATGGACTCCGGAATCGGCCTGCTGGCGGCCACCGCCGCGGTACGGCGACTGCGGCCCGACGCCGATCTCGTGCTCTCCCTCGACCCCGAGGGCATGCCCTGGGGACCGCGTACCCCCGAGGACCTCACCCGGCGCGCCCTGGCCGTCGCCGAGGCCGCCGCGGCCCGCCGGCCGGAGGCCCTGATCGTCGGCTGCAACACGGCCACCGTGCACGCCCTGCCCGCGCTGCGTGCCCGGCTGGAGCCCGGTATCCCGGTCATCGGCACCGTCCCCGCGATCAAGCCGGCCGCGGCCGGCGGCGGCCCCTTCGCCATCTGGGCGACCCCGGCCACCACCGGCAGCGCCTACCAGCGCAATCTCATCGAGAACTTCGCCGACGGGGTGCGGGTGACCGAGGTGCCCTGCTGGGGGCTCGCCGAAGCCGTCGAGCACGCGGACGAGGCGGCCATCGACGCGGCCGTCGCCGCGGCGGCGGAACTGACCCCGGACGACGTGACGACCGTCGTCCTCGGCTGCACCCACTACGAACTGGTGGCGGAACGTATCCGCACCGCCGTGCAGCGCCCCGGCGCCGCCCCGCTCGTCCTGCACGGCTCGGCGGGAGCGGTCGCCGCCCAGGCCCTGCGCCGCCTGGGTGAGCAGCCGGCCCCGGACGCCTCCGCGGACGGCACGCTGACCGTGCTGCTGAGCGGCCGCGAGGGCGTGCTCCCCGGGCCCGCGCTGCACTACGCCGAGGGCCGGCTGCTGCCCTCCGCGGTCCGGGTCGCCGACCGCGGCTGACAGCTCCGCCGTCCTTGTCCACCGGCCCGCCCCGGGTGGTCCGGCGGAGCGCTTCCGGCTGGGCCGCACGGAGCAGTCACCCTCCGCGAGCGGCTACCGGCGCAGCGAAACCTGAGTAACCTCATAAACATGAGGGAGCACCCCCCCGCCGGCGACACCCCGCATCCGGACGTCTGGACCGGTCGTGCGACCAACCGGGTCCAGTGGCTGCTCGCGCTGGTCGGCGCGGCCTGCATGGCGCTCGGCATCGAGCTGGCCGTCGAGTCGGCCTGGACCTCGGGCATCGCGCCCCTGGTGATGTCCGTCGTGGGCTGCATCGCGGCCGGCCTGCTGGTCCTGTTCGGCACGCTCGCCTTCGTGCACGTGGATCTCAGACTCGACAAGGAGTCCCTCGAAGTGCGCTGCGGCCACATCGGCGTGCCGCGGCGCCGCATCCCGCTGTCGCAGGTGGCGGGAGCCGAGTTCGCCGCCTACGTCACCCCCCGGCAGTGGGGCGGGTGGGGTTACCGCTGGCGTCCCGAGAAGGGCACCGCCGTCGTCGTACGCTGCGGCGAGGGGATCGTGCTGAGCCTGTGGGACGGCCACACCTTCACGATCACCGTGGACAACGCGGAATCGGCGGTCCGGGTCATCAGGGAACGGCTGCGGACCATCACACCCGGCTCGGCCCGCTGAGGTCACCTCCGCGGTGACGGCAACGGCACCGCCCGCACCGTCAGAGCGGCGGCTCCACGCTCTCACCGGTCCACGGCCGGGCCGTCGCCCACCCGGCGAGCAGCCCCGCGCCCACGGTCACCGTGGTGAAACTCAGTGCGTTGCCCGCCGAGGCCAGCCCGGCCAGAGCCGCCAGGGCCGCGCCGGCGGTGAGCGCGACCGGGGTGGAGCGCGGGCTGCGCCACAGCGCGTGGAGCGCCCAGAAGAACGGGGCCACCAGCAGCAGGACCCCGATGAAGCCCTGCTCAGCCGCCTGCTGCAACAGGGCCGAGTGCGGCTTCCCGTCGGACAGCGGAGTGTGCGCGGCCGTGTCGCTCACCTCGCCGAACCGGCCCGGGCCCACCCCCAGGCCGTCGTCGCGCCCGGCCAGCCGCACGGCGTCCCGCCACAACAGGCTCCGGTGCGGGGCGAGACGGTCCGTGACCAGCGCGGAGACGCCGCCGGGCAGCCAGCCGGCGGCGACCGCCCAGACGGTGCCCGCCGCAAGGGCGGCCGCCACGGCCAGCGCCACCAGACAAGGGCCCCGGCCGCGCACCCGGCCCGCGGCGAGCGAGCAGAGCAGGACGGCCGCGCCGGCGCCGCACCCCGCCATCGATCCCAGGGCCGCGCCGGTCAGCACGATCACGACGGCCAGCACCCGCAGCACCAGACGCAGCGCCGGTACGGACGTCGCCCAGGCGGCACCGCACGCGGCGCCGGTGGCCAGCACCAGCAGGGCGGCAGTGGCCCCGGCCTGGCCGAGCGGCGCGGCGTACCGGGGGCCCGGGGAGAGAGCGGGGAGGGCGACGGCGAGCGCGAGTCCGGCCGCCGCGCCGGCGCCCGGCGCGGCCACGGGCAGCAGCGCTCCCGAGACACGGCCCGCCGCGTAGCCGGCGGCCACGGCGAGTACGGCGAGGAGCACACCCTCGGGCCGGCCGCCCCGCGCGGCAGCCATGATCAGCGACCAGCCGGCGCAGGCCCCGAGCAGGATCATGCCCACACCGTCAGAAACGTTTCGTCTCGCGTTCGCCGCGTCCGTACCGGCCGCGGACCTCATCTCCGTCGCCCCCACCGTCGCCCCTCGTACACACGGTCCCCCGACCTGTGGCAGGCCAAGGCCGCGCGCCGGGTCCGGCCGCACCGCCGAGGCTGGGCACACCGTAACGGCTGTTGACCCGTTTGTGGACGAGGTGCGGAGGATCGTCGTGGTTTCCCCCGGGTCCGAGGGAGGCGGGTGGCCACCGGTGGTCCCGGCCGGCGGCCGGGACGAGCGCCTACGTCCGGGGACGGCCGCGAGCGCGGTGCCGACCGGGGCCGCGCCGTGCGCCCGGGGTGCGTCCCCGGGTCCGGAACGGGCGTCCACCAGCGGGAATCCCGGCCGCTCGGGGCCGGCTCCGGAGCCCGGCCGCGCTGTCGGCGGCCCGGCCGGCCGCCGTACACTCACCCGGGTGACCGTCACCGCAACTTCCGTCGACCAGCCGGAACAGCTCCAGCCGTCCCACGCGCCCGCCGCGCTCCGCGGCCGGCTCATGCGCCTGGTTCCGGCCGTCGTCTCCGCGCTCTGCGGGGTGCTGCTCTACGTCAGCTTCCCGCCGCGCGTCCTCTGGTGGCTGGCCCTGCCCGCCTTCGCCGGCTTCGGCTGGGTGCTGCGCGGCCGCAGCTGGAAGGCGGCCCTGGGGCTCGGCTACCTCTTCGGGCTCGGCTTCCTGCTGCCGCTGCTGGTGTGGACCGGCGTGGAGGTCGGTCCGGGCCCCTGGATCGCGCTGGTCGCCATCGAGGCGGTGTTCGTCGCGCTGGTCGGCGTGGGCGTCGCCGCCGTCTCACGGCTGCCGGCCTGGCCGGTGTGGGCCGCCGCCCTCTGGATCGCGGGCGAGGCGGTACGCGCGCGTGTGCCCTTCCGGGGCTTCCCCTGGGGCAAGATCGCGTTCGGTCAGGCGGACGGCGTCTTCCTGCCGCTCGCCGCGCTGGGTGGCACCCCGGTGCTCGGCTTCGCGGTGGTCCTGTGCGGATTCGGCCTCTACGAGGCGGGGCGGCTGATCGTCGAGGGACGCCGCACCCGGGCCGTGCGGCGCGGTGCGGCGGCCGCCGCGCTGCTGAGCGTGGCCGTGCCGGTGGTGGGCGCGGTCGCGGCCCGCGCGCTGGTCAGCGACAAGGCCGAGGACGGTACGGCGACCGTGGCGGTCATCCAGGGCAACGTGCCGCGTGCGGGCCTGGAGTTCAGCGCGCAGCGCCGGGCCGTTCTCGACCACCACGTGCGCGAGACCCTGAAGCTCGCGGCCGACATCAAGGCGGGCAAGGTCAAGAAGCCGGACTACGTGCTGTGGCCGGAGAACTCCTCCGACATCGACCCCTTCACCAACCCCGATGCGGCCGACGTCATCGACGAGGCCGCCAAGGCGGTCGGCGTGCCCGTATCGGTCGGCGCGGTCGTCGAGCGGGACGGCAGGCTGCTCAACGAGCAGGTGCTGTGGGACCCGGTCAAGGGCCCGACGCAGACCTACGACAAGCGGCAGATCCAGCCCTTCGGCGAGTACCTTCCGCTGCGCGGGCTCGTCGGCGCGATCAACGAGGACTGGACCGGCATGGTCCGTCAGGACTTCAGCCGGGGCGCCACGCCGGGCGTGTTCGACTTCGACGGCGTCAAGGTCGGACTCGCCACCTGCTACGAGGCCGCCTTCGACTGGGCGGTGCGCGACACGGTCACGCACGGCGCGGAGATGATCTCCGTGCCCAGCAACAACGCGACCTTCGACCGCAGCGAGATGACCTACCAGCAGCTCGCCATGTCCCGGATCCGCGCCGTCGAGCACAGCCGCACCGTCACCGTGCCGGTGACCAGCGGGGTCAGCGCGTTCATCATGCCGGACGGGCGGATCACCCAGCAGACCGGCATGTTCGTACCCGCCTACCTCGTCCAGCAGGTGCCGCTGCGCACCTCCGAGACGCCGGCGACGAAGCTGGGCATCTGGCCGGAGATCGCCCTGGTGCTGGTCGCGGCGGGCGGCATCGGCTGGGCCGTCGGCTCGGGCCTGCGCGCCCGGCGCACCGGTGGCGCGTAGCCGTACGAACGCCGTACAACCACGGCACCCGTACGGCCGCCGTACGCCGACCGAACCTGCGGGGGAGCCGTGGACCGGCCCGTTAGGGTCGGGACATGGCTACTCCCGACTTCATCCGCACCCTGCGGGCCTCCATCGCCCACCAGCCGCTCTGGCTGCCCGGGATCACCGCGATCGTCTTCGACGACGAGGGCAGAGTGCTCCTCGGCCGGCGGTCCGACACCCGCAAGTGGGCGGTCGTCGGAGGCATTCCGGAGCCGGGGGAGCAGCCGGCCGCCTGCGCCGTGCGTGAGGTCTACGAGGAGACCGCGGTGCGCTGCGTCGCCGAGCGGGTCGTCCTCGTCCAGGCGCTGGAGCCGGTGACCTACCCCAACGGCGACGTCTGCCAGTACATGGACATCACCATCCGCTGCCGCGCGGTGGGCGGCGAGGCCCGGGTCAACGACGACGAATCGCTCGAGGTGGGCTGGTTCACCGTGGACGCGCTGCCGGATCTGAACGAGTTCGGTCTCTTCCGGATCAAGCAGGCCATGTCCGAGGCACCCACATGGTTCGACCCTATGACTGGCGGCTGAAGTATGGGTGGTCACCACATGTGGGGAGCAGTGGGCTCCGCCTAGGGTCGCCCCATGACCTCGCCCACCCCCCTGCCCGGCCCGGGCCCCCACGTACAGCCCCTCGGTCTCGACCTCGGTGGCCGCACCGCGCTCGTCACGGGTGCCGCCGGCGGGATCGGCCGCGCCTGCGCGCTGCGTCTCGCCGCCGCGGGGGCCGAGGTGCGGGCCGTGGACCGGGACGAGGCGGGCCTCGCCGAACTCGCGCGGCAGGCGGAGAAGGCCGGAGAGCTCGCGGGCACCGTCCTCCCGCACGCCATGGACCTCACCGACCTCGACGCCGCCGAGCGGGCCGCCGCCGGTGCCGACGTGCTGGTCAACAACGCGGGTCTGCAACTCGTCCGGCCACTGGAGGAGTTCCCGCCGGAGGTCTTCCACACCGTGCTGACCGTGATGCTGGAGGCACCGTTCCGGCTGATCCGCGGCGCCCTCCCGCACATGTACGCACAGGGGTGGGGCCGGATCGTCAACGTGTCCTCCGTCCACGGTCTGCGGGCCTCCGCCTTCAAGTCCGCCTATGTGGCCGCCAAACACGGCCTGGAGGGCCTGTCCAAGACCGCGGCCCTCGAAGGCGCCCCCCACGGGGTGACCTCGAACTGTGTGAACCCCGCCTATGTGCGCACCCCCCTGGTCGAGAAGCAGATCGCCGACCAGGCGCAGGCGCACGGCATCCCCGAGGAGCGGGTGCTGTCCGAGGTCCTGCTGAAGGACAGCGCGGTGCGGCGGCTCATCGAACCCGAGGAGGTCGCGGAGGCCGTGGCCTACCTGTGCAGCCCGCAGGCGTCCTTCGTCACCGGCACCTCCCTGGTGCTCGACGGCGGATGGACGGCCCACTGACCGGTACGTCCGCGCCGGGACCGGGAGTTTTCCACAGGCCCGGCCGGCCGGGCGGCCGATGCGTAATCCTTTGACCATGTCCCGCGATCACGTTCAGCCGGCACCGAACGGCAGCGCCGAGGCCGAGTACCTCGAGCTGCTGACCCGCGACGCCTCCGTGGAGGCCTACGAGCGGCCGGTGCTGGTGGCCCGGGCCGAGGGCCGGTCCGCCGATCGCATCGCCGCGCTGGAGCAGGCGAAGCGGCTCGCCCTGCGCGTCCGGGCGGAGCTGGAAGGCCGCCGGCGCCGTGAGGCGGAACTGTCCGCGCTCTTCGAGACCGCCCACGACCTCGCCGGCCTGCGGGACCTGGACGCGGTGCTGCAGGCGATCGTGCAGCGCGCCCGTTCCCTGCTCGGCACGGACGTCGCCTACCTCACGCTGCACGACCCGGCGCGCGGCGACACCTACATGCGGGTGACGGAAGGGTCCGTCTCCGCCCGCTTCCAGCAACTGCGCCTCGGCATGGGCGAGGGGCTCGGCGGGCTGGTGGCGCAGACCACCCGGCCCTACGTCACCGACGACTACTTCGAGGACGCCCGTTTCCAGCACACCCGCACCATCGACTCGGGCGTCAGCGACGAGGGCCTGGTCGCCATCCTCGGGGTCCCCCTGATGCTCGGCCCGCACGTGATCGGCGTCCTCTTCGCCGCCGACCGCAGGGCCCGCGTCTTCGAGCGTGAGCAGATCGCGGTGCTCGGGTCCTTCGCCGCGCTCGCCGCGGCCGCCATCGACACCGCCAACCTGCTCACCGAGACCCGGGCGGCGCTCGCCGAGCTGGAGCGGGCCAACCAGATCATCCGGGACGGCAGCGCGGTCATCGAGCGGGCCTCCGACGTCCACGACCGGCTCGCCGAACTCGTCCTGCGCGGCGGCGGGGTGCACGACGTGGCGGCCGCCGTCTCCGAAGTCCTCGACGGCACGGTGTGGTTCACCGAGGCCGGCGCGGCACCGGCCGAAGCCCTGGAGGCGTCCCGCGCCGAGGGCCATGCGGTACGGCACGGCGGCGAGTGGATCGCGGCGGTGGCCGCCGGCGGTGAACTGCTCGGCGCGCTCGTGCTGCGCGGGCAGCGGGCGCTGGACCCGGTCGACCAGCGCACGCTGGAGCGGGCGGCCATGGTCACCTCGCTGCTCCTGCTGGCCCGCCGTTCCGCCGCCGAGGCCGAGCACCGGGTGCGGGGCGAGCTGCTGGACGACCTCCTGGACGCCCGCGACCGGGACCCCCGGCTGCTGCGGGAGCGCGCCGCCCGGCTCCACGCCGACCTGGACGCCACCCATGTCGTGCTCGCCGCCCGCCTCGACGGCCCCGCGGCCGACGCCGACGAGGAGGCCGCGGCCCGCCGACGGCTGTGGTCCGCCGCGTCCCACCTCGCCGCCACCCGGCACGGCCTGGCCGCCGCACGCGACGGCGGCACCGTCCTGCTGCTGCCCCTCGGCGCCGGCGACACCGCCACGGAGCTGGCCCACCGCACCGCCCGCCACCTGGGCACGGCCGTGCACCAGCCGGTCACGGTCGGCGCCTCCGCCCCCGTCACCGGCCTCGCCGCGCACCCGGAGACGGTGGCCGCGGCCTATGCCGAGGGCCGCCGCTGCCTCGACGCGCTGCACCTGCTGGGCCGGGCCGGGGACGGAGCCGCGGCGGAGGACTTCGGTTTCCTCGGCCTGCTCCTCGCGGGCGAACGGGACGTGGCCGGTTTCGTCGGCCGCACCATCGGCCCGGTCGCGTCGTACGACGAGCGGCGGGGCACCGATCTGCTGCGCACCATGGACGCGTACTTCGCCTGCGGGATGAGTCCGGCCCGTACCAAGGACGCGCTGCACGTCCATGTGAACACGGTCGCGCAGCGGCTGGAGCGGGTGGGCCGGCTGCTCGGCGAGGACTGGCAGACCCCGGCCCGCGCCCTGGAGATCCAACTCGCGCTGCGGCTGCACCGGCTGGCGGTCCCGGACAGACGGTGACCCCCGTACGGGCGTGCCGTACGGGGGCCGGGTCGCTTGCGGCCCGTGGGGGCCGCGTCGCTCAGACCGTCCGTGCCTTCCGTGCCTCGGCGGCGGGAGCAGCGTCGGCTGTTCCGTCCCGGCCCGTCGTGACCTCCGCCAGGTCCCGGTGCCGCGTCTCCCGCGAGACACCCACCGCGATCAGGGTCAGCACCACGGCGCCGATCACGTACAGGGAGATCGGGGTGGAGGTGCCGTAGCTCTCCAGCAGCGCGGTGGCGATGAGCGGGGCGGGCGCACCGGCCGCGACGGAGGCGAACTGGGCGCCGATGGAGGCGCCCGAGTAGCGCATCCTGGTGGCGAACATCTCGGCGAAGTAGGCCGCCTGGGGCGCGTACATGGCGCCGTGCAGCACCAGCCCGACGGTCACGGCCAGGATCAGGTTGCCGAACGAAGCGGTGTCCACGAGCGAGAAGAACGGGAACATCCACAGACCGACACCGGCCGCGCCGAGCAGGTACACCGGACGGCGCCCGACCCGGTCGGACAGCGCGCCCCAGGCCGGGATGACGGCGAAGTGCACGGCGGAGCCGATGAGGACGGCGTTGAGCGCGGTCTGCTTGGAGACGCCGGCCGAGGTGGTGGCGTAGACGAGGATGAAGGCCGTGATGACGTAGTAGCTGATGTTCTCCGCCATGCGGGCGCCCATCGCCACGAGCACGTCCCGCCAGTGGTCCCGCAGCACCGAGACGAGCGGCAGCTTCTCCGGTTCGGTGGCCCGCCGGGACTCGGCGCGCTCCAACGCCTCCTCGAAGACCGGCGATTCATCGACAGAGAGACGAATCCACAAGCCGACCATCACCAGTACCCCGGAGAGCAGGAACGGTATGCGCCAGCCCCAGGTTCCGAAGGCTTCGTCGGAGAGCAGGGCGGTCAGCAGCGACAGCACTCCGGTGGCGAGCAACTGGCCCGCCGGCGCGCCGGTCTGCGGCCAGGAGGCCCAGAAGCCGCGCCGCCGGGCGTCCCCGTGCTCCGACACCAGCAGGACGGCGCCGCCCCACTCGCCGCCGAGCGCGAACCCCTGGATCAGCCGCAGCGTGGTGAGCAGCACGGGGGCGGCGGCCCCGACGGTCGCGTGCGTGGGGAGCAGGCCGATGGCGAAGGTCGCTCCGCCCATCATCACCAGGCTGAGCACCAGGAGTTTCTTGCGTCCCAGCCGGTCACCGTAGTGGCCGAACACGAGCGCCCCCAGCGGGCGGGCCGCGAATCCGACGGCGTACGTCAGGAACGAGAGCAGGGTTCCGACGAGCGGGTCCGAGTCCGGGAAGAACAGCTTGTTGAACACGAGCGCGGCCGCGGAGCCGTAGAGGAAGAAGTCGTACCACTCGATGGTGGTGCCGATGAGGCTGGCGGCGACGATACGGGGGAGGCTGGCGGGGGGTGGGGGAGCGGTGGTTCCGGATGCCATGTGCGCCACTTCCTCGTGTGCGGTGGGGACGGGTACGTGTCGGCACACCGTAAGAAGCCGCACGTCGGGCGCACATGTGGCGGGACAACATAGTTCGGGGGGTGGTTGTGCGTGCGGCCACCATGCCGACTCGCGAGGAGTGGGTCACGGGCGGGAAGCGGCGCGTGGAAGGGCCGCCCCGGCGGATGCCTCGGCCCACCCGGGGCTACGGCGAGGCGGGCAGGTGCGGGGAGCGGAGCACGAGCAGGGTGATCTCGCTGGGGGCGAAGACGCGGAACGGCGGGCCCCAGAAGCCGGTGCCGCGGCTGGTGTAGAGGAGGGTGCGGGCGCCATGGCGGCTGAGGCCGGCGAGGGCGGGCTGGTCGAGGCGGACCAGGTGGTGGAAGGGCCAGATCTGGCCGCCGTGGGTGTGACCGGAGAGCTGGAGGTCGATGCCCTCGGCCGCCGCCCGGTCGACGAACTTCGGCTGGTGCGCCAGGAGCAGGACGGGCAGGTCGGGGTCGGCTCCGTCCAGGGCCCCGGCGAGGTGGGCGCGGTGGCCCGCCAGGCCGGAGGACTCGGCGGTGACGTCGTCCACGCCGGCGACCACGAGGGTGTCGCCCCCGCGTTCGAGCAGCAGATGGCGGTTGCGCAGCGGCTCCCAGCCCAGCTCGTCCATCAGGTCGACCCAGCCCTGCGCCTCGCTGTAGTACTCGTGGTTGCCGGTGACGTACACACGGGCCCGGGTGGCCCGCACGGTGCCGAGCGGGACGGCCTGGGCGCGGCGTCGTTCGGCCGTGCCGTCCGCGATGTCGCCCGTGTGGCACACCAGATCGGCTTCCAGCGTGTTCACCGTCTCGCACACCCGCGCCGACCAGCGGGCGCGATCGAGCGGGCCGTAGTGGGTGTCGGTGACGAGGACGACTCGGAGGCCGTCCAACCCCGCACCCAGCCGCGGGAGTCGCACGTCGAGTCGGCGCACGCGTGGCACGCGGCGTGCCTCGGCGTACCCCCAGGCGAGCAGTACGGCGGTCGCGCCGAGGACGGCCCAGGTGACGATGCGGGCCCGGTCCTGACTCTCCCCGACCCCGGCCACCGTCAGGGCGAGCCGCAGGAGGACGCCGAGCAGGACGGACCAGGTGAACAGGACCCAGCTGGTGCCCAGCAGGGTGTCTCCGACGATCGCCGCCCGGTCCCGCTGGCGCCGGCCGTGTCCGCGCACCATCGCGAGCGGCATGGCGACGAGGCCGAGGGCGAACAGGGCGGTGGCGGCCGACGTGACGGGCAGCGGCCAGCGCTGGCCGGTGTACAGGAGCACCCAGCAGGGCACGGCCCACAGCAGGACGGGGGCGATCAGCGGGACGTACCGCATCAGGCGGTGCAGCCGGCTCGGCCGCGGCGCTCGCGCCTCGCTGTCGGCGGGCCGGATGTTGTCGGTGTCGGTCACGCTCGTCCTCCCTGACCAGGCTGCCGTCCCGCGCACTGTATCCGGTGGTTCCCGGGCCGGCCGGACGGGCGTTCAAGGGTATGGCCCCCGGGCGACGGGTTAGCCGCGACGCACGGCACGGCCTTCGGGCGCCACGGCCCGGGACACCCGCGCAGGTTTTTGCCGTTCCGTGGTTGCCGCCTTCAACGGTCCGTCGGATTCTTGGTCACCATGCCGTAGGGCAGCTGGTTCTGCTGGTCACGGGGGGTGCACGGACACCTCCGCGCTGAGCGGGGATGGTTCATGCACCTCGAGTTCCGGCACCTGCGTGTCCTGCTCACCGTCGCCGAGGCCGGCAGCATCCGCAAGGCCGCCGCACGGCTGCAACTGTCGCAGCCGGCCACGAGCGCCCAGCTGAAGCGGATCGAACAGGAACTGGGCGGCCCGCTCTTCGCCCGCGGCGCCGACGGGGTGCAACCCACCGAGAACGGGCAGTACGTCCTGCGCTGCGCCCGTGACCTGGTCGACGGCTTCGACCGGCTGCGCGAGCACGCGCGCTCGGCGGCGGAGGCGGACCGGCAGGCCACGGCCCCGCTGAGGGCGGGCGGAACCGCCGGCCCCCTGGTCTCCCTGCTGGTCTCCGCGCTCTTCGAACTCGTCCCGGAACGACGGCTCACCATAGACGCCCGCCGGTCGGTGCACACCCTGGTGAAGTCGCTGAGCCTGGCGAAGTGCGACATCGCGGTGCTCGCCGAGTTCCCGGGCTTCCCCCTTCCGGTCGGCGAGTCGGTGGCGACCCGCACACTGCTGCGCGAGCCGGTCTTCGTGCTGCTCGCCGAGGATCATCCGCTGGCGCGTCAGGAGAGCGTCCACCTGCATGAACTGGCCGGCGAGGACTGGGTGATGCCGGAGGCCGACGAGAGCGGGGTGCACGCGTACCTCCATCTCACCTGCCAGTCGGCGGGATTCACCCCGCGCATCGCCCATGTGACGCCGGACCTGTCCGTGGCGCAGCTCCTGGTCGCCGGCCGGCACGCGGTCTGCGGGGTGTGGCCGACCGCCGACGTCTCCGCCCGCGGCACCGTGCAGCGGCCGCTCGTGGACGTCCCGTTCCACCGGCGGCTGTTGCTGGCCTGGAACACGGAATCGGTTCCGCCGGAACTCGCCGACGCGGCGAGCGAGCGTCTGCTGGCCGCCTATCTGTCCCTGGTGGCGGAGCGGCCCCGGTATCTGGCCTGGTGGGAGGACGGGGGACGGGAGTTCGCCCACGGCGAGGGCGGGTGACCGGCCGGGCCGCGGATCCGTGCGCCCTATAACTCCGTGGTTATAGTCCAGATGAAGTCACGTCAGGGGCATGTCACCTGTTGAACACTTCGCGTCAACGTCCAAGGACGTCGTCACCCCACGACGAGCGAAGGAACTCCCCCTCATGTCCCGTCCTCTTCTCGCCCTTTCCGCGATGGTCGCAGCCGGTGTCATCACCACGGGTGCGACGGCGATACCCGCGCACTCGCAGACGGACACGGTGCGGCACGCCGGCTCCCTGCACGACACGGCGATATCCAGAGCCAAGGCCAACGTGACCCGGCACGCCGGCACCTTCGGGTTCGGCGCCGGCCAGAAGCTCCAGGCGAAGGACGTCGTCATCGACGCCGACGGCACCCAGCACGTGCGCTTCGAGCGGACCTACCACGGCCTCCCCGTCGTCGGCGGCGACTTCGTCGTCCACCAGAAGGCCGACGGCTCGCTCAAGGGATCGACCCGCGCCAAGGCCCACGCGATCGCACTCGGATCCGTCACTCCCGCCGTCGGCGCCAAGGGGACCGCGGCCGGCGCCCTGAAGCGCGCGCACGGGTCGGTGCGCAACGCCAGGTCCACCCCGCAGCTGATCGTGTGGGCCGCCGACGGCCACCCCCGCCTGGCCTGGCGCACCACCGTGCAGGGAGTGGGCGACAAGGGCCAGCCGCACGGCGAGGTCTTCGTCACCGACGCCTCCACCGGCGCCGCGATCGAGACGTACGACGCCGAGCGGGAGGCGACCGGCACCGGCCACTCCGAGTACACCGGCGACATCGGCATCGACACGACCCAGCAGGCCGACGGTACGTTCGCCCTGATCGACCCGGTGCGCGGCCACATCACCAAGGACGCCCACAACCTCTCGTCCTCCTCCGTGAAGAGCTCCTCCGGCACCCTGTTCACCGACGCCGACAACACCTGGGGCGACGGCCGGAAGTTCTCCACCGACCGCGCCACCGCCGCCGTCGACGCGCACGCCAACACCGCGAAGACCTTCGACTACTACAAGACCACCTTCGGCCGCAACGGCATCAAGAACGACGGCCGCGGCGCCACCGTCTTCGTCCACGTCGGCACCAACTGGGACAACGCCCAGTGGTCGGACACCTGCTTCTGCATGCTGACCGGCGACGGCGACGGCACCACCGACCCCGAGCAGGTCGACCTCGACACCATGGGCCACGAGATGACCCACGGCGTCACCTCCGCCACCGCCAACCTGCGCTACAGCGGCGAGTCGGGCGGCCTGAACGAGGCCACCAGCGACATCCTCGGCACCATGGTCGAGTGGTACGCGGCCAACCCGGTCGACACCCCCGACTACCTCTTCAGCGACCAGTCCACCCCGCCGTGGCTGCGCCGCTTCGACAAGCCGTCCCTGGACGGCCGTTCCGCCGACTGCTGGTCGAAGTCGGTCGGCCGGCTCGACGTGCACTACTCCTCGGGCGTCGGCAACCACTGGTTCTACCTGGCGAGCGAGGGCAGCGGCGCCAAGACCGTCAACGGCGTCTCCTACAACAGCCCCACCTGCAACGGCTCCACCGTCACCGGCATCGGCAACAAGAAGGCCTCCGCCGTCTGGTACCGGGCGCTGACCGTCTACATGACCTCCACCACGGACTACAAGGGCGCCCGCACGGCCACGCTGAACGCGGCGAAGGACCTCTACGGCGCCACCAGCCCCGAGTACGCCACCGTGGCCGCGGCATGGAGCGCGGTCAACGTCTCCTGACCCACCGCGTCCACGGCGCGGGAACCGCCTCGCCCGCCGGTGACGGAGCAGGCGTCTGCCGCCGGACCGGCCGTCAGGGAATGGCCAGTTCGGCCCAGATCGTCTTCCCGGACGAGGTGTACCGCGTGCCCCAGCGCTGCGACATCTGGGCGACGAGGAACAGGCCGCGGCCTCCCTCGTCGTCCCGTCGCGCGCGCCGCAGATGGGGGGCCGTGTGCGCGTTGTCGGACACCTCGCACAGCAGGCAGCGGTCCCTGATCAGCCGCAGCATCACGGGCCCGGTGGCGTACCGGATGCCGTTGGTGACCAGCTCGCTCACCACGAGTTCGGCGGTGAACGACAGTTCGGACAGGCCCCAGTTCGCCAGCTGACGCTCGGCGAGCGTGCGGGCGCGCGCCACCATCGCCGGGTCGGGCGGCAGCTCCAGGTCCGTCACCCGGTCGGGGCCCAGTCGCCGGGTACGGACGAGCAGCAGGGTGGCGTCGTCCGCCTGCGGTCCGGGGGGCAGTGCCGCCAGCGCCCGGTCGCACAGCTCCTCCACCGGGCAGCGCTGCCAGGCGAGGATCTGCGCCAGGCGGTCGATGCCGCTGTCGATGTCGGTGCGCCGGTCCTCCACGACACCGTCCGTGAACAACGCCACCACGCTGCCGCCGGACAGGCTCAGTTCGACGTTCTCGTACGGCAGCCCGCCCAGCCCCAGGGGCGGCCCCGGCGCCAGCGCGGACAGGGCCACCGCTCCGTTCGCGTCGGCCACGATCGGCGGCGGGTGGCCCGCGCTCGCCCAGACGCACCGGCCGCTGACCGGGTCGTAGATCGCGTAGAGACAGGTCACCCCGAGTGCCTCGGCGCTCATCCCGTCGTCCGCGCCGGACTCCGAGTCCTGCGCGACCAGGTCGTCCAGCCGGGTCAGCAGCTCGGCCGGATCCAGGTCCAGCAGGGCCAGCGTCCGTACGGTGGCCCGCAACCGGCCCATGGCCGCGGCCGCGTGTACGCCGTGGCCCACCACGTCGCCGACGGTCAGACCCACGCGGGCACCGGACAGCGGGATCACGTCGAACCAGTCGCCGCCCACGCCCACACGGCTGTCGGCCGGCAGATAGCGGTACGCCACGTCGACCGCGCTCTGCTCGGGCAGGCGCTGCGGCAGCAGGCTGCGCTGCAGTACCAGGGCCGCGGCGTGCTGGCTGGTGTAGCGGCGGGCGTTGTCGATGCCGACGGCGGCCCGCTCGGCCAGTTCCAGAGCCAGCGCCTGCTCCTCGGCGCCGAAGGGGTCGGGATTGCTGCTGCGCCGGAAGGTGGCGAGACCCAGGACCGCGTCGCGGGTGATCAGCGGGACGAAGAGGCAGGAGTACGAGCCGTCCGATTCCGGCCCGCCCAGCGAGCCGGGCGGGCCGACGTCGACGACGGGACGGCTGGTGGCCAGACTCGTGGCCTGCAGGGACGACGGGGGATAGGAGACGGGACTGGTCCGGAACTCCTCCGGGGTCCGGCCGTGCATCCGGAGCAGACTGTGCCCCGGGGCCGAGCCGGTGGGCGGCTGCCGTCCCTCGATGACCGCCGGCGGCAGGTCCACCAGCACCTCGTCGGCCAGCTGCGGCACGGCCACGTCGGCGAGTTCCGCGGCGGTGCGCCGGACGTCCAGCGAGGCCCCGATGCGTTTTCCGGCCCGCACGAGCAGGGACAGGCGCTCCTGGGCGCGGTAGCGGTCGGTGATGTCCAGGGACTCCTCGAACAGACCGAGCGGTTCGCCCCGGGCGTCCACCAGCCGGTGGTAGGAGCAGGACCACACATGCTCGCGCACCGGGTCGGCGGGGGCGCGGCCGCGATAGTGCATGCCCATGATCGGCTCCCCCGTCGTCATCACGTGCTCCATGATCTGGTCCTCGTCCGGAGGGTGGTGGCGGGAGATGAACTCGCCCTCGGGGAAGAGATCCGCCGCCGGCCGGCCGATGTACTGGCCGATCCCCGCGAGTTCCAGATCGGTGGAGACGTTCCCCCAGACGACGCGCATGTCGTTGTCGAAGATCGTCAGGCCCACGGGGGACTCGGTCGCCAGTCCCTGCAGCATGGCCAGCTGCACCTCCCAGCCGCGCAGCGTCTCCAGGCCGGCCGCGACGACGACCGTGGCGGCCTCGCCCCGGTGCGAGAGAGGGCAGAAGGTCACGGCCGCGCGCAGGGTGCCCCCGTCGACGCAGCGGAGGTCCAGGACCGCGCTGCGGGTACCGGGCGCCTTGCAGAGGGTGGACAGCCGAGGCGTGGGGGCCGCCGCCAGCAGCCGGGCGGCGGGCCGGCCGAGCACGTCCTCGGCCGCGTGTCCCAGGAGGCGCTGGGCCGAGGAGCCCCATCCGGAAACGCGGCCTTCGGCGTCCAGTACCGCGGTGGCGGCCTTGGAGAGGTCCAGCGGACTGCGGAAATCCACGTTGGCCGCATGCGGAAAACGATCCATGGCACCGCTTCCCTCCGTGCTCCCTCAGCATCCCGTGCCGCACGACGGACGACAACCGCACACGTGATCACCTCCCGGGCCCGGCGCTCACCGGTCGGGGTACCGCCACCGCGAGGGGGCGTGGCGGGGTGAGCCGCGTCGCATCGGGGCGGGCGACGCTTGCTATGCAACGAGTTGCATAGAAGGATCGGTGTCATGGCGCTCGAACACGCGATCCTGGTGTCGCTCCTGGAGAAGCCGGGATCCGGCTATGAGCTCGCGCGGCGGTTCGGCCGGTCCATCGGCTACTTCTGGACCGCGACCCACCAGCAGATCTACCGCGTGCTCAAGCGCATGCAGGACGACGGCTGGGTCGACGTCCGGGACGTCCCGCAGCAGGGCCGGCCGGACAAGAAGGAGTACTCCGTCGCCGATCTCGGCCGGGCCGCGCTGTCCTCCTGGCTGCACGATCCGATCGAGCCGGAGAGCGTCCGCCACGACCTGGCCGTGAAGATCCGTGGCGCCGCCTTCGACGATCCGACCGCCCTGATCCGCGAGGTGGAGCGGCACCGGCAGGCGCACCGCGACCAACTGGCGCACTACCTCGCCGGTGAGGCGCGCGACTTCCCGGCGCCGGAGCCGGGCTCCGCCGCCGCGAAGGCGCCGCTCGACGCGGAACGCGAGCTCCAGCACGTCGTGCTGCGCGGCGGCATCGCCTACGAACGCATGATGATCGACTGGCTGGACGACGTGCTCGCCACGCTGGCCGGGTTCGGGCCCGGCCGCTGATCGCCGTACCCGCCGCCCGCCGCGCCGGTCCGGCCCCCGCGCCGCCGGACCTCCCCCTTCCCATCCGCCCACCGGCCGAAAGGCGTCACACCCATGGCTGACCAGCTGCTGTTCAACCCGCGCACGTACGACCCCGCGCACTTCGACCCCGAGACGCGCCGCCTGCTGCGGGCCACCGTCGACTGGTTCGAGGAGCGCGGGAAGCGGCGGCTGATCGAGGACTACCGCACCCGCGCCTGGCTCGGCGACTTCCTCGCCTTCGCGGCGAAGGAGGACCTCTTCGCCACCTTCCTGACGCCGTCCTCCGCCGCGGCCAAGGCGGAGCCGGACAAGCGGTGGGACACCGCCCGGATCGCCGCGCTCAACGAGATCCTCGGCTTCTACGGCCTCGACTACTGGTACGCCTGGCAGGTCACCATCCTCGGCCTCGGCCCGGTCTGGCAGAGCGACAACGCCGCCGCCCGCGCCCGCGCCGCCGAACTCCTCGCCGAGGGCGAGGTGTTCGCGTTCGGACTGTCCGAGAAGACCCACGGCGCCGACATCTACTCCACCGACATGCTGCTGGAGCCCGACGGCGACGGCGGCTTCCGCGCCAACGGCTCCAAGTACTACATCGGCAACGGCAACGCCGCCGGACTCGTCTCGGTCTTCGGCCGCCGTACCGACGTCGAGGGTCCCGACGGCTACGTGTTCTTCGCCGCCGACAGCCGCCACCCGGCCTACCACCTGGTCAAGAACGTCGTCGACTCCTCGAAGTTCGTCAGCGAGTTCCGCCTGGAGGACTACCCCGTGGCGGCCGGGGACGTGCTGCACACCGGCCGCGCCGCCTTCGACGCCGCCCTCAACACCGTCAACGTCGGCAAGTTCAACCTGTGCACCGCCTCGATAGGCATCTGCGAGCACGCGATGTACGAGGCCGTCACCCACGCCCACAACCGGGTCCTGTACGGCCGTCCCGTCACCGCCTTCCCGCACGTGCGACGCGAGTTGACCGACGCGTACGTCCGGCTCGTCGGCATGAAGTCCTTCAGCGACCGCGCCGTCGACTACTTCCGCTCCGCCGGCCCGGACGACCGCCGCTACCTGCTCTTCAACCCGATGACGAAGATGAAGGTGACCACGGAGGGCGAGAAGGTCATCGACCTGATGTGGGACGTCATCGCGGCCAAGGGCTTCGAGAAGGACAACTACTTCGGCCAGGCCGCCGTGGAGATCCGCGGTCTGCCGAAGCTGGAGGGCACGGTCCACGTCAACCTGGCGCTGATCCTGAAGTTCATGCGCAGCCACCTCCTCGACCCGGCCGACTACCCCGCCGTCGCGACGCGTCTCGACGCGGCAGACGACGACTTCCTGTTCCGGCAGGGGCCGGCCCGCGGTCTCGGCTCGGTGCGCTTCCACGACTGGCGGCCCGCGTTCGACGCCTACCGGCACCTGCCCAACGTGGTCCGCTTCCGCGAACAGGCGGACGCGCTGTGCGAGTTCGCGACCACGGCCGCGCCCGACGCGGAGCAGAGCCGCGACCTCGACCTGCTCCTCGCCGTCGGCCAGCTCTTCGCGCTCGTCGTGCACGGGCAGCTCGTCCTGGAGCAGGCCGCCCTGACCGGACTGGACGAGGACGTCCTCGACGAGCTCTTCGCCGTCCTCGTGCGGGACTTCTCCGCGCACGCCGTCGAACTGCACGGCAAGGACTCGGCGACCGAGCCGCAGCAGGCCTGGGCGCTGGCCTCGGTCCGGCGGCCGGTCGTCGACGAGGCGCGCACGGAGCGGGTCTGGCAGCGGGTCGAGGCGCTGTCCGGCGCCTACGAGATGGCCCCGTGACCCGGTGAGGCGGCGGCCGGCGTGACCAGCACGCCGGCCGCCGCGAAGTACCCCTGCCCTCACCGCCGTTCGGGAGGCGGAGGGGTCAGCGGAACGTGAGCAGGCCGGCGTCGACCACCGTGCGGCCGTAGGGGCGTGCGAGTTCCGCGAGGCGCTCACAGCCGGCGTCCCCGAGGGCGGCGTAGGCGGGCAGGGCCAGGCGGTCGGTGCGGTCCTCGATGTGCGCGCGCAGGCGTTCGCCCTCCGGGCTGAGGCCGTCGCCGTCGAGGAGGCCGCGTTCGCGCAGCCGCTCCCGGGTGCCGGTCCACTCCTCCTCGGGCCAGGCGCGGGTCGCCTTGAGCATGCTGACGGGCATCTCACCGGTCGCGGCGTGCAGGAGCAGTGCCTCCAGGCCGCCGACGCCCTCGCTCAGCAGGGACGCGACATGGCCGTCGCCACGGAACTCCCGGAGCAGCGTCTGGGCGTGCCACAGCTGCAGGAGCGGCTGATCGGGCCAGGGCAGCGCGGCGTGCGCGGCGAACAGCGGGCGGCCCTGCGGGTGTTCGCGGGCCGCCTCGGCGGCGCGGCGGGCCAGCGCCACGACCTCGTCCAGGTGGGGCAGCTCGTGGACCCCCGCACGCCGCAGGGCCTCGTCCGCCGCCGCGTACCGCGCGTCCAGCACCTGCCGCGGTGTCGTCGTGTCCCAGACCCCGTCCAGCGCACCGCGCACCAGGCCGGGGTGGAAGTTGTAGAAGGCCGAGACGACCAGCTCGGCGGGCGCCGGTCCGAACGCGGCGCTGCGCGAGGCGAAGTACCCGGCGGGTCCGCTCAGTCCGAGGTCCGCGTACCGCCGCCTCCCCTCGGGGACGAAGTAGATCATGGCGTGCACGGGCTCGAGGCGGCGCCAGGCGGCACGCGCTGTCTTCATGGGGTACCTCTTCGGTCGGTGGGCGAACGGGTCGGTGGCCGCGGATCAGTGCGCGTCGTGCGCGCGCAGGTGGTCGAGCAGCAGGCGGTTCAGCGCCTCGGGTGCCTCCTCGGGGACCCAGTGGCTGACGTCCCGGAGGGTTTCGAACCGGTACGGCCCCTCGACCCACCGCTCGGTCTCCCGGGCCGCCGCCGGGCCGAAGGCACTGTCCCCGGTGCTCCAGACGTACAGGGTGGGCACCTCCACGGCGCCGATCGCGGCGCCCGGGCGGCCGGCCCGGTACCAGTTCAGCGCCGCCGTGAGCGCACCCGGCCGGGACAGCCGGCGCAGGTAGGTCTCGGCGTGCTCGGGCGGGACCTTCCCGGCGTAGAGGCCGCGCAGCACCCGGGCGTCATGGGCGAGCATGCGCTCCTCGGTCGCGGGCGTCTCGCGCCAGTCGATCATGTACCGGGAGCGTTCGCGCTGGTCCTCGTCGGAGCGCAGGGCGGTGGCCAGAGAGCCGGGATGCGGGGTGGAGACGACCGTCAGGGTGCGGACGCGGCCGGGGTGGGCGTGCGCGGTCCACCAGGCCACCGCGCCTCCCCAGTCGTGGCCGACCAGGTCGAACGACGCCCAGCCGAGCGCGTCGGCGATCGCGGTGACGTCGTCGACGAGGAGGTCCATGCGGTAGTCCTCGGGCCGCTTCGGGCGGGCGCCGGGGGAGTACCCGCGCTGGTCGGGTGCCACGGCCCGGTGCCCCCGGGCGGCCAGTGCCCCGAGCTGCCGCCGCCACGCCAGCCCGGTCTGCGGGAAGCCGTGCAGCAGCAGCACCGGGCGTCCCTCGGGCGGACCCGCCGCGATCGCGTCGAAGACGCCCGCGGCGGTGGCGATGCTCAGCTCGGTCACGATCCACCTCTCCATACCTACTGGTCGGTAGACTCCAGGGGCGGGGAGCGGATGTCAAGGCGGCGGGCGCGCGCGGGGTCCGGATGTGTGTTGCCGGGTGTCCGGTACGACGATGGAGAGCGGCGGGCGAACCGCCGACGCGCACGAGCCGGGTGAGCCGGGCGAGCGGGAGGACAATGAGGCATGGGCACGACGGAGTCCTCCCTGACAGGTGACGGCCGGTCGACGGCCCGGCCCGCCGCGCCGCCCAGTGGCCTGCTGGACCTGCTCAGCGTCGCCGCGGTGGTCCTGAACGCCGACGGGCAGGTGGTGTTCTGGAGTCCGAAGGCCGAGGAACTGTTCGGCTACACCGCCGCGGAGGCGCTCGGGCAGCACGCCGCCGCCCTGACGGTCCACGAGGAGGACCGGGACCGGGTGATCGGGCTGTTCGCCGAGGTCATGGAATCCGGCACCGACTGGGCCGGGGTCTTCCCCGTCCGGCACAAGGACGGCACGACCCGGCTGGTCGAGTTCCGCAACATGCGGCTGCTGGACGACCTCGGTGACGTCTACACCCTGGGCCTCGCCGCGGACCGGGCCAGTGTGGCGCGGGTCGAGCGCGACGCGGCCCTGGCCATGCGCCTGGTCTCCCAGTCCCCCGTGGGGCTCGCCATTCTGGACCCCGACCTGCGGTACGTGGCCATGAACCCCGCTCTCGAACGCATCACCGGCCAGTCCGCCGCCGACCGCCTCGGCCGGTCCGCCGGGGAGATCCTGACCTACCTGAACACCGACCCCGAGGCGCGGCTGCGCCGCGTCCTGGAGACGGGCGAGTCGGTGGTGAACCGGGAGATCGTCTGCCGTCCGCCCAACGACCCGGACCACGAACACGCCTGGTCCGTCTCCTACTACCGGCTGGAGGACTCCGCCGGGAAAGTGCTGGGCCTCGCCTACTCGGTGATCGACGTCACCGAGCGCCACCGGGCCACCGTGGAGGCGGCCCGGGCCCGGCAGCGGCTGGCGCTGATCGCCGAGGCCTCCGCCTGCGTGGGGAGCACCCTCGACGTGGTGGCGACGGCGCGCGAGCTTGCCGAGATCGTCGTGCCGGTCCTCGCCGACGTCGCCGCGGTGGACGTGCTCGACAGCGCGCTCGACGGCCGGGCCGAGCCGGGCGAGGGGCCCGCCGTCTTCCGCGCCCTCGCCGTCAACTCCGCCCACACCTCCGACGCGGCCCGTGCGGCCGACCCGCCGGGCGGCCTGGCCGGCTACGACAGCGACCGCCTGATCACCCAGTGCGTACGCACCCGCAAACCGGTGCTGGTGCCCCACACCACGCGCGAGGACCTGGGGCGCATCGCCCGCCACGGCGAGGCCGCCGCCCTGCTGGAGTCCGCGGGCGTGCACTCCTACCTGGCCGTACCGCTCATGGCCCGCGGCGAGGTCCTGGGCGCCCTCGACCTGGTACGCACCCGCAATCCCGCGCCCTTCGACGACGACGACGCCTTCCTCGCCTGGGAACTGGCCGCGAGGGCCGCGGTCTGCATCGACAACGCCCGCGGATACCAGGCGCAGCGCCATGCCGCCCTCACCCTCCAGCGCAGTCTGCTGCCCGAACTCCCCTCCCACCTGCCGGGCCTGGAGGTCGCCTGCCGCTACCAGCCCGCCGGTGCGACGAGCGAGATCGGCGGTGACTGGTACGACGCCATACCGCTGCGGGGCGACAAGACCGCCCTGGTCGTCGGGGACGTGATGGGCAGCGGCATCAACGCCGCCGCCGCGATGGGCCAACTCCGCAGTGCCGCACGGGCCTTCGCCGAACTGGATCTCGCACCCGCGGAGGCCCTGCACCACCTGGACCATCTGACCGAGGGCATCGAGCA
The DNA here is from genome assembly GCF_043079785.1 of Streptomyces sp. NPDC015139. Lineage (NCBI taxonomy): Bacteria > Bacillati > Actinomycetota > Actinomycetes > Kitasatosporales > Streptomycetaceae > Streptomyces > Streptomyces sp. NPDC015139. The sequence continues at coordinate 276,055 of NZ_JBIBUW010000006.1, read as the reverse complement.
GACCATCGCCACCTGCATCTACTGCGTCTGCGATCCCCACCGCGCGCAGTGCGAGATCTGCCTCGCCGGTCACCTGCCCCCGGTCCTGCGGTGCGCCGGCAGCACGGCCCGGCTGCTCGACCTGCCCACCGGCGCACCGCTGGGCGTCGGCGGGGTGCCCTTCGAGGCGGCCACCGTCGCGTTCCACCCGGGCGACGAACTCGCCCTCTACACCGACGGCCTGGTCGAGACCCGGAGCGAACCCATCGACGCCCGCCTGGACGTCCTCCTCGACGCCTTCACCACCACCCGTGGCCACGAGCTGGAGGACACCTGCGACCGCGTCCTGGAGATCCTGCGCAGGCCCGGCGGCGAGGACGACGTGGCGCTGCTCATCGCCCGCGCGCGACCCTGAGCGCGCGCGGGCTTGCGCGACGGGCCGGCCGTCACTCCCCGCGGAGGTCCTTCACGCGGCGGAGCTTGCCGAGCGAGCGCTCCAGGGTCTCGGGCTCGACGATCGCCACGTCCACGGTGACGCCGACGCCGTCCTTGACCCCCTTGGCGATCAGCCCGGCGGCGGCCTCGCGCCGCTCGGGCGGGCAGTCGGCGCGGGCCTCCACACGGACCGTCATGTGGTCCATGCGGCCGCGCCGGCTCAGCTGGATCTGGAAGTGGGGCGCGACGCCCGGCGTGCGCAGGACGATCTCCTCGATCTGGCTGGGGAAGACGTTCACCCCGCGCAGGATGATCATGTCGTCGCAGCGGCCGGTGATCTTCTCGACGCGGCGGAAGGCCGGGCGTGCCGTCCCGGGCAGCAGCCGGGTCAGATCGCGCGTGCGGTAACGGATGACGGGCAGCGCTTCCTTGGTGAGCGAGGTGAAGACGAGCTCTCCCGCCTCGCCGTCGGGCAGGACCTCGTCCGTGACGGGGTCGACGACCTCCGGGCGGAAGTGGTCCTCCCACACGTGCAGACCGTCCTTGGTCTCCACGCACTCCTGGGCCACGCCCGGCCCCATCACCTCGGAGAGGCCGTAGATGTCGACGGCGTGGATGTCCATGCGCTCCTCGATCTCGCGGCGCATCTCCTCCGTCCACGGCTCCGCGCCGAAGATGCCGATCCGCAGGGACGTGGAGCGGGGGTCCACGCCCTGGCGCTCGAACTCGTCGAGCAGCGTGAGCATGTAGGACGGGGTGACCATGATGATCTCGGGCTGGAAGTCCTGGATGATCTGCACCTGGCGGGCCGTCATACCGCCCGAGGCGGGGATGACGGTGCAGCCGGCGCGCTCGGCGCCGTAGTGGGCTCCCAGTCCGCCGGTGAACAGGCCGTAGCCGTAGCTGATGTGCACCTTGTGGCCGGGGCGGCCGCCCGCGGCGCGGATCGAGCGGGCGATCAGGTCGGCCCAGGTGGAGATGTCGTTCTCGGTGTACCCGACGACGGTGGGGCGCCCGGTCGTGCCGCTGGACGCGTGGATGCGCCGGACCTCGGACATGGGGACGGCGAACATGCCGAAGGGGTAGGTCTCCCGCAGGTCGGCCTTCGTGGTGAAGGGGAAGCGGGCCAGGTCCTCCAGCGTCCGGCAGTCGTCGGGGCCGACGCCGGCGTCGTCGAACTTCTTGCGGTACAGCTCGACGTTGTCGTAGGCGTGCCTCAGCGTCGACCTCAGCCGGTGCAGCTGGAGATCCCGCAGCTCGTCCTGCGTCAGGTTCTCGGCGGCGTCCAGCAGTTCCGGAGGACAGGGCTCGCCGCGGCGCCCGCCGGCGGCCGGGGTGGTCTTCAGCTCGATGCTCATCGCGACTCCTTGGAAGTGCTGCCCCTCAGGACGCGGCTGCGGCCACGGAACTCCGCGACCACCTCGTCACCGCGCATCACCGTCACGTCGTAGATGCCGCTGCGGCCGAACCGGGTGCGCTCCTCGGCGGTGGCCTCCAGGACATCACCCTCGTACACCGGGGCCACGAAGTCGATGCCGGCTCCCGCCGCCACCGTCACCGGACCGTGGCTGTTGCAGGCGCAGGCGAAGGCGCTGTCGGCGAGGAGGAACACGTACCCGCCATGGGCGATCCTGTGGCCGTTGACCATGGCGGCGGTCACGGTCATGCGCAGCACGGCGGTCCCCGGGCCGTGCCGCACGAGTTCGATTCCCAGTCGCCGGGAGGCCTCGTCCGCGAGGAACATCGCCTCGACCGGTCCGTCTGCACTGCCGGCGGCCTGCGTCACTGTATCCACCATCTTGTGTCCCGACCGAACATTCGGTTAGCGTGCGGCACGGCCAAGTAATCCAGCAACATCCGGGCATGTCAAGAGGTGGCCGCAGGGCGCGGGGATCCGCTCCCGGCCCCGCTCCACGCGTCATCCACACCCACGTTCAGCACGTCTTCCGAGGAGGCCGTCCGTGTCCGACGAGGTATTCCTGATCGACGGTGCCCGCACTCCGCAGGGGCGCTACGGCGGCGCCCTCGCCACCGTGCGCCCCGACGACCTCGCGGCCCTGGTCGTCGGCGAGGCCGTACGACGCTCCGGCATCCCCGGGGAGGCCGTGGACGAGGTGATCCTCGGCGCCGCCAACCAGGTCGGCGAGGACAACCGCGACGTGGCCAGGATGGCGGTGCTGCTGGCCGGCCTCCCGCACACCGTGCCCGGCTACACCGTGAACCGGCTGTGCGCCTCCGGTCTGACGGCGGTGGCCTCGGCGGCCCAGGCGATCCGGGCGGGTGAGGCCGACCTGGTCGTCGCCGGGGGAGTGGAGTCGATGACCCGGGCGCCCTGGGTCATGGAGAAGCCGGGCACCCCGTGGGCCAAGCCGGGCGCGGTCCACGACACCGCCCTGGGCTGGCGCTTCACCAATCCCCGGTTCGCCGCGGCGGACCGCGAGGTGCCCCACGGCGCGGGCCCGGAGACGGTCAAGGTCACCCTGTCCATGGGCGAGACGGCCGAGGAGATCGCGGCCCTGGACGGCATCGGCCGCGCCGAGTCCGACGCCTTCGCACTGCGCAGCCACCAGCGCGCCGTGGCGGCACAGCGGGCCGGGCACTTCGACCGGGAGATCGTCCCGGTCGCCGTCAAGGACGGCGAGGTCACCCGCGACGAGGGGCCGCGCCCCGGCACGACCCTGGAGAAGCTGGGCACGCTGCGCACCATCTTCCGGCCGGACGGCATCGTGACCGCCGGTTCGTCCTCGCCGCTCTCCGACGGGGCCTCCGCGCTGGTCGTGGCCGGTGCCGCGGCCGTCCGGCGGTACGGCCTCACCCCCCGGGCCCGCATCGTCACCTCGGCCTCCGCCGGTGTCCAGCCGAACGTCATGGGACTCGGCCCGGTGCCCGCCACCCGGAAGGCACTGGCCCGCGCGGGCTGGGAGACGGCGGACCTGGGCGCCGTCGAACTGAACGAGGCGTTCGCCGTCCAGGCCCTGGCCGTCGTCCGCCGGCTCAAGCTCGACGAGGAGAAGGTCAACGCCGACGGCGGTGCGATCGCCCTCGGCCACCCGCTGGGCTGCTCGGGCTCCCGCATCCTGCTCACCCTGCTCGGCCGCATGGAGCGGGAGGACGCCCGCCGGGGCCTGGCCACCCTCTGCGTGGGCGTGGGGCAGGGCGTGGCCATGCTCGTGGAGCGGCCGTGACCCCCGCCGGGTACGACACCGCCTCGCCGGCGGAGTCCGGGGGCCGGCTCGTCGTCTCCCCGTACCGTCCGGACGCCCGCAACGCCGTCGACGCGCGGCGCACGACCCGATTCCTGGAGAAGGGGACTGGAGCATGACCGCAGCACCGGCAGTCGTGGGAGTGATCGGCGGCGGCCGTATGGGCGCCGGCATCGCCCAGTCCTTCGCGACGGCGGGATCGGCCGTCACGATCGTCGAGAGCGACGCGCGCTCGGCGGCCCAGGCCCTCGAACGGGTGGCCACCGGGCTGAAGCGGGCCGCCGAACGCGACCGGCTCACCGAACCCGCGGACCGGGTGCTCGGCCGCGTCACGACCGTCGCCTCGGTCGCGGACCTGCCCGCGCACGCCGATCTCGTCGTCGAAGCCGTCTTCGAGGACGCCGCCCTCAAGGCGGGCGTGCTGGCGGCGGCGGAGCAGGTCGTGGCCACACGGACCGTCCTGGCCAGCAACACCAGCTCCCTCTCGGTCGCCGAACTCGGTGCCGCGCTCACCAGGCCCGGCCGATTCCTCGGCATGCACTTCTTCAACCCGGTGCCGGCCTCGGAACTCGTCGAGATCGTCGTCGCCCCCGCCACCGGCGACGACACCCTGCGCAGCGCCCTCGACTGGACCCGCTGCCTGGGCAAGAAGGACGTCGTCGTCAAGGACTCCCCGGGCTTCGCCAGCAGCCGGCTGGGCGTGGCCCTGGGCCTGGAGGCGATCCGCATGGTCGAGTCCGGGGTCGCCGAGCCCGAGGCCATCGACGACGCCATGCACCTGGGCTACAAGCACCCGATGGGCCCCCTCCGGCTCACCGACCTGGTCGGGCTGGACGTGCGCCTCGCCATCGCCGAGCACCTGCACGCCACCCTCGGCGAGCGCTTCGCCCCGCCGCGGCTGCTGCGCGACAAGGTGGCCCGCGGGGAGCTCGGGAGGAAGACCGGGCAGGGCTTCTACACCTGGGGGTGACCGCCGGCCCGGCCGACTGGGAGTGACCTCCGGCCCGGCCGACCCGACCTCCTCCGGCCCCGCGGCCGGGTTCCGGGCGGTCACCACTTCCAAAAACGCGGGAACTCGTCATATCATGAACCGAACGAACGGTCGGTTGGGATTGGTGGTAGGGATGACTGCACGGCAGGCCGGGTCCCCGTCGGCGGACGGAGCGCCGCCCGAACTCCAGGAGCGGTTCGAGGACACGATTGCCCGCGACCAGCGGATCGAGCCCCGGGACTGGATGCCGGACGGCTACCGCAAGACGCTGGTCCGGCAGGTGGCGCAGCACGCCCACTCGGAGATCATCGGCATGCAGCCCGAGGGCGACTGGATCACCCGTGCGCCGTCCCTGCGCCGCAAGGCGATCCTGTTCGCCAAGGTCCAGGACGAGGCCGGCCACGGGCTGTACCTGTACTCGGCGGCCGAGACCCTCGGCGTCGACCGCGCCGACCTGACCCAGCGGCTGCTCGAAGGCCGTCAGAAGTACTCCTCGATCTTCAACTACCCGACCCGGAACTTCGCCGACGTCGGCGTCATCGGCTGGTTCGTCGACGGCGCCGCCATCTGCAACCAGGTGCCGCTGTGCCGCAGCTCCTACGGGCCCTACGCCCGCGCGATGGTCCGCATCTGCAAGGAGGAGTCCTTCCACCAGCGGCAGGGCTTCGAACTGCTGATGACGATGATGCGCGGCACCGACGCCCAGCGCGCGATGGTCCAGGACGCCGTGGACCGCTGGTGGTGGCCGTCCCTGATGATGTTCGGACCCCCCGACGACGACTCGCCCAACTCGGCGCGGTCCATGGCCTGGAAGATCAAGCGGCACAGCAACGACGAGCTGCGCCAGCGGTTCGTGGACATGACCGTGCCGCAGGCCGAGAAACTCGGCGTGACCCTGCCCGACCCGGAGCTGCGCTGGAACGAGGACCGCGGCCGGTACGACTTCGGCACCCCCGACTGGTCCGAACTCAAGCGGGTGATCACGGGCGACGGGCCGTGCAACGAGGAGCGGATGGCGCGGCGCCGGGCCGCGCACGAGGAGGGTGCCTGGGTGCGCGAGGCGGCAGCCGCGCACGCCGCCAAGCAGGCCGCCAGGACGCAGAACGGAGCAGTGGCATGAGCGACACGCAGGCGAAGAAGGACGGGTGGCCGCTGTACGAGGTCTTCGTACGCGGCAAGCGGGGACTCAACCACGTCCACGTCGGCTCCCTGCACGCGGCCGACGACCGCATGGCTCTCACCCACGCCCGCGACCTGTACACCCGGCGCAACGAAGGCGTGAGCATCTGGGTGGTGCGCTCCGAGCACATCACGGCCTCCACCCGCGACGAGAAGGACCCCTTCTTCGACCCGAGCGCCGACAAGGTCTACCGGCACCCCACCTTCTACGACATCCCCGACGACGTCCCGCACATCTAGGAGCAGGTCATGAGCGACGATCACGTCTACCTGTCCCTGGCCGAGGGACACGACGACAGCGACGCCCGCTGGGCCTTCGGCACGGGGTTCGAGGACCCGCTGTACGGCGTGAGCACGGACGTCCCCGAGGGCGTCGACCGGGCCGAACTGGCCGCGTGCTGCCTCGCACTCGGCGACGACGCGCTCGTCACCGCCCAGCGGCTGGCCGAGTGGACCACCCGTGCCCCGGAGCTGGAGGAGGAGGTCGCCCTCGCCAACATCGGGCTCGACCTCCTCGGCCAGGCCCGGCTGCTGTACGCCCGCTGCGGCCAGGTCGACGGCACCGGCCGGAGCGAGGACGCCTACGCCTACTTCCGCGACGCGGACGACTTCCGCAACGTGACCCTGGCCGAACTGCCCAACGGCGACTTCGCGTTCTCCATGGCCCGGCTGCTGGTCCTCGCCACCTCGCGGCTGGCCCGCTTCGAGCGCCTCGCCGGCTCCGCCGACCCGGTGCTCGCCGCCATCGCCGCCAAGGGCGTGAAGGAGCTGACGTACCACCGGCAGTACGCGGCCGAGTGGGTCGTCCGGCTCGGCGACGGCACCGCGGAGTCGCACCGGCGCATGCGGGCCGGACTCGACGCGGTGGCGCCGTACCTGCGCGAGGTGTTCGCGGCCCACGACGCCGAGGAGAGCGTCCTCGGCGTGCTGCACCAGGTCACCGAGGCCGCCACGCTGTCCCTGCCGGAGGTGCCGGAGGCGGCGGCCGGTTCCGGGCGTGAGGGCGAGCACACCGCGCACCTCGCCCCGCTGCTGACGGAACTGCAGAGCGTGGCCCGCGCGCACCCGGAGGCGACATGGTGACCGTCCTCACCGACGTCCGGCGTGCCCGGCACATCGCCGAGCAGGTGCCCGACCCCGAGCTGCCCATGCTCACCCTCGCCGACCTCGGCGTGCTGCGTGAGGTGCGGGTGACGCCCGAGGGCACGGTCGTCGCCGACCTCACCCCCACCTACTCCGGCTGCCCCGCCATGTCCGAGATGCGGGCCGAGGTGTCCGCGCGGCTGAAGGGCGCCGGATACGAGCGCGTGGAGGTGCGCACGGTCCTGGACCCGCCGTGGACCACCGACTGGATCACCTCCGAGGGCCGCCGCAAGCTCGCCGAGCACGGTATCGCCCCGCCGGGGCCGGCGCCCCGCCCGGCGGCGGGCCCCGTGCCGCTGGTGCTGTCGGCCACCCGCGAGGCGGTGACCTGCCCGCGCTGCGGCGCCACGGACACGGAGGAGACCTCCCGGTTCGGCGCCACCTCCTGCAAGGCGCTGTGGCGCTGCCGCGCCTGCCGCGAACCGTTCGAGTACGTCAAGGAGATCTGATGGAGGACCTGTTGGCCCCCGCCGACGCGGCCCCCGCCCCGGTGCGGCGCACCCGTCGCCGCCCGGCGTTCCACACCTTGCGGGTCGCGGCGATCGAGCGGCTGTGCGAGGACGCGGTCGCGGTGAGCTTCGACATCCCCGACGAGCTGGCGCAGGAGTTCGCCTTCGAGCCCGGCCAGTCGCTCACCCTGCGCCGCGAGGTCGAGGGGCGCGACGAGCGGCGCTCGTACTCGATCTGCTCCCCGGCCGGTTCCCGGCCCCGGATCGGCGTCCGGGTGGTCCCCGGCGGCCTGTTCTCCTCCTGGCTGGTGAACGAGGTCGAGCCCGGTGACACCGTCGAGGTGATGGGCCCGGTCGGCGCCTTCACCCCCGACCTCACCACCCCCGGACACCACGTGCTCGTCGCGGCCGGCTCGGGCATCACGCCCATGGTCTCCATCGCCGAGTCGGTCCTCGCCGCCGACGAGTCCTCCCGGGTCACCCTGTTCTACGGCAACCGCCGCACCGGCTCGGTGATGTTCGCCGACGAGCTCGCCGACCTGAAGGACCTCCACCCGGCCCGGTTCCAGCTCGCCCACGTGCTGTCCCGCGAGCCGCGCGAGGCCGAACTGCTCACCGGCCGGCTGGACGCCGAGCGGCTGGCCGCCCTCATCGACGGCCTGGTCGACGTCTCCGAGGCGGACCACTGGTGGCTGTGCGGCCCGCACGGCATGGTCCTCGACGCCCAGCGGGTCCTGGCCGAGCTGGGCGTGCCGGACGACCGGATCCACCAGGAGCTCTTCTTCGCCGGGGACGAGCCGGTGGTGACGGCCCGCCACGAGGAGCCCCGCGCGGACGGCCCGGTCAGCCAGGTCACCGTCGTCCTGGACGGCCGCTCCACCACCTCCGCGCTCTCCCGCGAGTCCACCATCCTCGACGCCGCGGCCCGGGTCCGCCCCGACCTGCCCTTCGCCTGCAAGGGCGGCGTCTGCGGCACCTGCCGTGCCCACATCACCGACGGCAAGGCGGACATGCGCCGCAACTACGCGCTGGAACCGGCCGAGGTGGACGCAGGATACGTCCTGACCTGCCAGACCTACCCGGTCTCCGAGACCCTGACCGTCGACTACGACAGCTGAGGGGCCGGGGCCCGGGATCTGGTCGGCGGTGCGGGGAGTGACGGCGCGTCAGTCCTCCCACGACCGCCAGTCGTCGGCCTCGTCGTCCCTCCGCCACAGGCCGATGTCGCGGTCGCGCAGCGCCGTGCGCAGTTCGTGCGGTGTCAGCCAGGATCGGAGCGGGACGAGGCCGGCGGTGTGCAGCCGGCCCGTCAGCAGGTGCTCGACGGCGATGCCGGCGAGCAGCGAGGGGATGCGGCCGCCGTCCTGCCGGGCCGTCATCCCCATCCGCCGGGTGACCGCCCGCCCGTCCCGCCACCCGCTCACGGAGACCGTGAAGCCGCCCGCCTCGTCGCCGACCCGGCCGACGAGCCACGACAGCGCGCGCACCAGCGGGGTCCAGCGCCGGGCGGCGCGGGGCCGCCCGGTGCGCGCCCGCACCGCGGCGAAGAGCCCCAACGCCCGGTTGACGGCGGTGAATTCGGTGCCGGCCTTGAAGGCGATCGTACGGGCGCCGTACAGCCCGGCCAGCACGTCCAGGTCCGCCATCTCGTACACCTGGTGGACCAGGCGGCGGCCGACCGGCGGCGGGAACAGCGTCCACTCGGGTTCCGACCAGCCGTGCACCACCGTGGGCACGCCCCCGCGGGGAGCGGTGAAGGGGAGTCCCGCGCCGTGCATCATCGCCTCGAACATCGCCGGCCCCCGGTGCCGGCGGGTGTCGGGGGCGGCACAGCACAGGACACCGTCGACGCGGTCCATGCCCCGGGCGAGGTCGTCGACGATCAGTGTCTGCAGGCCCGGTACGACGGACGCCCCGGTCAGGACGGGAGCCGTCGCCGGACCCGCAGCCGTGGCCGCCGCGCGCAGGAAGCCGCGGTCCTCACTGATGTCGACGTAGGGGACGCCGGCGGCCACCGCCGCGCGCAGCGGCCCGAGCGGATGGGTGCCGGGGCCGTCGAGGGCCTGGAACGGCCCCGCGCAGTGCACCACCGCGGCCGCGTCCCCCAGGAGGCCGGCCAGCCGCCCGGGCGCGTCGCGGTCACCGGCGACCCAGTGGACCCGCTGGGAGGGGAAGGGAGGCCGCGGCGGTGTGCGGGAGACGACGGTGACGCGGACGTCGGGCCTGCGCAGCAAGTCGGCGACGACGTAACGGCCGTAGAAGCCGCTGCCCCCGACCACCACGATGTTCGATTCCCCCATGCGGCGGATGCTACCGGCGCGTGGACACGACAATGAGGCCGTGTTCACCTCATGTGAGACTTCTCCCGTTCCCCGCGAACGGCTGCACCGGCGGGTCTTCGCCGCGGCCGGCGTCTACAACGTCCTCTGGGGCTGCTACGCGGTCGTCGACCCGCAATGGGTGTTCCGCGTCGCCGGGATGACCCCGCAGAACCACCCGCAGATCTTCATGACCCTCGGCATGGTGCTCGGCCTGTACGGGCTGCTCTACCTGGACGTGGCCCTGCGGCCCGCCGAAGGTGTCACCGTCGCCGCGGTCGGCCTGGCCGGCAAGGTCCTGGGGCCGCTCGGCTGGCTGTGGCTGTACCTCACCGGCCAGTGGCCCCTGGCCTCCGGACTCCTCCTCGTCACCAACGACCTGATCTGGTGGCTCCCCTTCACGCTGTACCTTCACGACTGTCTGCCGGGGTGGCGGGCCAGGTACCTGACCTCGGGGCGGGGGTAGTACCCGTGAGTCGGGGGAGCGAAGGGGGGGCGGAGCCATGGCCGCACAGGTGCCGGGGACCTTCGAGTACCGGATCACGCACATCGTCGACAAGGAGGCGCCGAACCGGGGGAACCGGACGGTCGCCGTCACCAATGCCGACGTCAGCCGGATCCGGCGGTCGGACGAGCGCGGCAGCGAACGCGCCGAGACGTGCGACCACTGCGGCGCACGACTGCGGGTCGTCCTCCCGTCGTTCGCGGAGGTACGGCGCCGGCGGCGGCTGCACGCCGTGCTGTGGAAGGTGTGGGCCCTGCTGACCCTCGCCGGCCTCTACGCCTTCGTGCACGTGCTCCACACCGCCACCGGCACCGGGTACGGGCCCGGAATCGCCTTCGCCGTGACCGTGGCCGCGACCCTCTGCTTCGCCTACCGCACGCTGGTCAGCGCACTGCTCTCGCGCAGCGACGGGGGGCCCGGCATCGCTCGCGTCGACGGCCGGGACCGCACGGGCGTGCGGCACGGCTGGACCGTCGTGGCGGAGACCGCCGAGGAGTCGTGACACGGGGGGCCCGCCGCACGGATCAGGCCGTGGCGTCCTCGTACTGGCCGAGGAAGCGGAAGCGGTCGCCGGACGCCCGGAAGAGGTAGAGCGCCTTCGTGGTGTACCCGGTGCTCGACGACGTGTAGCGCAACCGTTTGGTGATGCCCCGGTAGTCCGTCTCGCGCAGCCGTCCCACGAGCGCCCCCCGCTCCGCCCGGGCGGCCCCGAGCGTCGCCATCGCCCGGCCCACGAAGAGCATCGCGTCGTACGCCTCGGCGGAGTACCAGGGCGGGGCGGCCCCGAAGCGCTCGCGGTAGGCGGCGACGAAGGACCTGGCGGCCGGCACACCGGACGGATCGAGGAAGGCGGCGGCGAAGACCCACCCTTCGGCGGCGTCACCGGCCGCGTGCAGGAAGGCCGGATCCAGGGCGCGTTGGGTGGCCAGCCGCGCACCGGACCAGCCGGCCGCGCGCAGCGCACGCGCCAGTCGCGCCGCGCGGGCGGGTCCGCCGGCGAACAGCACGGCGTCCGCGTGCGCGTCCGTCACCGACTCGGCGAGGGCACGGTAGGCCCCGGCCCCGTCCGCCCGGGCGGCGAGGGTGCGCCGGATCGTGGTGCGCCGTGCCGAGCCGACCGCCTCGGCGACGGCCGCGCAGATCCCCCAGCTGAAGTCGCCCTCGGCCGCGTCGTCGATCAGCACGGTCCGCCGGGCCCGGACGGTGCGGACGAGATGGGTCGCCAGGGGTGCGGCCAGGTTGCGATCGGGGGGCCGGGTGGCCGCGTACGCGCGGTAGCTGCCGGCCGCCTTCGCGCCGAGCTCGTCGAGGCCGACCGACACGGACACCAGGGGCAGCAGCGCCCGCTGGTACTGCCCGCACACGGCCTCGGCGCAGGCATCGGTGGTCGGACCGATCACCGCGCGCACCCGGCCGTCGGCCGCGAGCCGCCGCGCCACCTGCCGCGCCCGGGACGGGCTGCCCGCGTCGTCGTGCACCTGGAGGGTGAGATCGAAGCCGCGCCCGGGACGGGAGTTGAGGTGCTCGACGGCCAGCCGGACCCCGTTCTGCTGCGCCAGCCCGGCCGCCTTCCGGCCGCCCGTCAGATCCCCCTGCAGGGCGACCGTCAGACGCGGAAGCGGCCCGCCGCCGCGCGGCGAGGCGCGGCCGGGGCGATCCGCCGTCCACCATGCCGCCGTGGCCCCCGCGGCCACCACCCCGGCGGCCGGGCCCAGCACCAGGAAGCGGCGTCGTGTGGTGCCCGTCGGCCGTCCCGCGGCCACCGGCAGCGTGTCGGCGCCCGCCGGAGCGCCGGACCCTTCGGTCGCCCCGGTCGTCACCTGGGTCGCCTCGACGGCGGGCAGCGCGAGGACGGCGGCGGAACGCCGCGCGATCAGCCGGGTGACCGAGTCCGGCAGCCAGTCCCCATCCCCGCTCCCGCCCTCCAGCGCCGCACGCACCTCGGACACGGCGGGGCGGGCGGCGGCCTCCTTCGCCAGACAGCCCCGCAGCAGCGGCACCAGCGACGCCGGTACGCCGTCCAGGTCCGGTTCGTCGTGGACGGTCCGCACCAGCACCTCGGCGGCCGAGCCCCGGCCGAAAGGGCGTTCGCCCGTCGCCGCGTACGCCAGCAGACAGCCGAACGAGAAGACGTCGCTCGCCGGCCCGATCTCCCGGCCCCGTCCCCGGGCCTGCTCGGGGGAGAGGAAGCCGGGGGAGCCGACCACCATCCCGGTGGCGGTGAGCGCGTTGTCCTCGGGCATCCGGGCGATACCGAAGTCGATCATCCGCGGGCCGTCGAGGGCGAGCAGCACGTTGTCCGGCTTGACGTCCCGGTGCACCAGGCCCGCCCCGTGCACGGTGCCCAGCGCCTCGGCGAGCCGGTCGCCGAGGAACCGTACCGACGCCTCGGGGAGCGGCCCGCACTCCTCGACCGCCGCCGCCAGCGAGGGACCCGGCACGAACGCGGTGGCGAGCCACGGCGGCGAAGCGTCCGGCTCCGCGTCGAGCAACGCTGCGACCCAGGGGCTGACGACCCGGCCCGCGGTCTCCACCTCCCGCCGGAACCGCGCCCGGAAACCCGGATCGTCCGCGTACGCGGCGCGGATGACCTTCACCGCGGCGAGCGAACCCGTACCCGACCGGGCCAGGTACACCACCCCCATGCCGCCCGCGCCGAGCCGGCGCAGCAGCCGGTACCCCCCGATCCCTGCCGGGTCGGCCCCGCGCAACGGTTCCATCAGCGGGCTCTCAGGTGGACACCTGGAAGGGCGCCACGCCCCGGTACCCGAACCGGCCGCCGACGACCTGCCACAGGTGGACGCCGGTGCCGTCGACGACGAGCGCACCCGTCTTCGCGTCGAACGCCAGGTTCCGGCTGATCCCCCGGTACTTGGCCGAGCGCAGGGCAGTCGTCAGGTTCCCCCGGGTGCGGTGCCCCGCGGACAGCGAGCGCAGGCTCCCGAGGACGAGCTGCGCCACGTCGTACGCCTCGACCGCGTACCGTTCCGGCTCCCCGTCGAACCGCCCGCGGTAAGCGGCCGCGAACGCCTTCGCACCCGGCGCCACGGCGGCGTCCATGACGGGCGCGACGATCGTCCAGCCCTCGGCCGCGTCCCCGGCGGCGGCGAGGAACCGGTCGTCGAGCACCCCCTGAGCGGCGGCCCGCGCGCCCGGGAAGTCACGGCGGCTCAGTTCCCGGGCCAGCAGCGCGGCCCGCTCGTGGTACCCGGCGAAGACGACGGAGTCGGCGCCCCCTTCCAGCAGGGCGTCCAGGGTCGGTGCGAAGTCGGTCCGCAGCGCGCTGACCACCTTCGGCACGACGGGCCGCCGGTTCTTCCACAGGATCCTGCCCAGGGTGCTGGTGATCTCCCAGCCGTAGGTGTCCGCCGCCCGGTCGTCGACGATCCCGACGGTGCGCGACTTGGCGGTGCCCCGCAGATACGCGTCGAGGTAGAACGGCAGGACGGTGTCGGTCACCCGGGCGTGCAGGAAGGAGCGGCTGCCCGTCACCGTCAGTACGGTGGCGCCCGGAGAGACCGCGATGAGGGGCAGCGACGCGGCGTCGTACGTGGCGAGCGACGCCAGTGCGGTGGCGTCCGTGGTGGGTCCGACCACCGCGAGGACGGCCGGGTCGGCGACCAGCCGCTTGGCCGCGGCCGCCGACCGAGTCTGGTCGCCGCCGTCGTCCACGGTCTTCACGGCGAGCGTGAAGGGCTTGTCCCTACGGGAGTTGAACTCCTCGACCGCCAGCCGGAGCCCGCGCTCCTGAGCCCGGCCGACCGCCTTCTGGTCCCCGCTGAGGTCCGCGTGCAGGCCGATGGTGTGCACCTGCCCGGTGCCCGTCCCGGCGGCACCGGCGCCCTTGCCGTCCCGGTCACCGGAGAACGCGGCCCAGGCGGCCGCACCGCCGCCGGCCGCCACCACGGCCGCGCCGCCTGCCAGGAGCAGCAACCGCCGTCTGCCGACGGCGCGGTCCGGCGGTGCCACCGCCTCCGTGTCCGCCGTGGCGGTGTCCCCGGCCGCGGCGTCCGCGGCCGCCGGGTCGACCTCCGTGTCGTCGACTCCGGGCAGCGCGATCCCGAGAGCGGCCCGTTCGGCGATCAGCCGCACCAGCGACTCGGGCAACCACTCGCCGTCGGCCGGTACTTCGCCGGTCACGGCGCCGGACGCGCCTGTCCCCTCCTGGCTCGCGGGAGGCCCCGCGCGCAGGGCCTCCCGCGGGTCGGCAGGCGCGTCCGGCGCGGGAGCCGTGAGCGTGTCCCACAGCGCCGCAGCCGTGGGCCGCAGCCGCGGCTCCTTCTCCAGGCAGCCGCTCACCACCCCGGCGAGTTCCCGGGGCACCCCTTCCAGATCCGCCGCGTCGTGCACCGTGCGGTACAGCAGCGCGTCCAGCGAGCCGGTGCCGAACGGCGGACGCCCGGTCGCCGCGTGGGCGAGCACACAGCCCAGCGCGAAGACGTCCGCGGCCGGCCCCGGCTCCTCGCCGCCCCCGGTCTGTTCCGGTGCCATGAAGCCCGGGGTGCCCACCACCACGCCGGTCGACGTGAGCGCGGTGTCCCGCGGATCGCGGGCCACACCGAAGTCGATCAGCCGCGGTCCGTCGAGGGCGAGCAGCACATTGCCCGGCTTGACGTCCCGGTGCACCAGACCCGCCGCGTGCAGGTCCCGCAGCGCCCGGGCGAGCCGCGCCCCCAGCACGCGCAGGGTCCGTACGGGCAGGGGACCGTGGGCCGCGACGGCCTCGCCCAGCGAGGGCCCCGGCACGTACTCGGTGGCCAGCCACGGCTGCGGAGCCTCGGGGTCCGCGTCGACGAGGGCCGCCACCCAGGGACTCGTCATCCGGCGCGCCGTCTCCGCCTCCCGCCGGAACCGTTCCCGGAATCCCGTGTCCTCGGCGAACTCGGCCTGGATCACCTTCAGCGCGACCAGCGAACCGCCGGACGAGCGGGCCAGGTACACCACACCCATGCCGCCCGCGCCGAGCCGGCCGAGCAGCCGGTGGCCCGCCAGCCGGGAGGGGTCGGACGTACGCAGCGGCTCCATCACTTGCCTCCCAGCTGCTGCTTGGCGCGTCCCAGCATCCGGCCCAGGGTGTCGGCGCCCAGGGCCTGGAGCTCCTGCTCGCTGTGCCCCTTCCCGCCCGTCACCGATACGGCCGCGACGATCGTGCCCAGCCGGGCGACCATCCACCGGTACGACTGCGCCGTGCCGCCCTTCTCGACGTACGTGCCGGCCTCCAGCACGGAGTCGTCGGCGTAGTCCTGCTCGCGGGCGCCGAAGGGGGTGCCGAGGGAGTTCAGGCCCGTGATCCGCTCGCCGTCCCGCGGCTGCTGCTCCGGGCAGCGCAGCACCTCCTCCAGGGTGGTGCTGAGCTGTTCGTCGGCGCCGAGAGCGGAGGAGTGCGCGGTGGCCGCCGCCGTCACCTTGACGGCACCGCGGCCCTTGCGGGCGGGCAGCACGCTGTACCGGGACAGACTGGCCAGGACCCCCTCGGGCGTCTTCCGCCGGGTCCAGCGGCAGCCGCCGTCCAGCACGGCCCAGGTGCCCGGGGTGCTCTCGGCCGGGTCCTGTGCGACGAACCCCCGGCCCCAGTCGTCCGCTGCGAACACGACCGAGTCCAGCAGCCTCCGCCCCTTTCCGGCCGTCCTGGGGACGAGCGCGGCGTCGGGCGTGAAGGCGGCCGTGGCGCTCGGGCCGCCCGACGGGGTCGCGTCCCCGGTGACCGCGGCCTCCCGGGGGACGGCGTGCGCGGACGCCCCGGCCCGTCCGGCCGGCCCACCGTCGGCCCCCGCTGCCGTACACCCGGCCAGCAGACCCCCCGCCACCAGCAGTGGCACCCAACTTCCCCGCGCTCTTTGGGCGTTGCCGCTCACACAGTCCCCTCTGAACCGCTCCGAATCCGTCCGACCGACCGAACGTAGACGCCGGCGGGGGAGTCGGCCTCCGGGGAAACACGTATCCGCCTACGTGTTCCGCGTGGAGCACCGGGCGGGGGCGGCGCTCAGGATCCGGTTCCCAGCCCGACGCGGGTCATGAGCCCGGCCAGGGCCGCACGCGACGGGAGCGACGCCTTGCGGTAGATCGAGGACAGATGGGTCTCGACGGTGCGGCGGCTGAGGTGGAGCCGCTCGGCGATGTCCTGGTTGCCGAGCCCTTCCGCCACCAGCCGGGCCACCTCCAGCTCACGGGCCGTCAGCTCCGCCAGCTGCGGGGGTACCTGGGGTGTCTCGGCCAGCACCTGTGGACGGACGAGTTCGGCGAGGTCCACCAGCAGGCGGGCGCCGCCGCCGACGGCGATCCGGTGGGCCCGGTGCCACATCGCGGCGGCGCGCGCTCCCTGCCCCGCCCGCCGCACCAGGGGCGCCGCCCGCAGCAGGGTGTACGCCTCCCACAGGGCCTGACCGCAGGTGACGTACGCGCCCGCCGCCGCGTCGAGGAGCCGTACGGCACGGTCGGTCTCCCCGTGGTGCTCGGCGAGACCGGCCTCGGCGCGCAGGGCGGCCGCGCGCTGCCCGTCGAGGCCCAGCCGTTCGGCCTCGTCCGTCGCCTGGGCGACCCGGCGGGCGGCCTCCGCCACATCGCCGGCGGCGAGGGCCGCGGCCGCGAGGGTGTCGAGCTGGCCGGGACGGATCGACGGTTGCAGCGAGGGCAGTTCCGGACCGCCTCCGGCCCGGACGATGGCCTGCTGGGCGCCGTAGGGATCGCCGCTCGCGTACGTCGCGTGCCCGAGCATGCACCAGGCCAGCGACGACCACCAGCCCTTGCCGCCGCCCGCCGCGGTGACGGCCTCCTCGCCGGTGGCCAGGGCGCCGCCGTCGCCCAGGGGACGGGCCAGCAGCAGCACCAGCGTCTTGACGGCCAGGGTGAATCCGAGCAGGCCGTCGCTGCCGGCCGCCCGGGCGATGGACTCCGCCTCCTCGGCGGCCTCCAGCGCGGACGGCAACCGGCAGGTGGTGACGTGGATGAACGCCCGGCACGTCAACAGGTGCGGCAGCACGTGCAGTTGCCCGGTACGGCGGGCTATCCCGAGCCCCCGTGCGAGATGGCGCTCGGCGTCGCCGTACCGCTCCAGCAGGGTCTCCGCCCAGGCGAGCCACACCAGCGCGTCGCACGGATCGGTGAGGCCGGGATCGGTCAGCGCGTCCGTGAGCGAGGCGGCGTCGTCGGCGAACCGGGCCGCGGTCCCCGTCTCGCCCTCGTACGCCTCGCCCAGCGCGGCGAGGGCCAGTGCCGCCGCCTCGCCGGCGGGATCGTCGTCGGCGCGGGCGAGTGCGAGGGCGTGCGCGACGTCCGCGCGTGCCTGCGGATAGGACGCGGTCAGCAGGGCGGACATGCCGAGGGCCAGCCGCAGCGACACCGCCTGGGCGGGGGACGGCCCCGGATCGCGGGACAGCTCCCGCCGCAGCAGTGCGCCGGCCTCGGGGGAGTGGCCGAGGTACCGCTCCATCACGGCGCACTGGGCGACGGCCCGGGTGCGCAGTTCGGGATGGTCCTTGCCGGACGTCTCGATCAGCGTGTGCAGCAGGTCCCGGCTCTCCCGGAGATGCCCGCCGACGCCGAGCGCACGGGCGCGCGCCAGGACCAGCTCGCCGCGCCGGGCGAAGCGGTCGGGCGTGTCCGGCATGTGGGTCAGGACGACGCCCAGCAGATGGGCGGCGGTGGCGGGGGCGGTCGGCGCGAACCGTGCGGCGGCCTCGACGAGCACCTCGGCGGCCCGGGGGTCCCAGCCGGTCAGCGACGCCTCGACATGGCGTGCCCGTTCGGTGGCGGGAGCGCCGCGCCGGGCCAGTTCCCGGGCGGCGCGGCGGTGGAGTTCGGCCCGCAGCGCGGGTGCCGTCCGCTCGTGGACCAGGGCGCGGACCAGGGGATGGCGCAGCACCCATCCGCCGCCCGGCCCGGCACGCAGCACGTCCAGCACCGCCAGGGCGGCGGTCTCGCCGTCCAGGTCCCTGGGGGAGAGCCCGGTCACCGAGCTCAGCAGGCCGGGTGTGGCGTGGTCGCCGAGTGCTGCCGCCGCCTCGACGACCCGGAGCTGCGGCTCGCTGAGCGTGGCCAGTTCCTCCAGCAGCAGCGCCGCGAGGCCGCCGGGCAGGCCGGCCGGGTCCAGGGCGGCGCGGTCCGGGCCGGCCGGATACGGGTCGGCGGCGTGCGTGCCGGGGGTGAGGCCGCGCGGTGACGTCCCCGTGCGGTGCGCGTGCACCAGGGCGAAGAGATACAGCGGGTTCCCCTCGCTCGCGGCGTGCAACTGCCTGGCCCGGGCCTCCGGGACGCCCGGCCCGAGCGCCTCGGCGGACTCCCGCTCGGAGAACGGCTCCAGGGCCAGGTGGAGCACGGTCCCGCTGTCGGCGGCACGCGTCAGGGCCGCGGTCAGCGCCGTCGGTGTCTGCCGCTCCCGCCGGGCCACCACCAGCAGGACCTTTCCGCGGGCGGGGTGCCGGACGAGGTGGTCCACGAGCTCGCGGGACGCGGGATCCGCCCAGTGCAGATCGTCCAGGGCCAGCACCAGGCCGGGTCCGCCCAGGTCCGCCAGGAGTTCGGCGATCCGCCGGTGCAGCCCGAACCGTGCGGCGGCCCCGGCGGCGGACGGATCGCCCGGCGCGTGCCCGCCGCCGCCGTGCAGCAGCGAGCGCGCCCCGGCGAGGGCCGGTGCGGCCGGGGCGCCGGGCCCGGTGCCGGCGAAGGCATCGCTGAACAGCTGGAAGGGGACGTGCTGTTCGTACTGCGTGGCCCGGCCGCGCAGTACGGTGAGCCCGGTCCGGCGGGCCCGCGCGCACACCTCGTCCAGCAACCTGCTCTTCCCGATGCCGGGTTCACCGACGACGTCGACGACCCGGGGCAGTTCGGGCCGCCCGGGTTCCGCGAGGAGGGCGTCCAGCCGCGCGAGTTCCGCCGATCTGCCCACCAGTTCCGCCACGCCCTCGTCCCCCCAGCCGGTGACCGACCCGCTTGCCCGCTTCGGGCTTCGTTCCCCCAGCTCAGCTTATGGGGCACGGCGGTCGGCACCGTCGGTAACCGGACGGCCCGGCAGCACCTGGGAAGGAGCCGCCGGGCCGTCGCGGTCGCCGAAGCGGTGCCGGTGCCGGGCCGATTCCGGTGCGGGCGGGCTCAGTGGGCCCCGGCCACCTCGGGACGGGCGTGGCGCGGCAGGAGGAAGGCGAGCAGGAAGGTGAGGGCGAGCATGCCGTCGACGATCCACAGCACCGTCTTCATGACCGATCCGAAACCGCTCTGGAAGGCCGACGAGGCGGTGGCCTTCAGCGCGCCGGGTATCCGGGCGGCGGCCTGCGGCGAGGTCACGGCCGACCGGGTGTCCTTCTCCAGGCGCACACAGGACGCCGGGGTCGCGGCGGGGTCCTTGGCGACGGCGCGGTCCGAGGCGCAGGCGCGCAGGTCCGCGACGAGGCGGTCCTGGGTGGCGGGCGCCACGTGCGCGGCGGCCAACTGCCCCCGCAGACCGGCCGAGTGGTGGTCCACGGCGGTCGCGATGCCGCCGCCGAGGAGGCCGAAGAAGGCGGTGCCGAGGACGGCCACGCCGAAGGCGCCGCCGAGCTGCTGCATCGCGGTCATCGTGCCCGAGGCCGAGCCCGTCTCGTGCTGCTCGACACTGGCGAGCACGATGTCGAAGAACGGCGCCATGAGCAGGCCCATCCCGATGCCGGTGAGGAGCAGGGACGGCAGGAGCTGCCAGGGCCCGACGCCCGAACCCACCATGTCGAGGGTCAGCCACACGCCGAACACGCCGACAGCCATGACCAGCGCGCCCGCCTGGAGCACGGCCCGGCCGAAGCGGGCCACGCCCTGGGCGATCCCGAAACCGACGATCATGCCGCCCGACCAGGGCACCATCACCAGTCCCGCCTTCAGCGGCGAGTAGCCGAGGCCGAGCTGGGTGTACAGGTTGAAGACCAGCATGAAGCCCTGCATGGTCGAGAAGAAGACGAGTCCGAGCGTCATACCGCCGCTGAAGCCGCGCTTGCGGAACAGGCTGGGGACGACCAGCGGATCCCGGCCGGCCCTGCTGCGGCGCGCCTCGTACCAGGCGAAGGCGGCGAAGACGGCCACCGACGCGGCCATCATCGCGAACGTCCATCCGGGCCAGTCGTACTCACGGCCCTGGACCAGCGGGAAGATGACGAGCAGGGCGGCCAGCGAGACCAGCAGCATGCCGGGGATGTCGAGGCGCGGACGGTGCTCGGAGCGGCCGCGCGGCAGATAGCGCAGGGCACCGAGGAAGGCCGCGGCACCCAGCGGCAGGTTGATCAGGAAGATCATCCGCCAGCCGGTGCCGAAGTAGTCGGCGTCGACCAGCCAGCCGGCCAGGATGGGCCCGCACACCGCCGACAGTCCCATGACGGGGCCGAACAGCCCGAAGGCCTTCTGCGACTCCTGCGGCGGGAACATCTCCTTGATCATGCCGAGTCCCTGAGGCAGCATCACCGCGCCGAACAACCCCTGGACGACGCGTGCGCCGATCAGCATCTCGGGCGACGCGGATATCGCGCACAGCAGCGAGCCCACGGTGAAGCCGGCGGCACCGACCAGGAACATCCTGCGGCGACCGTGGATGTCCCCGAGCCGGCCGCCGGTGACGAGGCCGACGGCCATCGAGAGGGTGTACGCCGCCGCCAGCCACTGGAGGGTGGAGGCGCCGCCGCCCAGGTCGGCCCGCATCGAGGGACCGGCGATGTTCGTGACCACGGCGTCGAGGAGATCCATGACCTCGGCCGCGAGGATCACGAAGAGCGCGGCCCAGCGCCACCGGTAGGGCGCCGGGGAGTCGGTGGGCGCCTCGGCGGACGCTACACCGGTGGTGGACATCGGAACTCCTCGCGGAAGGGCCGCGCGCCGCGAGGGTGCGGGCGCGGGGATGGACGGAACGTGGCTCAGAACACTGTTCACCTTAACAGAACAGTGCTCACCCGGAGAACGCTGTTCATCAAGATATAGCGCATACGGTGGAGGCGAACAAGATATATCGCGTGTCGAGGGGCGGGTAGGGCTCCGGGTCGTGCGCCGCCCGCCGCCGGGCTCCGGGTCGTACGCCGCTCACCGGCGGAGAACACTGTTCTCCCGGCGCCTAGACTGAACGCATGACCGACGCGGACGCCGCCACCCCCGCACCCCTTCCGCCGTCCCCCTGGGAGCGCGAGCGGCCCACTCGCGAGCGCACCGCCCCGGCGCGCGCACCGCTGTCGCGCGAACGGGTCGTGGAGGCGGCCTTCACCGTGCTGGACCGGCAGGGACTCGACGGGCTGTCGATGCGCCAGGTGGCCGCCGAACTGGGCGTCACGGTCTCCGCGCTCTACGCCCACGTCAGCTCGAAGGACGACCTCCTGGAGCTGATGTACACCCGGCTCTTCGACGGCTTCGAGCTGCCCGAACCCGACCCCGAGCGGTGGCGCGAGCAGCTTCGGGACTTCGCCCGCTCCGTCCGGCGGCGCCTGCTGTCCCACCGGGACATGGCCAGGATCTCCATGGCCCACGTCCCCTTCACCGCCGAACTGCTGCCGCACGTCGAGTCGTTGCTCGCCGTCTTCCGCACCGCCGGACTGCCCGACCGCATCTCCGCCGAGGCCGGCGACCTCATCTCCACCTACATCGACGGGTTCGTCCTGGAGGAGGGGATGTGGCAGGACCGCGCCGCCCAGCAGCACACCGGCGCCTCCTCCCTGGCCCGCCCCGACTGGCGCGAGATGGCCGAC
Organism: Streptomyces sp. NPDC015139; assembly: GCF_043079785.1. NCBI lineage: Bacteria > Bacillati > Actinomycetota > Actinomycetes > Kitasatosporales > Streptomycetaceae > Streptomyces > Streptomyces sp. NPDC015139. The sequence continues at coordinate 254,169 of NZ_JBIBUW010000006.1, read as the reverse complement.
GAGATGCAGAACTACTTCGCGTCCCTGCCCCCCGACGACTTCCCCCACCTGCGCGCTCTGTCCGGGCTGATGGTGACGGACTCCTCCGACGAGAGGTTCGACATCGGCCTGGAGATCATCCTGCGTGGCCTGGCGAGCTACCTGCCGGAGACCCGGGCCGAGGGCGGCCACCCGTCGGAGACGGGGGGCGAGGAGGGCCCGGACGCGTGAGGCGCCGCCCGCGAGCGCGGGCACGGGTGCGGGATCGCGGGCGGGAGCCGGGTGGGACGGGGACGGGAACGGGAGGCCCCAGGGTGCTGGAGTAGTTCTCTCCAGGAGGAGTCTCCAATGAAGCATCCCCCGGACCGGATCGACGTCGCCGTGGGGCTACGCCGTGTCCTTCAGGACCTGTCCGCCGTGGAACGGTGGGCCGAGGATGACGCCGGGGCCGCGCCACCCGAGCCGTACGCGGACGAAGAACCGTGGGACGGGCCGGAGTTCAGCGTCGAGACCGTCAGTGACAGCAGCATGCACACCGTCGTGGACATCACTCTCCGGTGCGGCCGCGACCGGTCGCTGCCCGGCCGGGACCGGCCGGGCGAGGACGAGGTCGCGGCGCTGCGCTCCACCGTGCGGGCGCTGCTGGATCTCGCGGGCGTCGGCTCCGGCCGTGCCTGGACCACCGTCGTGCTGACCGACCGAGGTCCACGGGTCGTCAGTTGCCGCCTCGACGCCGGCGAGACCGTGTTCGCCCGCGAGCCCGTACCCGGACGGGACTGAAGGGAGGGACAGGTCAGGTCGGGAGGAGGGCGGGCCCCCGGCGCGGTGAGCCGGCCGGCCGAGGGCCGCAGGCAAGGCGGGCAGCCGGAGCGCGGGCGAGTGCCCGGCGACGGGTGCCGTCCGGCGAGCGGGAACGCGCGTGCGACACCAGTGGCCCGTCATGGCACCGGTACCGGCCGCTCGGTACCGGCACCGGCGTCAGGCGTGCGCCGCCCCGCGCGCAAGGGCCGCCCGAGTGCGGTGTGCCCGCTGTCGGCACCGGGCCTGAGCTGCCGTTACCGTCCGCCTTCCCGGACCGGTCCGGCAGGCGGTATCGACGTGGGAACGGTCCGGGAACGGGCCCCGGGAGAGTTCGTGGTGTCGGGAAGAGGGACCGGGAGAAACCCGGGGACATCACCTAAAGGGGATACGCACGACATCCGCGGCGGGCCCCCACCGGTAGCACCGGAGCCTTGACCCGAAGCACCCGCGAGGGCCCGGCCCGGCACGCCGTCAGGCGGCTGCCGGGCCCCGGCGGGACCCGCCGCCGAGCGTCAGCGGGCGGGCCGGCCGAACCAGCGGCGGAGCTGGCCGTCCAGGTCCCGCTGCTCGTCGCCGATCCAGGCGACATGGCCGTCGGGGCGCAGCAGGACGCACGGCACATCCAGTGCGGCGGTGGGATCCGCGAGGTGATCGACCCGGTCCGACCAGCCCCCTGGGGTCAGCCGTCCGGTGCGGTCCAGCAGCAGTCCGCGGCCGTGACGCAGCAGATCGTAGAGGCGGCCCCGGGCCACGTCGATGTCACGCAGCCGGCGGCCGAGCAGATCGGGGCCGTCGCCGAAGTCGTAGCGGACGCCGACGGCGGTGATCTTCTCGATCAGACGGCGGTTCACCTCGTCGAGGTCCATCAGTTCGGTGAGCAGCCGGCGCACCGCCCGCGGGCCCGGTTCGGTGGACAGCAGTTCCATCTGGGCGCGCGTGTTGTCCAGCACGTCCTCGGCGACCGGACGACGTTCGGCCTGGTAGGTGTCCAGCAGTGACGCCGGCGCCCAGCCGCGGATCCGTGCCGCCAGTTTCCAGCCGAGGTTGAACGCGTCCTGGACACCGAGGTTGAGGCCCTGCCCGCCGGCGGGCGGATGGATGTGTGCCGCGTCACCGGCCAGCAGCACCCGCCCGACCCGATAGCGTTCGGCCAGCCGGGTGGCATCACCGAAGCGGGACAGCCAGCGCGGGGAGTGCACGCCGAAGTCGGTTCCGGCGACCGCCCGCAGCCGTTCCCTGAAGTCCTCCAGGGTGGGCGGTTCCGCGCGCTCACCGACCGCCGCCCCGGGGACCACGACGCGATGTACCCCCTCGCCGAAGGGCCTGAGGCTGAACGTCCTGTAGGTCTTGTGGACTTCGGCGACCTTGGCGGCGATCTCCGCCTGCGGCACACCCACTTCCATCTCACCCATCAGCGTCTCGGTCCGCGAGGGCTCGCCGGGGAAGCCGACGCCGAGCAGTTTGCGCACGGTACTGCGCCCGCCGTCACAGCCGACGAGATAGCGCGAGCGCAGCCGTTCGCCGTCGGCCAGTTCGACGGTCACACCCTCGTCGTCCTGCCGGAGGCCGGCCACCGCACCACCGCGCCGGACCTGCGCGCCCAGTCGCCTCGCCTGCTCTTCGAGCAGGCGAACGACGACCGGCTGCGGGATGCCCAGCAGATAGGCGTGCGCGGAATCCAGGTCCTTCGGCGCGGGTTTGTCGATGGCGGCGAAGAATCCGCCGGCCGGACGCCGCCGCCCGTGTTCGAGCATGCGGTCCAGCAGCCCGCGCATGGCCATCAATTCGATACTGCGCACATGCAGACCGACCACGCGGGCGAACGACACGGGCTCGGTCTCCTTCTCCAGAACGAGTACCCGCACATCGTGCAGCCGCAGTTCAGCGGCCAGCATCGCGCCGGTCGGCCCGCATCCGGCGATGATCACGTCGAACATAGGTGTTGCCTTTCGGGAGTGCCTCGTGGGCGGGGCACTCCCGGCGACACCTACGTCGATCGCCCGACCGTGACGGACAGGGGGAGCACCCACAGCGATACAGCGTTCATGGGTCTCACCTCCTCGGGCGGTGTCACGGACAGCCGCAAGCTACAAGCCCGGCCCTCACCCCGTCCAACCCTTTTCGGTCAGCGCGAGCTGAAGACCGGGGTCCAGCGGCCCGGGTGGTCGGCACTCGCCCCGCGGAAGCCGCTCAGGGGCACCACTTCGTCGCTGCCGATCGTGACCAGCAGCAACTGGTTGCGGAACTCCCCCTTGCCGGAGCACTTCTCGGGATCGCACCCCCAGGCGATGAGACGGTCGTCGTCGGCCCAGGCGAGGAGTTGCTGCACCGGCACGGTGGTGGTCTGCCGGCCGGTGTGCGGGTCCAGGATCGCGGCGGCGACCGTCGTCCCGTGGCCCGCGAATTCACCCGCGAGGCGCTTGCCGTCGGGCGAGAGACCTGCCGTCATGTCGGCGGGGCCCTTGTCGTCCCCGGTGGCCTCCGTGGCCCACCCCTGTGCCCCCGATGACGCGTGCCACCGCGCCTCGCTGTGCCTCCCGTGATGACCAGGGACGGGAAATTTCCCGCGACCCCGCAGCGCGCCATCACTACGAGATGTAAATGCTATGTAACAGTCTGTGCATGTTGCGTCCCAACCCCTTCACTGTGACCGGGAGCCGTCGCACCTCTCCGCGAGGACTGCGCACGGCTTTCCTCTCCCTGTCCGCCGTCGCGGCCCTCGCCACCGGGCCCACGGCGACCGCCCTGCCCTTCAGTCCTTTCGGTGCCGACTGGGACTCCATCGCCGCGTGCGAGTCCGGGGGCAACTGGCGGGCGAACACCGGCAACGGATACTTCGGCGGGCTGCAGTTCAGGCAGTCCAGCTGGGTGGCGGCCGGCGGTCTGAAGTACGCGAGCCGGGCCGACCTGGCCACGCGCAGGGAACAGATCGCCGTGGCCGGACGTCTGGCCGCCATCCAGGGAATGTCCGCGTGGGGCTGCGCCTGAGCGGCGCCGCGTGCCGCGCCCTCGGCCGGGAAGGCCGCGGGTAGGGCGGGTACCCCGGTGGCCGGGAGGACCGGACACCCGGCACGTGCCTTTCCGTCCCTGATTCCTGGGTACACCGGTGCGTATGGACGGCCCGGCTCCCTCGGAGGCACCGTCGCGGCGGTTTCCCCCGCGGCCGGAAAGCGTCGTGTCGGCCCGGCGATTCGTACGGTCGGCGCTGGCCGGCACCGCACCGGACGTGGCCGAGACCGCCGAGCTGCTGGCCGGGGAACTCGTGACCAACGCGGTCCTGCACGCGCGTACCGAGGTCGAGGTCCAGGTGGACCGCGCCGCGGACCGGGTGCACGTCGCGGTCGCCGACCGGCGGCCGGACCGCGGACCGATACCGCACGCCTGGCTGCCGTACGCCGGCACCGGACGCGGACTGAAACTGCTGGAGGAGCTGTCCGCCATCCACGGCGTCCGCATCGGCGACAGCGGCAAGACGATGTGGTTCGAGCTGTGGCCGGACACGCCGGTGCCGCCGTCGTCCCCCTGGGACACCGTGCCGTCGGCCGGCCGTACCGTCACGGTCGCCCTGATCGACCTGCCCTACGCGCTCCACGCGGCGGCACAGCAGCACCGCGAGTCCCTCCTGCGTGAGCTGGCCCTCGTCTCCTTCGCCCCGGCCGCACACACCCTGCCCGGCGACCTGTCGAGGCAGGAGCTCCTCACCGCGCTGGACACGAGCAACTTGATCAGCGCCTGTACCGCGGCCGCCGTGCAGGAGGAGGCCCCGGACAGCTCCACCCTCTGCCTGCGGGTGGCGTTCCCGGCGGACGCCGGGCCCGCCGTGGCCGCCCTGCGCCTGACACTCGACCTGGCCGACTCCGCGGCCCAGCAGGGAAGCCTCCTCACCCTTCCCGCGCTGCCGCAGGTGCGGTCCTTCTGCGGCTGGCTCTTCGACCAGATCGTCGGCCAGCTGTCCGGCGGACCCCCCACCGCCTGGACGCTCTTCCCCAACGCGCCGAGCGCATCCTCCACCGAGCTGGCGCCGTGGGACGCCGCCGACGTGGAGGCGAGCACGGTCCCGACGATCGCCGCCGACGACGGCAACCGCATCATCGCGGTGAACGCCGCCGCGGCGCACCTGCTGGGCTGGCAGCCGGACGACCTCGTCGGACGCCGGCTGACCGTGCTCATCCCCGAACACCTGCGGGACCGCCATGCCGCGGCCTTCGGGTCCCTGCTGCTCACCGGGCAACCGCGCATCCTCGGCCGCTCCGTACCGCTGCCCGCACTGCACCGGGACGGCCGGCTGATCCCCGTCCGGCTGCGGATCCAGACCCAGGAGGCCCTGGACGGCCGTACCGTGTTCGTCGCCCAGCTGGGTGCCCGCACGGCCCCGGCCGCCCCGCCGGGCGGCGACCACACCGGCCACCACGCGATCCGGCCGCAGCCCGGCCCCCCGCACCGGCCGGCCGTGCGGGCAGGGGCCGGGAGTCCCTACGAGGGCGACGCGACGCTGAACCGGCTGAGCCTGCTCGTGGACGCCACCAGCGCGCTCACCAGCACCCTGGACCTGACCGAGGGCCTGCACCGGGTGTGCCGGGTCCTGACCCGGCAGCTCGCCGAGTGGTGCGTGGTCGAACTGCTCGGCGAGCACCAGCGGGTGGAGCGGGTCTGCGTCGTCCACCGCACGCCCGAGGCGCTGAGGCCGGGGGTACGGCTGGGCGCACTGCCGCCGATGTCCGAGGAGACCGGGGGACCACTGCCCCGGGTGCTGCGCGGCGCGGGCCCGTTGCGGCTCGCGGACGTCTCCTCTTCGGCACGGCTCGGCAGCCCGCTCGACGAGAGCCAGGAGGAACTGTTCGAGCAGCTGGGGGCCCGGACCGCGATCATCGCCCCGCTGCGGGCCCGCCGGGAGGTACTCGGCGCCCTCACCCTGGTCCGCGGCCGGGACGACCCGCCGTTCACCGACGACGACCTCCCGCTCGTCACCGACCTGGTCCGCGGCATCGCCCTGGGCGTCGACAACGCCCGCCTCCACGAGCACACCCGGCGCACCTCCGAACGCATGCAGCGCGCGCTCCTGCCCCACCTCCCGGACGTCGACCACCTGGAACTCGTCGCCCGCTACGCCCCGTCCGGGACGGACGCGCAGATCGGCGGGGACTGGTTCGACGCCTTCGTCCTGCCCAAGGGCGACACGGCCCTCGTCATCGGCGACGTGACCGGGCACGACCTGCAATCGGCCGTCGCCATGAGCCAGTTGCGCAACCTGCTGCGCGGTATCGCCGTGGACCGGCAGGAACCCCCCGCGGAGGTCGTGCACCGCTTCGACCTCGCCTGCCACACCCTCTACCCGCACGCCACCGCGACGTGCGTGTACGCGGTGGTCAAGGGCCCGGAGGGCGGTCCGTGGGAGCTCCGCCACTCCTCGGCCGGGCATCCGCCGCCGCTGCTGACCACCGAGCAGGGTGACACCGGCTACCTCGACGGGGGAGCCGGACCGTTGATCGGCCTCGACCCGAACCTGCCCCGCGTCACCGCCGACGACCCGCTGCCGCCCCGCTCCACGCTGCTGATGTTCACCGACGGCCTCATCGAACGCCGGGGGGAGTCCTTCGGGGACGCCATGACCCGGCTGCGGCAGCACACCGCAGCCCTGGCGCGCGCCCCGCTCGACGTCTTCTGCGACGAGCTGGTCCTCGGCCTCGGCACCGACACCACGGACGACATCGCCCTGCTGGCCCTGCGCACCCCACCACCGGGCTGACCGGGCGCACCGGCCGACGCGGGCCGCGCGCACACCCCGTTGACGGGCCGTCGCGGTCCTGTACTAGGTTCCTTCCGGAACGCATCCGGTGAGGTGGGGGGTATCCGTGGTGACTGGGCCGACGTCCGCCGATCCGGCCGACGCGACGATTCCGGACACTCCCGCGGGCGGCACGGTCGTGCTGCTCAACGGCACGTCGAGTTCGGGGAAGTCCAGCATCGCCCGCGCCCTGCTCGACGTGCTCGACGGAACGTGGTTCCACCTTCCCGTCGACGCCTTCCACGCCATGCGCTGCCACCGACCCATCGCCGACGAGGACCTCCAGGCGGAGATCGACCGCACCGTCAAGGGCTTCCACCGCGCGGTCGCCGGGATGGCCGCGGCGGGCAACAACCTCGTCGTGGACCATCCGCTGAGCCGTCGCTGGCGGCTGACGGACCTCCTCGGCCTGCTCGACCCTGCGGACACGGTCCTGGTCGGCGTCCGCTGCCCGCTGCCCGAACTCCGGCGGCGCGAGCGCGAACGCGGTGACCGGCAACCGGGACTGGCCGCACTGCAGTACGACCACGTCCACGCACACGGACTGCACGACCTCGACGTCGACACCAGCCGGCTCTCCCCGGAGGAATGCGCCCTGCGCGTCCGGGACTTCCTGCCGCACCGGCCCCGCCCCACCGCCTTCGAACAGCTCCGGCCGGCCCTGCTGACGCCGCCGGAGCCCGTCGGGACGGGGAGACTGCGATGACCGCGAGGAGTGGCGCGGGTCAGGGCCGCCAGGACGCGTCCTCGGGGGCCGGCGGCAGGGCCAGGTGGGCCAGGTCCCCGGGCGGGGGCGTGGTCACCGGCCACAAGGGCGCGGCGGTGCCGTCGGCCAGCGCGGCCGGCGCGTCGGTGAGGTTCATCCGCTCACGCAGCCGGCCGTAGAAGTCCATCGGACCCAGCCGGACCGCCTTGAGCCGTCGCGGAGCGGCGTACACGCCGATCCAGTCCCCGGGGCTCAGCACCCCGCGCAACTGGCCGTCGATGCTGACGGCGGCCTGTCCGGACCGCTCCAGCACCCGGAAGGCGATGGGCTCGTCCGGGGCGGCCACGACCGAGCGGTTGAACACCATGTGCGGGGCGACCGGTGTGAAGACCAGGCCCTCGGCGCGGGGCGAGACGACCGGACCGCCGGCGGCGAAGCTGTAGGCGGTGGAGCCCGTGGGCGTGGCCACCAGCAAGGCGTCGGCGGAGTAGGAGGCGAGGAGCCGGCCGGCCAGGTAGACCCCGACCGACACCTGCCGGTCCCGGGCCAGCTTCTCCAGGACGACGTCGTTCAGCGCGGTGACGTTCAGGGCGACACCCCAGTCGCTCCCCGTCTCGCACTCCACGCGCACACGGGGCGGCGGCAGCATCGGACCACGGCCGTACCGCAGCAGCGTCTCCACCTGTGCGGGCACCTCCAGCCGGCACGAGGCCCGCATGGTGAGCAGCATGCGGCTCTCGACGGTGATCCGCTCCCCGAGCACCGCGTCCAGCGCCGCGCGCACCGCCTGCGCGGGCACCTCCGTCAGGAAGCCGACCCGGCCCAGGTCGACGCCGAGCACCATGGCGTCGTTCTCGGCGGCCAGCCGCGCACCGCGCAGGAAGGTGCCGTCTCCGCCGAGCGTGACGATGAGGTCGGGATCGCCCGCGGCGTCGACCTCCTCCCGCGCGCTGTGCCGCGAGCCCTCCTGCCACACGTCGATGTCGGTGCACCCCACGGCGTGCTCGGCGCACCACTCGTGCACGGCTGCCGCGGCGGCCACCGCCTCGCCGCGGCCGCCGTGCACGACCAGACCGACCCGGTTCACCGTCATAGCCGCCTCCCAGCCGTCGCTCCGCACCGACCGTCATCCTCGTCGGGGACCGGGTCGTCCCGGCGCGCGCCACGCCGCCGGCGCCGCGGCACGACGACGGCCCGGGAACCGGGTGACGTACCCGCACGCAGGCAGGAAGAGGAACATCCACGAAGTCGGGCCCGTCACCGGGAACGCCCACACGGCGCCTGACGTCCGCCCCGCACCCATGGCACGACGGCGCCCGCCGGGCGCGGCACCCTGTCGGTGCCGCGCCCGGCGCCCGCCGTCACGTCCTGCTTCTCCCGGGACCGCGGCTCACCTGGCCGTGCCGAAGTCCTGGGTCCAGTAGCTGTTCGGCTGTGCGAGACCGACGCCGATCTCCTTGAACGAACAGTTGAGGATGTTGGCCCGGTGCCCCGGGCTGGACATCCAGCCGTCCATGACCTGCTCCGGGGTGGAGTAGCCGTAGGCGACGTTCTCGCCGTAACTGCTCCAGGTGTAGCCGGCGCGCGTGATGCGGTCGCCCGGGGCCGATCCGTCGGATCCGGTGTGCGACATGGTCTGGTGGGCGGCCATGTCCGCGCTGTGCGCCTGTGCGGCCTTCGTCAGGGTCGAGTTCAGCGTCAGCGGCTGGCAACCGGCCTTCGCACGCTCGGCGTTGACGAGCTGCACGATCCGGGCGGTGACCCCGGACGCCGTGGCGGTCGGCTTGGGGGGGCTCGGTGTGGAGGGCGCCGCGTGGGCGGCCGGGGCCGTGGGGGCGGCCGGAGCCGCCGGAGCGGTGGGCACGGTGGCCCGAGGCGCGCTCGGAGCGGTGGTGCTCCTCGGCTCTGGTGCCTCGGCCTTCTTCGGCGCACTCGGACGGGCGGTGGCCGGGGGCGCGGACGGCGCGGAGGACTGCGGCGCCGCGGGGAAAAAGTTGCGGTGGTGATGCCTGTGGGTGTGGTGCCACTGTGCCACGGGCGTACTCGTCGGGGCGGCGTACGACGGCTCCTGCGCGCCGGACGGCCACTCGGAGCACGCCAGGGCGACCGACGGCACGCCCACGGCTCCGATGGCGGCGGCGGTGATGACTATCCGCCGGTAGTGCTGCTTCCTTCGATGCTGGCCCATACGTCAACCTCACTCGGTGATCGCCGAGCGCTCATTCTCAGGACGGCCTCACAGCGAGCGCAAAGTGGTCCATCCACTACCGCGCTTCGTAGCTGTGCGCGCCCCTTGCCAGGCGTCGTCGGAGATGTGGGGTTCGCGTCCGCGACGTTTGCGAACTGCTGTCGGTCCGTCAGGAACGCGCAAGCGGCACGGATTGCGGAACGGTGTCGGGCCGCTGTCGCGTGGACCCCGGCGAGCCGCTTGCGACGCCAGGCAAGACGGACAAATCCTTTATGTCGGCGGAGCGGTATCTACTAACCGTGGCGCCTAGTCGCCGCCGGGGCTGTGAGGGATGTCACCGCCGGGTCCTGCAACCCCTCCGCGAAGAGGCGGCTCACGGCCCGCCCGGTGGACGCGGACGCGTGCATTCCGCCCCGGGTCCGGCATTCCGGGCGGCGGTGGGGCGCGGGCGGGGTGGGTACCCGGAGCTGGACGCCGAGAACGGACGAGGAGCGTGGGAGGCCCCATGAGTGAGAGCACCCCTTCCCAGGCCGAGGGCGAGCGGGACGGTCCGGAGCCGGCTCAGCCGCCGCGCACCACTCCGTCGCAGGCGGAGGGCTCCGACACCGACGAGCAGGACGTCGGGGACGCGCCCGGGGAGTGACAGGGGCGCGGTCCGCCCGGCACCGGCGCCGGGATCGAGTCCGGCCGGTGTCGGACGAGGTGAACGAGGAGACAGGAGGTCCCCCGCATGACCCGTACCAGCGTCCCCGAAGTGCTGCACGCGCTGAAGGGCGTCACCTACCCGGCCGACAGGGACCGGCTGGTCACCGCCGCGCGCGAGGCCGGCGCGTCCGGCGGGGTCGTCACGGCCCTGCGCGGCATCCCGGCCGAGGAGTACCCCAGCCGCGAGGCCGTGGCGAGGTCGGTCCGGGCGGACCCGGACCCGGATCCCGGCCGCCGCCGCACGCAACGGGCGCGGCACGGCGGCAAGCCCGGCCTCTCGCAGCATCTGAGGGAGGAGCCGAGGACACCGATCCAGGAGGAGTTCGGCCGCTGAGCCGACTCAACTCCACCCACGAGTAGCCCAGTTGCTCGGTCGGTGGTCATGTTCTTGACGCTCTCCGGGCACCGACCTAGCGTGAGCACACTTGGCATGATCGGACAGGTCCGGACAGGCAGGGCAGGTGGGCGCCGCGATGACCCGACCGCAGGACTCCGGTGACGAAGGACCCGCCGACCGTCCCCTGCGGATGGAGACCCACGGGCTCGACGTGATCCGGGACGCGGAACGCAAGGGCACCCCCCGCACGCTGTTCTGGCCCTGGTTCGGCGCCAACGTCTCCGTCCTCGGGCTCAGCTACGGCGCCTTCGCCCTCGGTTTCGGCATCTCCTTCTGGCAGGCGCTCGCCGCCGGCGTGCTCGGCATCGTCGTCTCCTTCCTGCTGTGCGGCTTCATCGCGGTCGCCGGAAAGCGCGGCTCGGCACCCACGATGGTGCTCAGCCGAGCCGCGTACGGGGTGCGCGGCAACCGGCTGCCCTCCCTCGTCTCCTGGATGCTCACCGTCGGCTGGGAGACGGTCCTCACCGCGCTCGCCGCCATGGCCACCGCCACCGTCTTCGGGCGGCTCGGCTGGGGCGGGGGCACCGGGACCCAGGCGGTCGCGCTCGCGGTGGTCGCCGCCCTGACCGTCGTCGGCGGGGTCATGGGCTTCGACCTGATCATGCGGCTGCAGACCTGGATCACCCTGATCACGGGCGTGCTCACCGTCGTCTACATCGCCCTGGTCGCCGACCACGTCCACTGGGGCACGGTCCGCGCGCTCCCGTCCGGCTCCGCCCAGCAGCTCATCGGCGCGCTGGTGTTCATGATGACCGGCTTCGGCCTCGGCTGGGTCAACGCGGCCGCCGACTACTCCCGCTACCTGCCCCGCAGCTCGTCCGGCCGGGGCGTGATCGGCTGGACCGCCTTCGGCGCCTCCGTCGCCCCGCTGCTCCTGCTGGTCTTCGGTCTGCTGCTGGCCGGTTCCTCGCCGGAGCTGAGCAAAGCCGTCGCGGCCGACCCCATCGGCGCGCTGACGACGATCCTGCCGACCTGGTTCCTCGTGCCGTTCGCCGTGGTCGCGGTGCTCGGCCTGGTCGGCGGGGCCGTCCTCGACATCTACTCCTCCGGCCTGGCGCTGCTCTCGGCCGGCCTGCGGGTGCCCCGGTACCTGGCCGCGCTGGTGGACGGCGTCCTGATGATCGCCGGCTCCGTCTACATCGTGTTCTTCGCCGACGACTTCCTGGGCCAGTTCATGGGCTTTCTCACCACCCTCGGCGTCCCCATCGCCGCCTGGTGCGGGATCATGCTCGCCGACCTGGCGCTGCGCCGCCGCGACTACGACGAGGGCGACCTGTACCGACCGCACGGCCGCTACGGCGACGTCCCCCCGGCTCCTCTCGTGCTCACCCTGACCGCGACGGCCGTCGGCTGGGGCCTGGTCACCAACACCGCCGCCGACTGGCTGACCTGGCAGGGCTACCTCCTCGGGCCGCTGGGCCTCGGCGGCAAGGACGGCGCCTGGGCGTACGCCAACCTGGGCGTCCTGGCGGCCCTGGTCCTCGCCTTCCTCGGCACCCTGCTGCTGAGCCGGGGCCGGGTGCGCGAGCAGGAGACGCAGGCGCCCGGCCCGGCCCCGGACGAGGGGACGTACCGCACATGACCCCCGTGCCCGGCCTGCTCGCCGTCATCGACATGCAGCGGGTCTTCGCCGACCCCGCGAGCCCCTGGGCCGCGCCCCGGTACGCCGACGCGGCGGCCGGCGTACGGGCCCTGCTGCCGGCCTTCGCCGGACGCGTCACCTTCACCCGCTTCATCGCTCCCCGTGAGCCGAGCGGCGCCTGGCGCGCCTACTACGCGCGGTGGCCCTTCGCCCTCCAACCGCCGGACGCCGGGCTCTGGCAGCTGACCGACGGGTTCGGGGACCACGCCGAGCATGTCGTGGACGCCCCCACCTTCGGCAAATGGACCCCGCGACTCGCCGCACGCCTCGCCCCGGACGAGCGTCTGGTCCTGGCCGGCGTCAGCACCGACTGCTGCGTACTGTCCACCGCCCTGGCCGCCGCCGACGCCGGCACCCGGGTGACGGTCGTGGCGGACGCCTGCGCGGGCGTCGACGACGACTCCCACCTCAGGGCCCTGCGGGTGATGGCGCTGTACGGACCGCTGATCGAGATCACCACCGTCCCCGACCTGCTCGCGGAGTCCGGCCCCTGAGCACCGCCCGCCCGGGTCAGGTGCGCCCCGTGCCCCGGTGGAGGTCCAGGCGGGCAATCCGGACACGGTCCTCAACGCCCGCGTGCTGCGCCACGGCGACTACGCCACGGACGGTCACCACCGCTGGTCGAATCTCACCATCCCCGTCCCACCGGAACCGGCGTCCCCATCCGTCCCCCACGGGACCTCCCGGCGATCCTCACGCATGCCCCGGACCCCCTTGGGTACGCGAGGCGGAGCACGCCCGGCCCCAACCGTCCGGGTGGCCCGTACGACCGCCGCTACCAGGGGACCTGCCATGGAGACACCCGCACACGACGACCTGCCCACGCCGGCCCAGCAGGCGCTGGACGCGCTGACCCTGAACGCAGAGGACCAGGCCGCCCTGGACACCCTCGCCCACACCGACGTGCTCGTGCCGGTGCCGGACGACGCCGTGGACGGCGAGGGTGCCGACGCCACCACGGTGGCGCTGCCCGTCCTGGAACAGCCCGACGGCGACCCGGTCGTCCCGGTGTTCACCTCGGAGGGCGAGATGGCCGAGCTGCTGCCGTTCGTCTCGCGCTACCGTCTGATCCCGCTGGGCGCGCTCGCCTCGCAGTGGCCGGAGGAGGACCTCTCCCTCGCCATCGACGGCAGCTCCGCCCACGCGCTGACCCTGACCTCACGGGGCGTACGCACCCTGCTGGCCCGCTGACACCGCGGGGGTGAGCGGCGCCGACCTCCGCTCACCCCGTGCGGTGATCCCCCGATCACCGAGAGCCACACGGTAGGCGCAGCCGCCCCGTCCGGCTCGCCGAATCGCGCGGTGCCTGTCCGCTTCCCGCACCGCATCGCCCCGGGGCCGCGGGAGCCGCCACCGGCACCCACGCCCTCGCCGCGGCCGCGAAACCCGGGGTGCGGGCACTCGCGGCGCCAGAATGAGCGCATGGCATTGATCTCCGGCGTGGCCGGGGCCCTGATCCTCGCATCGGTGCTGAGCAGCATCCTCCGCACCCTCGTCGTGCCCCGGGGCCTCTACTCCGGGCTCGTCTTCCGTCTGTGGTGGCTGCTGCGCCGCGCGCTCCGGCTCGCCGCCCTGCGCGGCGGCTACGACGCCGTCGACCGCGCGCAGACCTGGCTCGCCCCGCTGATGCTCATCGGCATGCTCGCCGGCTGGCTGGCGGGTGCCCTGCTCGGATACGGGCTGCTGCTGTTCGCCCTGTCCCCGCTGTCCTGGGCCACCGCGTTCCAGGAGGCCGGCTCCAGCCTGTTCACGCTCGGTTTCGCCAGCGGCGCCCGGCTGAAGCTGTCGGTGATCGACTTCATGGCCGCGGCCACCGGGCCCGTCCTCATCGCCCTCCAGATCGCCTACCTGCCCACCCTCTACGCCGCCTACAACCGGCGCGAACTGGAGGTCACCCTGCTCCAGGCACGGGCCGGCGAGCCCGCCTGGGGGCCGGAGATCCTCGCCCGGCAGTGGCTGGTCGAGACCGAGACCGCCCTGCCCGAGCTGTACCGGGCCTGGGAACGGCTCGCCTCGGACATGGGCGAGAGCCACTCCACGTACCCGATCCTGCTGACCTTCCGCTCCCCGCGCCCGCACCGCAGCTGGCTGGTGGGACTCGTCGCCGTCATGGACGCGGCGGCCCTGCAGCTCGCCCTGGACCCGCGGCTCGCCCCGCCGGAGGCCCGGCTGGTGCTGCGCGCCGGATTCACCGCCCTGCGCGACATCGCCCGGGTCCTGCGCATCCCCTTCGACGTCGACCCGTCGCCCGCGGCGCCCGTCCGCCTCACCTTCGCCGAGTTCGAGGCGGCGGTGTCCATGCTGGCGACGGCCGGGTTCCGCGCGCAGTGCTCACCGAAGGACGCCTGGCCGCAGTACCGGGGCTGGCGGGTCAACTACGAGGCGATCGCCTACGAGCTGTGCCGCCGCTGCGACGCCGTACCGGCCCTGTGGACCGGGCCCCGTGACTTCGGCGGCGAGCCGATCCCGCCGCGGCGCCCGGCGGACCGGCGGCCCGGCGAAGGACGGCCGGATCTGCCCCCCGTCCAGGGGTGGCACCCGCCCCTCGGCAGGGAAGATCCCACCGGGAGAAATGAAGGGAATCCGGGCGAATGAGAAGGAGCCGATGGCCGTGAGGGTCGTCCTGTTGGGCACCGCCGCCGGCGGCGGCTTCCCGCAGTGGAACTGCGCCTGCGGGCCGTGCTCCGCGGCCCGTGGCGGCCGGTTGCCCTCCCGGACCCGTGAGTGCGCCGCCGTCACCGGCAACGGGCGCGACTGGTGGCTGCTGAACGCCTCACCCGACCTGCGCACCCAGCTGGCCGCGACCCGTGCCCTGTGGCCCGGACCCGGTCCGAGGGACACGCCGGTGCGCGGGGTGCTGCTGACCGACGCGGAGTACGACCACGTCACCGGGCTGACCGAGCTGCGCGGGGCGACGGGCCTGAAGGTGTACGCGGCCCCGCCGGTGCGGGCGGCCCTGGCACCGGCACGGGCCGCCCTGGATCGCCACACCCCGTGGGAATGGCCGGACAGTCTCGCCGACGGCGGCTTCGTGCTGGCCGGCGGGCTGGTCGTCACGGCCCGTCCGGTGGGCGCGAAGGTCCCCGCGTACGTTCCCGTGCAGGCACCGCTGCCCGAGCGCGCATGGGTGACGGCGTACCGCATCGAGGATCTGGCCAGCGGGGGAGTCCTGCTCTACGCCCCGTGCGTCGGTGCCTGGAGCGCGGAGCTGGACGACCTGTGCGCCGAGGCCGACTGCGTGCTGGTCGACGGCACCTACTTCGCGGCCGAGGAGGGGGGTACGGCGGTCCGGGCCGGCGCCGGGCGGGCCGCCGGGACCCATCTGCCGGTCACGGGCCCGGGCGGCACTCTCGGCGAACTCGCCCGCCACCTCGGCGCACGCCGGATCTACACCCACCTCGGGCACACGAACCCCCTGCTGGACCCCTCCTCGCCGGCACGGGCGCGGGTCGCCGCGGAAGGCGTCGAGGTCCTCGCGGACGGGACGGAGCTGGTGCTCTAGGAGCGGGGCGCGGAGCCCTCCTGCTCGGCCAGCATGTGCTGGAGCACCGCCCGCTGGAGCGGCAGCACCCGGGCGTGCAGCTCGCGGCCCTTGCGGGTGAGGGCGACCCACACCCCGCGCCGGTCCTCCGCGCACACCGAGCGCTCCACCAGACCGTCCTTCTCCAGCCGGCCGATCAGCCGGGACAGCGCGCTCTGGCTGAGATGCACCCGCCCCACGAGGTTCTGCACCCGGCACTGGTCGCCCTCGGCGGACGACTCGGACGCCAGGATGTCCAGCACCTCGAAATCGCTCGCGCCCAGCCCGTGCGGGTGCAGCGCGCGGTCGATCTCGCACATCGTGCGGGCGTGCACCGCGAGGATGTCCCGCCAGCGTTCCTCGAGCCGGGCGTCGGCCGTCTTGACTGCCATATCCGCACGGTAGCACCGATCCGGCCAATCATTGAGTGTGCAACTAGTGCGCTGCGCAGAGGGCCGCGCGAGCCTCAGGCCGCGGGGTCCTGGAGCAGCCCCACCAGGTTGCCGTCGGGGTCCTTCACCGAGGCGACGAGCCGGCCCCCGCCCACGTCCTGCGCGTCCTGGAGGAGCTCGGCACCGGCCGCCAGCAGGGCCGCGAGCCGTCCCCTCAGATCCGTCACGTGCCAGTACGGCACCGGACCGGTCATGCCCTTGGCGTGCCCGTTCGGGTCGAGACCGACGTCCTGCCCGGCGGCCTTGAACCCCACGTAGTACGGCTCGTCCACATACGGCTCGACGCCGAGCAGGGCGGCGAACAGGGGCTTGGCCCGCTCCAGGTCCTTCACGGGGTAGATGATCGTCTGCACGCCGGCGGTCATGGCACTCACTCCTTCTGAGCTGCGGGAACCGACGGATTCCCCGTCGGTGCTCCCAACGTAGGGCCGGGAGGCCCGCCACGGCTTCTTTGATCCTGACCGGTTGGCGCCCCCCGTCGTCGTCCGGCCACCGCCGCACCGCCCGGGCAGGCGACGGCAGCGGTGTGCGGCCGGGCCCTCCCCGTGTTTCCGGGGGGTGCCGCCCGCCTTCCGGTCGTACGGCCGTTCGGTACCGGACAACGGTCGCGGACTGCCGGACGCGACGGGGCCGGCCGCGCCACAGTGGGAGCAGCGTGTACGAGGAGGCCGGGGACGGAGGGCGGACGGATGATGGGCATTCCCTCGGGCCGCGTACGGCAGACCATCCTCGAATGGCTCAAGGACCCGGCGGCCCACTTCCCGGCCGCGGGCCGGTGCCACCCCGCCGACACCGGCGTCACCGGCGTCACCGCCGGGGCCGTCGCCGCGAAGCTGGGCGTACCGCGCCGGACCGCCCTCGCCCACCTGGACCTGCTGACCCGCCTGGGCCTGTTGCGCACACGGCGGTTCCACTGCCGTACGTACTACCGGCGCGACGAGGTCCGCATCGCCGAGGTGGCCCGCATGTTCGAAAAGGGCTGGTGAGCGTCGAGTCTCCCGGGAACGCGGTCCCGCCCGCCGATCGACTGCCAGGATGGGCCGACCGACGGCGAAGGGCATCGCACATGGACCGCTCCACGGAACTCGTCCCGCTGCACTACGTCTCCCTGGGCGCCCGCGGCCCCGAGGACGTGGTGGCCGACGCGCAGGGGCGCGTGCTGACCGGAGTGGAGGACGGGCGGATCCTCCGCGTCCACCACCTCGGCGACCGGCTCACGGCCCGGGTGGAGGTGCTGGCCGAGACCGGCGGCCGCCCCCTCGGGCTCGAACTCCTCCCGGACGGCGGCCTCCTGGTGTGCGACGCCGAGCGCGGACTGCTGCGCGTCGACCCGGAGGACGGCATCGTCCGCGTCCTCGCCGACTCGGTGGCGGGGGAGCGGCTCCGCTTCTGCAGCAACGTCGTCGCCCTGTCCGACGGCACCGTGTACTTCACCGTCTCCAGCCGCCGCTACTCCCTCGGCCAGTGGCTGGGCGACATCGTCGAACACACCGGAACCGGGCGGCTGCTCCGGCTCGCCCCCGGGTCCCGCGAACCAGAAGTCGTGCTGGAGGGACTGCAGTTCGCCAACGGGCTCGCCCCAAGTGCGGACGGCTCCTTCCTGGTCGTCGCCGAGACCGGCGCCCGCCGCCTCACCCGCTACCACCTCACCGGTCCGCGCGCCGGGCACACCGACCTCTTCGCCGCCCTCCCCGCGATGCCGGACAACCTCTGGCGGGAGGGCCCCGACGGGCCGATCTGGGTGTCCCTGGCCGGCCCCCGCGTCCCCCCGCTCGACCTCCTGCACCGCGCCCCGGCCGCCGTCCGCTCAGCCGCCGCCCGTGCCGCCGTCCACGCGCCGTTCCGGCCGGGCCGGACCGTCGGCGTACTGGCCGTGGACGACGGCGGCCGGATCCTGCACCACCTCACCCGCCGCAGCTCCCGCTTCCGCATGGTCACGAGTGTCTGCACGGCCGGCGAGCACCTGATCCTCGGCAGCCTCTGGGAGCCCGGCGTCGCGGTGTGCGCGCGGCCCGCCGCAGGGTAGGCGGGCCAGGTCCGGCGGTACCCTGGTGCCCGGCCGTGATCACCCGTCGGGGCAGCCCGAACAGGAGACGTACGAGCATGACAGCCCCGGAAGCAGAGAACGTCCGCGTCCGCCCCGCGCCCCGGCGGCGGTCCGAGTGGCGCACCCAGGCACCCGTCGTCGCGGTGGTCGCCGTCGGCGGTGCCATCGGCGCGTCGGCCCGCTACGGGCTCACCCTCGCCTGGCCCACCCCCGAGGGCGGCTTCCCCTGGGCCACCTTCCTGACCAACGTCGTCGGCTGCGCCGTGATCGGTGTGTTCATGGTGCTCATCACCGACGTGTGGGCCGCCCACCGCCTCGTCCGCCCGTTCTTCGGCACCGGCGTGCTCGGCGGGTTCACGACCTTCTCCACCTACGCCGTCGACATCCGCAGGCTCGTCGGCGCCGACCGCCCCGGCCTGGCGTTCGCCTATCTCGCCGCGACCTTGGTCGCGGCCCTCGTGGCGGTGTGGCTCGCTTCGGCCGCCGCCCGCCGGGTGCTCATCAGGAGGCAGCGATGACGTCACTCACCGGCCGCGCCCTCAGGCTGACCGTCTACATCGGCGAGGACGACACCTGGCACCACAAGCCCCTCTACTCCGAGATCGTGCACCGCGCGCACGCCGCCGGACTCGCCGGGGCCAGCGTCTTCCGGGGCATCGAGGGCTTCGGCGCCTCCTCCCGCGTCCACACCTCCCGGCTGCTGTCCCTGAGCGAGGACCTGCCGGTCGCGGTGGTCGTCGTGGACACCGAAAAACGGATCCGGGCGTTCCTGCCGCAGCTGGACGAGCTGGTCCGCGAGGGCCTCGTGACGCTGGACGAGTGCGAGGTCGTCCGGTACGTGGGCCGCCCGCCGGGCCCGGACGAGGCGGATCCGAAGGGTGAGAATTCGTTGTGAACTGGCTGCTGGTCATCGCGGGTGCCGTGGTCGGCGCCCCCCTGCGCTACCTCACCGACCGGGCCGTCCAGGCCCGCCACGACTCGGTCTTCCCCTGGGGCACCTTCGTGGTGAACGTCACCGGCTCCCTGATCCTGGGCACACTCACGGGCGCGGTCGCCGCCGGGGCCGCGGGCCCGCATCTTCAGCTCCTGCTGGGCACGGGCCTGTGCGGGGCGCTGACGACGTACTCGACCTTCTCCTACGAGACCCTGCGGCTGACCGAGGCCGGTTCCGGCCTCTACGCTGCCGTGAACGTCGTCGCGAGCGTGGTGGCGGGCCTCGCGGCCGCCTTCGCCGGGGTCGCCCTCGCCGGTGCGCTCTGGGCCTAGGCGGCTCGCGCACGGCCGGGCATAGTGAGTACTGTCTACAGCATTGTCGACCAACTACCTCTTTTCAGAACTGGATCCCATGAGCGCCATCTCCGTCGGTCAGGCCGTCGTCCTCGGGGTAGTCGAGGGGGTGACCGAGTTCCTCCCGGTGTCCTCCACCGGCCACCTGAAGATCACCGAGGGGCTCATGAACATCCCCGTCGACGACAAGTCGGTCGTCGGCTTCTCCGCCGTCATCCAGGTAGGCGCCATCGCCGCCGTGCTCGTGTACTTCTTCAAGGACATCAAGCGGATCGTCTCCGCCTGGTTCCGCGGTCTGACCAACCGCGAGGAGCGCTACCACCACGACTACAAGTTCGCCTGGTGGGTGATCGCCGCGACCATCCCGATCGTCGTGGTCGGCCTCGCGGCCAAGCCCCTGATCGACGGCCCCCTCGCCTCGCTCTGGGTGGTCGCCGGCTCGCTGATCGCCGGCTCGGGCGTCATGTGGGTGGCCGACCAGATGGGCCGCCACAAGCGCGGCGAGGACGACACGTCCTTCAAGGACGCCATGTGGGTCGGCTGCTCCCAGATCCTCGCCCTGCTCTTCCCCGGCTTCTCCCGCTCCGGCGCCACCATGTCCACCGCGCTCATCCTCGACCTGGACCGCGTCGCCGCCACCCGCCTGTCGTTCTTCCTCGGCATTCCGGCCCTGACCGGCGCCGGCCTGTACGAGCTCAAGGACGCCCTCGGCGCCGGTGTGGGCGCGGCCCCGCTGGCCGTCGGCACGATCGTGTCCTTCGTGGTGGCCTACGCCTCCATCGCGTGGCTGCTGAAGTTCGTCGCCAAGCACTCCTTCAACGCCTTCGTGATCTACCGCATCGTCGTCGGCGTGCTCCTTCTCGGCCTGCTCGGCACCGGCACGCTCAGCAGCTGAGCCGGCCCGCCGCCCACCCACGGGGTGGGGGGCCCCCCCCCCCCCCCCCCCCCCCCCCCCCCCCCCCCCCCCCCCCCCCCGGGCGCCCACCCCCCCCCCCCCCCCCCGCCCCGCCCCCCCCAACCAACCCCCCCACACCCACGCCCGCCACCGCAACCCCCCCCCCAGCCACCCGCGCACCCACCCCC